>JAZNSQ010000050.1:0-13816 GCA_045591265.1 Clostridia bacterium | reverse complement strand
CGCCTCTGATTTTAAACTGCTTGACCGCAAGGTTGTGGATATACTCAACAGAATTCCTGAAAGAAAAGGTTTCTTCAGAGCAATTTCATTTTGGGTAGGCTTTAACAAAACAACGGTTGAATTCGAGGTTAATGAAAGATTGGAAGGTGAATCAAAATGGTCTGCCATAGGCCTTTTGAAATATGCCATTTCAAATATTTCTGCCTATTCAACAGCACCAATGCAGATTGTAACCGTGCTTGGTGTTATGATGCTTATTGTTACTGCAATTTTCAGTGTTTGGGCACTTATTGATAAAATCCGTGGTATTGCCCTTGAAGGTATGACAACGGTTATAATTATCCTGATATTTATAGGAAGTATTATGATGATAAGCCTGGGTATTATCGGATATTATGTTGCCCGTATTTATGATGAAATTAAAGGAAGACCGAAATATATTGTTTCTGCAACTTGCAGGAGCAAGGAAAAGGTAAAATGATTTTAAGGAGGTGCAATATGGAAAGAAATGTGCTTGTTGACAGACTGAAAGGATATGCTTGTTTTTTGGTACTACTTGGGCATGTTATTATGGGAATAAGAATTGCAGGTATAGATATTCCAAAATTTTTTTGGGGTATGGAAAAGTTTATATGGTCTTTCCATGTTGCACTTTTTCTGTTTTTAAGCGGTGTTGTATATAAAGTTACCGGAGAGTGGAAAAGCAAGAAAAGTAAATGGGGATTTCTTCTCTATAAGCTTTACACTCTTGGTATTCCATACATAGTTTTTTCAGCTGTTTATATATTGATAAACAGCTTAGTTGGAGAATCAAATACCGGTTTTGCAGTTTCAGATATTCTTTATATATGGAAAACTCCTGTTGCCCAATATTGGTTTTTGTATGCACTGTTCTTTTTGTTTTGTATTTGGACGGCTTTTTCGGGAATATTAAAAAATTGGCAAATTACGCTTATTGTTGTTTTAATAGGCTATTTAGCTCCGCTTTTTGGTATTCCGTTTGGAAGTTTGGATGTGGTATTTTATTCCGCACTTGCTTTTGGAATCGGCACATTCGTAGATTTCAAAAGCCTTACTAAGCTTCGGACCTGGGCTAAATGCCTGGTTGTGATACTGCATATAATAACAGGTATCATTTTTATTTTACTAAAAAAAATAGAAGCTCCGTTCATAAACGAAATAATGATACTGTTTGGAATATATTCCAGTATTATGTTCATTTCTATACTCCAATGCTGTAAAACTGTTACTCGTTTTCTTGATTTTGTAAATAAGTATTCTTTTCAAATTTACTTATTACACACCATATTTACTGCCGGAATAAGAATAATCTTGCTTCGTATGAATATAGGCCAGTGGTGGATTCACGTTCTTTTAGGAACTGCTTGCGGATTGGTGTTTTCGGTGTTAGCGGCAGTAATTTCAAAGAAAGTTAAGTGTTTGAATTTCTTCTTTTTTCCTACTAAAGCATATGCATTGAAGAAAGAATTGCATAGAAATAGCAAATCGCAATAAAAGATTATTACTAAAATACAAGAACTTTTTCTTTCATATTAACAGAAGGCATTTAGAAGAACAGATTATTAAAAAAACAATTAACACAGAAGGGAACGATGAGATGAAAGGGAATTTTAAAAAGTGAATATAGACTTTGATAAGGGTGAAATTTACTCGTGTCAAGTCTAGCAGTTTTAAAAGATTAGTTTGCCGATTTATAATATTTACATATACTATCGGAACGAGAAAATCCACTATTCTCGCGGGTCCTAAGGAAAAGTGCTTATGGGAAAGCAGTGAAAAAAATAAGGAAAAAATATTAGGTCCATATTATGCGTTAGCATAACAAGGTTCTCCGTAAAACACGAACTTTTGGTTTAGTGGTTTATTGTGATGGTTCTTATTACGGAGTAACAAGGTTCTCCGAAATATAGAAATCTTCGATTTCGTTATATTTCGTGATGGTTCTTATTATTCACTGTTCTCCAGTCTTGACACGAACTATATGGATATGTCGAATAATGTCGAGAACAAAAAGCCTTCCCCTTGAGGGGAAGGTGGGTTGCGTAGAAACTCGGATGAGGTGGAAATAGATAATGAGTGCTATGCAATCTACACCTCACCACCGCCTGCGGCGGAGCCTCTCCTCAAGGAGAAGCCTTTGGAAAGCTGCATCTAAACATTATGTATCGCAATGAAAAGGGTAAATTAAGGACTTAAACGGCATATTGTTGCAGGGAAGTGATAGGACACATAATTTCTACATAAATGATTAAATCTTTGCCAAGATACACAGACTATCAAAAAGGAGTGGTGTCTGTGTGTACGGCAATTTCTGTTACGGTTGGAGATAATTATTTTGGAAGAAATCTTGACTTTGAGCTTTCTTTTGGTGAAAAGATTATTATTACCCCGAGGAATTTTGAGTTCGCTTTTCGAAATGGCAAAGTGATAAAAAAACATTTTGCAATAATTGGAATGGGGATTGAAAGTAACAATTTACCATTGTACTTTGATGCAACAAACGAAATGGGACTCAGTATGGCAGGGCTGAATTTTCCTGATAATGCAGAATATATGGACAAAATGGATGGTGTGGATAATGTTTCTTCATTTGAGTTTATACCCTGGATTTTAATGCAGTGTAAATCGGTAAGGGATGCTTGTAGATTACTTGAAAAAATCAACATAACAAATGAAGCGGTTAATGAGAAACTTGAGCCATCGTCACTGCATTGGATAATTACGGATAAATTTGAAACAGTAGTTGTCGAACAGACAAAAGACGGCACCAAAGTTTTTAAAGACGTGGTTGGAGTTTTGACGAATAACCCGCCCTTTGATATGCATTTGTTTAATCTTACGAACTACATGTCAACCACGGCACAAGAGGCAAAGAATGTCTTTTCGGATAAAATTGATTTAAAACCTTATTCAAGAGGGATGGGCGGAATTGGACTACCCGGTGATTTGTCATCGGCATCAAGATTTGTAAAGACTTGTTTTTTGAAACTTAACTCTGTTTTTGGAAAAACTGAGTTTGAGAAAATAAATCAGTTTTTTCATATTCTCTATTCGGTATATCAGATTAGGGGAGCAGTAAGGGTTGGAGATGAGTATGAGATTACCCATTACACATCCTGCTGTAATACGGATAAAGGAATATATTATTACACCACATATAATAACTCACAAATCAATGCAGTATCTCTTTTTGCAGAAAATTTAGAAGATAATAAACTAATATGCCATGATTTGATTTTAGAACAAAAAATCTTGCTTCAAAATGCGCGCGATGAGTATAAAAATGGAGAATAATCAATAATTATTTGTTGTTTCAGAGGGGGTAAGATTATGAATTTTATTACCTGGTTTGTAATTGCTATTGCTATAATAGTTCCGGTAACAACATTTATTTTTCACAATAAGGAATAATTTTGTCACTGACTTGAAAAATTATACAATTACCTATTAAAATCTTTTAATGGAGGAATATATGTGAGAAGGAAAAGAATATTAATAGCTTCCATTATAATCAGCAGTCTTATTGTCATTGGGATTATTTCGGCTATAGGTGTCAATGCCTATGTAAAATACACAGGAGGGAAAAATATAATTACGCCCAAAGAGGCGACAAAGTTAAGTGATGTTGATTGTATACTGATTCTGGGTTGCCAGGTAAAGAGTAACGGCAATCCAAGTGATATGCTGTCAGACAGGTTAAAAAGAGGAATTAATTTATATAAACAAGGCTGTGCCCCAAAAATTATTATGAGTGGGGACCACGGCACAAAAGATTATGACGAAGTAAACACTATGAAAAAAGTGGCAATTGATGAGGGCGTTCCCTCAAGTGATATCTTTATGGACCACGCGGGGTTTTCAACATACGAAAGTTTGTACCGTGCAAAAGAAATATTTGAGGTAGACAAGCTTATTATTGTAACACAAAAATATCATTTATACAGGGCGCTTTATATTGCGGACAAGCTTGGGATTAAAGCATACGGAGTAGATGCAGATTATAATACGTATTGGGGACAACAAAATCGTGAAATTCGTGAACTTCTTGCAAGATGCAAAGACTTTTTAAAGACGATTTATAAACCCGAGCCCACCTTTCTTGGAGAACCAATTCCCATAAGTGGTGACGGTGATATAACAAACGATTAATGGATTTGAGGTCTTATATTATGAAAAAAATAATAAGAAACATTGTTTTGATTGTCGTTATTCTTTGTATTATATGGTCTGCAATGGTTATTGTGGATTTTATTCGTTCAAAGGATTTAAGGGAACCTCTTTTTGCTACATCAATAAGCCTAAATCAGCACGGCGAGGGCAGATATCGCGGTATAGGATATGACGTCATTTCTAAAGCAAGAGCCTTTAATGGCAAGGACTACGTTTTATATGATATGGAGTTTATGCTATTTGGCAGAGGAAACGGTGGTAAAAAAACAATATACGATAATTACCGCCATAATTTAGGGCTTCTGGGAGTAGATGAAAAAACAGTTATAAATTCTTTGAAGGCGCTGAAATTTATTACTCCTGATGTAAAGGGAAATCAGAAAATTTATACCGAGTATGTAAATGGTAATGATGTTAAAGTTATGAATTTAATTTTTTATAATGATATTGTCACTGGTTTTGAATATGAATATCATAATCTTGAGGCGGCATTTGATTTCGCAAAATATTTAAGGAAAGATTTAGAGCTTACCTTTGGCACAAAAACAACTTATCCCGAAATAGAGCAATCTAACAAGGACTATTTCGACAATGTAAAAGACGTATCGGACCTGAAAAGCCAGTATACATATTATGAAGACTGGAAAGCATCCTTTGATTATAATAGGAAAGATAATATTGAGATTATGTTAGGTGGCAAAGATTATTCAGGGATAGATATTCGCTTTGAATTATCTGTAATTGATGAAAATAAAGCAACAGTATCAGTAAAATATGTTGTTATACCTTAAAAAAAGGAGGGAATTTATGAACTGGAAACTTATTTTAAAAAGTATAGGGAAAATAATTGTAGCAGCTTTTGTGGCGGTGGCGCTCCTTTATAGATTTATAATTTCGTCACTGCTTATGGCATTTAAGTACCCAAATATTGAGCTTATTATCTTTGTTTTGGCGGTTATGACCATTTTGATTGAGGTGTGCGTTATAGCTCTATTATGGGGATTTTTAAAAAAGAAGGCTTTTTACATACCTGTGTGTATCATTTTAGGAATATGCATTATCACCGGCGGGGCAATTTTGGGGTATCAAAAATACCATGACAGTATTCCCACAATAGAGGAGAGGGGGAATTTACTTCTCTCCTATGCGCCTTATGAGGAAAACTCAAAAGTGGCAACACTCGGGGAAGAAAGTGAGCTTCTTTTAAAAGAAAACTTACCTGTTATGGACGGCGCAACGGCACTTTATCCAATCTATTCAGCCTTTGCAAAGGCAGTGTATCCCAAAGAGCTGATTGAAGATTTTAAAAGTGATTATCTTATGTGCAGCACCACAACAGAGGCATACTATAATATCGTGACGGGCGATGCAGATATTATTTTTGCGGCACTTCCTTCTGAAGAGCAAAAACAGTTTGCAAAAGAAAACAATGTAGAGCTTGTATATACTCCAATAGGTAAGGAAGCTTTTGTGTTCTTTGTAAATTCCAAAAATCCGATAGAAGATATCAGCGTCCCGGAAATTCAGGATGTATATTCAGGCAAAATTTCGCATTGGAAAGAGCTTGGCGTGGAGAGCTTTGGGAAAATAAAGGCATTTCAAAGAGATAAAGGAAGCGGAAGCCAGTCAACACTTGAAAAACTGATGGCGGGGAAAAATTTGGTTGAGCCACTAAAAGAAGATGTGATTGACGGCATGGGCGGAATTATCAAGAAAACTGCCGACTATAAAAACTATAAAAACGCGCTTGGCTATTCGTTTAGATTTTACTCAACCGAAATGGTGAAAAATAACGAAATTAAGCTCCTTAGCGTAAACGGAGTTTATCCAAGCCTTGAAAATATAGAAAATGGAACGTATCCGCTTGCATCATATTTTTATGCAGTTACAAGAAAGGATAGCGGCGAAAACGTAGAGAAGTTACTCGGCTGGATTACAGGTAAGCAAGGTCAAAGAATTATTGAAAAGACGGGGTACACTCCTCTTGAAAAATAAATGAATTTAAAATTACAAAGGAGAAATTATGGAAATTTTAGCTTACGTTTTAAGTGCACTTGGTTTAGTATCAATGATTTGTGCATCGCTTGTAAAGGGCGAAAAAATGAAAACAATCTTGTTTTTAGTATTTTGCGGAAACCTCTTTGTAGCTACAAGCTATCTTGTGGGCGGAAGCGGTATTAACGGCGCTGCAGCGTGCTATCTTGGGGCGCTGATGACGCTTTCAAACTACTTTTTTGAGTCAAGGAAAAAGGATGTTCCGCGCTATATGATTGCAATTTATGCAATCGCAATTATCGCGCTTAATATCTGGGTGTCAAAGGGGATTGACCCACTTGGCGCGCTTGTTATTATTGCGTCACTTACATTTATTTTCTGCATTGGGCAGAAAAACGGTGCAAAGTACAGAATATGGACAGTAATTAATATGGTGCTCTGGTGCGTTTATGATGTGCTTTCTTTTTCATTCAGTGCACTTGTAACACACCTTCCGCAGCTTATCTTTGCGATAGTCGGCATAATAATCCACGACAGAAAGAAAATTAAAGAGTAATTGTCACGCGCATAGCCTCCTGCATATAATAAAGTAACAAAGTGTAGGAGAGATTTTATTGAATAAGCTATGCCCGAAATGTTTGATTGGGGAGAAAAGCGTTAAAAAAGATAATAAAAGTGCGCTTTGCCCGTACATATCGTCATTAACAATAGAAAAAGACGGGAAAATAAAATGTCCTTTTTATATAAAAAAGAACTGCACAGTTAATTAACTGTGCAGTTCTTTTTCTATGTAATCTGTAGGAGACATATTCTCAAGCGATTTAAAAAGCTTACTGAAATAGTGAATTGAAGAAAATCCAAGCTTTGACGAAATCTCTGTAAGTGACATTTTTTTCTCCCTTATAAGCTTTTTCGCTTCTTCAATGCGGAGCTTATTTATATAGCTTATAACTGTGCATCCGTGCGCCTCTTTAAAACTTTTGCAAATAGTGGTTTTATTTGTACCAAACAGAAAGCAAAGGCCGTCAAGAGTTATTTTTTCGCAAAAGTTGTTGTTTATGTAAGAAAACATCTCGTCAAGCTTTGAGTCTGACTGAAAATCTTTTTTCTCGGATTGTCCCGACTGTGCATTTCTTACAAGCTCTATCAAAAATGCCTCAAGCCTGAGCTTTAGCATCTGGTCTGCACCAAAAGGGTAGTCCGCCCTCTTTTTCATATCGCGGATGCCGGGGATATCATAAGGGGGCAAAAACACATTTCGCCCTTCGCGGACAACCTCTGAAAGCATCCTTACAAGGTCAACTGAAAGAGTATGCGGATTTGACGAAAAATAATCAAGCGAATCGCTTAAGCACTCAAACCCGATTATAATAACACTCGGCACACCGCCGTCACGGCAGGAGAGAGAGTGCATTTCTCCGTCCTTATGAATAAGAAGTTGTTTTTCCTTAAGTGTGCCACGGTATCCGTCAGAGTCAACATTTATTTTTCCACTGTCAACATATATAAGCTCCCGAAACGAGTGACTGTCCATGTACGAATGGTATTCTTTCGAGAATTCAAAATAGTGGATATTTGCCATTCTTGAAACCTCAATATCTATATTAAATTCCTTAAGCTTGTAATGCATAAAACCATCTCCGAATTTATGATATCACACAAAAAAAGCTTGTGTCAATATTAAAAAAATTTAATATATTACAAAAACAGTTTAATATATTCTAAATACAAATAAAAAAATCTTTGCTAAAATTAAAATATATAAATATACAGGGAGTGAGAAAATGAAAAAAATCGAATTAAAAAGAGATATGTTCGCTAAAGAAAAAGTAATTTTTAAGGACAGGGCATCCTCTTTTTCGGCAAAGGTTTTCACCTACTCCACAGGGGTAGAGGCTGTTACGATTAAAAACAGCAAGGGCTACGTTACGCTTCTTCCGTTTATGGGACAAATGATTTGGGATATGGAATTTTTGGGCCATAACCTTGTTATGAAGTCAATTTATGATGAGCCTGAAGTTTGTAAGGACAGCTACGGTGAAAGCTACGGTTGCTTTTTGATGCACTGCGGACTTACCGCTATGGGTAATCCTACAGAAAAGGATAATCACACACCTCACGGGGAGCTTCCGATTGCAAAATACAAAAAGGCTTACGTTGTTTGTGATAAAGACGAAAAGGGTAAGTATATATCTGTTACAGGTCTTTATGAGCACAAAAGGGCGTTTACACATAACTACGCCTTTACTCCCGAAGTAAGACTTTATGAAGATGCTTCAACAATCGAGGTAATTGTAAATATTAAGAATAACAAAGATTTACCGCTTGAGTATTTCTATCTTTGCCATATTAACTACCGCCCGATTGACGGGGCAAAGCTTCTTTATACGGCAAAGAGTGAAAATATAGTTGCCCATGCAGAAGTGCCTGAAGACTACATTGAGCCGACAGCACAGAAAACAAGGGATTATATTAAGATGCTTAATGAAAATTCCGATATTATGAAAAATATCGGTAATGAGTTTGAGTCCTATGCTCCTGAAATCGTTTTCACCTGCAAATATGATGCAGACGAAGAGGGAAATGCTTACACGATGGAGCTTCTTCCTGACGGTTACAGTGCGTTTGTAATTCATCGCCCCGAGGAGCTTCCCTTTGGCATAAGATGGATTGCAAGAACAAAGGACGAGGATGCACTCGGTATGGTTCTTCCCGCAACGGCAGAGCATATGGGTTACCTTTACTGCAAGGAGCATAAGCAGGAGAGATATATCCCAAGCGGGGAAGAAGTAACACTTCACATGAAAACAGGAATTTTAAGTCCTGAAGAAACAAATAAACTCAAAGAAAAAATAAAATAATTAGGAGGAATTGGTTATGTCAAGAATTTGTATTCCGGATTACGAGTACAAGGAAAGAATTGCGAGAGCTGCAAAGCTTGTAAAGGAAAAAGGACTTGACGTTATGGTAGTTTGCTCAACAGAGTCAGATTACGCTAACGCAAGATACTTCAGTGGCTTCTGGCCCCTTTTTGAGCGTGCAGGTGTTGCAATTGCAGCAAACGGTGACGCTGCATTAATGGTAGGCCCTGAATGTATTATTTTCGCAAAGGACGTTTCAGGTTCAAGAATTGATAAGATTTTCTGCCTTCGTGAATTCAGAGAATCAGCTGACCCTGCTTATCCCGAGCTTCAGGCTAATACATTCCGCGATGTATTTAAGGCAATCGGCGTATCAGGCGACAACATCAAGATTGGTCTTGGCAGCTACGTTGAATGTACTCTTCCCATTATGGAAGGTCTTAAGGAAAACTACCCCAATGCTGAAATCTCAATGTGTAACGACATTATGGTTACTCTTCGTAAGATTAAGAGCGTAAACGAGCTTGCTTGTATTCAGGAAGGCTTCCGTATCGTTGATATCGCAACAGATGAAGTTATCCGTAACCTTAAGCCCGGCGTAACAGAGCTTCAGATGGTTGGTATTGCACAGAAGGTAATTTACGAGGAAGGCGCAGAATACGAAGGACTTCCAATGTATGTATTCAGCGAAAAATCAACAAGCCACGCTATCAGCCGCTCAGGCTACAGAACAATCGGCAAGAACGATATCGTTCAGCTTAACCTTTCTGCTAAAATTGATGGTTATTCTCCTGCAATCGGTCTTCCCATTGCTATGGGTAAGCTTGAAGGCGAGAGAAGAAGAGTTGTTGAATTCTGTAAGAATGCTCACGACTGGACATGTGACCAGCTTAAAGCAGGCGTTATGGCAAGCAGTGTTGCTAAGGACTTCTACAAGATGTATGTAGATAACGGATTTAAGAATAACTTCGTATATGGTCCTTGCCATGGTACAGGTATGATTGAAGTTGAAGCTCCGTGGATGGAAACAACTTCAGATTATCCGCTTGAAGAGAATATGACATTCCAGGTAGATACATTCATTATGGGTGAAGGTTTTGGCTGCAGATGGGAAATCGGTGCTGCAATTACTAAAGACGGTTGCCACAAGATGACAGATTACCTTAACAAGGGTATTATCGAACTTGGATTCTAATTAGAGAATTACAAAATTAGGAAATCCCCTTGTGGATTTCCTAATTTTTACTTTTAGGGTGGTTTAAAATGAAAACAAAAACTCAAAAAATAGTTATGGCGTCTCTTATGAGTGCGCTATGCTGTGTTGTAACAATGCTTGTTAAAGTTCCGTCTCCTCTTAAGGGATACTTAAATTTAGGGGATGGAATTGTCCTTCTTTCAGGGTGGATGTTTTCACCCTGGTATGCATTTTTAACGGCAGGGATAGGAAGCTCACTTGCAGACTTCTTTTCAGGTTATGGGGTATATATACCTGCTACATTTGTTATTAAGGGCTTGATGGCGCTTATCTTTTGCATGGTGCATAGATTTCTACAAAAGAAGCTTAAAAATTTTCCGTCACTTATTATAAGCGGTATAATTTCAGAGATAGTAATGGTTTTAGGATATTACATATTTGAAGGATTTTTATACGGATTTATTGCGTCAGTTGTAAATATTTATGCAAACGCAGTTCAAGGCGCGGCAGGACTTATTTTAGGTGTGATACTTATAAATATTTTTAGGAAAAATAAAATTAATTTCTAAAAAAAAAACATCCGCTATTGCGGATGTTTTTTTAATTTATCAGTCTTTTTTTCTTGATAAAATGATGTTTGTAATAATGCCAAGGATAAGCGCGCAAGCAATCGCCGTAATAGTAACCTTTCCGATAGCAATTGCCATACCACCGATACCGGGGATTAAAATAGCTGAAACAGTAAAGAGATTTGCGTGGTCTTCAAGGTCAACTTTCTGAATCATCTTAAGACCGCTTACTGCGATAAAGCCGTAAAGTGTAATACATACGCCACCCATTACACAACCAGGAATTGAATCAAGGAATGCAACGAAGGGTGAAATGAAGGATATAATAAGTGCCATAATTGCTGTTGCGGTAATTGTAGCAACAGAAGCATTTCCTGTGATAGCAACGCATCCTACTGATTCGCCGTATGTTGTATTGGGGCATCCGCCAAAGATTGCACCAAAGAAAGAACCAATTCCGTCACCAAGAAGTGTTCTGTGAAGACCGGGGCTTTCTAAAAGATCCTTTTCAATGATTGAAGAAAGATTCTTGTGGTCTGCAATATGTTCTGCAAATACAACGAATGCAACGGGAACATAAGCAACTGCAACTGTAGCAGCATAGCTCCAACTAAATTCTCCTACGCCTTTAAGGGCTTCGATGAATGTAAATTTCGGAACAGAAATAAATGTAGAAAGTGTAACTCCGTTTTCAACAAGTGCTTTAAAAGGAGCAAAATCAATAATGCAAAGAGAAGCATTGTTTGTTTTTATTCCGATGACTGTAAAAATGAGTGCAACTATGTAACCGGCAAGAATACCTATAATAAAGGGTATAAGCTTTATCATTTTCTTACCATAGACAGAACAGATAGTTACAACAAAGAATGTAACAAGGGCACAAATAAATGACACCCAGATATTCGCTGACATAATAAATGAACCATTACCATCTACAGGACCGTATGAGAATACATCTTTTACAGCTGCGCCTGCAAGGGAAAGACCAATAAGTGCAACAGTAGGTCCAATAACAACGGGGGGCATAAGCTTTGCAATCCACTTAACGCCGGCAATCTTAACTATGATTGCTATGATAACGTAAACAAGTGCTGCAAAAAGTGCACCGAGAATAAGTCCAAGGAACCCTAACTGCATTGATGCTGCACCGGCAAACGCTGCAAACATTGAGCCGATAAAGGCAAATGAAGAGCCAAGGAAAACGGGGCTTTTAAACTTTGTAAAAAGCTGATAAACAATAGTGCCAATACCTGCACCGAAAAGTGCCGCAGAAGCGGTCATTCCATTACCTACAATAGCAGGAACCGCTATTGTAGCTGCCATAATCGCGAGCAACTGCTGAATTGCAAAAACCATAAGTTGCCCGAATTTTGGTTTGTCGTCCACATTGTAGACAAGTTTCATAATTTTCTCTCCTTTTAATATATATATTTATATTTTTTTGCCATTAAAAATTATATCATATTATGAAGAAATTGTAAATAATTTATTTTATTATGTCGAAACCAAACGGGAAAATTATTTTTGTTATTTGCTTGACACTCCGAATTAATTGGTTTAAAATAAGCTTGGATAATAAATGAAAAGGGTGTTTTTTATGAAAACTGGTTTTGCCAGAGTGTGTATTAATCCCCCTTACGATTCTCCTATAGTTGGTTATTATCAGGAAAGAAGAGTAAAGGGAATATTAGATGATTTATATGTAAGAGCTGTTGCTTTTGACAATTCAGAAAAAAAGGCTCTTGTTATGACAATAGACGTTTGCCTACTCCCACAAATCTTTTACGACAGGTTTAAGGAAGCAATAAATAAGGCAACGGGTGTTGATAAAGATGCAATTTATATAAATTGCTCTCACACTCATACTGGCCCGCTTGTAGGTAAGGACTTTGCGTCAGAAAATGAAAGCTCACAAAGCTATAACGAATTTTTGGTTTCATGTATGCGTGACTGCGCAGTGTATGCCTTAAATGACCTTCACGAAAGCGAAATGGGCTACGCACAATCTGAAGCAAAAAATATCTCTTTTGTAAGAAGATATCGTATGAAAGACGGAAGCGTTTTAACAAACCCGGGTGTAAAAAACGAAAATATTGACCATGCGCTTGGCACTCCGAATGAAACAGTTAAGCTTGTTAAAATTACCAGAAAAGATGCCGATGACATCTTTATCGTAAACTTCGGCACACATGCAGACTCTGTAGGCGGTGAATATATCAGTAACGACTACATAGGAAAGGTGTGCGAAACACTTGAAAGGGCAGTTCCCAATACAAAGTGTATTTTCCTTTTAGGTGCGCAGGGCGATGTTAACCACGTTAATGTAAATCCCACAGATGGTGAAAGCGCTATTTCAAAAATTGATTTTGACAGTGTGCCAAGAAGCATAAAGCATGCAGAACATATGGGCAGAATTATTGCAGGTGCAGTTTTATCGGTATGCTCAATTACAGATAAAATTGAAGGTGAAGAAATTTCCTATGGGTCTAAAGAGGTTAAGCTTCCCTCACATCAGGAAAATGACCGTCTCGAGGAGGCAAGACGCATTTCAGAGCTTTACCATTCGGGAAGAACAGATGAGCTTCCTTATAAAGAGATGGAGCTTACAACCGTTGTTGCAGAGGCTGAAAGAATAATTCTTCTTGAAAATGGCCCTACGGAGTATTCCTTCTTCTTATCTGCATTAAAAATTGGTGGATGCACATTTGCCGGTATCGGCGGAGAAGCATTTACTGAAATAGGCAACCGCATAAATGAAGCTTCGACATCACCCGCAACAATAGTAACTTGCCTTACAAACAGCGCAGGCGGATATATTCCGACTAGAATTGCTTATGAAGAAGGCGGATATGAAGCAAGAAGCTCCTCTCTCAAGCCGGGCGGCGATGATATCGTTGTAAACGGTATGATTGAGCTTCTTAAGGATATTAACAAATAAAGAAAGGTATACATATAATGAAAACAGGTTTTTCAAAAATTTGTATCAATCCTCCCTACGGTGCAAG
>JAZNSQ010000049.1:0-185395 GCA_045591265.1 Clostridia bacterium | reverse complement strand
GCCAGCCCGGAGCGCACCGGGGTCACATCATAGCGCTCCTCCAGCTCGGCCCCGGCCTGCTCCGGGGTGGCCCCCTGCTTCATGGCCCGGGTGGGCAGCTTGACGGGCCGCACCCCGGTCAGGGCCCCCCAGGGGGGCTGGACGCCCAGCAGCTTTTTGCCCGCGGCGTAGAAAGCCAGCTTGATGGCGTGCTGCAGGACATGATAGACCGCCTCCGGTGTCCCGGTCAGACCGTCGGCAGGGAAACTGTGCTCCCCCGCGGCGGTTTGCCCGCAGCGGCTGACGAGGGCAGACACCACAGCCCTCTCCTCCCCCGCGGTCAGGGTAAAGACGGCGCAGCTGTCCTGTGTATTGGTATGGGGCTCCTCCCCGGGATATTCCGGCTTCTCCCCCGGAAAGAGGGTGAGCATCATCTGCTCGGCGGCATAGTGATACCGGGAGGGGTCCCAGCTTTGGTTTTGGTGGAAGTATAGTTTCATAAAGCACCTTGGGGAATGCAAGTGCAAAATGCAAAATGCAGAATGCAGAATTATTTGTTTGTTTTTTTGCAAATTGATGTTAAAATTGCAATGATTTCGTTTATTTCAGTTCCCAGACCATTATATTCATCTTCAGAAAAATAATCAGTACAGTGCAAAAGCCTAATCCAGTATAAGGTCTCATTAGCTTCTTTAAGAGCAATGTTCATTTTAGCGTTGAAATCCGCCTTGCTTTGTCCTCGTTGAGCTTCAGATACATTTGCTCCAATACTTGTACCACTTTTAAGTAATTGCTTTGAGAGTACAAATTCTTTTTTGTCAGAAGTCAAGCGTCTATATTGCTTAACTATTTTTACCGCGAATTTAAAGCTTTTCTCTTCAATCAAATTTCCCATATCAACCCTCAATTCTGCATTTTGCATTTTGCATTCTGCATTTCAAGTTTTACTCTTCTTCTTTTACGATTTCAAGTCCAAGTTCTTCAAGCTGTTTTGCATCAACAACGTCGGGAGAAGCAATCATAAGCTCACCACTGTCTTTTACCTTGGGGAATGCAATTACATCACGGATTGAGTCTGACCCTGACATAAGCATTGCAATTCTGTCAAGTCCGTATGCCATTCCGCCATGCGGTGGTGTGCCATAAGAAAATGCCTGAAGAAGATAGCCAAAGCGCGCCTTTGCTTCTTCCGGAGTAAAGCCAAGCGCCTCAAACATATCCTGTTGCATTTTGGGGTCGTAAATACGAATACTTCCTCCGCCAAGCTCGTAGCCGTTAAGCACAATATCATAAGCCTTTGCATGCGCTTTAGCGGGGTTTGTCTTTAAGAACTTTACATCCTCATCTTTAGGAGAGGTAAATGGATGGTGCATTGCAACATAGCGATTTTCTTCCTCATCATACTCGAAAAGCGGGAAGTCGGTTACCCACAAAAGATTAAACTTCCCTTTGGGGATAAGGTCATACTTTTTGGCAATTTCACAGCGAAGTGCGCCTAATGATGCATAAACTACACTGTCTTTATCTGCAACGAAAAGCAAAACGTCACCCGCGCTTGCATTTGCGCGTTCCTTAATTTTTTCAAGCTCTTCGGGTGAGAAGAATTTTGCTATACTTCCGCGGATTTCGTTTTCATCAATTATAAGCCATGCAAGACCTTTTGCCTTGTAGGTTTTTACGAATTCAACCAATGAGTCAAGTGTCTTTCTTGTAAGCTTGTCTGAAAGCGCTTTTGCATTTATTGCACGCACACTTCCGCCGTTTTTAACAGTGTCTGAAAATGCCTTAAACTCACTGTTTTCAAATAAATCTGTCATATTAATTAGTTCAAGCTCAAAGCGTGTGTCAGGCTTATCTGAACCGAAGCGATCCATTGCCTCTTTCCACGTAAGGCGGGGAAGGGGAAGAGTTACTTCGTAATCAAGTACCTCTTTAAAGAGTCTCTTTAAAAAGCCTTCGTTTACATTTATAACGTCATCTTCGTCAACAAAGCTCATTTCAAGGTCAATCTGTGTAAATTCAGGCTGACGGTCAGCACGCAGGTCTTCATCACGGAAGCACTTTGCAATCTGCATATAACGGTCCACACCACCAAGCATCAAAAGCTGTTTGTATTGCTGGGGTGACTGGGGAAGTGCAAAGAATTTTCCGGGGTAAACACGGCTGGGTACTAAATAGTCACGCGCACCCTCGGGCGTACTCTTTGTAAGAATGGGTGTTTCAATTTCTAAAAACCCGTTTTCATCATAGTAATTGCGCGCAATCTGTGTGATTTTGTGGCGCATTTTAATCGCATTAATAACTGTCGGTCGGCGAAGGTCAAGATAGCGGTACTTAAGGCGCAAATCCTCGCTTGCCTTAACGTCATCAGTAACAACAAAAGGAGGAACCTCCGATGTATTTAATATACGAAGCTCTTCTGCCAAAACCTCAACCTTACCGGTAGGGATTGTTTCGTTAATGTTACTTCTTAATCTGACAGTACCACGGACTGCAATAACATATTCCATATGAAGTGTTGATGCCTTTTCTAAAAGGGAGGCATTTTCAGGCTCGAAAACTATTTGCGAAATACCGGTGCGGTCTCTTATATCAACAAATATAAGTCCTCCCATATTTCTTTCTTTAGCTACCCAACCCATAAGGGTAACAGTTTCTCCAATATTTTTTTCGCGGAGGTCTCCGCACATATTTGTTCTTTTTAAGCCTTTAATTGTATCCATATTATTTGTCCTCCATTATTGCTTTTTTTATGTCCTGTACATTTTCAAGCGAAACCTCTATTTCAGTTTTAGTGCTCATATTTTTAAGGATTGCCTTTTTATTTTCCATTTCACTTTCGCCTATAACAATGCTGTATTTAGCACCAATCTTATCGGCATACTTCATTTGTGCTTTAAGACTGCGCCCGCAAAGGTCACGCTCTGCTTTCAAATCCGCCATTCTTAAATTGTTTGTTACAAGGCTTACGAAGGCGTTTGTCTCATCACCTATATTTGCAACAAAGATATCTGGTGAAGCGCTGAACTCGGGCATGTTGTTGTCGTTTTCAACGGCTAAAATAACTCTTTCCAGTCCCATTGCAAAGCCAATACCGGGGTTTGGCGCGCCACCAAGCTCCTCTATAAGTCCGTCATATCTTCCGCCACCGCAAACAGTTCCCGCAGTTCCGTTTATTCCCGTCTTAAATTCAAAAACTGTTTTTGTGTAGTAGTCAAGTCCGCGAACTATTGTGCCATCAATGATATATTCAATGCCGAGTGCGTCAAGATGCTTTTTAACCTCGCTGAAGTGATTTTCACATTCCTCGCAAAGATAGTCAATTAAGTGTGGTGCATTTTCTGCTACCTCACCGCAGACAGGACTTTTACAGTCAAGTATGCGAAGCGGGTTTTTATCAAAACGGTTACGGCAGGTTTCACAAAGCGTGCCATTTTCAATATAAGGCTTAAAGTACGCTTTGAGCGCCTCGTTATATTTTTTACGGCAAAC
Source organism: Clostridia bacterium (assembly GCA_045591265.1). Classification (GTDB taxonomy): domain Bacteria; phylum Bacillota; class Clostridia; order UMGS1883; family UMGS1883; genus UMGS1883. The sequence goes on along the minus strand of JAZNSQ010000049.1, from coordinate 181,924 downwards.
GGGGCAACCAATTGAGTTAATATAAAGCTTAAGCGAATTTATCCCCATTGCCTTTAAAATCGAATAAGCGTAAGATATCAATTCAGCATCTGTTTGAGGCTCTTTTGCGCCAAAGCATTCAGCTCCAAACTGATGAAACTCACGAAGTCTGCCTGCCTGGGGTTTTTCATAGCGGTAGCAGGTTATGTTGTAGCAAAGCTTTGCAGGCAGTGGCTTTGCATAAATATTATGCTCCAAAAAAGCACGCGCAACAGATGCAGTCCCCTCGGGGCGAAGAGTTATACTTCTTCCGCCTTTATCAAGGAAGGTATACATCTCCTTTTGCACAACATCGGTAGTGTCACCAACGCCACGCTCAAAAAGCTCTGTATGCTCAAAAACGGGTGTGCGAATTTCACTAAACCCGAACTTATCACTTATTTTTTCAATTGTCTTTTCAATATGCTTCCATTTAAGGATGTCTGAAGGCATTATATCCTGAGTGCCTCTCGGTGCAGTTATTGACATAAATTATACGTCCTTTCAAAAATAAACATTATTATACAAGTTACTATTATATATTGTTTTTTATAGAAAATCAATATTTTAGAAAAAAATCTAAAAATTATTTAAAAATTATGACGAAATTTGTTAAAAGTAACACCTTGTATTCCTTGACAAATAAGACTAATTCTGTTATACTTGTAAATAGTTTAAACAGCTTTTCCTGTGACTGACGGAATTTTGCAGAGCACTGCAAGGGAGCAGAGAATAACTGGAGAGAATAGTAAATCTTGGTTTGCTGTTTGGCCGACCGTCTGGGCGCACTTTTCTGCCATGAAAAATGGCGGGGGAAAAGTGCACCCTTTTTTATTTATTTTAGTAATCAAGGAGGCAAAGCTTATGAAAAAAATTGGTATTGTTATCGGAAGTGACAGTGACCTTCCCATTATCAAAAAAGCAACTGATATGTTAGAAAGCTTGGAAATTCCTTACGAGCTTCATATCTTTTCAGCGCATAGAACGCCTGAGGAGGCGCGTGAGTTTTCGCTAAACGCCAGACAAAACGGCTTTGGCGCAATTATAGCTGCCGCCGGTATGGCAGCACATCTTGCAGGTGCAATCGCGGCAAATACAACTCTTCCCGTGATTGGAATTCCCTGCAAGTCGCAAGCGCTTGACGGAATGGATGCTCTGCTTTCAACTGTGCAGATGCCTCCCGGAATTCCCGTTGCAACCGTTGCGATTAACGGTGGCGCAAATGCCGCGCTTATTGCCGCACAGATTCTTTCTGTAGAAGATAGTGAAATCGCAAGAAAGCTTGACGAAAAGCGCAAGAAGGATAAAGAGGCTGTTTTAAAGAAAGATAAAGCAGTAATGGAGTTACTTAATAAGTAAAGAAATATAGATGGAGTGAAATCAATGAGTTTAAGAGAAGAATGTGGAGTTTTCGGAGTATATTCAAACGAAAACTATGACCTTGCAAGAATGACTTACTACGGGCTTTTTGCTCTTCAGCATCGTGGTCAGGAGTCATGCGGAATTACAATTAATGATGACGGTGTGTTTACAACGTGCAAAGACACAGGTCTTGTAAATGATGTTTTTACAAATGAAAAGCTTGACTCTCTTGGAAAAGGCACAATGGCAATAGGTCATGTCCGCTATGGTGCAGAGGGGACAAGTGGTGTGCACAATGCTCAACCTATGGTTGTAAACCATATTAAAGGCAGAATGGCGCTTGCGCATAACGGTCAGCTTATAAACGGGGCTGAACTTCGTGCCGATCTTGAGCTTAAAGGTTCAATTTTTCACACCAATACAAATCTTGAGGTTATCTCATATATAATCACAGAGGAAAGATTAAGGGCAAAATCAATTGAAGAAGCAATCAGTAACGCTATGCACAGAGTTAAGGGTGCATACTCACTTTTAGTAATGTCACCTACAAAGCTTATTGCAGTGCGCGATGAGATGGGATTCAGACCCCTTTGCTATGGTAAGACAAAAGAAGGAATGTATGTTGTAGCATCAGAAAGCTGTGCACTCGATTCTGTAGGCGCAGAATTTATCCGTGAGGTTGAGCCCGGGGAGATAATTGTTTTTGATAAAGACGGAGTAAGAAGTATAACCACACACTGTAATAAGCAGAAGCGTAAAATGTGTGTATTTGAATTTGTTTACTTCTCACGCCCTGACTCAATTATTGACGGGTCAACAGTGCATGAAGCAAGAATGCGCGCAGGTGCATTTTTAGCAAAAGAGCATCCTGTAGATGCTGACGTTGTAATCGGTGTTCCCGATTCAGGACTTGACGCGGCACTCGGCTATGCAAAAGAATCAGGCATTCCTTACGAAATTGGTTTTATTAAAAATAAATATATCGGCAGAACATTTATTGCTCCCGGTCAGGAAAGCCGTGAGGATAAGGTAAAGATTAAGCTTAACCCTGTAATGGGCGCAGTTAAAGGAAAAAGAGTTGTTATGATTGATGACTCAATTGTTCGTGGAACAACGGGTGCAAGAATAGTTAAGCTTCTTCGTGAGGCAGGCGCTAAAGAGGTGCATATGAGAGTGTCTGCACCGCCATTTATCAATCCATGCTACTACGGTACAGATATTGACTCAAAGGACAAGCTTATTGCCTGCAAGTATTCTCATGAGGAGATTGAAAAGATACTCGGTGTTGATTCACTTGGATTTTTAAGTCTTGATGCAGTTAAAGAAATTGCATGTATGGACAAAAATAAAGGATATTGTACAGCGTGCTTTGACGGGAATTATCCTACGGAAGTTCCCGAAAAAACACAAAAAAGTAAATTCGATTTTAAGATTTCAGAAAGCAAGGGGAGGTAATTATATGAAAGGTTCAGAATCTAAAAGCTATGCAGCAGCTGGCGTTGATATTACTGCAGGATATAAGGCTGTTGAGCTTATGAAAAAGCATATTGCTACAACTATGACAAAAGGTGTATGTTCAGACATTGGTTCTTTTGGCGGACTTTTTGAACTTGACCTTGAAGGTATCAAAAAACCGGTTTTAGTTGGTGGAACAGACGGCGTTGGCACAAAGCTTAAGCTTGCTTTTATAATGGACAAGCACGACACAGTTGGAATTGACTGCGTGGCAATGTGTGTAAATGACATTATCTGTTGTGGCGCAAAACCGCTTTTCTTCCTTGATTATATTGCCTGCGGTAAAAACTTCCCTGAAAGAATTGAAAGCATCGTAAAAGGCGTTTGTGACGGATGCGTTTTGTCAGGCGCGGCACTTATCGGCGGTGAAACTGCAGAAATGCCCGGTTTTTATCCTGAAGACGAGTACGACCTCGCAGGATACTGCACAGGTGTTGTTGATAAGGATAAAATTATTGATAATACAAAAATGCAGGAAGGCGACATAATAATCGCCCTTGCATCAAGCGGTGTTCACTCAAACGGCTTTTCACTTGTAAGAAAAGTATTTGATGTTGAAAACGCTGACATCAAAACTCCACTTGAAGAGCTTGGCGGAAAATCAGTAGGGGAAACTCTTTTAACACCTACTAAAATTTATGTTAAGTCAGTTTTAGCACTTCTTGAAAAAGTTAATGTAAGAGCGATTTCGCACATTACAGGCGGTGGCTTCTACGAAAATATTCCGAGAAGTATGCCCGATGGCTTTGGCGCAAAAATTGACAAGAAATCAGTTAAGATACTTCCTATTTTTAAGCTTATTGCAGAAAAAGGAAATATTGATGAACACGATATGTTTAACACCTTTAATATGGGTGTTGGTATGAGTATTGTTGTTCCTAAAGAAGAGGCAGAGTTGGCTCTCTCAATCCTTAAGGAAAACGGGGAAGATGCTTATATTATTGGTGAAACCGTAAAATCTGATAAGAAGATAGAAATTATCTGATAGGTGAATTAATTATGAAAAATATTGCAGTGCTCGTTTCTGGCGGTGGCACAAATTTGCAGGCGCTTATAGACAGCCAGAAAAAAGGCATCATCACAAGCGGAAAAATAAAGGCAGTCATTTCAAACAATGAAAATGCCTATGCTCTTACCCGCGCAAAAAAGAGTAATATCAAAACCTTTGTTGTTCCCAAAAAGAACGTAAGTCAAAGTGATTTTGAAAAAGGGATAATATCAATACTTACGGAAAATAAAATTGATATTATCGTTTTGGCAGGTTTTATGTGCATTTTAAGTGCCGATTTTACAAAAAAGTACGAAAAAAGAATAATAAATGTTCACCCGTCTTTAATTCCCTCGTTTTGCGGGAAGGGGTTCTATGGACTTAAAGTTCATGAAGAGGCGCTTAAAAAAGGCGTTAAGGTTACGGGTGCAACAGTGCATTTTGTAAACGAAATTCCTGACGGCGGAGAGATTATTTTGCAAAAAGCTGTCAAGATAAATGAAAATGACACGCCCGAAACTCTTCAAAAAAGAGTTATGCGACTTGCCGAGTGGAAAATTCTTCCCGAAGCGGTAGAGCTTGTGTGTAAAAATATGTAAGGAGTTAGCTATGAACGTATACGAAAAGAAAAATATAGGTGATATATTAAAAGGAAACCCTTATGCGGGCAGAGGTATAGTAATAGGAAAAACAGAGGACGGTACTCGTGCCGCAGTAGCATATTTTATAATGGGCAGAAGTGAAAACAGCCGTAACAGAGTGTTTACCTCTAAAGACGGAAGCATTTTTACAGAGCCTTTTGATTCTTCAAAGGTAGAGGACCCAAGCCTTATTATATACAGAGCGCTCGGCACCCATGAGAACAAGCTTGTTGTTACAAATGGTGACCAGACAGATACTGTGCTTGAAGGATTAAAGGCTAACGAAAGCTTCGCTAAAGCTCTTACAAAGCGTGAGTTTGAGCCTGACAGTCCTAATTTTACACCAAGAATTAGCGGAATGCTTACTTTTGAAAATGGGGACTTTTCCTATGAAATGAGCATTCTTAAAAGTGCTGACGAAGTTGGAAGTGCCTGCGCAAGATACCACTATTCATACCCTGCACTCTCTAACACAGGTCACTTTATTCATACCTATGTGACAGACGGAAATCCGCTTCCGACATTTCAGGGTGAACCTGAAAGAGTAGCAGTTCCGAATGACATAGATGAATTTACAAACGATATCTGGAATAATTTAGACGAAAACAATAAGATTTCACTTTATGTATGCTTTGTAAATCTCAAGGATAATTCCCTTGAGGAACGCCTGATAAATAAGAATAAATAAGGAGCTTTATTATGAAGGAATTTGAACTTAAGTATGGTTGCAATCCCAACCAGAAGCCATCAAAAATATATATGGAGGACGGAAGTGAGCTTCCGATAGAGATACTTTCAGGCCGCCCGGGTTACATCAATTTTCTCGATGCATTTAACAGCTGGCAGCTTGTAAAGGAGCTTTCAGAGGCAACAGGTCTTCCCGCCGTAACGTCATTTAAGCACGTTAGCCCTACCTCTGCAGCAGTAGGACTTCCTCTTTCAGATAAGCTTAAAAAAGCTTGCTTTGTTGATGATATAGAGGGTCTTGACTCTTCCCCCGTTGCATGCGCATATGCAAGGGCAAGAGGAACGGACAGAATGTGCTCTTTCGGTGATTGGGTTGCACTCTCTGATACGTGTGATGAAATCACGGCGCAGCTTATTAAACGTGAGGTTTCTGACGGAATTATTGCGCCAGGCTATACCGATAAAGCTCTTGAAATTCTTAAATCAAAGCGTAACGGAAACTACAACGTGGTTAAAATAGATAAAGACTTTGTCCCGATGCCAATTGAAAAGAAGCAGGTTTACGGTATCACCTTTGAGCAGGGACGTAATAATTTTAAAATTGACAAATCACTTTTAGAGGAAATCGTTACAAAAAACAAAAATCTTCCCGAGGAAGCTAAAATTGACCTTATAATTGCGCTTATTACTCTTAAGTATACACAGTCAAACTCTGTTTGCTTTGCATACGGCGGACAGGCAATCGGCGTTGGTGCAGGTCAGCAGTCAAGAATTCACTGCACACGCCTCGCAGGAACAAAGGCAGATACGTGGTTTCTTCGTCAGGCGGATAAGGTACTTAATCTTCCTTTCCGTGATGATTTAAAGCGTGCCGACAGAGACAATGTAATTGACGGCTATATCAATAAAAACGAAGAAGATGTTACTAAAGACGGAATTTGGGAAAAGTACTTTACTAAAAAGCCCGAGCCGTTTACAGACGAAGAAATGCGCGCATATCTTGATACGATAGACGGTGTTTCGCTCGGGTCAGATGCATTCTTCCCATTTTCAGACAATATTGAACGCGCTAAAAAGAGCGGTGTTAAATATATTGCAGAGCCGGGCGGTTCAATCCGTGATGACCTTGTAATTGAGTGTTGCGATAAATACGATATGGTTATGGCATTTACAAATATGCGCCTGTTCCACCACTAATCAGAAAGGATGACGAAAATGAATATTCTTGTTGTAGGCGGTGGCGGAAGAGAGCACGCCATTATAAAAAAGATAAAAGAAAATAAAGACGTTACAAAAATTTATGCACTTCCGGGAAACGGCGGTATCGCTTCTGACGCGGAATGCGTAAATATTGGCGCAAAGGATATAGAAAAAATTGTAGAATTTGCGGTTAATAACAAAATTGACTACGCTATAGTTGCACCCGATGATCCGCTTGTACTCGGCTGTGTTGACGAACTTACAAAAAATGGTATCCCTTGCTTTGGTCCAGATAAAAAGGCCGCAATAATTGAGGGAAGTAAGATTTTTTCTAAAAATCTTATGAAAAAATATAACATTCCCACCGCAAGCTATGAAGTGTTTAAAAATGCGGAGGAGGCAATAAAATATCTTGAAAATGCGCCGTATCCGATTGTTATAAAGGCGGACGGGCTTGCGCTTGGAAAGGGCGTAATTATTGCTGAAAATAAAAATGATGCAATAGAAGCAGTAAAAGATATGATGGAAAACGACAAATTCGGCGCAAGTGGAAGACAAATCGTTATTGAAGAATTCTTAGAAGGCCCCGAGGTGTCAGTCCTTGCATTTACAGATGGTAAGGCTATGGTTCCTATGGTATCTTCAATGGACCATAAGAGAATAGGGGATAATGACACAGGCCTTAACACCGGTGGAATGGGAACTATTGCGCCAAATCCATATTACACAAAAGAACTTGAGCGCGAGTGTATGGAAAAAATATTTATTCCTACAATGGAAGCTATGAATAAAGAGGGAAGAACCTTTAAGGGTTGCCTTTACTTTGGACTTATGATTACAAAAAATGGTCCCAAGGTAATAGAATTCAACTGCCGTTTTGGTGACCCTGAAACGCAGGTTGTGCTTCCACTGCTTGAAAGTGACCTATTAACTATAATGCAGGCAGTTACAAATGAGACACTTTCAGAAGCCAATGTTTCGTTTAAAAAGGAAAGTGCGTGCTGCGTAATTGTGGCATCAGGCGGATACCCCGAAAAGTACGAAAAGGGTAAGGAAATTTCAATAGACAAGGACATTCTCGAGGATACTTTTGTTGCCGGTGCAGAACTTAAAGAAGGAAAGCTCTATACAAACGGTGGCAGAGTGCTTGGCATTACATCAATTGCCCCAACTTTAAAAGAAGCAATAGAAAAATCCTACGAAAAAGTAAAAAAAGTAAGCTTTGATAAAGCATACTACAGAAAAGATATAGGCCAAAGAGCGCTTAAGGCAAAGGAGGAAAAATAATGGTATACAGAGCATATGTTGAAAGAAAAAACGAATTTGCCGATGAAGCGGAGCATCTTTTGTATGAAATCAATACATTTCTTGGAATAAGCTCGCTTGAAAATGTTAGGGTTATAAACCGTTATGACGTTGAAAATATTACGAAAGAGCTTTTTGAAAATGCCAAAAAAACTGTTTTTTCAGAGCCACAGTCAGATATCGTAACAGAAGAAATCGATATTACGGGTGCTAAAAGCTTTGTGGTTGAATTTTTGCCCGGTCAGTTTGACCAGAGGGCGGATTCTGCCGCACAGTGTATTCAGTTTATTTCACAGGGTGAAAGACCGCTTATCCGCACTGCAAAGGTTTATGCGCTTTACGGAAATTTGACGGATAGTGAACTTTCCGAAATTAAAAAGTATGTTATAAACCCGGTTGAGGCGAGAGAGGCGTCACCAGAAAAGCCCGAAACTCTTAATGTTGAATACGAAATCCCGAGTGAAGTTAAAATCCTAGACGGGTTTATTAAGCTTTCGCGCGAAGAGCTTGCTGATTTCATCAAAGAATACGGTCTTGCTATGGATATTGAAGACATTACATTTTGTCAGAAGTATTTTATAGAAGAAAACCGTGACCCGTCTATAACTGAAATCCGTATGATTGACACATACTGGTCAGACCATTGCCGTCATACGACTTTCCAGACAATTATTGATGACGTGAAGTTCGAGGATGAGCTTTTACAAAAGACTTACGAGGAATATATAGACACAAGAAAAGAGCTTGGAAGAACAAAGAGCATTTGCCTTATGGATATTGCAACACTTGCAGTAAGATATCTTAAAGCAAACGGAAAACTTGATAAGCTTGATGAATCTGAAGAGATAAACGCCTGCACAGTTTGTATTGACGTCAGTATAGACGGAAAGACAGAACCGTGGCTTTTACTCTTTAAAAATGAGACACATAACCACCCGACTGAAATTGAGCCGTTTGGTGGTGCTGCAACGTGTATTGGCGGTGCAATCCGTGACCCGCTTTCAGGAAGAAGCTATGTGTATGGTGCTATGCGCGTAACAGGTGCGGCTGACCCGCTTAAGCCAGTAAATGAAACAATTCCCGGAAAACTTCCGCAAAGAAAGATTGTTACAACCGCTGCGGCAGGCTACTCTTCATACGGTAACCAGATTGGTATTGCAACGGGTATTGTTGATGAAATTTATCACCCGGGCTATGCTGCAAAAAGAATGGAAATTGGTGCAGTAATTGCTGCAACACCCAAGGAAAACGTAAGGCGTGAAGTGCCCGCGGACGGTGACGTTGTAGTTCTCCTTGGCGGAAGCACAGGTAGAGACGGTTGCGGCGGCGCAACGGGGTCATCAAAATCACATACTGTTGAATCTATCGAAACTTGTGGTTCAGAGGTTCAAAAGGGTAATGCCCCCGAAGAAAGAAAACTCCAGAGAATTTTTAGAAATAAAGAAGCCTGCCTTATGATTAAGCGTTGTAATGACTTTGGCGCAGGCGGTGTTTCTGTTGCAATAGGTGAGCTTGCTGACGGACTTGAAATTGACCTTAATGCCGTTCCCAAAAAATATGAGGGATTAGACGGCACAGAACTTGCAATCAGTGAATCGCAAGAAAGAATGGCAGTTGTAATTGAAAAGGAAAACATTGACCGTTTCCTTGAAATTGCAAAGAGCGAAAATCTTCAGGCATGCCCCGTTGCAAAGGTAACGGATAAAAACAGACTCGTAATGCACTGGAATGGAAAGAAAATTGTTGATATCAGCAGAGATTTCCTTAACTCAAACGGTGCAGAAAAGCATATAGATATTGAAGCAAGTAAGTGCGCACCTTTTGAAAAGAAGGTAGAAGGCGGATTTACTAAAAATCTTAAAGACCTTGCGGGCGACCTTAATATCTGCTCAAAGCGTGGCCTTTCAGAAAGATTTGACTCAACAATCGGTGCAGGAACTGTCCTTATGCCGTTTGGCGGTAAAAATCAGCTTACACCAATTCAGGCAATGGTGCAAAAAATCTCAACAGAGAAAAAGGATACGGATGACTGCTCATTGATGTCCTTTGGCTATAACCCCTTTATAATGGAAAAGAGTCCTTATCACGGCGCATACTATGCCGTTGTGGAATCAGTTTGTAAGCTTATTGCAACCGGTGCGCAGTTTAAGGACGTATATCTTACATTCCAGGAATATTTTGAACGTCTTTCTCATGACCCGCGCCGTTGGGGTAAGCCCTTCAGCGCACTTTTAGGCGCATTTAAGGCGCAGATGGAGATGGGTATTGGCTCAATCGGCGGTAAAGACTCTATGAGCGGCAGCTTTGAAAATCTTGACGTTCCGCCAACACTTGTTTCATTTGCGGTAACTACGGAAAAAATCAAGGATATTGTTTCGCCTGAATTTAAAAAGGCAAATTCAAGCGTGATTATGATATCTCCCGAGTTTGACGAAAATAACCTTCCTGTTACATCATCACTTTTGGATGTATTTAATAAGGTAAATACTCTTCTCAAAGAGAAAAAGGCAATTTCCTGCTACACACCCGGTATGGGCGGAATTATGGAAGCAGTTATGAAGATGTGCTTTGGTAACGGGGTTGGATTTAAGTTTAACGATTCACTTTCAGTTGAAGATATCTTTAAATACAGCTACGGCTCATTCATCCTTGAAATAGATGGCGAGATTGACGGCTACAAGGTTATCGGTAAAACAACTGATGAGGAGAAAGTTACTTATAAGGATGAAAGTCTTGCACTTTCAGAGCTTCTTTCAATTTATGAAGACAAGCTTGAAAGCGTGTATTCTTGTAATATAAACCAGAAGCCAAGTAGAATGGAAAACTTCTCTTATGAAGCAAAGGAAAGAAAGTTTGCAAGCGTAAAAACCTCAAAACCCAAGGTTTTAATTCCTGTGTTCCCAGGAACAAACTGCGAGTTTGACAGTGCGAAGGCAGTTGAAAGGGCAGGGGCAGAGGCAAAGATTTACGTTATCAACAACCTTACTCCGCAAGGAATTACAAATAGTGTTAATGAATTTGCTCATCTCATAAACGACTCACAAATGATTTTCATCCCGGGCGGATTTTCCGGCGGTGATGAGCCTGACGGCAGCGGTAAGTTTATAACGGCATTTTTCCGCAATGATGAAATCAGAAAGAGCGTAATGGACCTTCTCGATAAGAGAGAGGGGCTTATGTGTGGTATCTGTAACGGCTTCCAGGCACTTATTAAGCTGGGCCTCGTTCCTTACGGAAAGATTATGGATACTGACGAAACCTGCCCAACTCTTACCTTTAATACTATTGCGCGCCATCAGTCAAGAATTGTAAGAACGCGCGTTGCATCAAATAAGTCACCGTGGCTTTCTCTTACAAATGTAGGTGATGTATACAGCGTGCCGATTTCTCACGGTGAGGGTAGATTTATTGCTGACGAAAAGCTTATAGAAGAGCTTTCAAAGAACGGCCAGATTGCTACGCAGTACGTAGATATGGAAAATAACGCAACAGGTGACATTCACTTTAACCCCAATAACTCAATGTATGCGATTGAAGGTATCACTTCTCCTGACGGCAGAGTCTTTGGTAAAATGGGACATAGTGAACGTGTTGGAAATGGTCTTTATAAGAATGTTTCAGGTAACTACGATATTCGTATGTTTGAGGCAGCCGTGAAATTCTTTAAATAAAACCTTGACAAATTGATATATGTGTGGTAAAAATAAATGTATATGAATAATAAAGGCATTGACGGAGAGTGATGCTTTGATAAGCTTTTCAGAGAATTGGCGGTTGGTGCAAGCCATAAAGCGGACAAAGTGGTCTGTAGCTCCTGAGCCGGAAGGAAGAAACCTTAAAGGGAGTAGAACCTTCCCGTTAGCTTGCGTTAAAAGACAGGACTTGTTAGAGTCTGAAGTGGCATCTTGTATGCAATTTGAGTGGTACCGCGGGTATTTTATATCAGAGATATAATGCTCGTCTCAAGATTTTTATCACATCTTGGGGCGAGCATTTGTGTTTGTCCCTGCCAAAAGGAGATTATCTTTATGGAAGAAAAAATTATTACAGGTCTTGATTACAAAATCAAGCTTATGGCGGCGCGTATTAAAGAGCTTCGCGAAATTGAAGGTATAAGCGTTGAAACAATGTCACGCCTTTGTGACGTTTCAAAGGATGAATATGTTGCCTGCGAAAATGGGGAGCATGACTTAAGCTTTGCTTTTATTTACAGATGCGCTCTTTCTCTTCACGTTGACGTAACGGATATCATTGAAGGCGTAAGCCCCAATCTTAAGAGCTACACCGTAACCAAAAAGGGTGAAGGGCAAAGAATTGAGCAGGCGCATGATATGATTTACTATAATCTTGCGCCTACCTTTAAAAACAGAATTGCAGAGCCTCTTTACGTTCACGCGGTTTATGACCCTGAGGCAGAAAATCGCGATATTGAGCTTACAACTCACGAGGGTCAGGAATGTGACGTTATTATAAAAGGTAAGCTCAAGGTGCAGATTGGTCAGCATACTGAAATTTTAAGCGAAGGCGACAGTATCTACTATAACAGTTCAACTCCTCACGGAATGATTGCAGTGGGCGGGGAGGATTGCCTCTTTTACGCAATCGTACTTAACCCCTCAACAAATAAAGAGGAAGAAACTCAGATTATAGGGGAGTCTACAAAGGTTAAGGCAAAACAGCCCTACAGAAGACTTTATCATAACTTTATTCATCCTAAAGAGGATGAACGCGGGGCGCTTATTTCACTTTCCTTTGAAAATGATGATAAGTTTAATTTTGCATTTGATATTATTGACGGCTTAGCCGAAAAAAGACCTGACAAGCTTGCAATGCTTTATGTTTCAAACGAAGGGGAAGAAAAACGCTTCACCTTTAAGGATATGAAGGAATATTCAAATAGGGTTGCAAACTACTTTACTTCTCTCGGAATTAAAAAAGGGGACAAGGTAATGCTCATTTTAAAAAGGCATTATCAGTTCTGGTTTGCAATTCTGGCACTTCATAAAATCGGTGCAATCGGAATTCCCGCATCAAACCTTCTTGTAGAGCATGATATTTCATATCGTTGCAATGCGGCAGGCGTAAGTGCCATTATTTGTACTGCAGACGGTGACGTTTGCCACCAGGTAGAGCTTGCTAAAAAGGACTCTCCCACACTTACAACAAAAATTATTGTAAATGGTGAGCGTGAGGGATGGCACTCATTTGATAAAGAGTATCCTCTCTTTTCAGATACATATGAAAGGAAAGAGGACAGCGCACAGGGTGATGACCCGATGCTGATGTTTTTTACATCAGGCACAACGGGATATCCCAAAATTGCGCTTCACAGTCATCGTTATCCGCTCGGCCACTTTATTACTGCAAATTACTGGCACTGCGTAAATCCTGACGGACTGCATCTTACAATATCAGATACAGGCTGGGCAAAGGCAATGTGGGGCAAGATGTATGGCCAGTGGCTTTGCGAGGGTGCAATTTTCGTATACGACTTTGATAAGTTTAATGCCGCAAACATTCTTCCTATGTTTGCTAAATATAAGATTACAACATTCTGTGCACCGCCAACGATGTATAGAATGCTAATTAAGGAAGATTTAAGTAAATATGACCTTTCAAGTGTTGAGCACGCAACAATCGCGGGTGAAGCACTTAATCCCGAGGTTTTCCGTCAGCTTCAGAGTCTTACGGGGCTTAGCGTGATGGAGGGCTTTGGTCAGTCCGAAACAACGCTTGTTATTGGTAACCTCTTCGGTTCAAATTATAAGCTTGGCTCAATGGGTAAACCTGTTCCGCTTTACAATGTTGACCTTGTAGACGCGGAAGGCAAGAGTGTTGGCGTTGGTGAAAACGGCGAAATCGTAATAAGATATGACGATAAGCTTCCGTGTGGTCTCTTTACAGAGTACTTTGGTGACGAAGAAAAGACTAAAGAGGCGTTTCGTGGCGGAATGTATCATACTGGTGACGTTGCATGGCGTGATGAAGACGGATTTTACTGGTACGTAAGCCGTATTGATGACGTTATTAAGTCAAGCGGTTATAGAATCGGGCCGTTTGAGATTGAAAACGTTATTATGGAGCTTCCGTATGTTCTTGAATGTGGTGTTTCTGCCGCGCCTGATGAGGTTCGCGGTCAGGTTGTTAAAGCAAGCATTGTGCTTACCAAAGGAACAACCCCGTCTGAAGAACTCAAGCGCGAAATCCAAAACTACGTTAAAAAGAATACCGCGCCTTATAAGTATCCCAGAATTGTTGAATTCCGTGATGAGCTTCCAAAGACAACAAGCGGTAAGATTATGAGAAATAAACTATAAGGAAGTGTTAACTTGAATATAAAAAGAGTTATGCTTCTTGCAGGGCATTATGGAAGCGGCAAAACAAATATTGCCGTCAACCTAGCTCGAAAAATTAAGGAAAGCGGAAAGGAAGTAGCTCTTTGCGATATTGATATCGTAAACCCGTACTTTCGCTCAAAGGATAGCGAAAAAGAGCTTAATGAAATGGGGATAAAGGTAATTTCATCGGCGTATGCAAATACAAACCTTGATGCGCCCGCACTTCCGAAAGAGATTTACCCTGCGATAGAAGACAGAGATACCATTTTAATAATGGATGTGGGCGGGGATGACCGCGGAGCGCTTGCGCTCGGCAGATATACTCCCTCAATCCTTGAGGAAAATAATTACGAAATGATTTTCGTGGCAAATTTCTACAGACCCCTTACGCGCACTGCAGAAGAAGCGCTTGAGGTAATGCGGGAAATTGAGTTTGCATCAAAAATTCCTTTTACCGCGATAATAAATAACTCAAACCTTGGCGTAAACACAACGCCCGAAATAATTAAAGACACAGAAAATGAAATAAAAAAGCTTTCGGAAATATCAAATCTTCCTATTATATTAACTACTGTGGAAGAAAGTCTTTATGAAAGTCTTAAAGATAAGGAAAACGTATTTCCGCTTAAACTACAAAGAAAAATTATATGAAGGAGAGATATTATGGCAAAATTAACTTTTGATACTGACAACTGTAAAGGTTGCGGACTTTGCGTAAGCGCTTGCCCGAAAAACCTTCTTCAGCTTGCGAAAGACAAGATTAACAAAAAGGGGCATTCGCCCGTTGAAATCACAGATCAGGATAAGTGCATTGCTTGCGCATTTTGTGCAACAATGTGTCCTGACTGCATAATTAAGGTGGAAAGGTAGGAATTAAAATGGCAGATAAAGTTTTAATGAAAGGTAACGAAGCACTCGCTGAAGCTGCTATAAAGGCAGGCTGCAGAAACTACTTCGGTTATCCTATAACACCTCAGACAGAGGTTGCCGCATATATGGCAAAAAGAATGCCCAAAATCGGCGGAACATTCCTTCAGGCTGAAAGTGAAGTTGCCGCAATCAATATGGTATACGGCGTTTCAGCAACGGGTAAGAGAGTTATGACATCTTCTTCAAGCCCAGGAATTTCACTTAAGAGTGAGGGCCTTTCATATATGGCAGGCTCTGACCTTCCAGCGCTTGTAATTAACGTAGAGCGTGGTGGCCCCGGTCTTGGTGGAATTCAGCCGTCACAGTCAGACTATTTCCAGGCTACAAAGGGTGGCGGTCACGGTGACTTTAAGATGATTGTTCTTGCCCCCGCATCAGTTCAGGAAATGGCAGACCTTACAATTAGAGGCTTTGACCTTGCCGATAAGTATAGAATGACATCAATGATTCTTGCAGACGGTACAATGGGACAGATGATGGAACCCGTTGAGCTTGAAGACGTCGAGGTTAAGGAATATGACAAGCCCTGGGCAGTTACAGGCACCGACCTTAAGCGTAAGCACAATATTGTAAACTCACTTTCACTCGTTCCCGAGGAGCTTGAAAAGCTTAATTTCGCGCGCTATGAAAAGTATGCAGAAATTGAAAAGAACGAAGTAATGTATGAAGAATTTATGATGGACGATGCAGAAATTTGCGTTGTTGCATTTGGTATTGCTGCAAGAGTGTCACAAAATGCAGTAGTTGAAGCAAGAAAGCAGGGAATAAAGGTGGGTATGATTAGACCAATCACACTCTGGCCTTTCCCGAAGGATGTTCTCTTAAAAGCTGCGGATAAGGTTGACCGCTTTATCTGTGTTGAGCTTTCAATGGGACAGATGATTGAGGATGTAAAGCTTGCAATTGAGTGCAAAAAACCCGTTGAGCTTTGCAACCGTGTCGGCGGAATGATTGTTTCGCCCGAGGAAGTTCTTTCTAAAATTAAAGAAGGAGGAAAGAAATAATGAGTATAGTATTTGAAAAACCGCATGCACTTACCGATGCGCCGTTTCACTATTGTCCCGGATGCACTCATGGTATAATCCACAGACTCGTGGCGGAAGCTATTGATGAGCTTGGCATTGAAGGAAAAACAATCGGCGTTGCACCGGTAGGATGTGCAGTTATGGCATATAATTATTTTGCCTGCGATATGGTAGAAGCCGCACACGGCCGTGCACCCGCAGTTGCAACAGGTATAAAAAGGGCAGACCCCGAAAAAATCGTATTCACCTATCAGGGTGACGGTGACCTTGCCTCAATCGGTATGGCAGAAACCGTGCATAGTGCAGCCCGCAACGAAAATATCACCATTATATTTGTAAACAATGCAATCTATGGTATGACAGGCGGACAGATGGCGCCCACATCACTTCCAGGTCAGGTAACACAGACCTCGCCTTATGGTCGTGACACAAACACTGCAGGTTTCCCGATTAAAGTGTGTGAAATGCTTTCACAGCTTGACGGACCGAGATATCTTGAGCGCGTGGCAGTAAATAACGTAAAAAATGTAAAGAATGCGAAAAAGGCTATTAAAAAAGCTTTTGAAAATCAGGTAAACAACAAGGGATTTTCTCTTATTGAGGTTGTGTCAACCTGCCCTACAAACTGGGGTATGACTCCCGAAAAGGCGCTTGAGTGGGTTGATGAAAAAATGATTCCGTACTATCCGCTTGGCGTATATTGTGACAAAACAGCGGATAACGAGTAATAGGAGGAAGCATTATGAGTAATACAACACAAATTCTTATAGCAGGCTTCGGCGGTCAGGGTGTACTTTTTGCGGGCAAGTTTATTGCTTACAAGGGACTCGTTGAAGGGAAAAATGTTAGCTGGCTTCCGTCTTACGGCCCTGAAATGCGCGGTGGTACTGCAAGCTGTTCAGTAATTTTAAGTGATGCGCCCGTAGGCTCACCAATTATTTCGGAGCCGGACGTGTTATTTGCAATGAACCTTCCGTCCTTTGAAAAGTATGTAAATACTGTGAAAAAGGGTGGATGCATAATTGTAGATTCATCACTTATTGATAAAAAGGTGGAGCGTGACGATATACGCGCCTACTACATACCTGCAACAAAAATTGCAAAGGATATAAACGCCCCCACACTTGCAAATATGATTATGGTTGGAAAAATGATTAAGGAAACAGGCGCCGTAAGCTACGACGGGCTTGAAGAAGGACTTTCCAAAGTAATTTCCGCAAAACGTGCAGATATGAAGGATATTAACCTTAAAGCAATTGAAACAGGGTATAACTTTAAATAAAATATCGTAGGGACAGATGCCAACATCTGTCCGCTTCGGGCGGATGAAGGCATCCGCCCCTACATTTTTCTATTATTAATATAGATAAAAAAATATTGCCCTAAACAATTTAATAATTTTGTAAATTTTTTCAAAAAAGTGCTTGACAATCTTTCCCGAAAGGTTTAAAATGATAATAACTATTATAATAAGGAGGAAAAATTTATGTTCAAGAAAATCTTGTCAGCTGCTCTTGTGCTTGCAATGGCACTTTCAGTAGTTGGCGCACTTCAGATGACATCTTTTGCTAGTGACACATTATCGTATACAATCTACCCCGGCTCTTCAGCTAAAGGATTGTTTAGGTATACTGCAACTGACGCAAACAGAAGACAGTTGACCTTTGCTGGGGCAAGTCTTTACACAACGTGGACTGGGTTTGGTACCACCCAAATTCCGCTTAATGATTCCAGATCAAACTGCGGTGGGTTTACATCAAATATTGGTTCAGCTCCCAACGGTGTTGTTGGTCAGTGGAATTGCTACAAGCCAGATAATACGATGAAATGGATGTTCCCTGCTATCGCAGCTGGTGCAGCTTATGCTTCAGATGCTGACCTTGCAGCACTTGAATCAACACAGTACTTCGTAAGAATTGACGAAGTTGAAACACCTGCAATCTACCTCAACTTTGACCCGACTCTTTATGACACAACGGCAGAGGTAAATAGTGGTATTGCCTGCACAGCAACAAAGAACATCCATTACTTAATCATTGTTAAGGATGATGAGTATGGTACAAAGCAGTGGTTCCCGATTATGGAAACCGAAACTAAGGATGACCTTGCTCCTGGTACATATGAATATGATCCAAACTTGATTCCTTCAGGTTATGCTCAGAACAACCGTTTCTGCGGAATGTGGAACAATGCACCTTATATGTACCAGTCTACAGATGGTAAGGGTATTGCGACAGGCTTGAAAGATATAAATGCAAGTCTTATTGGATATACTGCCCCTGGTGCAACATATGCTACATCAACAGGTGCATTTGCATCACCTCGTTCAGATGATGCCTCAAAACCGAAGGGAACTTATATTTACAAGTTTGAATACTACCATGATTTCGATGTGGCTCAGGGTAAAGCAGTTCCTCAGGATCCTGGTATTACTCTTACACATGAAGGCACTCGTTTGTGTGAACTTATGCCTGGTTCAATCAGTCTTACTGCCGATTCATCTTCTCCATATTATGTAAATGATGGAAAGGGCACAACTGAAAGAAACGGTGCAATGTATGTTGCAAGCGGTGCAGACATTAATGGTGTGTTAACTAATGATGATGTATTAACACCCATTAAGGTAGCTTTCCCTTACGTAAAGGGTACAAAGAATACAGTTATACTTGTATTCGACTTTAATCAGGAAGTTATCAGATACTTCTTCAATGGTTTGCCCGTTTACTTTGGCGCAAAAGATGGTAAGTTCTATGATGAGCTTGTATATTCAAAATCTTTAAGCCAGTTCACTGTACATGGTCAAGCTGGAAATATGATATGGTCTGCAAACCGAGATGACGTTGCTGTTGGAATTAACTGCTACTTCTCAAACATTATGGCAGCCTACTCAACAGCTGATTTTGAAGTAAATTCTAAGGTAGACCTTAAGACAGCACTTTACTCAAAGGGACCTAACTGGACAGAAGACCTTAATGCTTACCAGGGCTTCGCTCTTACAGCTAACATTAAGGGTGTACTTAACAAGATGAAATGGGTATTCAATACAGAAGATATGATCTACTATTCAGATACAATCACATTTGAATCACCTGTTGAGTATGACGGTGACGTTACATTCGGCGCAGTTATTAAGAATGGTACAGCTATCGAAGGAAACCTTGGAAGTGGTGAAAACATCGTTGACGTTGACGCAATCTTCCAGGTAGGCGCAAACAACGTGTATACAAACTATTTCTATAGCACAAAAATTGCTAGTAATTAAGGAGGTAATGATAAGATGAAAGTATATAACAAACCAGAAATCGAAACATTAGCTCTTGAAATGATTGATGTTATCACAGCAAGTGGTCAGGAACTTGCAAGAGAGCAGGTTCTTGCAGCTCTCGGCGGAGACGAAACAAATCTTACAGAGATTGATAAAACTCTTGCAGAAATGCAGCAGAACACTTGGTCATGGTAAATTGCTAATAACAAAAAAGGAATGACAATTGTCATTCCTTTTTTTGTTGTATTCGCACCCCCAAACAGCCTCCCTTGTCTAAAGGGAGGGGGACCGTCGTAGACGGTGGAGGGATTCTAGCTCCCATATTATTCGCTTTGCGAGGATACGCCTTCGAAATATGCAAAATGAAATTAAAATAAAAAAAGCATTACGTTGATATTTCAATGTAATGCTTTTTATGTGTTGACAAAAACATATTTATTGAGTATAATATAAATAGGATGAATTTACACTATAAATTATAGGAGGGCAAATATGAATATCAATACAAATACAATAGCAACAATGACAGAGGCTAATCAGAATTTCTCAAAAGTGTCGAAAATTGCTGAAAGTAATGGGCAAGCAGTTATATTCAAAAATAATAAACCAAAATTTTTACTTATTGATGTCGATTCAAATTCTTATTTTGATATTACCGAAGATGAAAAGATAGATATAGCTGCCAAAAGAATTATGAATAGATTTAAACCGGCATTTGAGGAGTTGGCAAAATGATAAAATTAAGTAAGGAAAAGGTTTTGCTTTTGCACCAATTAATTGCAGAGGAAACCGGTGGTGCAATAGGTGTTAGGGATAATGGACTTTTAGAAAGCGCACTTAATAATGCATATGCAACCTTTGGTGGAGAAGAGCTTTATAAAACAAAGGAAGAAAAAGCAGCAAGCCTTGGTTTTTCATTAATAACCAATCATGCATTTGTGGATGGAAACAAAAGAATTGGTGTGTATGTTATGCTAACTTTTCTTGAAGCCGAGGGTGTTAAAATGAATTGCACAAATTCAGATGTTGTAGATTTAGGCTTGTCTGTAGCATCAGGTAATATGAAATACGACGACATTTTAGACTGGATAAATAGGTTTAAGAGTTAGGGACATTTCCCAATTTGGAGACGTGCAATTTTAGGTGCGTCTCTGTTTGCATAAAGAGAGTTTTTATAAAATATTGACATTATACCAAATGTGGTATATAATTAATTCAGAGGTGTTATCTTATGAATATTCTGTCTGTAAAAGAAGCAAGCTTAATATGGAACATATCTGTCAGAAGGATTAACACATTATGTAATCAGGGCAGGATTTCGGGCGCTATAAAAAAGTCCGGAATATGGCTTATTCCAACAGATGCACAAAAACCTGAGGACTTAAGAGTAAAATCAGGCATATATAAGGATTGGAGAAATAAATCTAATATGAAGTCAGATAACTTTGATAACAACCTTAAAAATTTAAAAGCAACTTTTGCTATTGAAAATATGAATGTGAGTGAAAAAAGCATAGATAATCTCAAAAGGATAGAAAAAGGGGAAGTGACCTACACCGCCGTAATAGAAGAGCTTAAACAAAAATATATGCAAAGGGTGTAAATATGTTTAGTAAATATGAGGTTTATACGACTACCCAATCAATTTATTGTTATAAAGATACCAATGTCCTAAAAAACAAGCTAAATATAAGGGATAATGCACTCCTTAAAGAGGCGGAAGAGGAAATAACCCTTATCAAGCAAATGCAACTTTTCAAAAGTCCAATTGAGGGGAACTTCACTAAAACGCACCTTTTAAACATACACAAATATATTTTTGAGGATATATACCCGTTTGCCGGAAAAATCAGGCGTGAGCAAATTGCCAAAGCAGATACGTTTTTCTATCCGCCAAAGCTTATAGACGGAGAACTTGATAAGTTGTTTCTGAAAATCAAAGAGCAAAATATGATTAAAGAAAAAAATGCGGAGAAAGTGTTTGATAATCTTTCCTACATAATGGCGGAGTTAAATATCATACATCCTTTTAGAGAAGGTAACGGGCGATGTATTCGTGAATTTATCCGCATTTTGGCAAAACGTATGGGTTATGACATAAATTGGGGAAATGTTTTAAAAGATGATTTACTTTCTGCATCAATTAAATCCGTTGACAATTATAAGGTGCTTATAAATGTTTTAAAGGCATGCGCAAAATAAAAAAACTAAATAAAGAAATGAGGAATATATGAACAAAACAAATAATTCAAGATTAACCGGTAATTCTAAAACACTCCGAAAGAATATGACCAAAGAAGAAAGACATCTTTGGTATGACTTTTTAAGAAATCTACCCATAACCGTTAACAGACAAAAAGTTATAGGAAATTATATTGTTGACTTCTATATTGCTAAAGCTAAACTTGTCATAGAGCTTGACGGCTCACAACATTACGAGGATAAGGGAATAGAAAGTGATAAAGATAGGGACGAGTATTTAAATAGTTTAGGACTTCGTGTGTTAAGGTATTCTAATTTAGATATTAATAGAAACTATAAAGATGTTTGTGAGGATGTTTTAAATAATATTAACACCTCATCAGTCACTTCGTGACAGCTTCCCCTCAAGGGGAAGCCTTTTTTCTTTTTTCCAAATCTCCCCAACCAAGCCTTTCAATTGAACCGCCCCAATAGCCTTCCCCTTAACTCTACTACTAAAAGCCTTCTCCTTGAGGGTAGATATGGCATCGAGGTAGTAAATGACAGCCCGGTGGACTGTCAGAGCCGAGATGTGACCGAGCCGCAGCGAGACAGGGGGACAGTTAGCTGACGGATGAGGTGGAAAGACCACAAATGAGTTGTAAATACCACCCTGTGCGGAATTCAAACACAAAAAAAGGCATTACATCGTTTGATGTAATGCCTTTCGTGTTTAAATTAATACATTCCTGCGCCCATTCCGCCTGCCATTGCATTCGGTGCAGGGTCTTCTTTAGGCTGGTCTGCAACAACGCTTTCTGTTGTAAGCACCATGCTTGCAACTGATGCTGCGTTTTGAAGTGCACTTCTTGTAACCTTTGCGGGGTCTACAATACCTGCCTTAATCATATCAACATATTCATCTGTAAGTGCATTATAGCCAATGCCTTTTTCAGAGTTCTTAATCTTTTCAACTACAACTGCGCCCTCGATACCTGCATTTGCACAGATTTGTTTAAGAGGCTCTTCAATTGCTTTAAGAATAATGATTGCGCCTGTCTTTTCATCGCCTGAAAGAGTTTCTACAAGCTCCTTAAGCTTCTCTGTAGCTATAATAAAGCTTGTGCCACCACCGGGGACAACGCCTTCCTCAACTGCAGCGCGTGTTGCGTTAAGCGCATCTTCAATACGAAGCTTCATTTCTTTCATTTCAGTTTCAGTAGCTGCACCAACCTTAATTACTGCCACACCGCCTGAAAGCTTAGCCAAGCGTTCCTGAAGCTTTTCTTTATCAAATTCACTTGTTGTAGCTTCAAGCTCACCGCGGATTTGACTTACTCTGTCTTTGATTGCCTGAGTGTCACCAAGTCCGTCAACCAAAATTGTGTTTTCCTTTAATATTTTTGCCTGACGGCATCTGCCGAGCTGATTGATTTGTGTTTCTTTAATATCAAGTCCAAGCTCTTCGCTAATTACTGTACCACCTGTAAGAATTGCGATATCCTGAAGCATTGCCTTTCTTCTGTCACCAAAGCCGGGTGCCTTTACTGCAACACATGTAAATGTTCCGCGAAGCTTATTTACAATAAGTGTTGTAAGCGCTTCACCCTCAATATCCTCCGCAATAATAAGGAGCTTTTTACCCTGCTGAACAATCTGTTCAAGTATGGGAAGTATATCCTGAATGTTTGATATCTTCTTATCAGTAATAAGAATGTACGGATCGTCAAGCACTGCTTCCATCTTTTCAGTATCTGTTACCATATAAGGGGAGAGGTAACCGCGGTCAAACTGCATACCTTCAACAACTTCACTGTAGGTTTCAGCTGTTTTGCCTTCTTCAATAGTGATTACACCGTCACTTGACACCTTTTCCATAGCATCTGCAATAAGTGTGCCGATTACGTCGTCACCTGCTGAAATTGATGCAACACGTGCAATATCTTCCTTGCCATTTACTTTCTTTGCATTTTCAACGATGCATTTTGTTGCAGTTTCAACCGCCTTTGAAATACCCTTGCGGAGTACCATCGGATTTGCACCTGCGGCAACGTTTTTAAGTCCTTCACGGATAATTGCCTGTGCAAGAAGTGTTGCGGTAGTTGTACCGTCACCTGCAACATCATTTGTCTTTGTTGCAACCTCGCGAACAAGCTGTGCACCCATATTCTCAAAAGGATTTTCAAGCTCAATTTCCTTTGCGATTGTTACACCGTCATTTGTAATAAGCGGTGCGCCAAACTTTTTGTCAAGAACAACGTTTCTGCCTTTAGGGCCAAGCGTTACCTTAACTGTGTTTGAAAGCTGGTCAATACCGCTCTGAAGCGCCTTGCGCGCGTCTTCACCATATAAAATGTCTTTAGCCATTTTCTTTCACTCCTTAAATCAGTCTAATTTTGCCAAGATATCATTCTGGCGGAGTATTGTGTACTCTACGCCGTCAATTTTAACCTCTGTGCCGGCGTATTTAGATAAAATTACCTTGTCGCCAACCTTTACTTCCATTATAACTTCCTTGCCGTCAATCACCCCGCCTGGGCCAACGCTTACAACCTCTGCATACTGCGGTTTTTCTTTAGCACTGCCTGGAAGAACAATTCCGCTTTTTGTTGTTTCTTCAGTTTCAACCATTTTAATAACGACTCTGTCGCCAAGTGGCTTAATGTTCATTAGAACTACCTCCTAAATTTATAAAAATTTCCATGTACCTTATATCTTACCATAAATAAAAAAATTTGCAAGTCCTTAGGTGCAAATTTTAAATATATGCCAAAAAAATTCATAAACTGATAATATTTATTTTTTTGCCCCGTAAAATGTTGTGAGGTGATTTTATGAATAAAAATATCAAATTTACCCCGCTTGCCGAGCTTGGCGAAGGCTTTGCAGAGGTAACGGATAATTCAGTAAGTATTAAAGTTAGTGGAATTAACGGGGTGCTTCGCGCATGGCTTATAGGCGGGGAGGCAGTTTCTTTAGGAAATCTCGTGGGAGGAAAACTGAAAAAAGAAATTGACACAACCGCCAATCAGGGAATACTAATCACTCAAAGCGGACGGCAGATGCTTATAGCCTACTATCAAAATGAAAACTTAAAGGAAAAATGCCCCGTTTTTATTGAGGGCACATCGTGGAAGAAAATTACCCAAAACACATTCCCTCCTTCAAGCTCTGCCATAAAATATATATTGTCAAATAGACCTGTATATGAATCATTTAAAAAATACGGTCACTATTATTTAGGAGCAAATGAGAGGTTTGAGGCTTTAGCCCTTCCGTGCGCGTATGGTGAAAATCCGTTTTCATTTTTAGGGGAGGAAGTAAGCCTGATTAATGGCTACCGCGTAATTTGTGTTGACGAAAAAAATAAAAGGATTTTCCCGCCTGAAAAAAACGCCTAAAACGCGTTTTTTCTTGCTTTTAATCTGTGTTTATGGTATATTTATATTAATGTTAAAACCAGAAAGGGTAAGTAAAATGAAGCGTGCAAGCGGTGTTTTAATGCATATTTCCTCGCTTAACGGCGACTACTCAATAGGTAGCTTTGGCTATGAAGCGAAAAAGTTTATAGATTTAATTAAATCGGCAGGGTTTTCCTGGTGGCAGGTACTGCCCCTTTGCCCTGTGGATGAATGTAATTCGCCGTATAAGTCGCACGGTTCATTTGGCGGAAATCATTTGTTTGTCGATTTAAAAAAGCTTTACGATAAAGGTCTTTTAACAAAAGAGGAGCTTGAGGAAAGTAAGCAAAGTCAGCCGTACTCCTCTGAATACGAAATCCTTAATGAAAAAAGATTGATGACTTTGAAAAAGGCGTCAATGAGAGTTAAGGATAAAAGCGAAATCGATAGTTTCATTTCATCAAACAAGTATATTGAGGAATTTTGTACCTTTATGGCACTTAAGGAAAAAAACGACCACAAAGAATGGACAAAGTGGGAAGAAAAAACGCCTGATGCTGACACACTTTTTATGTGGAAATTCATTCAGTATGAGTTTTGTGCGCAGTGGGCAGAAATTAAAGAGTATGCAAATTCAAACGGAATAAAAATAATCGGAGATATCCCGATTTATGTATCGCACGACAGTGCAGACGTCTGGGCACATCCAGATTTGTTTTTGCTGGATAACGACAATCTTCCAAGTAAGGTTGCAGGCGTTCCGCCTGATTATTTTTGCGAGGAAGGTCAGCTTTGGGGAAACCCCATTTATAACTGGGGCGAAATGGAAAAAGACGGCTTCAAATGGTGGATGGACAGAATGCACCATATGTTCAGTATGTTTGATGGTGTTAGAATTGACCATTTCCGCGCAATAGAATCTTACTGGAGTGTGCCTAATGGCGCCTTGACTGCGCGTGAGGGTAATTGGGAAAAGGGACCGGGCAAGGCGTTTATAGATGCACTAAATAGTGTCAAAGGGGATAACCTTATTATAGCCGAGGATTTAGGCGACATTACAAAAGAGGTAATTGAGCTTGTGAATTATAGCAATTTCCCCGGGATGCGCGTGTTTCAGTTCGGTTTTTTAGGTGACTCGGACAGTACCCATATGCCACATAATTACACTGAAAACACAGTTTGCTACACAGGTACTCACGATAATAACACGCTTTTAGGCTACGTATGGTCACTTGACCCTCAAAAAAGAGAAAGAATGCTCAAGTATTGCGCCTTTACGGGTGACGACTGGAATAAGTGTTATGATAATATCTTCAAGTCACTTTTTATGTCGAGGTCATCCATTGTAATTTTGCCCATTCAGGACCTTCTTGGTTACGGTGATGATACGAGAATTAATGTGCCGGGTAGGGCAGATGGGAACTGGGCTTTTCGCGTGACAGAAAGCCAGCTTAATGAAATTGATTGGAAAAAATTTAGAGAATTAAATAGTCTCTATGCAAGATAAAACGGAGTGAAATAAATGGAAAAGGTTTTAATTCATACCTGCTGTGCACCTTGCCTTCTTTCTTGCCATGATGATGTGAAAAGTGCTGGGTTTGATACAACTCTTTTTTGGTATAACCCCAACATTCATCCGTGGAAGGAGTACGAAGAGAGGCGTGACTGTTTAATTAAATATGCCGAAAGTGAAAATCTTCCGCTTGTTGTTTTTGAAAACTACGGATTGCGTGAGTTTACACAAAATGTCTCCGCCGATATTGATGGAAGGTGTGACTATTGTTATAAAAGCCGTATAGAAGAAACAGCCTTCTTTGCAAAAGAAAATGGCTACGATTACTTTACGACTACGCTTCTTGCAAGTTTATATCAAAATCACGAAAAAATTAAAGCTATAGCAGAAGAAATGGCAAATAAATACGGCGTGAAATTCTTTTATATTGATTTTAGACCTAATTTCAGGGCGGGTAATCTTCGCGCAAAGGAAATGGATTTTTATATGCAAAAATACTGCGGTTGCATTTACTCTGAAGAAGACCGCTACGCTAAAAAAATACAGCGCGATAAAGAAAAATATAGCGGGGTGCTTTAAAAATGAAACTGTTTATTTTGAAAAGATGCCCCGAAGTTAAAACATCTGATTTAATAAAGAAATGCTATGAAAAAGCGTTTAAAACTAAATGTGAGGTTATCTACAAAAAGTCAGGGAAACCATTTCTTAATAAAGATGTTTTCGTTGGCGTAACGCATACGGACGAGCTTGTTTTAATTGCATTTAATAAATTCAATTTTGGCATAGATGCCGAAATCAAGGGAAGAAGAATAAAAAACAAAGAAAAAATCTTGGACAAGTTCTTTTCAGAAAACGAAAAGCAAGAAAACTTTTTAGAAATCTGGGTAAAAAAAGAAGCACTTATTAAGTTTTATGAACTGGCGCTTAAGGATATGAAAAGCGTAGATACCTCCCGCATGAAAGGGAAGTTTAAAAAAATAGAGTACAAAGGACATATAATTTATGTCTATTCTGAAGCGGAAATTACAGAGATTTCTATTGACGATGAAGAAATTTTGTAATATAATACAAATCTAAAAGAGAGGCGATTTTATGAGTATTAAAGTAGCAATAGCAGGATATGGAAATCTTGGAAAAGGAACAGAAAAAGCAGTTTTAAATGCAAAGGATATGGAGCTTGTTTGCGTTTTTACAAGGCGTGACCCTTCCAGTGTAAAGACGTTTAGTAACGTGCCTGTATATAAGCTTGATGATGCGCCGTCAATGAAGGATAAAATTGACGTTGTTGTTCTTTGCGGCGGCAGTGCAACGGATTTGCCGGAGCAAACAGTAGAAATGGCAAAGTATTTTAACGTTGTAGACAGCTTTGACACACACGCTAAAATTCCCGAGCATTTTGAAAATGTAAATAAATCGTGCGAGGAGTCGAAAAAGGTTGGCATAATTTCAGTCGGTTGGGACCCGGGACTCTTTTCGCTTAACCGCCTTATAGGTGAGGCAGTACTTCCTGACGGAAAGGGCTACACCTTCTGGGGAAAGGGCGTAAGTCAGGGCCATTCTGACGCTATAAGAAGAATAGAAGGCGTACTTGATGCAAGGCAGTACACGGTGCCAATTGGTAGCGCGGTAGACTCTGTAAGGCGCGGTGAAATGCCGGAATTTTCCGCAAGAGAGAAGCATACAAGACTCTGCTATGTCGTAGCAAAAGAAGGCGCAGATTTGGCTTATATTGAAAAAACAATAAAGGAAATGCCAAACTACTTTGCAGATTACGACACAACAGTGAATTTTATTTCTGAAGAAGAACTCAGGCGCGATCACGCGGGAATGCCTCACGGCGGAATGGTTATAAGAAGCGGAAAGACGGGGGAGAATAATCACGTTATTGAATTTAGCTTAAAGCTTGATTCTAACCCCGAATTTACATCAAGTGTACTTGTGTGCTACGCAAGAGCGGCATATAGAATGAATAAGATGGGTGAGTTTGGATGCAAAACAGTTTTTGATGTTGCGCCTGCGCTTATTCATCCTGATTCAAGTGAAAACTTAAGAAAGAATTTATTATAAAAAAAGAAGCCGTCAGGCTTCTTTTTTTAACTTTATAATTTTGTATATACAAGGAAAGAGAATGGATAGTAGCGCAAGGGTCCACGAAATCGGTTCAATATAATATAAAATCTCAGTGCCAAACGGAATTATCAGCACCTTTACTGATAATATTCTTGCAACTAGCTCCATTAACCCTGAAACAAAGCTCCAGATTGATTTTCCAAGCGCCACAAGGGTATTGAGGCAAACGTGAATCATATAAAGTACGGGCAAAAATATAGCCATCCAGAAAAGATACCTATAGCCAAAATGAAGTGCATCTAACCCTAAAGCGCCTTTTGCATTTATAAAAAGCTGAAGAAAGAATTTTCCGCAACTTATTGAAAAAAGCATTATAACAAGTGATGCCCCAAGTGCTAAATATGCCCCTGATTTTACGCCGTGGCGTATTCTTTTGAAGCTTCCCGCGCCAAAGTTTTGGCTAACGAAGGTTGTTATGGCATGCCCAATTGACACTGCCGAGCTTTCAAGAAGTCCGTAAAGCTTATTTGTTGCAGTGTAGCCCGCAACAATCGCTATTCCGCAAGTGTTAACTACTGACTGAACAAGTATTCCGCCTATTGATACTAAAATAGCCTGAAAACAAATCGGAAGTGAAAAAAGCATAAATTCGCGCATCATTTTTAGGTCGGGAATAAAATCACTTTTCTTAAATTTTACATACTCGATTTTTTTGATGCAGAATATACAATAGATAAGTGAAACTCCTTGTGAAAGTATTGTTGCAAACGCTGCACCAAAAATACCCCATTTAAAGACGAGAACAAACAGGAGGTCAAGAAAAATATTTAATGATGCAGATATAAATATAGAAACGAGAGGCGATTTACTGTCCCCGAATGCACGAAGTATCGATGCAGCCATATTGTAGAGTGCGACAATAACAAGACCCGCTACAAGTGTGGAAAGATATAGCTTGCTGTCTGAAAATATATCGCCTGGAGTGTTTAAAAGCTTAAGTATCGAGCCACAGAAAATAAGTGACAATACTTCTACGGTGATACTGCATATAAGGCACAACATAATTGAATTTGCGATTGCTTTATTTGTCTTTTCAAAATTCTTTTCGCCAAAGTATCTTGATATAAAGGTCGAAAAGCCCTGCGCAAGTGAAATCATTGACCACATAATAAGCCAGTAAAACCACTCCGTTGCGCCAACTGCTGCAAGCGCGCGAACACCTACTCCGCGCCCGACTATTGATGCATCCACAATTGTATAAACCTGTTGCCCCAGATTTGCGAGCAAAAGAGGGAGGGTAAATGCTATAATAAGCTTTATGGGGCTGCCGTTTGTCATATCTTTAGTTCTTGCCATTTTACACCTCAAAATTAAATGTAGGGTAATTATATAACAAAAAGAAGCTTTTGTACATAGCAAAATATATATTTATTGACTTAATTTTAAAAATAATATAGAATGTTTTTGTAGGGAGGTGCTTAAAATGGCAGCTAAAAGAGTCCGTCTTTCAGACATTGCGGCAAGATGCAATGTGTCGGTAAATACTGTAAGCCATGCGCTTCACGATAAAGACGATATAAGTGAAGAAACCAAAGTGCTGATTAAAAAAACTGCAGATGAAATGGGATATATCCAGAATGTTTCTGCAAGCTCTATGCGTTCAGGAAAAACAAGGTCAATCGCAATAATCGTGGGCGATATTTCTAACCCTCATTTTTCGATTATGATTAAGGAAATTGAAATTACTGCAAGGAAAAACGGTTACACCACCTTTGTTTTAAATACAGATGAAAATGAAAAGCTTGAGATGGATGCAATTAAAACTGCAATAAGTAAAAATGCAGACGGGATTATTCTTTGCCCTGTGCAACAAACCGAAGAAAACATCAAGTTTCTTATAAATAGTGGCATTCCGTTTTCGTTAATCGGGCGCAGATTTGAGGGAATTAAAACAAACTATGTTGTTTGCGATGACGAAAACAGCGGGTTTATTGCAGCGGAATATATTTTAAACAGGAATAAGGGGAAGGTTGCAGTATTAAATGCACCAAGTCACATTTCAAGTGCAAGGGAAAGACTTTCCGGTATAAAAAAGGGTTTTGAAAGTCTTGGCAGAGTTTTATCAGAAAGTGATATATACACAGTTAAAATTGCGCAAGACAGCCATAAAAAAGAAATAGAAGAAATACTTAAAAAGGACTACAAAGCCGTTATTTGTTTTAGCGATATAATCGCGCTTGAGCTTTTATCATATACTGATAAAGAGATTGATATTGTAAGCTTTGATAATATACTTTCCAAATTTCATCTTCCGTACAAGTTTAAAAGTATCACGTCTTCAAAAACGAAGATGTCACACGAAAGCGTTGATATACTCTTAAGTGCAATAGACGGGGAAGAAGAGAAAAAAGAGGTTGTTTTATCAACAAAACTTACTTAATATATTGACAAGGAAAGAATTTAATGTTATAATTACATTAACGATAATGTAGAAAATGGAGGGGCTTTTATGAGTAAAAATTTGAGAGAGTACATTGTAGCAAAAAAACACCACGTGTTCAGACGTGATTTTGAGGAGTACAATAATCTTTGTGAGGAATATAAGGCACTTAATCTTTCACCGATAGAAAGGATGACAAGGCGTTTTGAACTTCTTTCAAGCCTCGAAACTCCCGTTTTTCTTCCTGAAGAAAAGATTTGCTTTATGCGTACTGTAAAAAATATCCCTGATTGCTTCACTAAAGACGAGTGGGACGAAATAAAGAGTAAGCACTTTATTCACGAGCTTGGTTACGTTTCAAATCTTTCACCTAACTATGAAGATACAATTAAAGTAGGTCTTTTAGAAAAGAGAAAGACTGCTGATGAGTATGGTAAGCGCATTATAGATGCAATTTTAGATCTTACAAAGAGATATAAAGAGGCTGCAGAGAAAAATGGAGATATGGAGCTTGCAAAGATTCTTGACCGTGTTCCAAAGTATGGTGCAACAAGCTTTCGCGAGGCGCTTCAGTCATTCAGGATTATTCATTTTGCTCTCTGGCTTGAGGGTAACTACCATAACACAGTAGGACGTTTTGATCTTTATATGTATCCGTATCTTAAGGCTGATATGGAAAAAGGGCTTTACACCGAAGAAACTGCGCTCGAGCTTGTTGAGGACTTCTTCTTATCATTTAATAAGGACAGTGACCTCTATGTTGGCGTTCAGCAGGGTGATAACGGGCAGAGCTTAGTGCTTGGCGGTATTGATGAAAACGGGGTTGAGGTATTTAATCTTCTTTCAAAGCTTTGTCTTAAGGCAAGTAATAATCTTCTTTTAATTGACCCGAAGATTAATTTAAGAGTGGGTAAAAATACACCTATTGAGGTTTATGAACTTGGAAGTGAGCTTACAAAGGCAGGGCTTGGCTTTCCGCAGTATTCAAATGATGATGTTGTAATTGATGGCTTGGTAAAGCTTGGTTACGACCTTAAGGATGCAAGAAATTACGCGATGGCAGCTTGCTGGGAATTTATTATTCCAAAGGTAGGTTGTGATGTTGCAAATATTGGTGCACTTTCTTTCCCGAAAGTTATTGATGTGTGTTTAAAGAGAGATTTAATTCCGTCTGAAACATATGATGATTTTGAAAAAGCCGTTATTAAGGAAATAACTGTAGAAGCAAACGAAATATGCGATAATATCAAGGATTTGTGGTTTGTTCCGTCTCCGTTTATGAATGTTTTAATTGATGGCGGTGTATATGATGGTGCTAAATACAATAACTTTGGTATTCATGGAACAGGTCTTGCAACAGGTGCCGATTCACTCGCGGCAATTAAAAAATACGTTTACGACGAAAAGAGATTTACCAAGGAAGAATTAATTGAAGCTGTTGAAAGTGATTTTGAAAAGCATAGCGAAATTCTTCCGATATTAAGATTTGAAGCACCCAAAATGGGAACGGATAATGATGAGGCAGACCAAAAGGCTGTTATGCTTTTAGATGAATTTTCAAAATCCCTTGAGGGAAAGAAAAACTGCCGCGGTGGCGTATATCGTGCGGGCACAGGCTCAGCAATGTTTTACTTGTGGCATGCAGACGAAATTGGTGCATCGCCAGATGGCAGAAGAGATGGTGAACCGTTTGGAACAAACTTCTCTCCAAGTCTTTTTGCTAAAATTAACGGACCTATCTCTGTTGTTAAATCATTTGCAAAACCGCATTTTGAAAATGTTATTAACGGTGGTCCACTTACACTTGAGTTTGCATCTTCAATGTTTGAAGGTGAGGATGCTATCAAAAAAGTGGCAATGCTCGTTAAGTCATACGTTGACATGGGTGGTCATCAGCTTCAGCTTAATGCCGTAAATACTGACATAATGCTTGATGCACAGAAGAATCCTGAAAAGCATCGTCAGTTGGTTGTGCGCATCTGGGGATGGAGTGCTTACTTTGTAGAGCTTGACAAGGCATATCAGGACCACGTTCTTCGCCGTCAGCAGTATACTGTATAAAGCTATGACAGGTACGATTTTTGATATTAAGGAGTTTTCCATTCACGATGGTCCGGGCGGAAGAGTGACAATCTTTTTTAAGGGATGCCCGCTTTCTTGCTTATGGTGTCACAATCCCGAGGGATTAAGCAAAAATCCACAGCTTATGTATAAAGAAAACCTTTGCTCGCATTGTAAAAGGTGCGAGCAGGGGTGTTCTCACGAAGATTGTAAGATGTTTGACAGGTGCATTCACGCGTGTCCAAATGGCGCACTTAGTGTTGCAGGAAGTATTGTTACAAGTGATGAGCTTTCAAAAAAAATACTTTCATATAAAGATTTTTTTGATATTTCAGGTGGCGGTGTTACATTTTCCGGTGGTGAACCACTAATGCAAAGTGATTTTTTGTGTGAAGTTCTTGGAAAGTTAGATGGAGTCCATAAGGCAATTCAAACCTCCGGCTATGCAAAAGAAGAAACATACAAAAAAGTAATTGATAAAGTTGATTACGTCCTTCAGGATATAAAAATTGCAGATGAAGAAAAACATATAAAATATACGGGTGTAAGTAATGGGCTTATACTAAAAAACATCGAGTATCTTAAAAATAGCGGAAAAGAGTTTGTTTTGAGAGTTCCGCTTATTCCGGGAATTACCGATACGGAGGAAAACCTTTGTGCAATTTCAAAAATTGCAGGGGATTCTAGAGTTGAGCTTCTTCGGTACAATGTAATGGCCGGTGCAAAATATGAGATGCTTGGAATGAAGTATACACTTTCTGATAAAGAAAATGAAAAGAAAGATTACACAAAGTTTTTCACAAATGCCAAAATGGAGTAAAAAGCAATGAATTTTCATTGCTTTTTTTGTTGCATAATACCATATTTTGTGGTAGAATATACTTGGTTTATTGCAGATAATAAAAAATAATGATACTTATTCAAAGGGGACATATTATTATGACAAATATAAGAGTATTATTTAAAAAGGTATATAGGAAGATTACAAAAAAGATAGTTTATATTGGGTATAAGAAGAGATTGGATAATAAAAACCCAACAATTATATCAAGTGATTGTGCCGGTGGAATTATATCAAGTAATTTGGGCTTAAAATTTAATAGTCCAACAATTAATCTTTACTTTTCAAAAGGTGATTTTTGGGAGTTTGTCCTTAACCTGAATGGGTATTTGTCATGTGAATTAGTTGAGAAAAAAGATACCGATAAATCATATCCTGTAGGAACTTTAACGCTTAATGATAAAACTATTGTTATAAATTTCATGCATTACAAAAGTTTTGATGAGGCAAAAAATAAGTGGAATGAAAGAAAAAAACGAGTAGATTTTTCGAATATATATATTATTCAAATTATACCAAATACGGCAGAAGAAGATATTAAAATTTTTGACAGCTTGCCGTATAAAAATAAACTCCTTATAACCGGAGAAAATTTGACAAATAGCGAAAATGTTGTTACTCATAAAGTTTTCTTGAAGAAAAATTATCGTCCAGGAGAAATTCTTGAATACAAATCATCTTTTTCTCTCAAAAGATACATAGATGATTTAGACTATGTTAAATTCTTAAATTCCTAAAGGAACAAGGTGTAAGTTATGGAGAAAATAAATGTACTTGGCGTAAATGTTTGTAATGTTTCTATGGAGGAGGCAATAAGTGAGGCGCTTAATCTTTTAGAGACAGATTCTTTAAGCGTGGTATCTACGCCAAACTCTGAAATATTGCTTTACGCTTCAAATAATGAAGATTATAAAGACGTACTTAATAAAAGCGATTTGGTCTTGCCTGACGGGATTGGCGTTGTATATGGTGCAAAGCTTTTAGGGAAAAATATGAAAGAACGTGTTGCCGGATTTGATTTTTCCTCAAAATTACTTAAGCAACTTGCGAAAATGAAAAAGAGCGTATATCTTCTCGGGGCAAAGCCTGGTGTGGCAGAGCTTGCTGCTAAAAATATAAAAGAGAAATATGAAGGTATTATAATTGCAGGCACACATGACGGATATTTTAAAGATGATGAAGAGGTAATTTTAGAAATTAACGAAAAAAGTCCTGATTTTCTTATGGTTTGCCTTGGCTTCCCGAAACAGGAATTTTGGATTGACAAATATCGTGACAGACTTTCTGCAAAGCTTGCAATAGGTGCAGGCGGAAGCATTGATGTTTTCGCAGGTACGGTTATGCGTGCGCCTGAATTTTACTGCAAGCACGGCCTTGAGTGGCTTTACAGACTTATAAAGCAACCGTCAAGGTTTGTACGAATGCTTGCACTTCCAAAATTTGGACTTAAGGTGCTTTTTAAAGGAAGAAAATACAAATAATTAAGGATGAACTTTATGCTTTTGTTCAGAAAAATAAGTATAGAAGACAAAGCGCTTTTTGATAAATATATTAAAAACTGTGTAGATAACAATTCTGAAAGCTCTTTTACGACCCTTTTTATATGGGATGCCTATTATAATATGGAAATTGCAGAAGATGGAGAATTTTTGTATATTAGATTTAACAAAAAGGGCAAAGAGGCAGAGTATCTTTTTCCGATAGGTGATGGAAACGTAAATAAAGCGGTTGAAAAGCTTATAGACTGCGCAAAAGAAAGAGGCGAGAAGCTTTCCTTTGCACTTGTTTCAAAGAAAAATGCTGAAAAGTTAAGGTGTGTTTTAGGTGACGGGTTTGAATATCGTGAGGAAAGAAATTGCGCCGACTACGTTTATCTTACAGAAAAAATGATTAGTCTTTCGGGAAAAAAGCTTCACTCAAAAAAGAATCACTATAACTATTTTGTTGAAAATTATAATTATGAATATGTAAAGGTTGAAGACACGTCTCTTTTAGACAGATGCGCCCAAAAAGCGTACGAGCTTGTTTTAAATAAAGAAAAAAACAAGAATTCCTTTGAGATTGGCGCAATGAAAGCATATTTTGAAAATTATGATAAGCTTAATCAAACGGGTGCAGTGCTGATGGTCAATGACGAAATTGTGGCGATGAGCTTTGGCGAAAAGTTAAACGAAGACACTGCACTTATTCAGATTGAGCTTGCCGTGGAGTCCTACCGCGGGGCGTATCAGGCAATAAACAGATTGTTTTGCCAAAATGAATGGGCAGATTTTAAGTATGTAAACCGTGAGGAAGATATGGGGATAGAGGGACTTCGCCGTGCGAAAGAGTCCTATCAGCCCACTCTTCTTACCGAGAAGTATTTTATAACCCAAAAATAAAGGAGAAAAATTATGGTTTATCTTTTTTTAGCTGACGGATGTGAAGAAATTGAGGCGCTAACGCAAACGGATATCCTTCGCCGTGCAGGACTCCGGGTTAAAATGGTTGGAATAACGGGGGATGTAATTACAGGCGCTCACGACATTAAAGTAAAGGCAGATATTACGCCTGAAGATGTTTCTTTTGAAAATATGGAAGCGGTTATACTTCCGGGCGGACTTTTAGGCACACAGAATTTAGAAGAAAGTGAATTTGTAAAAGAGACTATCACAAAAGCTTTTAATGAAAATAAGCTTGTTTGTGCAATTTGTGCCGCGCCGAGCATTTTAGGAAAGCTTGGAATTCTTAAAGGAAAAAAGGCAACCTGCTACCCCGGATTTGAGAAATATTTTATAGATGCAGAATATATAAATACAGGAGTAGTGCGAGACGGAAATGTCATTACGGGAAGAGCTATGGGCTCTGCTTATGATTTTGCGATAAAAATTATAGAGGCGCTTTCAGGGGAAAAGACGGCGCAAAAAATTAAAGACGAAATTATATATTAAGGTGAAAAAATGGATTATTTAAAATCGCTTATACCAAAGCGCAGTGCTTTTTTAGAGGAGTTAAGAAAAAAGAGTGCACTTGAGGAAAGCTATGCCCCGATTGTAAAGAGTGAGACAGAACAGCTTCTTATAACTCTTTTGGCACTTAAAAAGCCAAAGAGGATACTTGAAATCGGTACAGCAGTTGGTTACAGTGCAATACTTATGGCGGAAAACACCCCTTCTGACACCAAAATTTTTACGATTGAAAGATATAAAAAACACGCCGATATTGCAGTTGATAATATTTTTTCGTCAGGCTTTGAGGACAAAATAAAAGTAATCGAGGGCGAAGCAATAGAGGTTCTTTCCTGGCTTGAGGGGAAATTTGATTTTATCTTTCTTGATGCGGCGAAAGGGCAGTATATTGAGTTTTTGCCTTATCTGTTAAAGCTTCTTGCTAAAGACGGGGTTCTTCTTTCAGACAACATATTATATCAGGGAATGATAGAAGACGAAGAAAAGGTTGTTCACAGAAAAATTACAATAGTTAAAAGACTTCATATGTATCTTGAGGAGATTACAAATTCAAAAGAGCTTGTAACATCAATTATTCCTATTGGTGACGGAGTTGCATTATCTATAAAAAAATGAGGGGACAAGTTTAATGAAAAGAATTGAACTTCTGGCACCTGCCGGAAATTTATATAAACTTAAGATTGCCTTTAAATATGGTGCAGATGCAGTATACATAGGCGGGGAGATGTTTTCACTCCGCGTTGCAGCTGATAATTTTACTAAAGAAGAAATGCGCGAAGGGATTGAGTACGCCCACGCTTTAGGAAAAAAGGTGTATGTTACTGCAAACATTATCCCTCATAACCGTGATTTAAAGGAAATGGAGGATTACTTTAAGGAAATTTATGAGCTTGGCGCAGATGCAGTAATAATTTCTGACCTTGGGGCGTTTAATATATGCAAAAAAGTTGCACCAGAGCTTGAAATTCACATAAGCACGCAGGCAAATAATACAAACTACCAGACCGTAGAGGCCTGGCACAGCATGGGAGCAAAGAGGGTTGTCCTTGCAAGAGAGCTTACACTTCCTGAAATCAGAGAAATAAAAGATAATATAAACAGTAACTGTGAGCTTGAGGTGTTTATGCACGGGGCGATGTGCGTGTCATATTCGGGAAGATGCCTCTTAAGTAACTATATGACCGCGCGTGACTCAAATCAGGGCGCCTGCAGTCATCCGTGCAGATGGCAGTACTCCTTAATGGAGGAAAAGCGTCAGGGTGAGTATATGCCCGTATATGAAAATGAGCGCGGAACATTTATAATGAACTCAAAGGATATGTGCATGATTGAGCATATTCCCGAGCTTATCGGCAGCGGAGTAAGCTCACTTAAAATAGAAGGAAGAGTTAAAAGCGAATTTTACGTTGCAACAATCGTGTCGGCATACAGAAGCGCGATAGACGCCTACTACGCTGACCCTGCAAATTACAAGTTTGATGAAACTCTTTTAGAGGAAGTAAAAAAAGTAAGCCACAGAGATTATTATACGGGGTTTTTCTTCGGTATTCCTGACACGGGGGCACAGATTTACGGGTCAAGCTCTTATATAAGAGAATATGACCTTATTGGAATTGTGCTTGATTATGACAAAAACACAAAGCTTGCAAAGGTTTCGCAGAGAAACAGATTCTTTAAAGGCGATGAAATTGAGGTTTTAAGACCGAATAAACCTTATTTAAATCTCAAAGTTGATGTTTTAAAAGACGAAAATTTTGAAGATATTGATGTTGCAAACCATGCAGCAATGACTGTTTACATTTATTCTGAAGAACCGCTTGAAAAGGACAGTATGTTAAGAAAGCAGGCTAAATAATGAGAATTCTTGGAATTGACCCGGGGATTGCGATTGTCGGGTACGGAATAATTGAAAAAAATGCAAACAAGTATAAGCATATAGCTTATGATGCAATTTTGACAAAAGCACATACCCCGCTTGAACAAAGACTTCAGATAATAT
This sequence comes from Clostridia bacterium, assembly GCA_045591265.1. GTDB lineage: Bacteria > Bacillota > Clostridia > UMGS1883 > UMGS1883 > UMGS1883. The sequence continues at coordinate 143,196 of JAZNSQ010000049.1, read as the reverse complement.
ATAATAAAATTTGCGAGATACTTGATGAGTATAAGCCTGATGCCGTAAGCGTGGAGGAACTCTTTTTTAATAACAACGCCAAAACCGCGTTTTCCGTAGGACAGGCAAGGGGTGTAGTTTTACTCGCGGCGGTGCAAAGGGGAATTCCTATATTTGAATACACTCCGCTTCAGGTAAAGCAGGCACTTACAGGCTATGGAAGGGCTGATAAAAACCAAATTCAGCATATGGTTAAATCGCTTTTGTGCCTTGAAAGTATCCCAAAGCCAGATGACGTTGCAGATGCTTTGGCAATCGCAATTTGCCATGGGAACAGCTTAAGGTTTAATTCAATTTCTGCTTTAAATCAAATTAATCTAAGATAGGTGATTTGTATGATATCTTTTTTAAAAGGTAAAGTTGCCGTCGTTACAGAAAATTCGGTTGTAATTGATGTAAACGGCTTTGGTATGAATGTTTATATGCCTGCAAGTGATATTTCAAAGCTTGGAGGCATAGGTAGTGAAGCTTTTGTTAATACATATTTTCACATTCGTGAGGAAGAGGCACAGCTTTACGGATTTATTTTCCCGGAAAGCCTTTCGGTATTTAATAAGCTTATATCAATTTCGGGAATCGGTCCGAAAGCCGCGATATCAATACTTGGCGCGCTTTCGCCACAAGACCTTTCGCTTGCAGTAATTACCGATGATGTAAAGACAATAACACGTGCGCCGGGAGTCGGCACAAAAATGGCACAGAGAATTATTCTTGAGCTTAAGGGTAAGATTGCAACCGAAGATGCCTTTTCTAAAACAGACACTCAAAATATCGTTAAAAACAATCTTCGTGCTGATACAGAAGCCGTTAATGCACTTATTGCTCTCGGGGCATCACCATCTGAAGCTCAAAAAACAATACTCGGAATGGATACAAACGGTTTGGCTACCGAAGAAATAATTAAAGAAGCGCTAAGGAGAATGGCAAATGGAATTTGATGATAGAATTATTTCCGCGCGTCAGCTTGAAGGCGACGAAACTGAACATTCAATAAGGCCCAAGGTAATGGATGAATACATTGGGCAAAATAAGGTTAAGGAAAACTTAAAAATCTACATTGATGCCGCATTAAACCGAAAAGAGGCGCTTGACCATTGTCTTTTATACGGACCTCCGGGACTTGGAAAAACCACTCTTGCATCAATAATTGCAAATGAGATGGGGGTAAATATAAGGGTAACAAGCGGTCCTGCTATCGAAAAGCCGATGGACCTTGCGGCAATACTTACGAATCTTTCTCCGCAGGATGTGTTATTTATTGACGAAATACACAGACTTTCAAGGTCGGTTGAGGAGATTTTATATCCCGCAATGGAAGATTATTCGTTAGACATTATAATTGGTAAAGGTCCCAGTGCGCAGTCTGTAAGATTAAGCCTTCCTCCGTTTACGCTTGTCGGTGCTACAACGCGTGCGGGTATGCTTTCGGCACCCCTTCGCGACCGCTTTGGTGTTATTGAACGCCTTGAACTTTACACCAAAGAAGACCTGACAGAAATCATCACAAGAAACGCAAGAATTATGAATATAGACATTTCGCCCGAGGGGGCAAGTGAGATTGCCTCGCGTTCAAGAGGCACACCGCGTATTGCAAACAGACTCCTTCGCCGTGTCCGTGATTATGCGCAGGTCAGAGCAGACGGGCGCATAACGGATGAGGTTGCAGACAGTGCACTTAAAATGCTTGAAATAGATAAGCTGGGGCTTGACGCTACAGATAAAAAGATGATTACCGCTATGATGCTTAATTTTTCAGGCGGGCCTGTGGGACTTGACACACTTTCTGCGACTATTGGGGAGGACTCCTCCGCAATAGAGGATATGTATGAGCCGTACCTTCTTCAGCTGGGATTTATCGCAAGAACTCCGCGCGGAAGATGTGTAACTAAAAAGGCGTACGAGCATTACGGAATTGAAAATCCAAACTTAAATGGCGAGCAGTTGTCGTTTGAATAAGCTTTAATATTACAAGTGTGTTACAAATAGTGACAACAAAAGGATAAAATCGAATTTTGTCGAATTAGACAAAGAGGTGTTTCGATGAAAAAGATAATTGGTGCGTTACTTACGCTTCTTATTATTACAACTATATATGTGACTCCTTTAGCTTTGGCGCGTGAGATTTATTATAACGATGCCTTTCATCCTTACGATGCGGAAGATATTACGCTTTTTGTTAAAGGGAAAGAGGTTAAGTCGCTTCCAATGGACCCCGTGATTATTGAAGGAAGAACAATGGTGCCCGTAAGGGAAGTTTTTGAAGCCATGGGAAGTCAGGTCATCTGGCATGATGATACGTGTCAGGTTGAAATTAAAGACGGTGATACTTCTGTTTTGATTAAAATAGGGGATAGAAATACCTATGTAAATGGTACTTTAACACCCATTCAGGCGGATCAGCCTCTGCCAATGCTTATTGGTCTAGGTGCAGATAATTTAAAATCAATGGTGCCTGTTCGTTTTGTTGCGGAAAAGCTTGGCTACAAGGTAGGCTGGGATGAAGGCTCAAGAACGGTTTCAATAGACCCTAAAGACGAAGAAATTGATGTTATTGTTCCGCCTGATGAACCAATAGAGCCAATTCCTGAAAAATACGGAGATTTCGGTAAAATTACTGCAGTTAAAAACAATGGAACTGACGACATTTATATAAGCACGATGTACGGAATATCTCCGAAGATTACGAGGTATCAAAACCCCGAGAGAATTGTATTTGACTTTCCCGGTGCAACCTTTCAAAAGGTCGGAACCTCTGTTTCTTTAGACGGAAACTGCGTAAAGGCAGTAAGATACTCGAATTTTGAGGGGAATGCGCGTGTTGTTTTTGATGTAAAGAGTGACGCACAGGTGCATGTGCTTTCAAGCGGTTCTGGAATACTGCTCAGGGCAATTCCGTCAAAAAACACTCAAATTACATACGACGCTTATCTTAAACGTGTGTACTTTGATAAAAATTATGACGGAACGGGTAAAGCCGTTACAAACGGTTACAGCGTTACTTTTAAGGGGCTTAATTTAGAAAATCAGAAAATCCATATAAATGACGGAAATATTTACGAGATTATTATTACAAAAACTTCATCAGGCTCAACTGTTACGGTTGACGGAAGTAAAAAGCTTACTTATAACAAGGTAAATGGTTTTTATAAAACTGATGCAGAGTTTATTCCCGATGAAAATGAAAATGCGGGAGATGGAATTGTTATTATTGACGCAGGGCACGGCGGTCACGACCCCGGTGCGGTAGGATATAACAGCTCGGGTGAGGCAGTGGCTTACGAGAGTCATATAAACCTTGCAATTTCAAAGCTTGTAAGTGAAAAGCTTAAACAAAGCGGAGTTAAGGTTATTATGACGCGCAGTAAGGATGAATATATTTCACTTGCGGGACGTGCCGAGATTGAAAATAACAGTGATTGCAGTTTGTTTGTAAGCATACACTGTAATTCCATAGATAATTCATCGATTAATGGAACGCAGGTTTACTACAATCCTGAAAACGAAATCGGTAATCTCCTTGCTGAAAATATTTACGAAAATATGCTTGATTTGACTCCACTTGCTCCAAAGGATATTCAAAACGGAGCGAACCTTTATGTTATAAGAAACACAAAGCGCCCGGCGGCACTTGTTGAAACGGCATTTATAAGTAATGCAAGTGACAGAAATTATCTTTTAAGTAAGTCGGGACAAGATAAAATAGCAACAGCCATTACAAATGGAATAATAGAAACACTGGCAATTATTAAATAATTTGAGAGCAGGCGAGTAAAAATGCCTGCTCTTTTTGTGCCTGAAAATGAGAGGAAATTTAAAATTATTAACTAATTGTTAAAAAAGTTTGACAAATAGCTAACACTGTGTTATAATAACTCCGTAATAAATACGGAGGCATTTATGAAACTTAAAAAATTATTTATCAGTTTAATACTTTCACTTTTAATTTTTACAATGTTTATTAATGTAAGCGCAACAGAAATCGCATACGTTGACTGCAGTGCTTTAAATGTAAGAACAAGTCCCAATACAAATTGTGCTATAATAGACACACTTCCAAACGGAACAACATTTGAAATTATTTATGCCGACAACGGCTGGTACAATATAAGACTTAGTGATGGGACAACAGGCTTTGTTTCTGCAAACTATGTAAAGCATCAAAATGTGGCTTTAGAGAATAGCGAAACTGCGGCAGATGTAATCGGGCAAAACGTTGCAAACAGTGTGAAAATGCATATCGGTAAAAGATATGTTTATGGCTCAAACGGGCCTAATTCCTTTGACTGCAGCGGCCTTACATCTTATGTTTACAGACAGTTTGGAATTTCACTTCCGAGAACATCAAATTCGCAGGGCAGTGTTGGTACATACGTTCAAAAGAGTGATTTAAAGCCCGGTGACCTTGTTATGTTTTCAAACAGAGGTGACCGAAGGATAAACCACGTTGGAATTTACGTTGGAGACAGCAAGTTTGTCCATGCATCCACAAGCTCACGCGGGGTTGTGATGGATGACTTAAACGAAAGCTACTACGTAAGAAACTACGTTACGGCGAGAAGAGTATTATAAAATTAAGGCAGGCTGAAATCAGTCTGCTTTTTTTATTAAAATTTTACTTGAAATTGTAAAATAAGTGTGATATTATAAAGTATAATATTATATAAAAGGGAAGGGATTATATGAAAAAGAGAATTTTTAGCTTAGTACTCGCATTTTTGATGGTAAGCACATCTCTTGTTCAGGTTGCTTTTGCAGGTGCAGGCACAAACGTAAACGGTTCACAGTTTGATTACTTTGGAATCGGACCTTTCGCAAAGGCAGAAGATGCACTTGACAAGCTTAATGCGGATGTAGCTAGACCAGAGGCTGTTCTTAATTTAAGAGACTCACAGCAGAGTGTTCTTCAGACTGCAAAAACTGCTTTCTATGCAAAAACATATGCAGAGGTATCAGGAACTGCTTGGGATAATTATTTTGATAAGATTGTAGATACTCATGATGGTACTCCTTATGCAACACAGATGGAGCAGTATCTTTCAATGAGATTTATTGAAGTAAGGAATCCTAAGGTAGGAAACGGTCCTGAGGTAATTAACCCTGGAGATGAAGTTCCCGTAGTTGTTGCAAAAAAGCTTCGTGGTTATGATACTACATACAACACTTCAGGATTAACACTTGAACAGTCAAATGCTCTTTTTGGAACTTATGCAGATGCAATTTCAGAATTATATCAGGCAAATTCTTCAGCAATCGAAGCGTACATATCTTCTAATTCTGCTGATTACCTTGCTTTTAAGAAAGAAGCACTTTTTGATTCAACAAAGTTAATGCTTGGCCTTGTGTTCTCTACAACAGGTGAGGGTGCAGACAATAGTGCGTTTGATTATAGCTTTAAAGAAGATTTTAACAAAAACGACGTTGGTAAAAAGAATCTTGCACTTTTCTTTGGAAAGAAGCTTACAAAGGACCTTGCAGATACTACTTTTGTAAACACAGTTAAAAACTATATAAAAACAAATCCGCAGGGCATTTCAGACCTTAACACAAGTGCACAGAATATTTTTGTGCAGAATAAGGCAAATGCAATTGACGCTGTGTATGACACAATGGGGAAGGTAGTAAGCGGTGCATACGCAGGAAAAGATGCTGAAAACGAAGCCAAAATGCTCTTTGGTGATGGCACAAATAAGGGCGCACTCGAAATGGCATTTGACATTTTTGATAATGACTCAAGCCTTGAAAACATCTGGCTTAACCTTTTCTTAAGAGAATATGTTCAGTTAAGCACAGTAACTACACAGTTTACTACTATAGATGCAGATAATATTTCACCTGCTCCTATGACAATATTTAATAATATGCCTGTGTCTTTCGTAATTGACGGACTTGACGAGTACGGCGTATCTTCAGAAAATCTTACACTTCGTTCAAATTACTTCAATATTGAGATTACAGGTGGTCCTGCTGGATCTGAAGGTAAGGTTTCATATGATACAACAAATGGTTGCTTTAATGTAACTGTTGATGGTTCACTTCCGGATTACTATGATGCTGTAGCAACACTTTACCGTTCAAACGGTACCGGCTTTGGTGTTGATACTTACATCGAAAGCTATCCGATTACAGTTAAGAATACTAATCCTTCAAACAACAGACCTTCATCAGGCAGTGATGTTGTTTACATCGAAAAGGATAAGGACGAAAATGGTACAATCTACGGCCCCGGCGTTGCTAATAAGGGTGATGAGGTAGAATATACATTCGTTCCTGAAGATGGATTTATTATCGACAAGATTATCGTTAACGGTAATGTCGTTGATTTTGAACGCGACGGTGTTGAAGGCAAGATTGTTATTAAGGCAGACAAGAATATTAAGATTGAAGCTACTTATATCAGAATTGTAGATTCAAGCAACCACTATGCTTATATCATTGGTGATGACCTTGGAAACTTCAACCCGAGAAAGAATATCACACGTGGCGAAGCGGCTGCAATATTCTTCAGACTTCTTACAGAAGAGGCGCGCGACAGATTCTACACAAAGGTTACAAATTATTCTGATGTTGACAGCACACTTTGGTCTGCTTCTGCTATAGGAACACTTGCAAATGCCGGAATTCTTACAGGATATCCTGACGGAACATTCAAGCCTGAAGGCAAGATTACACGTGCTGAATTTGCAACAATTGTTAAGAAGTTCTACAGCATTGTAAATGATACAAAGGCTGAATTTACTGATATTTCAGGTCACTGGGCAGAAAAATCAATTGATGCAATTGCAAGCAAGAATTGGATAAATGGTTACGAGGATAACACTTACAGACCTGATAACTACATTGTTCGTTCAGAGGCTGTTGCAATTGTTAACCGTATGCTTGGACGCAGCGTAAGAGTTGAAAATATTCTCAAGGGCGCTGTGACATATCCTGACTGTGACGTTAATGAGTGGTACTATGCAGACGTAATTGAAGCTTCAAATTCACATAATTTTGACAGCGTACGTCTTGAAGATGGTACAGAAAAATGGACACAGTTAAAGGCAAATATAGACTGGACAATTTATCAGTAAGCTTAAAAGCGGCGAATTATTTAATTCGCCGCTTTTTCTTAAAAAAATATAATTTATTTAAGAAAAACTGCTTGCCAATGATTGTAATTTATTGTATAATATAGGTAACATAAGAAATGCAGATTTCTTATCTTGGAATAATGTGTATTCCGGAAATTTAAAAACAGGGGGTTTTACTATGTTAAATGTTATTATTGGTGAAAAGGGCACAGGCAAGACAGCGAAGCTTATAGATGCTGTACATAATGCAGTTAAGTCAGCTACCGGCAGCGTGGTTTTCATTAATAAGGGAAAGAGACATTTGCTTGACCTTTCACACGATGTTAGACTTGTTGATACTGAAGAATATGGTATTTCAAGTTATAAAGAGTTCTACGGCTTTGTAAGCGGTATTCTCTCACAGAATTATGACATTGCGCATATCTTTATAGACAGTATTACAAAGATTGTTGATGACAGTATTGAGGAATTTGAAGGCTTCCTTGACAGAATTAACAAAGTTGCAGAAGCAAGTGGCGCTGAAATTCAGATTATTCTCAGCATGAAGCCAGAGGATGCTTCAGAAGGCATTAAAAAGTACGTAAAATAAGAATAAAGAATAAATCCCTCTTTCTCAAAATAAGTTGAGAGAGAGGGGTTTTTTTATGAAAAAGTTTTTTATTGTATTTCTTTTGTTTTTGTTTTCTGCGCATAGTACTTTGGCGGTAAATATATCTGCTCAAAGTGCGGTGCTTATAGATGCATCAAACGGAAAAATCTTGTATGAAAAAAATGCATATCAGAGACTTCCGATGGCAAGTACAACGAAAATAATGACGGCACTAATTGCGTGTGAAAGTAAAAAAATGAATAAAAAGGTTACGATAAGCCCTGTGGCAGCAGGTACGGAGGGGTCTTCCTTATGGCTAAAAATAGGGGAGAAGCAGACGCTGGAGAATCTTACATACGGGCTTATGCTAAAAAGTGGAAATGATGCTGCCGTTGCAATCGCAGAGTTTTTAGCGGGAAGTGTTGATGCCTTTTCGCTACTTATGAATAAGCGGGCAAAGGAAATCGGTGCTAAAAATACGAGCTTTAAAAACCCGAATGGTCTTCACGCGGAAGGGCATTTTACAACTGCATACGATTTGGCACTTATTACAAAGGTAGCAATGAAGAATAAAAAGTTAAAAAAGATTGTTTCAACAAAAACTAAAACAATTCCAAATGAAGGAGAAAGTTGGGACAGAGCGCTGACTAATCACAATAAAATGCTTTGGCGGTATGAGGGGTGTAACGGCGTTAAAACGGGCTATGTAAAGGCGAGCGGAAGGTGCCTAGTCACGAGCGCAAAAAGAGGGAAGACGAGTCTTATCTGCGTTACACTTAATGCCCCGAACGACTGGGATGACCATACAAAGCTGCTCGATTACGGGTTTAGTCTAAAAAAAGAAATCAAATCATAATGATTTGATTTCTTTTAACTTGCTTAGAATATTTAGATTGTATTTTTCTGCTAAAAGAGTGGCTTCTTCAAAGTAAAAGTCAAGCGTGCTTTTGTCGTGAGAATCGGAAGAAATAACTATGTTTTCACCATTTAAAAGCTTGAGCATTTTCTCTGACGGGTAGGGATTTTTTGAATATCCGCGACTAATGATGCCAGTGTTAATTTCAAAAACTTTTTTTGACTTTAAAAGTGCCTTTAAGGCTTTTTGTGATGCTAAAATGTATCTGGGGTTACCTTCGTCAAAAAAAGGAGCTACATCGTTAAATTTTCTTACAATATCAAAGTGACCTATTATATCACAATCGGTTTTATTAACAATGTCACTTAAAAGAGTATAGTAGTCTTCAATAAAGGCATAAACATCACCGTTCCAGAGCCTGTTTATATTAGAAATGAGGTCATCTATTGAAGAATCAATATCAATGTATTCGTCACCCTTTTTTATGTAATGAACAGAGCCGATTATGTAGTCAAAATCATCTTTTTTTATGTCGGAATAGTAGTCTTGCTCAATTCCAAGATATATTTTAATTTTATCCTTATACTTTTCTTTTAAGGTGTTTATTTCTGAAACATACTTTTTAGTTCCTTCTTGACTCATTGCATAACTTAAGTCAAAAGGGGTATGGGAGTGAGAAGAAAAACCAATTTCGCTAAAGCCTTTATTTATAGCCTCAATAACTATTTCTTCAGGCGTGCTATTTCCGTCACAATAGGTTGTATGTGTGTGAAAATTTGACCTTGGTTTCATTTTGTCATTTTCTCCTGCTTGATTTTTTTATCTATAATGTGCCTTGAAGCAAGCTCCTTTTTAACATCATCAAGGGTAATTCCCATTTCGACCATCATAACCATCACGTGATACGCCAAATCTGCAATTTCATAGATAGTTTCCTTTTTATCGTTTGCCTTGCTTGCAATTATAACTTCTGTAGACTCTTCGCCAATTTTTTTGAGGATTTTATCTATTCCTTTCTGGAAAAGGTATGAAGTATAGGACCCTTCTTTTTTAAATTCTTTTCTGCCAATGAGCATTGCCATAAGTGAGTCAAGAGAAAATGGATTAAAGTCCTCGTCCTGATAAATAGTGTTATTAAAGCAGGAGTCACGCCCAGTATGGCATGCAGGGCCGTCTTTTACTACCTTAACTATAAGTGCATCGTTGTCACAATCGGCAGTAATGCTTTTAATATGCTGGAAATTTCCTGATTGCTCGCCCTTAAGCCAGAGCTTTTTTCTTGACCTGCTGTAAAAACAACAGAGCTTTTTTTCTAAAGAAATCTTAAGGCTTTCCTCATTCATATACGCAAGCGTCAGCACTTTTTTGCTTTCTGCATCAACTACTATAGCGGGGATAAGTCCCTTTGAATCGAATTTAAGTTTTGATATGTCTACCATTTTTATTCCTCCATGAGTCTTACGTTTATATTATTTTCGTGTAAAATTTTCTTTAAATCGTTTATTTTTACCTCGCCGTAATGAAAAATTGATGCGGCAAGTCCTGCATCTATATCGGGAAGCTCTTTAAAAAGCGACAGAAAGTCATTTATGCTTCCCGCTCCGCCTGATGCGATTACGGGGACATTTACGGCATTAAGCACCTTGTCAAGCATTTCTATGTCAAAGCCTTTTTTTACACCGTCTGTATCTATTGAATTAACAACAACTTCTCCCGCACCAAGATTTACACAATGCTTTATCCACTCTATTGCTTCCATACCTGTGTTTTCTCTTCCGCCTTTGGAAAAAACTCTGAAAACACCGTCTACACGCTTTATATCGGCACTTATAACAACACACTGGTCACCGTATTTCTTTGCAGCCTCACTTATAAGATTGGGGTTTTTGATTGCACCTGAGTTTACACTGACCTTATCTGCACCGCAGTTAAGAACCCTGTCAAAATCTTCTATTGAGGTAATTCCTCCGCCAACTGTAAGCGGGATAAATATATTTGACGCTACTTCTTTTAAAATATCGGTAAAGAGTTTTCTTCCGTCAGACGAGGCGGTTATGTCATAAAAAACAAGTTCATCTGCACCGCAGTCGCTATAATATTTCCCAAGTTCAACGGGGGAGGATATATCGGAAAGGTGTGTAAAGTTTACACCCTTTACAACTCTTCCATTCCGAACATCAAGGCAGGGAATAATTCTTTTTGTTATCATAATGCCACGCCTTTCTCGGCAAGTGAAACTGCCTCATCTATTTTAATTGCACCGGTGTAGTACGCTTTTCCTATAATTGCGCCGTAAATATTAAGGCTTGAAAGCTTTTTAATATCCTCAATGCTTGTAACGCCGCCCGATGCAATAATATTCATATCAAATTTTTCGGAAAGCTCTTTATAAAGCGAAACATTTGTGCCCTGCATTGCGCCATCCTTTGAAATGTCGGTGCATATCATGGTGGAGACGCCTGCATCCTGCATAAGAAGGCAAAAATCATCATAAGTATATTTTGATTTTTCAGTCCAGCCTTTTATTGCCACGAAGCCGTCACGGATATCTATTGAAACTGCAATCTTTTCACCGTAGTTTTTTACTGCATCTTTTACAAAATCAAGGTTTTCCGTGGCAGCCGTACCTAAAATAACACGGCTTGCCCCTGCATTTACATAAGAATCAATAACCTTTAATGAACGGATACCTCCGCCGATTTCTGCCTTTAAGTCGGTGGATTTTATTATGCTTTTAACAACATCTATATTAGGCGTTGTACCGCTTTTTGCACCCTCAAGGTCAACTATATGGATATTTGTTGCGCCACTTCGGGAAAAATCCTCGGCAATTTGTTCGGGATGCTCGCTATAAACTACCATATCATTGTAGTTACCTTTAAGGAGTCTTACACACTTTTTTTCATATAAATCAATTGCGGGTAGTATTATCATTTAGTTAAACTTCCTCCGTTTCATATTCATCGAAGGCTTTTAGAATCTTAAGCCCGATCTGACCGCTTTTTTCAGGGTGGAACTGGCACCCGAATACGTTTTTATTTTGCACTGAAGCGGTAATTGGATTTTGATATTCGGTAGTTGCCGTTGTGTACTTCTCACAATCAGCGCCAAAGAAAGAGTGGACAAAGTAAACACAGTCACCCTCATTTAAATACTTAAATATCGGACTTTTTTCTCCTTTAAAATTAAGGGCATTCCAGCCGATATGCGGAATCTTTAAAGAAGAAACTTCCTTAATTGAAATGATTTTTCCTTCAATAAGTCCAAGTCCGCTATGCTTGCCATACTCAAAGCTTTTTTCAAATAAAAGCTGCATCCCAAGGCATATTCCAAGGATAGGTTTACCTTTTTTAGCTTCATCTAAAATCAGCTTATCAAGACCCGTTTTGCGAAGACTCTCTATTGCATCGCCAAACGCACCTACGCCAGGGAGAATAATCTTATCTGCCTTTTTTATTTCTTCAAAATCACTTGTTACAATGCTTTTTATTCCAAGCAAATTAAGTGAACTTTTAAGCGAAAATAAATTTCCGCAACCATAATCTATAATTGCTATCATCTTACAGAACTCCCTTGCTTGACGGCACCTTTCCATTTAAAGAAGCATCAATAAAAACGGCTTCCTTAAGCGCCCTTCCAAGTGCCTTAAAGCTACCCTCAATAATGTGGTGTGAGTTTTCGCCTGAGAACTGCTTTATGTGAAGTGTTATATCGGCTTTCCTTGTAAATGCAAGATAAAACTCTTTTGTAAGCTCCGTATCAAAGCTTCCTACCTTTGGTGCGGGGATATCAAGAGAATAGGAAAGAAGTCCCCTTCCCGAAATATCTACCGAAGAGAGAATAAGCGCTTCATCCATAGGAAGAATAATGCTTCCGTAGCGCTTTATCCCGCTTTTATCACCAATTGCTTCTTTAAATGCTTCACCAAGGCATATGGCAACATCTTCAACGGTGTGGTGGTCATCAATAAATGTATCACCCGTGCATTTGACTGTTAAATCAAATCCACTGTGGTTTGAAAAAAGCGTAAGGCAGTGGTCTAAAAAACCACAGCCCGTGTTTATTTCATTTTTCCCGTTTCCGTCAAGATTTAAAGAAAGAGTAATATCAGTTTCGTTTGTTTTTCTTTTAATATTGGCTGTTCTCATAATAATCTCCAATCTTATAGAATTTCTTTAACTATTTCTATAAATTTTTTCATTTGCTTGTCTGTCCCTATCGTAATTCTGTTAAAGTCCTTAATTTTTTCTGTGCCAAAATGACGGACAAGAACGCCTTTTTCACGCAGCTTTTTGTAAAAAACTTCTCCGTCAAGACCTTCTTTTTTTGCAAATAGGAAGTTTGCATAGGAATCTGTAACACAAAAACCAAGCTTTTCAAGTTCTTTTTTTGTATATTCGCGTGTTTTTATAATTTTTTTGCAGTTAGCCTTATAGTAGTCGTCAGATTTTATCGCACTTACACCTGCAAGAAGGCTTAAGCGGTTAATACTGTAAGGGTTAGTCGAATACTTTATCTTTTCAAGGTCATCTATAAGCTCCTTATCACCGATTGCAAAGCCAATTCTTGCACCTGCAAGGGAGCGTGACTTTGAAAAAGTCTGAACAACAAGAAGGTTTTTATATTTCCTTGTAAGTCCCGCCGCACTCATTCCACCAAAGTCAATATACGCCTCATCGATTAAAACCACGTTTAAGGGGTTAGACTTTGCAATTTTTTCAATATCTTCTAAAGATAACAATAGTCCGGTGGGTGCATTGGGATTTGCAATAACAACCATTGAATTGTCGTTTAAGTAGTGACTAGTGTCTATCGTAAAATCACCCTCAAGCGGAATTTTTTCAAATTCAACATTGTGGAGCTTGCAAAAAACCTCATAAAAGCCATAGGATATTTCAGGGAAAATGGCTTTTTTACTTCCGCCCGCAAAAGCCATAAAGGAAAAGTTTAAGATATCGTCTGAACCGTTGCTTACAAAAATATTTTCCCTTTTAACACCATAGCGATTTGCAACAGCATCCTTAAGGGTATTGCAGGTCGGATCGGGGTAGAGATTCAGTTTTGAACTTTCCTTTTTTGAAAGTGCTTTAAGTGTTTCTTTAGACGGGGGGTAGGGGGATTCATTTGTGTTAAGCTTAATGTATTTCATATCTGTCGGCTGTTCACCTGGAGTATATGAAACCAAATCTGCGTATTTTTCGTTTAGGAACTTACTCATCTCGGTTTTCCTTTCTGATAGAAGCGCTCCTTGCGTGAGCGGAGAGCCCTTCCGTTTCTGCAAAGTATGAAACCTTGTCAGCAATTTCTCCGAAGGCATCCTTTGTAAAATATGTATATTGAGTCTTTTTTACAAAGTCATCAACAGAAAGGGGGCTTGAAAACCTTGCCGTTCCGCTGGTGGGAAGAGTATGGTTAGGCCCTGCCATATAGTCGCCAAGCGCTTCGGGACAGTTTTTGCCTAAAAAGATTGAGCCGGCGTGGTAAATACTGTCAAGATAATCAAAGGGGTTGTCTACGCAAAGCTCCAGATGCTCGGGAGCAATTTCGTTTGAAATATTTATGGCTTCATCAATTGAATTAACAACTATAATTTTGCCGTTGTTATCTATTGAGGTTTTTGCAATTTCCTTTCTTGGAAGAAGATATAGCTGTTTTTCAATTTCTTCCGACACAAGCTTTGCAAAGGGAAGAGAGTCGGTTACTAAAACTGCGCTTGCGTTTTTATCGTGTTCAGCCTGTGAAAGAAGGTCTGCCGCAATATGTGCGGGGTTATTTGTTTCATCTGCAATTACCAAAATCTCGCTCGGGCCTGCTATCATATCAATAGCAACGCGCCCGAAGACCTGACGCTTTGCCTCTGCGACAAAGGCATTTCCGGGACCGACAATTTTGTCAACTTTGGGAACACTTTGGGTTGAATAAGTAAGTGCGGCTACTGCTTGCGCACCGCCGATTTTAAATATTCTGTCAACGCCTGCAATATAGGCTGCTACAAGAATATTGGGGTTAACCTGTCCGTTAGTTGGGGGAGTAACCATTATAATTTCTTTTACGCCTGCAAGCTTTGCAGGGATAGCGTTCATTAAAACAGAAGAGGGGTAGGCTGCCGTGCCGCCTGGGACATATAACCCAACTTTTTCTATAGGAATAATTTTTTGCCCCATAACAACGCCTTTTTTATCGTTTGCGATAAAGCTTTTTCTTATCTGATGGCGGTGGAAATATTCAATGTTTTCCTTTGCCTCACGAAGAATTTCAATCATTTTCTTATCGGCGTTTTCGTATGCTGAAAGTATTTCTTCCTTTGTAACCTCGAGGGAGTCAAGGTCTGCATTGTCAAACTTTTTCGAGTAGCGAAAAAGCGCTTCATCGCCGTTTTCTTTAACGTCTTCAATAATATCAGATACAATTTCGCCTACGTTCATTTGGTTTTCTGTGCGGGCAAAAATATCGTCTTTCGTAATATCGGAATACTCATAAATTTTAATCATTTGTTTCACCTTTTTCGCATTGAGAGGAAAGAGCCTCATATACTTTTTGTATTTCTTTGTGCTTGAATTTAAAGCTTGCTTTGTTGGAAATAAGCCTTGCTGATATCGGGACAACGGTTTCAGTCGGCTCAAGATTATTTTCCTTAAGCGTTGTACCTGTTTCAACTATATCCACAATTACGTCTGACAAGTCAAGAATTGGAGCAAGCTCTATCGAACCGTTTAGCTTTATAATGGTAATATCACGGCTCTTTTTTTCGTAGTAGTTACTTGCAATGTTTGGAAACTTTGTTGCAACGCGAAGTGTCCTGTCAGGCTTATCGCGAAAACCTACCTTTGAGGCAACTGCCATACGGCATTTTCCGATTCCTAAGTCAAGGAGTTCATAGACATCAGGATTATGCTCAAGCAAAATATCTTTTCCGGCAATACCGATGTCTGCAGCACCATGCTCAACATAAATTGGAACGTCAGACGGCTTTACCCAGAAGTATCTTAAAAGTCCGTCTTCACTTTCAAATATAAGCCTTCTGTCGTCTTTGCTTATTTCGGGGCAGGCAAATCCCGCCATTTTAAGCATATTATATACTTTTTCACCAAGTCTTCCTTTTGGAAGAGCGATATTTACAGCGCTCAATTTATCCCGCCTCCTTTATAGACTGATTTTTTCCTTACAATATATTTTACTACTTTCTGAATTTATTGCAAGTACTGATTTTCCAGAGTTTATAATTTCGTTCATCTTGCACAAAACGTCTTTCGGTAAAGTTGTTTTATTGTATAAAAGGCATACGTCTGCATCGTATTCTTTATCTTCCTTAAACAATACCTCAAGCATGTCAAGATATATTGCAAAACCGAGTCCTTTTGCATTTTTGCCAATCTTACGAACAAGTCTGTCATACTGACCGCCGCTTAATATGCCCGCGGGAACGCTTGAAATATAACCTTTAAATACAATTCCGTTATAGTAGTTCATATCATTTACAACAGAAAAGTCGATTTGCACCTTGTCAGAAAGATTAATGCTTTCTAAAAGGTCTTTTATGGTTATAAGCTCATTTACAAAAGCTTTTGTTTCATCATTTACACAAAAGGCGGAAAGGCTATCACACACCTTTTGGATAGGTCCGTAGGTAGTTACAAGCTGTTTTAAAAGATTTGTGCTGTCAGGGTCAAGATTATATTCCTTACATAAAATTGATAGTTCAGGAAGGTTCTTTTCGCCAATAGCAGTTAATATTTTCTGTGCCCCGCTTCCGCTTATATTAAGGAAATTAAGCAGGGAAGAGATAAGTCCCATATGCGAGATATCAAGCATATAGTTTTCGTCTATACATTCAAGACTCTTTGCCGCTAAAATTATAACCTCTGAAATTGAATATTCGTCAATATCCCCGATACACTCAAGTCCTGACTGCATAATCTCTTTAAATGAGTTTGTGCCATCAGATATACGATAAACGTTTTCGGTGTAAAACGTTTTAGAGATAGCCTTTGACTCGTCAAAGTTTCTTATAATAGAAATTGTAACGTCAGGCTTTAAGGCAAGGAGCTTTCCGTTTGTGTCTGTAAATGTTATAACCTTGTCACTTTTAAGAAAGTCTTTGTTATTTACATACACATCATATTCTTCAAATTTATTCATTTTAAATTGTGAGTAGCCAAACTGTTTATATATGTTTTGAATCTGGCTTACAAGTGTATCTTTGGTTTTTTTCATAATAATCACCCCTGAATAAAATAACGCTTTAGCGCGGTAACACGGTAATACAATAAAATAATAGCATAAGTTTTATGTTATGTCAATAAAAAAATAGGAAAAAATTGAGATTTTTTCCTATTTTCAGATATTTCTTATTTTCCTGCGCTTTTCCTGATATTTGACTGATGACCTTCGTTTATAACTCCGTTTTTATGACCAATGGAATTGTAAAAATACAAATCAAAGTGTCCATGCGCATTGTTACCTTTTACATAGTCGTAGTTAGTACCTGCGCCATAGTTATCACTTCTCCAGCTTGTCCATTCTCCGCCAGGGGCACCTTCGTTTCCTGCATGAAGCATTCCTGACATACTTGCAGCAAGCTTTCTTCCTTGCGAAATAACGAGTATACTTCTTTTATTCCAGTTGAAATTTCCGCCCCAGATTTCCTTCATAATTGCGGTATCATTTGCAGTAAGAGGCTCACAATCTGCGTGCCCGCTTCCAACTGTACGCCTTGCTTTAAAGCTTTTTTTAGTTTCGAAGTCAACGATTGTAAAATCAGTATTTATGGGGATTACGTATTGCGCTTCGCTAAACCAGTCAAGCAGCTCACCATGATTTTCTGACGGTGTGTCTTTTATAGCAATATGGTAAATAGGGTATGTAAGAAGCATCCCTTCATATATGTAACTATTTTGTGTGAGATTGTTTGCCTGAAGCAGTTCATCAAGCGGAATTTTGCATTCTATCGCAACAGACCAGAGTGTGTCATTTTTCTTTACCTTATAGGTTCCGTAGGTCACATAATTTTTATTTGTGCTTTCGTTACCCGCCTGACTTTCGGGAATAATTAAAACGTCACCTATATTAAGAACGCTTGATGCAGTTTTGTTGTTCGCTTTTAAAAGGTCATCAAGTTTTACTCCGAATTTTTGAGAGATAAGCCAAAAGGTATCTCCTTTTTGGGCTGTATATGTTTTCTTCTCTGTGGGAATTTTAATCTTATCCCCGACATATAAGGGGGAAGAGGCTGTTTTGCCATTTAAATTTAAAAGCTCATCTAAGCTTACGTTACATTTTTTTGCGATTAAGTAATACGTATCTCCTTTGGACGCTGTGTATGTAGATGAGTTAATATTTAAAATGTCGCCGACATATAATGGAGACTTATCTGTTTTATTGTTATCTTTAAGCACCTCCTTTAGCGTGGTGTTGAATTTCTGAGAGATAAGCCAGTAGGTATCTCCTTTTTGCACAGTGTATTTTGCTCCATACGCTGAATTGGGAATTAGCGAAAGCAACAAAATCGTTGAAACTATTTTTTTCTTATTCATTAAATCACTCTCCTCACTTACTTGTTCGACACATCTTTTCAATGTCTTTTATGTAATTTATAACAAAAAAGGAAATATATTATTTATTTGTAAAAAAGGCTTGAAAAATTACCCTTTGAGATGGTATAATAAAATGAGATTTTTTGAAGGGATTGATACTATGGAAAACGTTTTTGACGTTTTAAAAGAGAGAGGTCTTTTAGCACAAACAACACACGAAGAAGAAATAAGGGAGCTTCTTGGAAAAGAGAAGGTTACTTTCTATATAGGTTTTGACCCAACGGCAGACAGTTTGCACGTTGGACATTTCTTGCAGATGATTGTAATGCGTCATATGCAAAATCATGGACACCGCCCGATTGCACTTGTCGGCGGTGGTACAGGTCATATTGGTGACCCCTCGGGAAGAACTGATATGCGCCAGATGATGACGAAGGAAACAATTGACTATAACTGTGAAAGATTTAAAGAACAGCTTTCAAGAATTGTTGATTTTTCTGATGGCAAGGCAATTATGGTGAATAATGCCGACTGGCTTTTGGACCTTAATTATGTTGAATTTATAAGAGATATCGGCTCATGCTTTTCAGTTAATCAGATGCTTCAGGCTGAATGCTTTAAGCAGAGACTTGAAAAGGGATTGTCCTTCCTTGAATTTAACTATATGCTTATGCAGAGCTATGACTTCCTTATGCTCAGCCGTAAGTATGACTGTAAGATAGAGCTTGGTGGAGACGACCAGTGGAGTAATATCTTAGGCGGACTTAACCTTTGCAGACGTAAAGACCAAAAGCAGGTTTACGGTATGACATTTACTCTTCTTACAAACAGTGAGGGTAAAAAGATGGGTAAAACTGCAAATGGCGCTGTATGGCTTTCTGCTGAAAAGACTTCTCCCTATGAATTTTATCAGTATTGGAGAAATGTTGATGACGGTGACGTTTGTAAGTGCCTTCGTCTTCTTACATTTATTCCGATGGATGAAATCCGCGAATATGAAAAGCTTGAGGGAAGTCAGCTTAATCCCGTAAAAGAAAGACTTGCATATGAGCTTACTATGCTTGTTCACGGTGAGGAAGAAGCACAAAAGGCGCAAACTGCAGCAAGAGCAGTTTTTGCAGGCGGTGCTGATGACTCAAATATGCCCTCTTTTGCAATTACAAATGAAGATATCGAAAACGGAATCGGTGTACTTGATTTGTTACATAAGGTAGGACTTGTTCCGTCAAAAGGCGAGGGAAGAAGACTCGTTATGCAAGGCGGTATCACTATTGACGGTGAAAAGATAACCGCAGTAGATTTTGTTGTAACAAAAGAGCTTTTTAAAGATAATAAAATAATAATCAAAAAGGGTAAAAAATCATTCCTTAAAGTAGAAATAGAAGGTTAATATGGGATTTTTATCAGTTTTTCTTATTGCAATCAGTCTTGCAGTTGACGCATTTGCCGTATCCGTAACAAACGGAATAGCAATAAAGGATTTTAAAGCTAAAAACGCGGTTAAAACAGCATTTTACTTTGGTGCATTTCAGTTTGTAATGCCGATTTTGGGGTTTATGCTCGGCAGTGGATTTGAGGGGCTTATTAAAACGTTTGACCACTGGGTTGCATTTGGACTTCTGGCAGTTATCGGTCTTAATATGATTTCAGAAAGCTTTAAAGAAGAATGTGCTGAGGCGGTGGAAAATACGGCAGAGAATTATCTTACCGTGCCGAGGCTTATAACGCAGGCAATCGCAACAAGTATAGACGCTTTGGCAGTAGGCATCAGCTTTGCAGTTGCAGGTACGGAAAATATACTTTTAAACTCACTCATTATAGGTGTGGTTGCATTTGTATTTTCGTATATAGGCGGAATATTCGGCAAAAAAATTGGCGGTGCGTTTAAAAACTACGCAGGAAGAATAGGCGGAATAATTCTTATATGCATAGGAATAAAAATTGTGCTTGAGCATTTAGGTATTATATAAGGTAAGAAGGTGAAAAGATGTCAGACATTGTGATAAGCGGATATTACGGATTGGGAAACAGTGGAGATGAGGCGCTTCTTAAAAGTATAGTAGAGGATTTAAGAAGCATTAATCCGCGTATTACAATAACTGCACTTTCTGCCGACAAAAAAAGCACAAATAAATCCTATAACATAAAAACAATTAACCGTTATAATCTGTTTTCTTATATAAAGGAAATAAAAAGGGCAAAGCTTCTTATTTCAGGCGGCGGAACACTTATTCAGGATGCAACAAGCACAAAAAGTCTTTTGTATTATCTGTTAATTATAAAAATTGCCAAGATGTTTAATACAAAAGTTATGCTTTATGCAAACGGAATGGGCCCGATTAAAGAATCAAACAGAAAAATTGTAAAAAAGGTGCTAGATGGGGTTGAGCTTATAACCCTAAGAGAAACTGACTCTTTAATCGAAATAAAAAATTGTAACATCCAAGGTCCGCAGATTAAAATTACGGCAGATCCGGCGTTTAACTTAAAATGTGCAGATAATAAAAAAGTATTTACAGAACTAAACATCCCCGAAGATAAAAAAATAATAGTCGTTTCGGTAAGGGAATGGGCAAAGAATAAGGAAAATTTTGAAACAGAAATGGCAAATGCCCTTGATGTATTGTGTAAAAAGGGGTATTATCCCGTTTTGATGCCGATGCAGAAGGAATGCGATTTATCTATTTCAAAAAGAGTTCTTGCCAATATGAAGAATAAAGCAACGGTTATTGAAAAAGAGCTTTCGGTGGAGGAAATGCTCTACTTAATTGGCAAAAGCACAATTGCCTGCGGGATGAGGCTTCATATGCTAATTTTTGCATCTGTTATGAATATTCCAATGGTCGGGATAGTATATGACCCGAAGGTTAAAGGCTTTATGAAGTATATGAAGCAGGAAAATTATGTTGAGCTTGAAAAATTCAGCTCTGACTATTTTGTGAAAATTATTTTAAACTGCATAGATAACATTGATAAAATTAAAGAGGAGATTAAAGAAACTTCAGATGCTTTAAGGGTGCTTGCAAAAACAAATGCACAGTATGCGATAGAATTGCTTGAAGGAGATATATAAATGAAAAAAGCCTTGAAAATTTTATTGGGTGTTCTGATTGTTATTATAATTCTGATGGGAACTGTTGTAGCGTGGCAGTGGGAAAATATTCAGAGCATCATGCTTGGAATAAATGAAAACTATGAAGAAATTGAAGCACGGAAAAAAGATGCTGATTCACTTCTTTTCGGAAGTTTAAATGATTTTCTGGATGAAGGTCTCCGTGAGCCAACGGAGGATGAACTTAAGCTTATAAAAGAGGGAAAGCTGACAATGAGTGAGCTTTACTCAAATATACTTGCCGAAAAAAATAATGGCGAAACCACCTATGATGAAAAGGAAGACAAATTTGAAGAGCCTGAAATAAAAGAGGATGAAAAGCTCTCGAAAGATGAAATTATAAACAAATATATTGCACAGCTGTATGCACTTGAAACGGCGTTTGAAGCAAGGAGCGAAGCTCTTATAACAGAAGCGGCTTATTATTATGAGGGAAAGAAGAAGGAAATGAGTCCTATTGAAGCGAGGGCAAATACTATTACCACCTATACCTCTAAAGTAAGAAAGGTGCAGTCAGATTGCGACAGTAAAGTTGAAAAGGTTATAGATAATTTAAAAAAAGACTTAAAAAAGATAGGCGAGGATACTGGTATTGTTGAAACAGTAAAAAAAGCATATGCTGATAAAAAACAGCTAAAGCTTTCTTACTATGCAAATAGGTACTTAAAATAAAGGACAGAAAGTGAGGGGCAGAAATGTTTGGAAAAATGACATTTAAGGGTGGCGTTCATCCTAATGACAACAAAAAACAAACAAGCTCAAAAAAAATTGAGATGGCAGAAGTTCCGAAAGAACTGATTTTCCCACTGGTGCAACATATCGGTGCGCCGTGCACACCTTGCGTAAGCGTAGGGGATGAAGTTAAAATAGGAACTAAAATTGCAGACAGTGAGGCTTTTGTAAGTGCACCGATTCATTCGTCTGTATCGGGCATTGTTAAGGCTATTGAAAAAAGGCCAGTTCCTAACGGTTCGCTTGTAGATTCAATTATAATAGAAAACGACTATGCAAATACCTTCGATGAAGGCGTAAAGCCAATTAATTACAAGGATATTGCGCCTGATGATATCCCCGCGATTATTCGCGAGGCAGGTATTGTTGGTATGGGCGGAGCAGCATTTCCGACACACGTAAAGCTCACCCCTCCGAAAGGAGCTAAAATTGATACCATAATTATAAATGGTTCAGAGTGTGAGCCTTATCTTACAAGTGACTACAGAGTTATGCTTGAAACTCCGAATGAACTTATAATGGGTTTAAAGGTACTTATGTATAGATTTGGTCTTAATGAGGGGCATATCGCAATAGAAGAGAATAAGCCAAAGGCAATCACTCTTCTTCGTGAAAAGTGCAAAGATGAATCTATAAAAATCGATGTACTTAAAAAGAAATATCCGCAGGGCGGAGAAAAACAGCTTATTTACGCAGTAACAAAAAGAAAAGTACCTGTTGGCAAGCTTCCCGCAGATGTCGGCGTTGTCGTATTAAATATCGATACCTGCAGTGCAATAGGAAGACGCTTTATGTATGGTCATCCGCTTACAAGAAGAATTGTTACTATTTCGGGAACACCTGTAAACAACCCCGTAAACTACTACGTAAAAATTGGCACACCGATTGATTTTCTGATTGAGCAGAACGGCAAGTTTAAAGCTGAAGCAGAAAAAATCATTATCGGAGGACCGATGATGGGAATTTCTCAGTTCAGACTTGATGTGCCTGTTATAAAAAGTACCTCTTCCATCCTTTGCCTTACAAAGAAGGAAGCGAAAATTCCTGAAGAAGGGCCGTGTATTCGTTGCGGTAAATGTGTTGAGCATTGCCCTATGAATCTTTTACCTACAGAGCTTAATAATTTCTCAAGAAAAGGTGATTTTGAAAATTGCGAAAAATATAATATTACAGCATGCATAGAATGTGGCTGCTGCAGTTATATTTGTCCTGCTAAAAAGAACCTTGTTCAAAATATCAGAGTAGGCAAACATAAGGTTATGGAAATTCAAAAACAAAGGTAAAAGGAGTAAAAAAATGGAAAGATTGACAGTATCTTCAACTCCGCATATAAGAGCTAAAAACACTATAGAAGATATTATGCTTGATGTTATTCTTGCTCTTATGCCGGCAGCATTTGCAGGAGTTTATTATTTCGGACCGCGCGCACTTATGGTGCTTTTCGTTTCTGTCTTAAGCTGCGTTATATTTGAGGCAGGATATGAAAAAATTGCGCATAAGAAAATTACAGTAAAAGACTTAAGTGCCGTTGTAACGGGTATGCTTCTAGCATTCACCCTTCCTGTTACAGTGCCTTTTTATGCAGTTGTAATCGGTGCATTTATATCAATAGTTATCACAAAACAGCTTTTTGGCGGGCTTGGGCAAAACTTTGCTAATCCCGCACTTATCGGGCGTGCATTCTTGCTGGCATCGTTCCCTGTGCAGCTCACAACATTTGTATATGGAAGAATGGGAGTTTTTGAAAAGACGCCCGAAGCTCTCACAGGTGCAACACCCCTTTCAAATGAGTATTTGGGAAGCACTCCCACTATAGTAGAAAACCTTTTAGGTAGATTTTCAGATGGTACTCCTATTGCGGGTTCAATCGGAGAAACTTGTATTATAGCTATTTTAATCGGTTTTGCATATCTTCTTATAAGAAGAGTAATATCGCCAAGAATTCCCGTTACATATCTTTTAACAGTGCTTGTTATGGCCTTTCTCATTGACGGGAAAAGTGCGGTTATAAATGAAAATCCGATTAACTCTATTTTATCAGGTGGTGTAATGTTTGGTGCAATCTTTATGGCAACAGACTACGTTACAACGCCTACAACAAAGCTTGGACAGATTATTTTTGGTATAGGATGCGGTGCGCTTACTTCCGTTATAAGAATATGGGGCGGTTACCCTGAAGGCGTTACATACGCGATTCTTTTAATGAATATTCTTACACCGCTTCTTGATAAATGGACAGTGCCGAAAGCATTTGGTGCTTTGAAGAAAGGAGTATGAAAATGAAAAAAGAGTTTATACGCCTTTCAGGAATGCTTTGTATTATAACACTTATTGCAGCATTTTTGCTTGCAGGAGTAAATGCAATCACAGAAGAAAAAATTGAAATTTCTCAAAATCAAGCAAATAAAGATGCGATGAATGTAATCTTCCCGGAAGCTGACTCCTTTAAAGAAATTAAAGACGGAGTAAATGAGGCTTTTTCGAAAGACAAGTCTTTAGGATACTGCGTAAAGGTATCTCCAAAGGGCTTTGGAGATAAAATTGAAATGATGGTAGGTATTACAAACGAGGATACCATTTCAGGAATAGAAATCCTTTCTCACAGTGAAACGCCCGGCCTTGGTGCAAAAGCTGCAAATGATGATTTTAAAGGTCAGTTTAAAGGAAAAAATCTTGATTTAACAGTTGTTAAAACAAGTACAGAAAATAATGATGAAGTAAAAGCAATCACAGGTGCTACAATTACAAGCCGTGCAGTAACAGAAGGCGTAAAGGAAGCAAAAGAGATTGTTTTGGAAGTAAAGGGGGATAAATAAAATGCTTAAAACATTTAAAAACGGTATTATTAATGAAAATCCCACCTTTGTTCAGCTTCTTGGAATGTGCCCGACACTTGCTGTTACAACATCTCTGAAAAATGGAGTGGGAATGGGACTTTCAGTTACATTTGTACTTCTTTTATCAAACGTGATAATCTCACTTCTTCGTAAGCTTATACCTCAAAAGATAAGAATTGCGGCGTATGTTGTTATCATAGCTACTTTCGTTACGATAGTAGATTTAATACTTAAAGCATACATTCCGTCACTTAGTCAGTCACTTGGTCTTTTCATTCCGCTTATCGTTGTAAACTGCATCATTCTTGCGAGAGCTGAAGCGTTTGCATCAAAAAACGGAGTTATGAAATCTGCTATAGACGGACTTGGAATGGGACTTGGCTTTACGCTTGCGCTCTCACTAATTTCAGCTATCAGAGAAATACTTGGTAACGGAACAATTCTTGATATTCCGCTTGGAATTTCTTCACCTGCAATAATTATGATTTTGCCTCCCGGCGGATTTTTAACACTTGGTTTAATTCTTGGCATAAGAAATGTTATTATGAGCAGAAAGGGGGATAAATAATGGGTGCATTAATAAGTATATCCCTTACTGCAATATTTGTTCAGAACTTTGTTTTGGTTAAGTTTTACGGTATTTGTCCTTTCCTTGGTGTATCTAAAAAAACAGATACAGCTTTAGGTATGGGTATGGCGGTTACCTTTGTTATGACTCTTGCTTCTATAATGACGTGGCTTTGTCAGTCATACATACTCGTTCCGCTTAAGATTGAATATATGCAGACGATAGCATTTATTGTTATTATTGCTGCTCTTGTTCAGTTCGTTGAAATGTTTTTGCAAAAGTCTATTCCGTCACTTTACAGTGCACTCGGAATATATCTTCCGCTTATTACAACAAACTGTGCCGTGCTTGGCGTTACGCTTTTAAATGTGCGTTCTGCATCCTTGTTAAATCCCGGGGCGGAAAGCTATACTCTTATAGAGGCTATAATTAATGGCTTCAGCGCAGGAATAGGCTTTCTTCTTGCAATAGTACTCTTTGCAGGAGTAAGAGAACGCCTTGAAAATTCAGATATTCCCAAAGCTTTGGAAGGATTTCCGATTGCACTTATCAGTGCTTCGCTTCTTGCTATGGCATTTTTGGGATTTCAGGGAATGTCATTTTAAGGGGGATAAGTATGAATGCAATAATTATACCGGCAATTGCAATGGGTGCGTTAGGACTCGTTTTAGGACTTCTTTTAGCTTTTGCATCTAAAATTTTTGCCGTAAAAACAGATGAAAGAATAACCCTCGTAACAGAAGCGCTTCCCGGTGCAAATTGCGGAAGCTGTGGGTTTGCAGGTTGCGGTGCATATGCAACTGCAATTGTAAATGACGGGGCTAAAATAAACGCCTGCAGTCCCGGTGGTCAGGCTGCCGCAGATAAAATTGCAAAAATTATGGGGCTCGACTCTGTAGAGGTTGACGAAAAGCGTGCCGTTGTGCATTGCTCAGGCACTAATGAAAATGTTAAGTATAAATACAACTATATTGGTGAAAATAGTTGTATTGCAGCAGCAAAGCTTCCCGGAGGAGGAAATAAGGCGTGCGAATTTGCATGTCTTGGTCTTGGCTCTTGTGCAGAGGTTTGCAGTCATAACGCGATTACAATAGAAAACAATCTTGCTTTCATTAATCCTGACAAGTGTGGAGGATGCGGTGAATGTGCAGAAGTTTGTCCAAAAAATATTATCTCTATTGTATCAAGAAAGAGTAAGTACGTTGTAAAGTGTAAAAACTGCGATAAGGGCGCGATAGTTAAGGAAAAATGCTCACTTGGATGTATTGCCTGCAAAATATGTGAAAAGAATTGTCCTGCGGGTGCAATCACGGTTACAAATAACTGTGCATCAATAGATTACGAAAAATGCACGCAGTGCGGTCTGTGTGCAGAAAAATGCCCGAAGAGGATTATTGTTTCTATTTAATTTGGAGGATTAAATGCATAGAGGTAAAGTTGTTATAGTTGGTGCGGGCTACGTTGGCTCGACCTGTGCGTATACACTTATGCACAGCGGTTTGTTTTCTGATATTTGTATTATTGATATCAATAAGGATAAAGCAGAGGGTGACGCGCTTGATATGAGTCATGGTGCGGCATTTACAAAGGCTGTTAAGGTTACGGCAAGCGATTACTCTGAATGCAAAGATGCAGATATGATTATTATTACTGCAGGCGCAAATCAAAGACCGGGTGAGACGAGAATTGACCTTTTAAGAAGAAATGCCCAGATTCTTAAAGATATAATAGATAATATCAAAAAGAATACGCATGATTATCCTATTTTGCTTGTTGTAAGTAATCCCGTAGATGTACTGACGTATATCACATATAAGCTTTCAGGATGGCCTGTAAGAAGGGTGATAGGAAGCGGTACAGTGCTTGATACCTCACGCTTAAAATATATGCTTTCAGGCTGCACACAGATTGATGCAAGAAATATCCACACCTACATTATTGGTGAGCATGGCGACTCTGAAATTGCAGTTTGGAGCGCTACTAAAATTGGCGGTCTTTCGCTTGAAGAGTATTTTGACAACGAGGAATTTTCAAATCAGGAAGTTTTAGACGGAATGCTTAATGAGGTAAGAGGCGCCGCATACGAAATAATTGAAAAAAAGGGTGCAACGTATTATGCAATTGCACTTGCGGTGGAACGAATTGTTTCGGCAATAATTAATGATGAAAGATGTGTACTCACGATTTCGAGTGTTCTTGAAAATCAGTACGGAATAAGTGATGTTTGCCTTTCTGTACCAACTGTGGTGGACGGAAACGGCATTGTTAAGGTTTTGGAAACCCCTCTTAATGAAACAGAAAAAGAAGGACTAAACACAAGTGCGGAAACTCTTTCCGAACTGCTTAGAGAGCTGGGATTTTAATTGCAAAATAAGAAAAAAAGAGTAGCCGGTCTTATGCTTTCCATGATGTATGTTTTAATATATATATTTATAAGCATACTTCTTTCAGGAGTTTATCTGGCTTACTTAAATACAGTTTATCCATTTAAATCAAATAATGAAATTGCAGAAATTTTAGCAGGCGGAAGCTTTGCATTAAATGTTATAGCGTGCATAGTTTCCCTTGCAATCTATCTTGTAATAGGTTTTGTAAGAAAAAAACCGCTTTATAAAGTTATTAAAAATGAAAAAACGCCGCCTGTGCTTTCATTGATGGCGGTAAGCTGTGCGGTTGGGTCACGATTTGTGGTGAATGTGTACCACTATATTTCTCAGAAAATACCCCTTTTAAATAACTCAATAGAAAAAGCTGAGGAAATTATTCCAAACGGTCTTAAAATGCATCAGCTTCTGATAGGCGTATTTTTAATGATTGTTGTTGCCCCGATATTTGAAGAAATACTTTTCAGAGGAATTGTTTTTGGAGAGCTTTCTTCGTTTATGCGCCCATGGGCAGCAATTATCTTGCAGGGACTAATTTTTGGAATTGCCCACGCGGCACTTTTCCAATCTATATTTGCTTTTGTTCTTGGAATAATACTTGGTATAATCTACTATTACTCAAAAAGCATTAAAATGGCATTTGTTTACCATATCGCATTTAATGCATCGGCATTTATCATAACTACACAGTTAAGTGGTATTTCGGCATTAATAATTTCCATTTTAGGTGTTTTGCTGATTGTATCATCTTTAATTTACATAATAGGAAATTCAAAAAAAGGATTGTAAAACACTGTTTTACAATCCTTTTTTCTATTCTTCGTCACTTAAGAGTAAATCGCCAATCTTATAAACATCTCCCGCGCCCATTGTAATTACAATGTCACCACGCTTTGCATGTTGCTTTATAAAGTCGGCACATTCTTTAAATGTTTTCTTAAAGACAGCATTGGGGATACTGCTTGCAAGCTCCTGCGCTGAAACAATTCCTGTATCAATCTCGCGGGCGGAGTATATATCAGTTATAATAATATTTGCATTACTGTTTGTAAGTACCTCTACAAAATCATCAAAAAAGGCTCTGGTTCTTGTGTAGGTATGCGGCTGGAAGACACACCAGATATTATTATACTTCATTTCACGCGCGGCAGAAAGTGTTGCTTTTATTTCTGTCGGGTGATGAGCATAGTCATCAACAACCATAATTCCGCCCATAATTCCGCGCGTTTCAAATCTGCGGTGTGTACCACCAAAATGATGAAGTGAGTCGCAGATGTCATTTCCGTCTATCCCTGAGTAATCCGCAACAGCATATGCCGCCAAAGCATCATAAACATTATGAATACCCGGCACAGAAAGTCTTACTTCGTCAACAACTTTCCCATTTTTAAGTACATTAAAGCTATAATGATTAAATCCGTCGTGGGTAAGATTATCTATCGTATAGTTGAAATCTCCACACAATCCGAAGGTGATAATTTCCCTGTCAATTCCTTCGATTGCCTTTTTGATGTTTTTATCTTCACCGTTTACAATAAGTGCGCCATCCTTCGGCGTAAGAAGGGCAAGATCTCTAAACGTCTGAATAATATGGTCAAGGTCACGGAAATAATCAAGGTGGTCCGCCTCGATATTTGTTATAACAGTTATTTTTGGGAAGAACTTCAAAAAGCTCTGATGGTATTCGCAAGCCTCGGCAATAAAGTATTCTTTTCCGCCGATATATACATTTCCGCGGATAATATCAAGCTCCCCACCGACAGTAACAGTCGGATTTTTGCCACATTCAATAAAAATATGAGTGAGCATTCCTGACGTTGTTGTCTTGCCGTGCGTTCCGCTTACGGCTATGGGGCAAGTATAGTTTTTCATAATTATTCCAAGCATCTGTGCTCTGTCAATCTGGCGGATGCCAAGCTCTTTTGCACGCATCCTTTCAGGATTATCCTGTGAAATTGCTGCACTGTAAACAACTAAATCTATATCGCTTGAAATGTTTTCTTCATTGTGGCCTACATATACCTTTATGCCTAAATCAACAAGTCTTTCGGTAATGGGCGAGGATGCTCTGTCAGAACCAGATATTACATAATTTTCATCATTAAGCATCTGTGCAATTCCTGACATACTTATTCCGCCTATACCAATAAGGTGTATATGCATGCCTTTTTTAAGAGAAAAATTATCCAAGAAAGTCACCTCTCTTATTTATTTTGTATTATAATAAAAAAATTTCATTTTTTTGTTGAAAAAGCTTCCATAATTTGATATTATACATTATATAGAGAAAAATCAAGAGAAAAAATGAAAAAAGTAAAAAATATTTTTTGGAGGGAAAAATATGGTTGCAACAGATATTAAGATCAGAAAGATTTCTCAGGAAGGAAAAATGAAGGCAATTGTTTCCGTAACATTTGATAATGCATTTGTTGTTCATGACATCAAAATCATTGAAGGACAGGATAAACTCTTTGCCGCAATGCCAAGCAGAAAGGCTTCCGACGGTACCTACCGTGACATTGTTCATCCAATCACATCAGAAATGAGAGAAACACTTCAAAACGCAATCCTTGAAAAGTACAAGGAATTTATCGAAAACGAACCCGTTGAAGAATAATCAATATCATAGTATGCGACGCACCTGTAATTTGCAAATTATTTATTAAAATAATAAAATTTTTAACGGAGGAAATCTAATAATGATACCACATGGAAAAAACATCAAGTTGTTTGCAGCAAATTCAAATCCAAAGCTTGCGAAGGAAATCGCAGAAAACTTACATCTTACTCTTGGTGAGTCTGACGTTAAGCTTTTTTCAGACGGTGAAATTTCTGTAAACATTGGGGAAACGGTTAGAGGAAGTGACGTGTTTATCGTTCAGTCAACAAGCTCGCCCGTTAATGACAATCTTATGGAAATGCTTATTATGATTGATGCGTGCAAACGTGCATCTGCAGGAAGAATAACTGCTGTTATGCCTTATTTTGGATACGCGCGTCAGGACAGAAAAGCAAAAGCGAGAGATCCGATCAGTGCAAAGCTTGTAGCTGACCTTATTACAACTGCAGGTGCAGACAGAGTTCTTACAATGGATCTTCACGCAGCACAGATTCAGGGCTTTTTCAATATTCCTGTGGATCATCTTTTAGGTGTGCCGATTCTTGCTCCTTACTATCTTGAAAAATTTAAGGATAGCCTTGACGATATCGTAGTTGTTTCACCCGACTTTGGCAGTGTTACACGTGCAAGAAACTTTGCGCAAAAGCTCAATGTTCCGATTGCGATTATTGACAAGCGCCGTCCGAAGCCAAACGTAAGTGAGGTTATGAATATTATCGGTGAGATTAAGGACAAGCGTGTTATTTTAGTTGATGATATGATTGACACCGCCGGCACAATTGTTCACGGTGCAGAAGCTCTTATGGAAAAAGGTGCTAAAGAGGTTTACGCTTGCTGTACACATCCCGTTTTAAGCGGTCCGGCAATTGAACGCCTTGAAAACAGCCCCATTAAAGAGCTTGTATGTCTTAATACAATTGAGCTTCCGCCTGAAAAAATTATGGAAAAGACAAAAATACTCAGCGTAGCTCCTATTTTTGCAGAAGCTATTGAACGTATTTACGAGGACATTTCCGTTAGTCCGCTTTTCGTATAATTATTTGCATTTCTTATAAATATATTACATATAATTAAAAATAATGGGGCTGCACCGCATTTGCGATGCAGCCCTGTTGCGGAGTGAATAAAATGTATCTTATTGTCGGATTAGGTAATCCAGGAAAGGAATATGAAAAAACAAGGCACAACGTAGGCTTTGTTGCCGTGGATTATCTTGCGCAAAAGCTTAATAGCAAAATATCTAAAATTAAATTTAAGTCAATATATGGTGAATCGACTATTGCAGGGGAAAAATGTATAATTATGAAGCCGCAGACTTTTATGAACTTAAGCGGTGAAAGTGTGCGTGAGGCAGCTTCGTTTTATAAAATCCCACCTGAAAACATAATTGTTATTTACGATGATGTTTCTATTGAACCCGGGAAAGTCAGAATCCGCCCTTCGGGAAGTGCAGGCGGGCATAACGGTATGAAAAACATCATATATTTACTCGGGAGTGACAATTTCCCCAGAATAAGATTTGGAGTCGGTGAAGCACAGCATGATTTAATAAACCACGTTCTCGGTCATTTTAGTGAGGAAGACGCCAGAAGCGTCACGAGTGCCATAAAGAGCGTTGATTTAATTATAGAAGAAATCATAAGAAACGGGGTTTCTTCTGCAATGAACAGATTTAATAATAAGGTTTTGTGATTTATGAATATATTAAGCAGTATACTTGATAAATCAAAAGAATTTAATGAAATTATTTCTTCTTTAAGTTCAAAGTCGCCCATAAATGTTAACGGTGCGATAGATTCCCAAAAAGCACATTTAATAAGCACGATTTGTACAAAACTAAATAAAAAAGCTTTTGTTGTAACACACAGCGAAATAAGTGCCAAAAAGCTATGTAGTGATTTATCGTGCTTTTTAGATGAAGGATGCGTAAACATTCCGCCAAACGAGGTTGTTGTTTATAAAATAGATGCATCTGACCATGAAATGGAAAATGACCGTGCAGCAGCACTTAATAGACTTTCAGAGGGAATGAGTGCAGTAGTTTCGATTGAGTCACTACTGCATTTTGTTGTGGATAAAAATAGTTACAATAATTTAAAAATCAAGTTTGAAGATGGTAAAACAACTGATTCCGAGAAACTTGCGGATAGTCTTATCTCAATGGGATATTCCCGCGTGGATACTGTTTATTTGCGCGGGCAGTTTGCAATCCGCGGTGGTATAGTAGATATTTTCTCGCCTGACGGTGATATGCCGGTTCGTATGGAGCTTTTTGGTGATGACATAGACTCTATGAGATCCTTTGACCCTGATTCGCAGTTGAGTACAAAAAAAATAAGCGAAGCAACAATTATCCCCGTAAGAGATGTGCAGGCAAAATCATCAATGCTTACTTATCTTGATGACAGCTATATGATTTTTTTAGATGAGCCGTCAAGAGTAAGCGAAGCTGCAAAGGCAATAGAGTGGGAAATGAGTGAAAACATTAAAACTCATCTTGAAAATGAGAAAGATGTTTGCGAGTATATAAATGATTACAGTTTAATTATTAAAAGCTTAACGAAGAAAAGATGTATTGGTCTAAACTCCATAAATACCCAGTCCCCTGACTACAAACCTAAAAGAGAGCTTTCAATCACAGCAAAAGGGATTAATTCATATAGTGGAAATATAGAATTTTTAATAAATGATGTAAAAAGATGGATTGATGAAAATTTCAGAATAATTGTGCTTGCCAAAGATAAAAAGAGATGCGAAAAACTAAAGCTTATGTTTTCTGAACACGACATTAAATCAATCTCTTTAGAAAAAGGAAATATTTTAGAAAAATGCGTAAACATCCTGGAAGGAAGAATAGCGAAAGGCTTTGAATATCCGACTGAAGGAATTGTTGTTATAAGTGATAAAGAAATTTTTTCTGATGAAAAGAAAAAACGTACTTCAAAAAAAGACAAAAACACTACAAAAATAAAAAGCTTAAACCAGCTTGAA
The DNA here is from genome assembly GCA_045591265.1 of Clostridia bacterium. Taxonomy (GTDB): domain Bacteria; phylum Bacillota; class Clostridia; order UMGS1883; family UMGS1883; genus UMGS1883. The sequence goes on along the minus strand of JAZNSQ010000049.1, from coordinate 109,865 downwards.
GTTGGTGATTTTGTTGTGCACAGAATTCATGGCATCGGTAAATACCTTGGCATTGTGAGGATGAAGGTAAATAACATAAGTAAAGACTATATAAAGCTTAAATACAGGGGAGAAGATAATTTGTATCTTCCCGTAAATCAGCTTGATGCAGTGAGTAAATACACAGGTGCCGATGAAAAGAATGTAAAGCTTAATCGCCTTGGCTCTCCCGAGTGGGCAAATGCAAAAAGGAAAGTCAGGCAGTCTGTAGAAGAAATGGCAAGAAAGCTTGTTCTTCTTTACGCAGAAAGAGAGAAATCTGAAGGAATTGAATTTTCAAAAGATACCCCGTGGCAACAAAAATTTGAGGATTTATTCCCGTACGAGGAAACGAAAGATCAGCTCCAAAGCACCCTTGAAATGAAAAGAGATATGGAAAGCAAAAAGCCGATGGACAGACTTCTTTGCGGCGACGTTGGATATGGAAAAACCGAGGTTGCAATGCGCGGTGCTTTTAAAGCGGTGATGGACGGGTATCAGGTGGCGTATCTTGTGCCTACGACAATTCTGGCGTCACAACACTATCAGAATTTCCTTGAAAGAATGAAGGAATTCCCGATAACTGTCCGTATGCTTTCAAGGTTTTCTACGCCTTCACAAACGAAAAAAACTCTTAAAATGCTTCAAAGCGGTGAGTGCGATATTGTAATCGGCACACATAAGCTTTTATCTAAAAATGTGATATTTAAAAAGCTTGGATTTTTGATAGTTGATGAAGAGCAACGATTTGGAGTCAGTCATAAGGAAAAAATCAAAGAGATTAAAAAGAATGTAGATGTTTTAACACTTTCTGCAACGCCTATTCCAAGAACACTTCATATGGCAATGATAGGTATTCGGGATATGAGCGTGCTTACAGAGCCGCCAAGTGACCGCTATCCCGTACAGACTTATGTTCTTGAGTACAACGAATCAGTTATAAAAAATGCGATAGAGCGTGAAATTGCGCGCGGAGGACAAATTTATTATCTTCATAACAGGGTTGAATCCATTTACAAGGTTGCTCAAAGAATAAGTGCACTTGTTCCTGATGCGCGTGTTTTGGTTGCACACGGCAGGATGAATGAAACAGAGCTTGATGAAGTAATGTTGAAAGTTCAAAACGGAGAAGCGGATGTTTTAGTATGCACTACAATTATAGAAACAGGGCTTGACATAGCTAATGTAAATACAATAATTATTGAAAATGCAGATACGCTCGGCTTAAGTCAGCTTTATCAGCTGCGCGGGCGCGTGGGAAGGTCAAGTACGCTTGCCTATGCATATCTGACTTACAAAAAAAATAAAATGTTAGATGAGGTTGCTGAAAAAAGGCTCCGTGCAATAAAGGAATTTACAGAGTTTGGCTCAGGCTTTAAAATTGCAATGCGCGACCTTGAAATTCGCGGTGCAGGAAATGTGCTTGGCCCTGAGCAACACGGCTTTATGCTAAGTGTCGGATATGAAATGTATTGTGAAATTTTAAACGATGCGATTGGTGATGTGCTTGGTGTTCCAAAAGAAAAGGAAAAGACCGAAACATTAATCGACCTGAATGTAAGCGCGTTTATTCCCGAAAGCTTTATTCCGTCATCTTCGCTTCGGGTAGAGGCATACAAGCAAATAGCCCAGATTAATGATGAATCGGACCGTATAACTCTTGAGGAAGAGCTGATTGACCGCTACGGCGAAATTCCAAAGGAAACCTATACTCTTTTGGATATACAGATGATAAGACTTCTGGCGCAAATAGTTGGAATTAAGGAAATCAGTCACACAGAAAACGGAATTATATTTAAAATTGATGTTCTCACAAAAGAATTAACAGAAAACATATCCAACCTTGCAGCTAAAAATAAAGGGAAAATCCTTTTTGGCGCGGGTGAAAACGCGTATATTTTACTACGCGAGAAAAATCTTTCCAAAAAAGAACTGTTAGAAAGTGTAAATAAAATATTAAAAGGGTTGCAAAACAAAGGATAATAATATATAATACGTGTATCTATTTAAAACGAAGGGAATGTAAGCATATGAAAAAAAGTTTGATATTATTATTGGCGCTTGTGCTTTCTGTATCGATAGTTTTTGGCGGCTGCTCAAAAAACAAGGGTGGCATTACTGCAGAAACTATAGATGATAAACTGTTAAATGATACAATAGTGGGTACGATTGATAAGCACAAAATCACTCATGCAGACTATAACTTTATCTACGCACTTGTTTATAATTCTATAGCACAAAACTACGCTCAATATCCTAACTGGGAAGAAATGGAGATTGAAGAGGGCAGAACAATTTCTGACTATATCCGCGAAACAACAAAGGAGCAGCTTAAGCAAATGTATGCAACTGTTGATATAGCAAAGAAAAATGGTATAAAGCTTAACTCAAAGCTCAAAGAATTAGCCCAGAAACAAAAAAATGATGTTATAAAACAAGTTTATAGTGATGAAACGGGGTATAAAGAATACCTTACAAGCGCTCATACAACGGATGAAGCTTTTACAAATTATTTTAATTTGTGCGAGGTTTACAATGCACTCTTCGAAAAGCTTACCTCTAAGGGCGGCGGTTTAGACGTAGACGAAAAGAAGCTTAAAAAAGATTACCTTAAGGAAAACGAAGGTAAGTGGAGAGTTCAGCATATCCTCATTTCTACACAGGAAGAGACCGATGAACAAGGTAATGTAACAAAGGCAGCAAGAAGTGAAGAGGATGCTCTTAAATTAGCAAATGAGGTTATATCAAAGCTTGATAAGGGAGAAGACTTTGATGCTCTTATTGAAGAATATGATGAAGACCCCGGTATGGAAAAAGGAAAGTACTATCTTTTCGGTGAGGGTGAAATGGTACCTGAATTTGAAGAGGCTACAAAAAATCTTAAAATCGGGAAATATAGCAAAGAACCTGTGAAATCTGATTTTGGATATCACATTATTAAGAGATACGAAATCAGTACAGATTCAGAGGAATATGATTCGTACAGAGCGCAAATTCTCCAGAATAAGGTGATTGAGCTTATTGAAGAAAAGATGAAAAAACAAAAGGTTTCTATTGATGATACTATTATAGATAACTTCTTTAAGCAGGTTGAGGAGGCTGAAAAGGCAGCAGAAGCACAGTATCAGAAAGAAAACTTTACTGTGACAACTCCCGACGAGAAAGAAAATGCCGAATAAAACTAAATAATGTTCTTTGGGGATAGGTGAAATTCCTTACCGGTGGTTAAAGTCCACGACCTTTGATTTTCAAAGCTGATGCAGTGAAATTCTGCAACCGACGGTATAGTCCGGATGATAAAAGAAAATGTTAAACGAGCAGCCCCAGATAGGTCTGCTCGTTTTTTATTAAGGGGAGACTTTTTATGAGTAAAACAAAAAAAATCACTTGTATTGCAATGCTTTGCGCACTTTCATATGTAGTAGTATTTTTTGCAAAGCTTATGCCTATAAGTGTAATTTCATTTCTTAAATATGATCCAAAAGATGTTGTTATTTCAATCGCAGGCTTTATTTTCGGACCACTCAGTGCCTTTATTATTTCCCTTGTTGTTTCTGTTTTAGAGCTTTTTACAATAAGCGAAACAGGAGTTATAGGCCTTTTTATGAACGTAATCTCAAGCTGCAGCTTTGCTTGTGTGGCATCTGCTATTTATAAAGCAAACAAATCCCAAAAGTCTGCAATTGCGGGGCTTATTACGGGCAGTATTGCCGCAACTGCATCAATGCTTGTCTGGAACTATCTTGTTACACCGCTTTATATGGAAGTTGCGCGAACGGAAATAGATAAAATGTTGCTTCCGGTGTTTTTGCCGTTTAATATTATTAAAACCTTTTTAAATTCAGCTCTTACATTGCTTATTTATAAGCCCTTCGTAAGTATTCTTCGTACTGCAGGAATTATTGAAAATAAAAGTGAAAAAGTGAATAAATTTAATATTAAGGTTTTTGTTGCCTCTGTGTTTACTCTTATAATGTGCATAGCTGCTATTTTGATTTTAAATTAGCCTCTTTTAAAAGAGAGTACTTTTTCTTGGTTGCAATTCCTCCGCGAATATGGCGCTCTGACTTATTTATTTCTAAAACTTCTTTTACAGCACGCGCAAGAGAGGGAGAGGTTTTTTTGAGCCTTTCTGTCACATCTTTATGTACACTTGATTTTGATAAGGAAAAATGCCCGGCAGTACTTCTTACGGTTGCTTTGTTATCAATAATATATTGCCCGAGAATTACTGCCCGTTCTTCGATATAGTCCTTCAAAAGAAATCACCTCATATATTTGACTTGTTAAAATATATGAGGTGATTTGTATTTTTATACTATTATAAAGAGATTGCTGTTTCAAGTGAAAGCTCAATCATATCTGTAAATGAATTTTCTCTCTCTTGTGCAGTGGTTTCTTCCTTTGTGATAAGGTGGTCTGAAATGGTGCATATTGCAAGGGCGTTTTTATTGCTTCTTGCGGCATTCATATAAAGTGCGGCTGCTTCCATCTCAACTGCCAAGATCCCCATCTTACCCCAGAGGGATGCGTTTTTCTCCTCATCTTTAAGATTAAAATCGTCATCATAAAATGTATCGGATGAAATTAAGTTTCCAACGTGGTACCCTATTTTAAGCTTATCTGCGATATCACTGCACTTTTTTAAAAGCGGATAACTGCAAATAGGAGCAAAGGAAATATTTAGTCTGAACTGGTTTTGAAATGAAGAATTTGTGCATGCGCCCATGCCTAAAACGATATCGCGAACCTTAACATCTTTATTAATAGAACCGGCAGAGCCAACCCTTATGATATTTTCAACATCAAAGAAGTTAAACAGTTCGTAAGAATATATCCCCATAGATGGCATTCCCATACCGCTTGCCATTACGGAAACGTCTTTGCCTTTGTATTTACCTGTATAGCCCTGAACTCCGCGTACGTTATTTACAAGCTTTATTTCAGTTAAAAAGTTTTCTGCGATAAATTTTGAACGAAGCGGGTCCCCCGGCATTAGGACTGTTTTTGCAAAATCCTCAGGTTTTGCATTTATATGAGCCGTTGGATAGGGAGTATTCATACTAAAGCCTCCATTTCTTAATCTATATAAAAAATGGGTGGAAAAACCACCCTGGAGCTGGTGACAAGAATTGAACTTGCAACCTGCGGTTTACGATACCGCTGCTCTGCCATTGAGCCACACCAGCAAATACTTCTAAACGTGTATATTTTACTAATAAATATGTAATTTGTCAACATTAAATTAAAAAAATTATTGTGTAAGCGCAGGAAATATGGTATAGTAGTTATATTGATGCTTGGAGGTAGTACACAATGATAAAAAGAATTGAAGAAGGTGTATATCTTTCCTCAGACGGAAAGATTTATTCAAAAAAAGATGGTGCCAGTAAATATGGTGATTTTGACTTGTCAAGAGAAAAAACACTGACATATAAGATTATGCGCAATCACTGCACAGATAAATCAAGCGGGGAGAAAATGAACATCAAGTTTGATGCACTTATTTCTCACGACATTACCTATGTAGGGATAATTCAGACTGCACGTGCAAGCGGACTTAAAGAATTCCCTGTTCCTTATGCGCTTACAAACTGTCACAACAGTCTTTGCGCAGTAGGCGGAACAATAAATGAGGATGACCACGTTTTCGGACTTTCTGCCGCTAAAAAATACGGTGGAATTTATGTTCCTGCAAATCAGGCGGTAATTCATCAGTATGCGCGTGAGCAAATGGCTGGTTGCGGAAAAATGATTCTTGGTTCGGATAGCCATACGCGCTATGGGGCTATCGGCACAATGGGTGTGGGCGAAGGTGGTCCCGAGCTTGTTAAACAGCTTCTTTCAAACACCTATGATGTTCCTTCTCCAAAGGTTGTTATGGTTTACCTTGAAAATGCGCCTAAGAAGGGAATAGGCCCGCAGGACGTTGCGCTCTTGCTCGTTGGTGAAACCTTTAAAGATGGTTTTGTTAAAAACTGCGTTCTTGAATTTGTTGGCCCGGGAGTTAAAAATCTTTCTATGGATTTCAGAATCGGAATTGACGTTATGACAACGGAAACGACTTGCCTTTCTTCAATCTGGTGCACTGATGATAAAACAAAGGAGTACCTTGAACTTCACGGTAGAAAAGAAGAATTTAAGGAACTCTCTCCCGAAGACGGTGCATATTACGATAAGGCGGTTATTATTGACCTTTCAAAGGTTGAATCAATGATTGCGATGCCGTTTCATCCATCTAATGTGTATACAATTAATAATCTTAAGGAAAATGCTTCTGATATTTTTAATGAAATTGAATTAAACGCCAAAGCGCAGTTTGGCGATAAAGTAAAGTATTCTCTTAAAGATAAGATTACAGATAAGGGAATAATGGTTGAGCAAGGAATTATTGCAGGTTGCAGTGGCGGTATGTTTGAAAGTATATGTGAAGCTGCAGATATTCTTAAAGGTAAAAGTGTGGGTGACGGATATTTCAGCTTAAGTGTTTATCCGTCAAGCGTTCCGATTAATATTGCACTTTTAAATAATGGTGTGCAGAAAACTCTTTTAGAGGCAGGGGCGCTCTTTAAACCGTGTTTCTGTGGTCCTTGCTTTGGAGCAGGGGATGTTCCGTCAAACAGTGCCCTTTCAATAAGACATACAACAAGAAACTTCCCGAACAGAGAAGGCTCAAAGCCGTCTGACGGGCAGTTAAGCGGTGTTGCACTTATGGATGCACGCTCTATTGCGGCTACTGCTGCAAACGGCGGTGTTCTTACTGCTGCAACGGACCAGGATTACGAAAAGAAAGATTATGAATATAGTTTTGACGGCGGAGTATACGAAAAACGTGTTTTTAACGGGCTTGGTAAGGCTGACAGTTCTTACGAGCTTAAGCTTGGCCCTAATATTACAGACTGGCCAAAGATGTATCCGCTTGAAGAAAATGCTCTCTTAAAGCTTACGGCAGTTATTTTTGATGATGTAACAACCACAGACGAGCTTATTCCGTCAGGTGAGACATCAAGTTACCGTTCAAATCCCATCAGGCTTTCAGAATTTGCACTTTCAAGGAGAGTTCCTGAATATGTTGAAAGAAGCAAAAAGGTACGTGATAGTGAAAACGAAAGACGAAATGGTAATATATCTGATGAAATTATAAACGTGCTAAAAGAATTTGGCGGAGAAGAAACGGCTAAAAACACCCAGGTTGGCTCTTGCGTTTTTGCTAAAAAGCCCGGTGACGGCTCTGCACGTGAGCAGGCGGCAAGCTGTCAGAAGGTGCTTGGCGGACTTGGTAACATCTGCTATGAGTATGCGACAAAGAGATACCGCTCAAATTGTATTAACTGGGGAATTCTGCCGTTTACAATTGATAAGGAAACAGAGTTTAATTATTGTGACGGTGACTATATCTTTGTTCCCAAAATCAGAGAAGTAATTAAGAACAAGGAAGAAAGCTGCAAGGGATATGTAATTGAAAAGGACGGCAAAATCACTGAAATTAAGCTTAACATTATAGGCTTAACAGATGACGAAAGAGAAATCATACTTTCCGGATGCCTTATGAACTACTATGCTGAAAGGATGAATAAATAATGAAAAAAATTGATATGATAAATCCCATCGTTGAAATGGATGGGGATGAGATGACCAGAATTCTCTGGCAGATGATAAAAGATGAGCTTATCATACCTTTTGTTAATTTAAAGGCGGAGTACTATGACCTTGGACTTAAATACAGAGACGAAACAAATGATAAGGTAACATTTGATGCGGGTGAAGCGATTAAAAAACACCACGTAGGCGTAAAATGCGCAACTATCACACCAAATGCGCAGCGTGTTGAGGAATATAACCTCAAAGAAATGTGGAAAAGCCCCAACGGGACAATCCGTGCGATACTTGACGGCACAGTTTTCCGCGCACCAATTTTAGTAAAGGGAATAAGTCCCATAGTAAAAAGCTGGAAAAAACCCATTACAATCGCGCGTCACGCTTATGGAGATGTTTACAAGGCTTCAGAAATAAGAACAACCCAAAAAGGAAAAGCAGAGCTTGTTTTTACATCAGAAGACGGCACAGAAACAAGAAAAACGATTTATGATTTTGAATGTGGGGGAGTTTTGCAGGGGCAGTATAACAAGGATTCATCAATTAAGTCGTTTGCACATTCCTGCTTTAAATATGCGATTGATACTAAAAGCGACCTTTGGTTCTCTACAAAAGATACCATTTCAAAGCAGTATGACCAGACGTTTAAGCTCATATTTCAGGAAATATATGAAACCGAATACAAAGAAAAGTTTGAAGAGCTTGGCATAGAATACTTCTACACTCTTATAGATGATGCAGTTGCACGTGTGATAAGAAGTGAAGGCGGATATATTTGGGCGTGCAAAAATTACGATGGTGACGTAATGAGCGATATGGTTTCAACTGCATTTGGTTCTCTCGCTATGATGACGTCAGTACTTGTAAGCCCTGACGGAAATTACGAATATGAGGCGGCGCATGGAACCGTTACACGTCATTATTACAAGTATCTTAAGGGTGAAGAAACATCAACAAACCCGATAGCTACAATTTTTGCATGGACAGGCGCACTTAACAAGCGTGGCGAACTTGACGGAACAAAAGAGCTTTGTGATTTTGCAAAAGCACTTGAAAAAGCTTCTATTGATACAATAGAAGGGGGAGAGCTTACAAAGGACCTCGCAAATCTTTGGGAGGGTGAAAAACCAAAGGTTCTCAACTCAAAGGAATTTATTCTTGCAATTCGTAAAAATCTTGAAAAAGCTTTGGCATAATTGGTAAAATTAGGGGGAAAACTCTAATAAATGAGTTTTCCTCTTTTTTTTGTTTTATACAGTAAAATTTCCATATAATTGTTGATTTTCTAAATAATGTGTGATATAATGCGAATTAAAATCGGGGGAGATTTGAACAATTTCCCTGCGAATTGATGAATTAGTTTAAATTATTTTAAGGAAAGAGGTATATATTATGAAGAATGTTGACTTAACAAAGTATGGAATTTCCGGGGTAAAAGAGATTATCCACAATCCTTCATATGAAGAATTATTTGCTGCAGAAACAGATCCTACGTTAGAAGGTTTTGAAAAGGGTCAGGAAACAGAGCTTGGTGCAGTTAATGTAATGACAGGTATTTACACAGGTCGTTCACCTAAAGATAAATTTATCGTTATGGATGAAACATCAAAAGACACCGTTTGGTGGACAACAGACGAATTTAAAAATGACAACCATCCCTGCAGCGAAAACACCTGGAATGTTCTTAAGGATTTAGCTGTTAAACAGCTTTCAGATAAAAAGCTTTACGTTGTTGATGTGTTCTGCGGTACTAATGAAGACTCAAGAATGGCAATAAGATTTATTATGGAAGTTGCCTGGCAGGCTCATTTCGTAAAAAATATGTTTATCAATCCTACAGAGGAAGAGCTCCAGAATTTTGAGCCTGACTTCGTATGCTACAATGCATCAAAGGCAAAGGTTGAAAATTACAAAGAATTAGGTCTTAATTCAGAAACAGCAGTTGTATTTAACCTTTCTTCACGTGAGCAGGTTATTTTAAATACATGGTACGGCGGTGAAATGAAAAAGGGTATGTTCTCAATGATGAACTACTTCTTGCCGCTTAACGGAATGGCTTCTATGCACTGCAGTGCAAATACAGATATGGAAGGAAAGAACACAGCGCTTTTCTTCGGACTTTCAGGAACAGGTAAGACTACACTTTCAACAGACCCCAAGCGCCTTTTAATCGGTGATGACGAACACGGCTGGGATGACAACGGAGTATTTAACTTTGAAGGCGGTTGCTATGCAAAGGTTATAAACCTTGATAAAGAATCAGAGCCTGATATTTACAAAGCAATTAAGCGTAACGCACTTCTTGAAAATGTTACAGTAGATGAAAACGGCGTTTGCGACTTTGCAGATGGAACAGTTACAGAAAACACACGTGTTTCTTATCCGATTGACCATATTGAAAAGATTGTTCGCCCCGTATCTGCAGCTCCTGATGCGAAGAATGTTATCTTCCTTTCAGCAGATGCTTTCGGTGTACTTCCTCCTGTTTCAATCCTTACTCCCGAGCAGGCACAGTATTATTTCCTTTCAGGCTTTACCTCAAAGCTTGCAGGAACAGAGCGTGGCATCACAGAACCCACACCTACATTTTCAGCTTGCTTTGGTCAGGCGTTCTTAGAGCTTCATCCCACAAAATATGCAGAAGAACTTGTTCGTAAAATGGAAAAGAGCGGTGCTAAAGCATACCTTGTAAACACAGGCTGGAACGGTACAGGTAAGCGTATTTCAATTAAGGATACAAGAGGAATTATTGACGCTATTTTAGATGGTTCAATTCTTAAAGCTGAAACAAAAGAAATTCCTTACTTCAACCTTGAAGTTCCCACAGCACTTCCGGGAGTTGATTCAGGGATTTTAGATCCTCGTGACACTTACAAAAATGTTAGCGAATGGGAAGAAAAAGCAAAAGACCTTGCAGGCAGATTTGTTAAGAACTTTGATAAATACACAGGTAACGATGCAGGTAAAGCACTCGTTAATGCAGGTCCTCGTTTATAATTGATAATAAAAAGAAAGCGGTATGTTATACCGCTTTCTTTTTTAATTGTTTTTAACTTCAAAATAAGCCTTAGGATGAAAACACACAGGGCATACTTCCGGTGCTTTTTTGCCGATAACCACGTGTCCGCAATTACGGCATATCCACATAACTTCTTCGCTTTTTTCAAAAACCTTATTTGTATCCACATCTGAAAGGAATTTGCGAAATCTTTCTTCATGCGCTTTTTCAATTTCAGCTACATCGCGAAACTGTTTAGCAAGTTGGGTAAAACCTTCTTCCTCGGCAACATCGCCAAACTCCTTATACATCTGTGTCCACTCATAATTTTCGCCTTCCGCTGCAGACAAAAGGTTTTGGCTTGTGCTTCCTAAAAGCTCGAGCGCCTTAAACCAAAGCTTTGCATGAGCCTTTTCATTATCGGCAGTTTCTTCAAAGATTGAAGCAATCTGCTCATAACCGTTTTGTCTTGCAACAGATGCAAAATAGGTGTATTTATTACGTGCCTGCGATTCACCCGCAAATGCTGCCAGAAGATTTTTCTCAGTTTTACTTCCTTTTAAATTCATATAATCACCTCATAGGTGTATTATGTGAATTTTTCTTTTTTTTATTCAATTTCACAGATTTCGTAAATTGCTTCCCAGATATCATCTCTTCCAAATCCCGTTTCTGAACTAAACGGCATCAGGATATCCTCCTCGGTTAAATTAAGAGTATAGTATATGTCGTTAAGATGCTCCTCAATCTTTGTTTTTGCAATTTTGTCGCATTTGGTAGCTATAACAAATGCGTATCCATGGCGATATCTTATATAATTAAGCATTGATATGTCATCTTTAGTTGGTTTGTGACGGGCATCAACAAGAAGTATGGTGCATTTAAGCGTCTCACGGGTGTTAAGATATGTTTCAATCATATTGCCCCATTTTTTCTTTTCATCTTTGCTTACGTTTGCATAGCCATAACCCGGCAAATCCACAAAATTAAGAGTATCATCAATATTATAAAAATTTATAGTGGCGGTTTTTCCGGGCTTTGAACTTGTCCTTGCCAGGCTTTTTCTGTTTAACATTTTATTTATAAATGAACTTTTGCCAACGTTACTTCTTCCTGCAAAGGCAATATCGTAAAAAGCAGTTTTGGGATATTGCTTTGGTGACACTGCAGAAATAGTAAGCTCTACATTGTGAATATTCATAAGCCTTTTCCTTTCAAAAATCAGCTGTATTTTCCTATAATTATACCACAACATACTAAAAAATCAATAAAAAAGAAAAACATACATAATAATGTTAATTATATGTTAAAAATACAATTTTCTTATTGACTATAACTGATTAAGTATGTTATTATAGGTTAAACTTAAGGAGGAGATATTATGAAATCAACAGGTATTGTAAGAAAAGTAGACGAACTTGGTAGAATTGTACTTCCAATCGAGCTTAGAAGAAACCTTAATATAGAAGAACGTGATTCACTTGAAATTTTTGTAGAGGGCGATAACATTGTCTTAAAGAAGTATGAAGAGTCGTGTGTTTTCTGCGGTGGTACAGAAAATGTATACATATATATGGGTAAAAATGTTTGCGGAAAATGTATTGATGAATTGAAAGCAAAAACAAAATAAAATCTTGGAGGATATCCATGAAATCAATTATAACTGTAAAAGGAGCTGACGGGGTAGGAATTATTGCCCGCGTCAGCGCCTTTCTTGCAAAGCATAAAATAAATATACTCGATATTTCACAAACAACCCAGGACGATTGTTTCCTTATGGTAATGCATGTAGATTTTGAAAATGCCGATATATCTTTTTATGATGCTTCAGAAGAACTTAAAGCCATAGGCAAAAAAATAAATCAGAAAATTAATGTGCGTCATGACGAAGTTTTTAACTCAATGCACAGAATTTGATAAAGGAATGAATTAAATGATAAATCCCTTTGAAATATTGGAAACTATCAATATGATAGATAATGAACACCTTGATATAAGAACAATTACAATGGGAATAAATCTTCTCGACTGTATTGGAGAAGATTCTGAAAAATGTGCGCAGAAGGTTTACGATAAGGTAACAAAGCTTGCCCAGAATTTAGTTCCCGTAGGTGAAAAAATTGAAAGGGAATACGGCATTCCTATTATCAATAAAAGAATTTCCGTTACACCTATATCTATTGTTGCGCAGTCCTGCGGAGATTACGTAAAATTTGCAAAAGCGCTTGATAAAGCAGCGGATAAAACAGGTGTAAACTTTATAGGCGGATACAGTGCTCTTGTTCCAAAAGGCTACACAAAAGGTGATTATGACTTTATAGAGTCAATTCCGGAGGCGCTTTGCTCAACAAACAAGATATGCTCAAGCGTAAATGTTGCATCTACAAAAGCAGGTATCTCTATGGACGCTATAGCACACATGGGAAGAATTATTAAGAAAACTGCCGAAATGTCAAAGAGTGAGGATGGTTTTGCCTGCGCTAAATTAGTTGTTTTTGCAAATGCCGTTGAAGATAATCCTTTTATGGCGGGAGCTTTTCATGGAACAGGTGAGGGAGAATGTGTAATAAATGTCGGCGTAAGCGGACCAGGCGTCGTTAAAAAAGCTCTTGAAAAAGTAAAAGGTGAGGATTTTGGCGTTGTTGCAGATACTATAAAAAAGACCGCCTTTAAGATAACGAGAATGGGTCAGCTTGTTGCAACAGAAGCTGCAAAAAGACTTAATGCACAATCAGGTATAGTTGACCTTTCGCTTGCACCTACACCTGCAATAGGCGACAGTGTTGCCCATATACTGGAAGAAATGGGCCTTGAGAGCTGTGGCGCGCCCGGCACAACGGCAGCGTTGGCTCTTTTAAATGATGCAGTTAAAAAGGGTGGCGTAATGGCTTCTTCCTATGTTGGTGGATTAAGTGGTGCGTTTATTCCCGTCAGCGAAGATGCAGGAATGATAGATGCAGTTAAAAAAGGTGCGCTTTCACTTGAAAAGCTGGAAGCAATGACAAGCGTTTGCTCAGTGGGTATCGATATGGTTGTAGTTCCGGGAGATACAAGTGCAGAAACTATCTCAGGGATACTTGCAGATGAGGTATCAATCGGAGTTATAAATACAAAAACAACTGCACTTCGTATTATACCTGCACCAGGTAAAAAAGTAGGGGATATGGTTGAATTCGGAGGGCTCCTTGGAAGTGGGCCAGTGATGCCGGTAAACAGGTTTTCGTGCAGTGAATTTATAAACAGAGGCGGAAGAATCCCTGCGCCGATGCATAGTCTTAAAAACTAAATACTAATCAGATTGAAAAATCTCATTTTATTATGAGATTTTTCTTTTTTTACAAAAAATGTAAAAAATATGAAATAAATGGTAAAAAATGGTTGACAATTTCCAAAAATAGGATATAATAACAATATATAGTATATTAAGTATAGGGAGGCACACAATATGAGAAAAATATGTATAAATGAATTGGGCATGATAACACTTCCAAAAAGCTATTTATCTGCATTGTCTTTAAAACCGAAAGATTATGTTGATATATCATTTGAGAAAGACAAAATTGTTCTTAAAAAGTTTCAGCCTAAGTGCAGAATGTGTGGGGAAAAAGAAGTTATAGAAGGGTTTGAAATTTGCAGAAATTGCGCTCAGAAAATACATATTAAGTATTTAAAGGAGAAAGAAAATGAAAAGGAAAATTGATGAATCAAAAAGAGTGGTAATTCCAATAGAGTTTCGCGAAAAGCTTGGAATTACTTCTAACAGTAAAGTGGATATTTATGTCGAAGGAGACAGCGTTGTAATTGCTAATTCAGAAGAAATATGTCAGTTTTGCAAAAATAAAATTGAAAAAGACTATATAGAAATATCCAATAAAAAAGTATGTAATGAATGTGCCCAAAGGATTTCAATAATCTATCAGTCCGTTAAATAAAAAAAGCTCTTGCATAGCTACAACCAATGCAAGAGCCTTTTTGTTTGTTTTATTCTGTGCCGAAAAGTCTGTCCCCCGCATCGCCAAGACCGGGGAGTATGTAACCCTTTTCGTTAAGCTTTTCATCCATTACTCCTAAGAATACAGGTACATCAGGATGTGCTTTATTTACGCGTTCTACACCAACCGGGGCGCCTACAATACTTAAAATCTTAATGTTTTTTGCACCCTTCTCCTTAAGGAGTGATACTGCTGCAGCGAGAGAACCACCGGTTGCAAGCATCGGGTCAAGAACAAAAACAGTTCTTTCGCCAATATCGGAGGGGAGATTGCAGTAATACTCTTCAGGCTCAAGCGTGTCATGATTTCTGCACATTCCAATATGACCAATCTTTGCTGAAGGAAGAATTTTAAGCATTCCATCAACCATTCCAAGACCTGCTCTCAAAATAGGAACAATAACAGGCTTTTGAGTAGTAATCATTTCGCATTTAGCTGTTGTAAGAGGCGTGGGAATGTCAACAGGTGTTGTTTTCATATCACGCGTAGCCTCATAACAAATAAGCATTGCAATTTCGCTTACAAGTTCTCTAAACGCTTTACCGTCAGTATTTGTATTACGAAGAAGCGCAAGCTTATGAGAAATAAGGGGATGTTGCATAACTGTAAGATTTTTCATATTCTCTCCATCCTTTTTTTTTATTAAATTATACCGCGAATATATTCTTTTGTCCAGTGGTTATTTCATTTTTGGTTTGGAAATCATTGCTGCAACGAGAGAAAAAAGCATTACGGCGGAAATTCCACCCGCAGTGCCTGTAAGTCCACCTGTGAAAATTCCTAAAAAGCCCTTTTCACTGATTGCTTTTTTTACCCCTTCAAAAAGAGCATAGCCAAATCCGGTCAATGGAACTGTTGCCCCGGCGCCTGCAAAATCTACTATTTTACCATATACCCCTATAAGAGATAAAAATACTCCCGCGCAGACATATCCCGTTAAAAGCCTTGAAGGGGTAAGCTTTGTTTTATCTATAATAATCTGTCCTATTGCGCAAATTATTCCGCCAACGATAAATGCTTTTATATAGTCCATATTTATCACTCCTTTTAAAATATTGTACCTGTTTTAAAACGATTTATACTTTAGTGATTTTTTTGAAATTTTTAATTGCAAAGTACCTTGATATGTGGTACAATAAAATGGAAAATAAACAGTGAGAGGCAGTGGGTAAAATGCAAAGTTTAAAATACAAAAGAGTATTGATAAAATTGAGCGGTGAAGCATTAGCCGGAAAGAATGGTTTCGGACTTGATGAACCAACGCTTGACAGCATTGCTGATACAATAAAGGAATGTGTCGAGATGGGAGTTCAGATTTGTGTTGTAGTTGGAGGCGGTAACTTCTGGCGCGGAAGAACAGGTGAGAATATGGAAAGAACACTCGCTGACCATATGGGTATGCTTGCCACAGTAATTAATTCCCTTGCTCTTTGTGATGCATTTGAGCGTCACGGTATTCCGACACGTGTGCAGACCGCAATAGAAATGCGCCAGATTGCAGAGCCTTATATAAGAGGGAAGGCTATTCGTCATCTTGAAAAGGGAAGAGTTGTTATTTTCGGGTGCGGAACCGGAAATCCGTTTTTCTCAACAGACACAACAGCAGCCCTTCGTGCAGCGGAGGTTGATGCGGAGGCTATCCTTTTAGCAAAAAAGGTAGACGGTGTCTACGATAGTGACCCTAACATTAACCCTGATGCTAAAAAGTTTGATTCTATTACATACATAGATGTTTTAAACAGAGGTCTTGGTGTTATGGATACAACAGCAACATCTCTTTGCATGGATAATAAAATGCCCATTCGTGTTTTTGGCCTTGATAAACCTGAAAATATAAAGAAGGTTCTTCTTGGAGAAGAAATCGGAACACTTGTTTACGCAAAATAATTTTTAATATAAATTTGGAGGAAAAAATAATGAAAAACGACTATCCTGAACTTAATGCAAAAATTGAAAAAGCCTTAAACTTCTACCTTGAAGACCTTGACACAATTCGTGCGGGAAGGGCAAATACGGCTGTTTTAAACAAAGTTATGGTAGATTATTACGGAACACTCACTCCTGTAGCACAGGTTGCAGCAGTTTCAACACCAGATGCGAGAACAATCTCTATTCAGCCATGGGATGCTACACTTGTAAAAGCAATTGAAAAGGCTATTTTGGCTTCTGAAATTGGAATTAATCCGCAAAATGACGGGAAGACCATTCGTCTTTCATTTCCTCAACTTACCGAAGATCGCCGTAAAGAGCTTACGAAAACTGTTTCAAAGAAAAGCGAAGACTGCAAGGTTGTTATAAGAGGTATTCGCCGTGATGAAATTGAAAAATACAAGGCTCTTAAAAAGAAAAGTGAAATTACTGAAGACGATTTAAAGAATATAGAAAAAGAAATTCAGGACATCATTGATAATCACATTAAAGAAATTGATAAAATAGCAGATAAGAAAAATAAAGAAATTATGGAAATATGATTATGATGAAAAAACTCTTTCAAAAAAAACAGAAAGATTTTTTCGTGGACTTTGATAACTTACCTCAGCATATCGGAATTATTATGGATGGGAACGGACGTTGGGCAAAAAAACGTGGTCTTCCCAGAACAAGCGGTCATGTTGAGGGGGCAAAAACTTTTGAAAGAATTGTTGAAGATGCAGGAAATATCGGCATTAAGGTTGTAACCGTTTATGCTTTTTCAACAGAAAACTGGCGCCGTCAAAAAGATGAGGTTAGCGCTTTGATGAGCCTTTTGGAAGATTATCTTGACCATGGGCTAGAGCGTCTTGGAGGGCGTGATGTAAAGGTTCATTTTATAGGTGACCTTACGGCGTTTTCAGAAAGCTTTCAGAAAAAACTTTGTCATTTTGAAAAGGCCACTAGTAAAAATAGTGGTCTTTTGCTAAATGTTGCGCTTAACTACGGAGGAAGAGCAGAGATAGTTTACGCAATGCGCGAAATTGCAAAAGATATCAAGGACGGAAAAATTTCAATCGAAGATATAACAGAAGAAGAAGTAAACAATCGTTTATATACTAAAAATCAACCTGAGCCTGATTTAATTATAAGACCAAGCGGGGAGTTTAGGTTAAGTAATTTCCTAATGTGGCAAAGTGCTTACAGTGAATTTTGGTTTTCTAATTGTTTGTGGCCCGATTTTAAAAAGGAAGATTTACTTCAGGCCATCTCTGATTATCAGAAACGAAACAGAAGATTTGGCGGAGTATAATTGAAAGGATATTAAGGATATGAAGCAAAGGATAATTAGTGGAACCGTTTGCGCAATTTTACTTATTGCGGTGCTGTTTAGTAACGAAATAATATTTGATATTGCACTTATGCTTATCGTTTGTGCTTCCGTTTATGAGTTAACCAGTGCTATTGGTCTTAAAAAAATGGGAAGTGCATATACGATTTCCTGTATTTTTAGTGCGTTGATGATATTTTTGCCGAGAGTTATGGATATAAGCTATCTTACAATTGTTTCATTCTATATGATAGCTCTGCTTCTTGTTATGCTTTTCAGAAGAGAAAGGTACACATTTAATGATGTGTGTGTTTACTTTACATCATCGCTTTTACTTATTGCATCATTTATTCATTTCTCATTTATAAGACATATGGAATATGGCCTTGTAAATGTTTTGGTAGCATTTATCGGTTGCTGGATAACTGATACTTGCGCTTACTTTTCAGGTGTATTTTTCGGCAAGCATAAGCTTGTGCCTCAGATAAGCCCTAAAAAGACGATAGAGGGATCCGTGGGCGGAGTTATCGGATTATGTATTATTTTATCGGCATATGTTTTAATTGTAAGCAATATAATGAATATTAATGCTAACTTAATAAACACAATTATTATCGGTCTTATCTGCGGAATTGTTTCGCAATTTGGTGATTTATGTGCATCAATAATTAAAAGAGAGCATAATATAAAAGACTTTGGAAATTTAATACCAGGTCACGGTGGAGTTATGGATAGGTTTGACAGTGCAATTTTTGTTGCGCCGATTGTCTATTATTTTATAACTAATTTCCCAATATTTATTTGAGTTTAGAAGGTTACCATATGAAAAAAATTTCAGTTTTAGGCTCAACAGGGTCAATAGGAAAGCAAACACTGGATGTCGTAAGAAAATCAGATAACTTAAAAATAACCACTCTTTCTGCGCACAAAAATGTTAATCTTTTAGAGGAGCAAATCCGTGAGTTTAAGCCAAAGTACGCTTGTATGACAGACACAGATGCGGCAAGGGATTTGTCAGTGCGCATCAAAGATACAAATACAAAGGTTCTTTCAACGACGGATGGTATTTGCGAGTGTATGGATAAAGACGACAGCGAAACCGTTGTTACTGCAATTGTAGGAATAGCGGGGCTCAAACCAACGTTAAGCGCAATTAGAAACAAAAAAAGAATTGCACTTGCAAACAAGGAAACTTTAGTTACTGCAGGGAGCATCGTAATGCAGGAAGCAAAGGAAAATAATGTCGCAATTATTCCTGTCGACAGTGAGCACAGTGCAATTTTTCAATCAATTTCCAACCAAAGGGAATATCTTAAAAAAATCATTATTACTGCATCCGGAGGACCCTTCTTTGGTAAAAAAAGAGAGGAGCTTTCTGATATAACCGTTAAAGAAGCGCTTAATCATCCAAATTGGAGCATGGGCGCAAAAATTACGATTGACAGTGCAACACTTGTGAATAAAGGACTCGAAATTATTGAAGCAATGCATCTTTTTAATATAACAGAGGATATGATTGAGCCTGTTATTCACAGAGAAAGCATCATTCACTCAATGGTTGAATTTTGTGATGGAAGTGTTATTGCACAACTCGGCGTGCCTGATATGCGCCTTCCTATAAGTTATGCAATCAATTACCCCGAAAGGACCATTCCCGTGACAGAGCCACTTGATATCGTAAAGGCAGGGAAGTTGACTTTTTTTGATGTAGATAATGAAACTTTTCCTGCAATTAATCTTGCAAGAAGGGCAATCCGCGAAGGTGGAATTATGTGTGTTGTTTATAATGGTGCGAATGAGGCAGCGGTAGATTTGTTTTTAAGCGGTAAGTGTAAATTTACAGATTTATGCCGTTATATCGAAAAAGCGATGGATAAAACTACAAATATTATAAATCCTACTATTGAAGATATTTTTAATGCAGACAACTTTGCAAGAACATTAGTAAAGGAATGTGATTAATTGGCTATTCTGATTACAATTATAGGACTTGGAATTATGGTTTTGGTGCACGAGCTTGGGCACTTTATTTGTGCAAAAAGATTTAATGTCTTAGTTCATGAATTTTCAATAGGTATGGGACCGAAGCTTTTTTCATTCGGGAAAGGTGAAACAAAATACTCCTTAAGACTTCTTCCGCTTGGAGGTTATGTCAAGCTTGAAGGCGAAGGGGCAGAGGAAAGCAACAACCCGCGCTCATTTTCAAATTTAACGCCTTTTAAAAGGATTATTGTGCTTGTTTCAGGTGCTTTAATGAATTTAATTTTAGGATGGCTTATTTTTGCTGTTGTAAATTTAAACGCAGGGATAACTCCTGCGTTAGTTCGCGAAATAAGTCCTGATTACAAAAATGTTCAGACGGTGCTTGAGCCGGGTGATGAGATTTTAAAACTCAATTCCAGTTCAATCCACACTTTTGATGACGTTTCTCTGTTTATGTCGCGTTTTAAAGGCGGAGATATAAATATTAAATACAAGCGTGACGGTAAGGTTTTTAAAGAAGCATTTACTCCAATAAAAGAAAACGGAAGGTATTTGCTTGGTATAACTTTTATGCCTCAAAAAGCGACTGTTCTTTCGTCAGCAAAATATGCGATTTATGACACAATTTACACCTCAAAGGCAGTTTTTCTTGCTGTAGGTGATTTAATTACGGGGAGACAAGGACTTGATTCACTCTCAGGCCCCGTTGAAATAGTTTCTGTAATCGATACAGTAACATCATCACAAAACCAAAGCGGTTATACGCTTCTTTCAATACTTCTTTTGTTTGCGATGATTACTGTAAATTTAGGTATATTTAACCTGCTTCCGTTTCCTGCGCTTGACGGAGGAAGCATTATCTTTAATTTGTATGAGCTGATTTTCAGAAAAAAGATAAAGCAGGAGATTGTTGGTTACGTTGGCTTTATTGGATTTGCACTGCTTATGCTTTTGGCAGTGTATGTAACTGTAGGCGATATTCGTGCGCTTATAAAATAAAAACGAAAGGATAAGAAAAATGAGTAGAACTCTTGCACGTGAGGATGCTTTCAAGCTTGTTTTTGAAATGCTTATTACACAAAATGAACCAGAAAATGTTGTTAAATATTTGTGTGAAACAATAGACTCTAAAAATGATATGTGGGCACAAAAAAATATATCGAAGGAAAATCTTTCGTATATTGAGGCGATAGTTGGCGGCGTGAATAGTTTGTCAGAAGAAATCGATGAACTTATAAAACCAAAGCTTAAAAAATGGACAATAAACAGACTTTCAAAGATAAACCTTGCTATTCTCAGGCTTTCAATATACGAAATTGTATATGATAACGAAATTCCCGACAAGGTTGCAGCAAATGAAGCGATTGAGCTTGCAAAAAAATATGGAGGGGACGAGTCGGCCTCCTTCATTAACGGAGTTTTAGGCTCAATTATTAAAGATAAAAAGGAAGCGTAAAAATGGCTGATGAAAGGCATATTGCTACCGTAACACAAATTAATAACTATATAAAAGCTCTTCTCGAGCAGGTTCCCGTTCTCCAGAATATCTGGATAAAAGGGGAGATAAGTAATTTTAAAAAACATTCATCAGGGCATATTTATCTTACTCTCAAAGATAGTGGCGCCGTTTTAAAGGCAGTGATGTTTAAAGGGGCGGCATATGGACTTACCTTCACGCCAAAAGATGGGATGAGCGTTATTGCACACGGAAAAATAAGTGTCTATGAAGCAGGCGGACAATACCAGATGTATATAGATTCAATGGAATCTTGCGGTGAGGGTGACCTTTATTTGAAGTTTGAGGCGCTTAAAAAGAAGCTTGACGAGGAAGGCCTTTTTGATGAAGCAAGAAAAAAAACCATTCCTAAATTTCCTCAAAAAATCGGCATTATAACAAGTCCCACAGGCGCCGCAATAAGAGATATGATAAATATACTAAAAAGGCGTTGCCCGATGGTTAAGGCTATAATTTATCCTTGTTTAGTTCAGGGAGATGGGGCGTCAAAATCGATTGAAAAGGCGATTTCGTATTTTAATGAAGAAAAAAACGTTGACGTTTTGATTGTAGGTCGTGGCGGTGGCTCCATAGAAGATTTATGGGCATTTAATGAAGAGGTGACAGCACGCGCAATTTCTCTTTCAAAAATACCTGTTATATCTGCAGTAGGGCATGAAACCGACTTTACGATAAGCGATTTTGTTTCTGATTTAAGAGCGCCAACGCCTTCTGCAGCTGCAGAGCTTGCAGTTCCCGATATGCTGGAGCTTCAGAATATAATAGGCACCTCAAAAACAAGGATGGCAACACTTTTAAAACAAAAGCTTGTAAATAAAAAGAATTATCTTGATGTTTTATGTAAGCACAGTTCACTTTCAAGATTTGAAAAGCACTTAATAGATTTGCACCAAACTGTTGACAGATTAAAAGAAGCTTGCGAAAAAAGTTATATCAACAGACTCGAACACCATAAAAACGCGTTTTCGTCACTGTGTGCATCTTTATCAGCACTTAGTCCTCTCTCTGTATATGAACGTGGATTTTCAACCGTTAAAAAGGACGGAGAAGGAGTTTACCGGGTTAAAGATATAAACGAGGGTGACAAAATAAATATTCGTTTATTTGACGGTGAAATGGATTGCATGGTCGAAAAAAGGAGGCTATACGAATGAAATTTGAAGAAGCAATGAATAAACTTGAAGAAACGGTTAAAAAGCTTGAAAATCCAGAAACAACACTTGATGATGCAATGGCGCTTTTCGAAGAAGGTGTAAAGCTCTCAAGGACTTGCCAGCAGCTTTTAAATGAAGCAGAGCTTAAAGTAACTCAAATAATAGGAAATTCAGAAGAAGATTTTGATACGGAGAATATGTAATGCAATTTTTAAACAAACTTGAAAATTACATAAAAGAGATAAATCTGTGCCTCGAAAAATCCCTTGAGAATAAAACAGGCGATATATATGAATCTATGCGTTATTCTCTTCTTGCAGGCGGGAAAAGAATGAGACCAGTGCTTTCGATGGCAACCAGCGAGGCCCTTTCAGGAAACGTAAGTATGGCGCTTGATTTTGGGTGTGCACTTGAGATGATACACACTTATTCGCTTATTCATGATGACCTTCCGTGTATGGATGATGATGCGCTTCGCAGAGGAAGACCCACAAACCATATCGTATTTGGTGAGGCGAAGGCAGTGCTCGCAGGCGATGCACTACTTAATTATGCATGCGAATTTTTAACTGAGAATTGCACAGATCCTCATAAAACTATTGAAGCGCTGAAGGTTTTGTATAAGTCATCAGGTGCAGACGGAATGATAGGTGGACAAATTCTTGATATTAATGCTGAAGTTGTTTCGCCTGATGAAAAAGGACTTGAACTTCTGCATCGCAAAAAAACAGGGGCTTTAATTAACGCTGCAGTTTCACTGGGGGCAATAAGTGCGGGGAAAGAAGCAGACTGCCTTTTGGAATACTCTTCATCACTTGGACTTGCTTTTCAGATTTGTGATGATATTTTAGACGTTTTTGGTGATGCAGAAAAAATTGGTAAACCCATAAACAGTGACGAAAAAAACAAAAAAACAACGTTTGTTACGCTTTACGGGGCAGAAGGAGCAAGAATAAGACTTCGTGAGGAAACTGAAAAAGCGATTTCATCAATTGACTTTTTAGGAAAAGATGGCGAATTTTTGCGCCAATACGCTTTATATTTACTAAACAGAGAGGTTTAAACAATGTTTGAAAAACTGGCTTTTACAGAACAAAAATATATAGAGCTTACACAGAAGTTAAGCGATCCTGAGGTGATTTCAGATCAGGCAAGGTTTACAAAGTTATGTAAAGAAAATGCTGAAATTACGCCTATTGTTGAAAAATACAGGGAGTATAAAAAAGCAAAAGAGGCCATTGATGAGGCTAATGAAATGCTTTCATCGAATAATGACAAAGAATTTGAAGACCTTTTATATCTGGAAATTGAGCAGAATAAAGAGAAGATTGAAAATTTAAAATCTGAGCTTGAGATTTTACTGCTTCCAAAAGATCCTAATGATGAAAAAAATGTTATCGTTGAAATCCGCGGTGGTACAGGCGGGGAAGAAGCGGCACTTTTTGCTGCAACGCTTTTTAGAATGTATAGTATGTATGCAGAAAATAACCGCTGGAAAATAGAAATATTAAATACTAACCAAACAGAGCTTGGGGGCTACAAGGAAATAACCTTTACAATCGAGGGACAGGGCGCATACAGTCGCCTCAAATACGAAAGCGGTGTTCACAGAGTTCAGCGCGTGCCTGAAACAGAATCAGGCGGAAGGATACACACAAGCGCCGCAACGGTTGCTGTACTACCCGAGGTTGAACAGGTTGAATTTGATATAAACCCGAACGATTTAAGAATAGATGTGTTCCGCGCGGGAGGTCCAGGCGGTCAGTGTGTAAATACAACGGACTCTGCCGTGAGGGTTACACATATTCCCACAGGTCTTGTTGTTTCATGTCAGGATGAAAAAAGTCAGCACAAAAACAAGGATAAAGCGCTTAAAGTACTTCGAAGCAGGCTTTATGACTTTTACGAAAGCCAAAGAAATGACAAAATCAGTCAGGAAAGAAAAAGTCAGGTTGGTTCAGGTGACAGAAGCGAGAGAATAAGAACATATAATTTCCCACAAGGAAGAATAAGTGACCACAGAATAAATCTCACCATATATAAAATCGAATCATTCTTAAACGGCGAAATGGATGAGGTTATAGATGCACTTATAACTCACTATCAAAGCGAAAAATTAAAAAATGCCGGTGAAAACTAAACGGAGGGGATTTTAATGAGCATAGAGCCAAGTGTTAAATTAACAAAGCTTATTGAGGAGTTTAATCTTGAAATAATCTATAAACCCGAAAATATAGAAGATATATCTATATTTAAAAGCGATGTTCACAGACCTGCCATTCAGCTTAGCGAGCAGTTTTATGATTATTTTGATAACGACAGAATTCAGATTATCGGGAAAGTCGAACAGTGCTATATGCTTTCAAAATCAGTGGATGAAAGAAAGAAAGCGTATGAGCTTTTGATGAGTAAAGGAATTCCTGCAGTAATTGTGACAAGAAATCTTGAATGCACAAAAGAACTTTTAGACAGTGCAATAAAGTATAACATACCTCTTTTAAGAACAGAAGAAAGTACATCTTCATTTATGGCAGCTCTTATTGCTAACCTGAATGTTAAGCTTGCGCCGACGATAACAAGGCACGGTGTTTTAGTTGAAGTTTACGGCGAAGGCGTTCTTCTGCTTGGTGAAAGCGGTGTCGGAAAAAGCGAGACGGCTGTAGAGCTTCTTAAAAGGGGACACCGTCTTGTAGCGGATGATGCAGTTGATATTAAAAGAGTTTCCGCAAAAACGCTTGTTGGCAGTTCTCCTGAAATAATCAGGCATTTTATTGAGCTTCGTGGTATAGGAATTATCGATGTTAAAAAGATTTTTGGTATGGGTGCAATTAAAAATACCGAAAATATCAATCTTGTAATTAACCTCGAAATATGGCAGCAAGGAAAGAATTACGAAAGACTTGGTCTTGATAAGGAAACTACAAATATACTTGGAATTGAGGTTCCATCTCTCACAGTTCCCGTCAGACCCGGCCGTAATCTTGCAATTATTATAGAAATTGCCGCAATGAATCATCGTCAGCAGAATATGGGATACAACGCTGCAAAAGAAATAAGTGAACGCTTAAATCGACAGATGAACGGTGAAAAACTTGAAGCCACAGATCTTTTTTAATAAGGAGCTTATATATGACAGAAAGACTTTGTCAGATTATTCCGGAAAACCGAATTTTAAAAAACGTTAATATGTCGGAGTATACCACCTTTAAAACAGGCGGTGTTGCAGATATTTTTATAACACCAAATTCACTTGAGGAATTGAAAAATATAGTTAAATTCTTTTACGAGGAAAAGACGGATTACTACATTCTTGGAAAAGGAAGCAATATTTTAGTTGACGATAAAGGTCTTCGTAAGCCTGTAATCCATATCGGCAAGTGTCTTTCACAGATTAGTGTTTTTGAGAACTGCATTACTGCAAGAAGCGGTGCAAGCCTTTCTTCAATCGCACAAAAAGCGCTTGAAAATTCACTGACAGGCTTTGAATTTGCAGCAGGCATCCCCGGAACATTAGGCGGCGGTATAATTATGAATGCCGGTGCTTACGACGGGGAAATGAAAGACGTTATAGAAGCCGTAAGCTATATAGACATAGAAGGAAACGAAGGCGTTTTAAGCTGTGATGAAATGGAATTTTCGTATCGAAGCAGTGCACTTATGGATACGAACTGTATAGTAACAGGTGCAACAATTTGTCTAAAAAAAGGCGATAAAAGCCTTATCCAATCTAAAATGAATGATTTAGCGCAAAGAAGAAGAAGCAAGCAACCTCTCGAATTTCCCAGTGCAGGAAGCACGTTTAAGCGTCCTTACGGGCATTTTGCCGGCAAGCTTATTGAAGAAGCCAATCTTAAAGGATACTCAATCGGCGATGCACAGGTAAGCGAAAAGCACTGCGGTTTCATAATTAATAAAGGAAATGCAACAACAAATGATATATTGAGCCTCATAACGTACGTGCAAAACGAGGTATATAATAAAACCTCAATCACGCTTGAGACGGAGGTTAAATACTGGAATTAGGTGAAACAAATGAGATTTTTGATTGTAACAGGTATGTGCGGAGCAGGAAAAACACAGGTTATGCATAATCTTGAAGATATGGGCTACTATTGTGTGGACAATATGCCCTCTGTATTTTTGTTGCCTTTTTATAAGCTGTGCTCAAATGAGCCATCAAACTTTACAAATGTTGCCGTTGTAATGGATATAAGAGGTGGAATATATCTAAAAGAGCTTGAGGAAGCTCTTATTACAATGAAAAAATCAAACTTTGAGTATGAAATTCTTTTTTTAGAAGCAAGTGATGATGAAATAATTAAGCGTTACAAAGAGACAAGGCGTAAGCACCCGATTTTTACGGAAAAAACTATTGCTGATGGAATAAAAAAAGAAAAAGAAATGCTTTCGTTTTTAAGGGCAGAGGCGTCAACAATAATAGATACTTCAAATCTTCTTGCAAGGGACCTAAAAAAGATAATTCAAGATAAATATGGAAATGAAAATGATGACTATTTCACAATCAGGGTTGAGTCATTTGGTTTTAAATACGGACTTCCGCAGGATGCTGACCTTGTTTTTGATGTAAGATTTCTTCCGAATCCATTTTATATAAGTGAGTTAAAGGAGCATAATGGCACGGAAAAGTGCGTTCATGACTATGTAATGGAATCGGGTGAAACACGGGAATTTTTAAATAAGATAACGGATCTTATGAATATGCTTATTCCAAGCTATATAAAAGAAGGAAAGACAGAACTGGTTATTGCAATAGGTTGTACGGGCGGCAAGCACAGAAGCGTGACTATTGCGGAAGAACTTTTCTCAAATCTTAAAGAAAATTACAAAACTACAGTTAGGCATCGTAATTTAACAGAGGGTGAAAATTTATGAAAAAATCCTTTTCATCACTGGTTAAGGATGAACTTTGTTCGCTGAATATAAAAAATAAAAATCACGCATCTTCAGAACTTGCAGCAATACTCATTTTTGGCGAAAATGCAGACATTAATAAAGTTGTGATTAAAAGCGCGCGTGCACAGACTCTTGCCAGAATTCAGTCGCTTGTTAAAAGAATATATGATTACGATATTTCAATTGACGTAATAGGTTCGGGGAAAAGCTACAGCATTTCTCTTAATACAGATTTAACAGAAGAAATTGGTTTGTTTTTTTCCGAAAACGGTGATATTGAAATAGATGAGGACCTTTTTTCAGATGATGAATGTAAGAAAGCTTTTTTAAGGGGAGCTTTTATAATAGGCGGGACAATCTCTGCGCCTGAAAAAACGTATTCGTGCGAACTGCTTACCTATAACAAAAATGTTTCGGTTATGACAGAAGAAATTTTAACTGAATTCGGCATTCATTCAAATACAACAAAGCGAAAAGAGCTTTATGTTACTTATTTAAAGGATAGTGCTTCAGTTTCTGATTTTTTAAACATAATCGGTGCACACAACAATATGATGTCACTGATGATGACACAAATTGAAAAAGACGTCAGCAATCAGGTAAACAGGCAAATGAATTGCAAAATTGCAAATCTTGACAAAACAATTACTGCATCGGCTATGCAGTGCAAGGCTATTGAAAAGATTAAAAATTCGCCAAAATGGAATTTTCTTAATGAAGAAATGAAAGAGCTTGGCACATTAAGACTTCATTATACCGATGCAAGTCTTACGGAGTTAGGGGAAAAAATGAACCCCAAGCTTTCAAAAAGTGCAGTCAACAGGAGAATGAAAAAATTTATAGAAATGGCAGATGAGGATTAATATGTTTGCTCATTTACATCTACATAGTGAATATAGTCTTCTTGACGGAATGTGCCGAATTAAAGACATTCCCAAAAAAGCAAAGGAGCTTGGACAAACTGCCGTAGCTCTTACTGACCATGGTGTTATGTATGGTGCAGTGGATTTTTACAAGGCGTGCAGGGCGGAAGGCATAAAACCCATAATCGGTTGTGAGGTTTATGTTACTAAAAACAGATTTGATAAAAGCTCAAGGGGCGGTGATAACGAGTATTATCACCTTATTTTGCTGTGTAAAAATGAAGAAGGATATAATAATCTCATACAAATTGTTTCAAAAGGCTTTATTGACGGATTTTACTATAAACCGCGCGTGGATTTTGAGGTTTTAAATAAATATAAAAGCGGTCTTATTGCGCTTTCTGCTTGTCTTGCAGGTGAAATTCCGAGACTGCTTCTTTCTGATAATTATGAAAAAGCAAAAGAAAAGGTACAAGAATATAAAGAATTATTTGACGAATTTTATCTTGAACTGCAAGACAGTGGTTTAGAAAAGCAAAAAAAGCTCAATATGCTTCTTTTAAAGCTTTCAGAGGAAACCGGTACACCGCTTGTTGCAACAAATGATACGCATTATATAAGCAGTGATGATGCGAAGTATCAGGATGTGCTTTTGTGTATTCAAACAGGCAAAACTTTAGATGATGAAAACAGATTTCACTTTGAAACAGAAGAGCTTTATATGAAAAGCGAAGAGGAGATGCGCGAGCTGTTTTCCTACGCTCCCGAGGCAATTGATAATACTATGAAAATTGCCGACAAATGCAGTTTTGAATTTAAGTTTGGCGAAAGGCATCTTCCAAGCTATGATGTAAAGGACGGGACTGACGGATTTACTTATCTTACAAACCTTTGTATGGATGGAGTGAAAAAGAGATACGCTCATCCAACAAAAGAGATTTACGACAGGCTCAATTACGAGCTTGAAGTTATAAATAATATGGGCTTTACAGATTACTTTTTAATTGTGTGGGATTTTATACATTATGCTAAAACTAACGGAATTTCCGTTGGTCCGGGAAGAGGAAGTGCCGCAGGAAG
The DNA here is from genome assembly GCA_045591265.1 of Clostridia bacterium. Lineage (GTDB taxonomy): Bacteria > Bacillota > Clostridia > UMGS1883 > UMGS1883 > UMGS1883. Next base: position 80,510 of record JAZNSQ010000049.1, on the reverse strand, counting down.
TATTGTTTCCTATGTTCTTGAAATAACCGATGTTGAGCCTACGAAATATAACCTTATTTTTGAGCGTTTTTTAAATCCGGAACGTGTAAGTATGCCGGATATTGATATTGACTTCTGTCCAAGACGAAGGGGAGAGGTTATTAATTATGTAATCGAAAAGTATGGCGAAGCAAATGTAAGCCAGATTGGTACATTCGGAACTCTAAAGGCAAGAGGCGCTATAAGAGACTGCGGCAGGGTATTAGGTATGCCATACGCTGACGTAGATGTTGTTGCTAAAATGATTCCTATGGAACTTGATATGACAATCTCTCTTGCGCTTGAAAACCCTAAATTAAAAGAGGTTTATGAAAGCTCACCTCAAATCAAAAAGCTTATTGACACCGCACGCGCGGTTGAAGGACTTCCAAAAAATATCGGCACACATGCAGCAGGCGTTGTAATTGCGGGAAAGGAAGTGTCAAGTTATATCCCGCTCCAGCGTAGTGATGATATTATTTCAACACAATATACAAAGGATACAGTTGAAGAATTAGGGCTTTTGAAAATGGATTTTTTAGGACTTCGCAATCTTTCTGTTATAGAAGATACGATTGAAATTGCCCGCGAAGCAGGTATTGAGATTGATATTAAAAACATTGATTTTAATGTTAAAGAAGTATATGAAATGATCTCAGAAGGTGACACCGATGGCGTATTTCAGCTTGAAAGTGGCGGTATGCGCAACTTTATGAAGCGCCTTATGCCACAGAATATTGAAGATATTACCGCCGGTATTGCACTTTACAGACCCGGTCCAATGGACTTTATTCCTGCATACATTAAAAATAAAATGTCTCCTGAAAATATTACGTATAAGCATCCTTTACTAAAAGAAATTCTGGAAATGACTTACGGATGTATTGTTTATCAGGAACAGGTTATGCAAATTGTTCGTACGCTTGCAGGCTTTTCGATGGGCCGTGCTGACGAAGTAAGACGCGCCATGAGTAAAAAGAAAGCCAAGGAAATGCAACGCGCGCGCCAAAGCTTTATATATGGCGAAGATGATGAAGAAGGAAACATCAGATTTATGGGTTGTGTGCGTAATGGCATTGACGAAAAAACTGCAGAGAGCATTTTTGATGATATGGATGCTTTTGCGCAGTATGCTTTTAATAAGAGCCACGCCGCAGCATACTCTGTCGTTACTTATCAGACGGCTTACCTCAAATGCCTTTATCCTGCACAGTTTATGGCTGCCCTTATTTCAAGTGTAATGGGGGATGCAAACAAGGTTTCCCAGTATATAAATAACTGCTCACAAAAGGGGATAAGGGTGCTTCCGCCCGATATAAATAAAAGCAGTGCTAACTTTACGGTAGAAGGAAACGATATCCGCTTCGGATTAACTACGATTAAAAATGTTGGAGATGCGTTTGTTAAAAAATGTGTATCTGAAAGAAAATCAGGAGGGGAGTTTAAGAGTCTCCGCGACTTTGTTTCACGTATGGTTGGAGACTTAAACAAACGTGCGCTTGAGTGCCTCATTAAAAGCGGTGCGTTTGATTCGTTGCCCGGTACACGTGCGCAGAAACTCGCAATATTTGAGGAAATCATTGACTCTGAGTCACGCGCAAACAAAAATAACATTGAAGGGCAATTCTCTTTCTTTGGAAATACCGAAGAAAAAACTGATGTGTTCCCCGAAAAGGTGTATGAATACACTGTTCGTGAGCTTTTGACTATGGAAAAGGAAATGGCAGGAATTTACCTTTCGGGGCATCCGCTTGACGAATACCGCGATAAAATTCAAAAACTTCACTACGATAAATGCGGTGAAATCACAGGTGAGTGTGACGAAACTCAAAACTGCTACGCTGATGGTCAAAATGTATGTGTGTGCGCTATTATATCAGAAAGACGCGATAAACTAACCCGTTCAAATACAACAATGTCGTTTTTAAATGTCGAGGACTTTACAGGTAGTATCGAAGTTATTGTTTTCCCTAAAACTCTTACAAAACTCGACTCCATACTTGCTGAAAATTCAATTGTTATTTTAAACGGAAGACTTGATATTAAGGATGAAGAGCCGACAAAGCTTATTTTGGAATCAGCCTCTCCGCTTACAAATGGAAATGATAAGGATTTAATACTTAAGCTTGATGGCGATAAAATTTACTTGCTAGATAAAATTAAGCCCTATATAATCCAGAATTCAGGTCAAAACAAGGTGCTTGTAAAGCATAATCAAAATACATTTGAAACAGAATTCTTTATCGATGCAAGTGAAAATTTAATTTCAGCAATAAACAAAATCTGCGGGGGAGAAATAGCCTCTTTAGAATAAAATACTTGCAAAAGACAAGAAAATGTTGTATTATAACAAAGTACAAATTTAGGAGGTCATTATATGTGGACATCTGTATATATGGCACAGAATAAAGAAATTGCAAATAAATACAAAAAGATGATTGAAGAAAATAATATAATTGTAATGCTTCGCCCCATCAGGCCCGGGGAAGACAGTGCTGATTCTGAATGTTTTGAGCTTCTTGTTCCAAGCAGAGAACACGAAAGGGCGCTCGGCATAATAATCAGCGAATAAGAAGAGGAAGATTATGTTTTTTACATCAAAGAAAAAGAAATATTATGTAGGAATTGATTTAGGTGGCACAAATATTGCTACTGCCGTAGTTGATGAAAACGGAAGTGTTTTTGGAAGAGCAACTTCTAAAACATATGCCGACAGAGCCTATACTGAAATACTTGACGATATGGTAAGGTGTAGTATAGATGCAGTATCAAAAGCCGGATTAACAATGGATGACATTATTTCTGTAGGAATAGGTGTTCCGGCGGCAGTGGATTATGCAAATGGCACTGTCAGTGCTGCAAATAACATACCTTCCCTTAATGACAAGCCGATAAGAGATTATCTTTCATCAAAGCTTAATAAAAATGTATATCTTGAAAATGATGCAAATGCCGCGGCCTGGGGTGAGTATCTCTTTGGTTCAGGAAAAGGTGTAAAGAATTTTGCAATGATTACACTTGGCACAGGAATTGGCGGTGCAATGATAATTGACGGTAAAATTTACGTAGGATTGACAGGGGACACTGCAGAATTTGGTCATATGGTGATTAATCTTAACGGAAATAATTGTTCGTGCGGTAGAAGAGGATGCTTTGAAACATATTCTTCCGCAACAGCACTGATTAAACAGACAAAAGAAAAAATGAAAGAGTATCCGGATAGTGAAATGTGGAAAATATGCGGAGGTAAACTTTCAAATGTTAATGGAGAAACTCCTTTTAAAGCAAAAAAGGATAAGGCTGCAAAAGAGGTTATAGATAACTATTTGTTCTATTTGTCAGAAGGTATCTTAAATGTAATTAACGCAGCAGATCCAGATGTTTTATGCATCGGAGGCGGAGTAAGCAATGCAGGGGACAAGCTCCTGAAACCAATTGTGAGAAAAACTTCAAAGTATTTACATATAAAAAATGACAAAAAACAAGCAGAGATTAAAATTGCAGAGCTTAACAACGATGCCGGTATTTTAGGGGCGGCGTTAATTTGGAAAAATTTTGAAAAAAAGTAAGTATTTAATTGTTTAATATCGTTTGACATTGATGCGCAATTGGTGTAAAATAGATTTGTACATATTTTTCCGCGAAGGAATAAAATCTGGAGGATTATGTGAGAGTTATATCCGGAAGTGTCAGAGGACTTAAACTTAATGCGCCGGAGGGATTAAGCACAAGGCCAACGCTTGATAGGGTGAAAGAGGCAGTATTTAGTATGCTTTGCCCTTATTTGTATGATGCAATTGTTCTGGATGCTTTCTCCGGGTCAGGGGCACTTGGTATTGAGGCGATTAGCCGCGGTGCGAAGTTTTGCGTGTTTGCAGATAATAACCAAAGCGCCATAAAATGCATAAATGATAATTTAAAGAATGCGAAAATGGGCGATAGGGCATTTGTTTTCGCAGGTGATGTTTTTCAATATATAAAAAAACAAGATAAAAAATTTGATATAATTTTTATTGACCCTCCGTATGCCTCGGGCATTTACGAAAATGTACTTGAGGAAATTTATTTAAATGATATTTTAAACGAGGACGGCTTGATATTGGCTGAATGGGATATATCCTGCAGGCCGACATTTGGCGAAAGCTTTACCGTTTTAAAAGAGAAAAAATACGGCAGAGTTGGTATTACGCTTTTTAAGAGGGGATAGTTGTGAATATAGCTATTATTCCGGGTAGTTTTGATCCGGTAACAAACGGACATCTTGATATAATTAAAAGGACAAGCGATTTATTTGATTTAGTGTATGTTTGCATTCTTTCAAACAGTTCTAAAAACCCGCTTTTTTCAATAGAAGAGAGAATTGATATGATAAACCGTGTTACGAAGGATATGGGGAATGTAAAGGTGGAAAGCTTTACAGGACTTTTGGTAGAATGTGCAAGAAAAAACAATGCAAAATTTATCGTAAAAGGCTTAAGGGCTTTAAGTGACTTTGATTACGAATTTCAGATGGCACTTACAAACAAGCGTTTAGCACCTGAAATAGAGACTTTCTTCTTAACAACTAACAGTAATTATTCATATCTCAGTTCAAGTCTTGTAAAAGAAGTTGCTCATTATAATGGGGACATATCTGATATGGTTCCTAAAGAAATTATAAATGATATAAAAATTAAAATAGGGGGTACTATATAATGGAAATGGAGATTTTACAAATTATCGACCTTTTAGAGGATAAAGTGGAGCAGACAAAGACTATTCCGCTTCTTAATCGTGCTATAATCGATAAGGAGGAGCTTTTAGAAGAGATTGAAAAGCTGAGACTCAGCCTTCCTGAAGATATGAAACAGGCAAGACTCATTAAAGAAGACAGAAAACGCATTATTGCTGAAGCACAGGCTGAAGCTGATGAAATTATCAACAATGCAAAGCTTAAAACAGAAAAAATGATTAGCGAGCATGAGATTACAAAGAAGGCTTATGAGCAGGCTAATCAGATTGTTGTTGCAGCACAGAAAAATTCTAAAGAGCTTAGAATGGGCGCAAGACAGTACGTTGATTCTCTTTTTGCGGATACAGATGCAAAGCTTACAAAAGCTCAGGCAATAATCAGAAAAGCACGTGCAGATGTACGTCAGGATGCAGCAAAACAGCTTTCAACTTCAATGGAAAGTGAAAAAGCAGAATAATTATAGAATGTACTGATTTTGAGGTGTAAAATATGTCCGGACATTCCAAATGGAATAATATTAAGAATAAAAAAGAAAAATCTGATGCACAGAGAGCGAAGATTTTTACTAAATTAGGCAGAGAAATTGCCGTTATTGTTAAAGCAGGCGGTCCAAATCCTGATTCCAACAGTAAATTAAGGGATGCAATTGCAAAAGCAAGGTCAAATAATATGCCTAATGACAATATTGCCCGTTGTATATCCAAAGCAGCAGGCGAAGGCACAGGTAACGACTACGAAGAGATTACATACGAGGGTTACGGTCCTAAAGGAGTGGCTGTAATCGTAGAAACTCTTACAAACAACAGAAACAGAACTGCAGCTGATATGCGCCACTATTTTGATAAATACGGCGGTAATTTAGGGCAAAGCGGTTGTGTGAGCTTTATGTTTGACAAAAAGGGCGTAATTATAATAAGTGCAGAGGGTAATCCCGATGAAGACGCTGTTATGATGGATGCACTTGACTGCGGAGCAGAGGATTTTACTCCTGACGAAGGATTTTATGAAATTCTGACTACTCCTGAAAGCTTTTCTTCTGTTCGTGAGGGGCTTGAGGGGAAGGGGTATACATTTGAAACTGCTGAAGTGCAAATGATTCCACAGACAACTGTTTCTCTTACAGATGAAGACGATCTTAAGAATATGAATAAGCTTATTGATATGTTAGATGATAATGATGACGTGCAAAACGTATATCATAACTGGGAAGAATAATTTAATCTCCTGCGGATAATTTTCGTGGGAGATTTTTTTCTTTTAAAATAATGTAATTTACACCTTGACAGAGTGGGAGATGGATGTTATTATAAATATAGCCAATTCAACAAAATAAAAATTTTGTTGAATTGGCGAGAGGAAGAATTAGAGAGGGATGTTGAAGCTCCTATTTAAAGTCCTTATTTAAAGGGATTTATATCTATATGCTGTAAATGGCTATATAATAGCATTTTGAAAGGATTGATTTTGTGGCAGACTTTAAAAAATTTTATGATGTGCCCCAGGACGTTAAAAACTTTTTAAGCTATCTTATTAATATTAAAGGAAAATCTGAAAAAACTGTAAACGAATATTATTATGACCTACGCACCTTTTTCAGATTTATGAAATGCCATCGTCTTATATCTTCCTTTGATGAATTTGATGAAATTGACACAAGTGATATTACTACAGATTTTATAAGAGAAATTGATATTAATGACCTGTATGAGTATTTAATGTATGCAAATAGTGACCGTGATAACAATGCAAATTCACGCGCAAGAAAAGTTTCATCATTAAAAAGTTTCTTTAATTATATGTCTGCTAAAGCTCATCTGCTTGATATAAACATAACAAAAGAGCTTGACTCACCCAAAATTCCGTCAAAATTGCCTGTTTTTCTGTCTCTTGATGAAAGCAGGAATTTATTGGAAAATATTGACGGAGAGTTTAAAATTCGTGATTATTGCATAATTACACTGTTTTTGAACTGTGGAATGCGACTTTCAGAGCTTGTAGGCATAAATATAAATGATATTCACGGTGACAGATTAACCGTTGTCGGTAAAGGTAATAAACAAAGAACCGTTTACCTTAATGCAGCGTGCAAATCAGCTATTAAAAATTATATGGAAATACGCCCCAAGGATAATGTGCAAGATAGAAAAGCTCTCTTTTTAAGCAAGCAAAAAACGCGCATTTCTAATAATATGGTATATAGAATTGTTAAAAAGAATATAATGCGCGCAGGTCTTGATGAAAGCTTATATTCACCGCATAAATTGCGTCATACGGCAGCTACGCTTATGTATAAGTATGGAAATGTGGATGTACGCGCTCTTCAGGAAATTTTAGGTCATGAGCATTTATCTACAACTCAAATTTATACTCATATTGATGAAGAACAACTTAAAGATGCGATAGACCGCAATCCTCTTTCAAATATTACAAGCGAAAATTAGCCCCTCTCTCCCCTTTTTAACAAAAAAAACACGCTTTTATCCTAAAAAAGCGTGTTTTTTCAATTTAATCCATAAAACCTACTAAATTAAACCAGTTTACGAGACTTTTAACCCACTGATTTACGTGTAAATCATCCTCTGCAAGACCGAGTCCATGGACTCCATAAGGGTAAATGTGCATTTCAACGTCAGTGCCTACCTGTTTTAATCTTTTTGCATAATCAAGTGAATTTATAACATTGACTGCTTGATCTTCAAATGTATGCCAGATAAATGCCTTAGGAGTACCTTTTTCAGCAATTAAATCAGGGCTTAATTCCTCGCCTAAATATCCGTGCCTTTCTCCAAGAAGATAGAGTCCGCTGCCGAGATGAGCAACGCCTTTGCCTAACAGCTTAATAACGGGATAGCAAAGAATCTGGGCGTTTGGGAGAAAGCTTTCCTTATCTATTTCATCAACATTTTCGCCGTCAATTTTCTCTAAATATGTAGATAAAAGTGCGGTCAAATGCCCGCCTGCAGATGAACCGATAGCAAAAATTTTGTCCTTATCAATACCAAATTTTTCAGCATTATAGCGAAGAAATCTCATCGCACGCCTTGCATCTAAAAGTGGAAGCGGAAAATGATTGGGATAAACTCTGTAATTGCATACAAATGCCGTAATGCCAAGCCCGTTAAAATATTCTGCATAGGCTTTCCCTTCGTGCTCTGCCCTTCCGGTATATCCGCCACCGGGGAAAATTACAATAGCGCCGTTAGTTTTTTTCTTTTCGGGAATGTAGGCAGTAATTGTAGTGTCGTGTTCACCATTTTCCCAGAGATTTATTGAATAAATACTCAAAAATATCACCCTTTCAAATTTCCAGAACAAGTATAACATAAGCAAAAATTCCTGTCAATAAATTGGTAATAAATAATCTTTTTTTGCATAGCTTTTATTAGTATGTATTGGAAAGGAATTTAGTTTATGAAAAAAATAATGTCGTTATTATTAATTTGCGTGTTAATAATAAGTTTTCCTATTCATTCTTTTGGTGAAAATGCGCTTTTAGGCGAAAATATACCATCTGCCGTGCTTATGGAGGCACAGACGGGAAATATCATATATGAATATAATTCCCACGAATCACGTCCGCCTGCAAGTATTACAAAAATAATGACAATGCTTCTTATTTGCGAGGCTCTTGAGCGCGGTGACATAAAGCTTTCCACCATTGTTACAACAAGTGAATACGCTAAAAGCATGGGCGGAAGCACAATTTTTCTTGATACAAATGAACAGATGACAGTTGATGATCTATTAAAAGGAATTGCAGTAGCAAGTGCAAATGACGCGTGTGTAGCTATGGCGGAGCATCTGTGCGGAAGTGTAGAAGTTTTTGCCGAGAGAATGAATAAACGCGCCAAAGAGCTTGGAATGAAGGACACAAACTTTGTAAACTGTAATGGATTAGATGCAGAAAATCACAGAACCAGCGCATACGATATTGCAATTATGTCGCGAGAGCTTTTAAAGCATAAAATGATTTTTAAATATACAACAATATGGATGGATTCGCTTCGTGACGGGAAATTTACCCTTTCAAACACTAATAAACTGATACGCTTTTATAAGGGCGCAAACGGACTTAAAACAGGTTCAACTGACGGTGCCGGTTGCTGCATAAGTGCAACGGCAAAACGCGATGGAATGCAACTTATTGCGGTTATTTTAGGCGCACCAAATAGCAAAGAGCGTTTTGCGGCTGCCTCTACCCTGCTTAATTACGGATTTTCCAATTACGGAGTAACACAGTTTGGTGATAAAGGTGATGAAATCCGTGAAATTGAGGTAAAAAACGGCAAAACAAAGTCTGTTATAGGTATATCATCGGATAATTCCTGCGTACTTCTCAAAAAAAGTGATATAAACAAGGTAAAAACACACATAAACCTTCCCGAGAGCGTAAAAGCTCCAATAAAAAAAGGAGATGTTTTAGGAGAAGTTATTGTAACACTTGACGGGGAAACTATTTCAAAAACAAATATTGTAGCAAAAGAAGACTCACTAAAAAAGAATTCCTTTGATTATTTTAAAGAACTTACAAAAAGCCTTTTTTAAGCATAAAAAACGGATGTAAAGTTAAATAACTTTACATCCGTTTTAATTTTTAGCAGATTGGTGTACCTTCAGGAATTGAGTCATCAACAAATATTACCTTGCATCCGCAAGCATTATTTGTGCCTGCAAGAAGCATACCATTACTTTCAACACCTGTAATTCTCGCGGGCTTAAGGTTTGCAACAACAATTATCTTTTTGCCAGTAAGCTCTTCAATTTTATAATCATTTTTGATGCTGGAAACGATAATTCTTTCCTTTTCCCCATCAAACAATGTAAGCTTAAGGCAGTTATTTGACTTTCTGATGTCGTTAACCTTTACAATCTTACAAACGCGAAGGTCAATTTTTGAGAATTCATCAATATCAATTTCGTCTTTAATTGGCTTAAACTCGTCAGGCTCACCATATACCTTTTCGGGTTCTTCTTCTACTACTTCCTCAATCTTGGGTGCTTTTTCTTCTTCTGTCATAGGAGTTGAGAAGTCTAAAATATTGATATAGGAATCCTTTTCGATTGCGTAAAGGAAAAGATAGAGTCTGGGACCTTTTTCCTTGTCAATTAACAAACGATAAACGTTTTTAAAGAACTGTCCCTGAATTTGCTTAAGCTCTTTATCTGTTGCTTCACCAGTGAGAGTTTTTTTCGGGATTGCATAGAGCTCTGCATTAAGCTCATCAAGAGTATACTCGTTTTCTTTTATATATTTATGCAAAAGCTCAATCTGTTTCTTTTCAACGTCTGAAAGTGTTTCATAAACCTCCCAGTTGCGAAGAGTGCGAAGTCTGTTTACACTTTCGGGAGAGCACTGCTCAAGCCAGAATTTAGCACGGTCAAGTCTGTCTTTAAAATCGTCATACTTATAAGGTGTGCCGATTTTTTCAAACACAACCTCAAGCATCGGAATGTTGAAATTAACTACAGAGCCAAGCTGCACCAAAAGGCTCATAGGAACGGGGTTAATACTTCTGCCTTCAACCGTTGTGTTATACATTATAGATACTGCATGTTCGTCTGCAGTGCCGTCTTTTATTGAAGTATACATTTTGTCAAATTCAAAATATTGACGAAGAATACCATCATCAAAACAAAAGTCAAATGCCTTGAGTGGCTCTGTCTTTGAATAAAGCCACAAAATTACTTCCGGCTGATAAAGCTTAAGAAGTGTTTCGGGAGTAAGATTAAGTCCTGATGAACCTGACATCTTACCAGTTGTGCCTTTGATACCGATAAATTCGTAGCCCTGGAAAATCGGGGATTCAAAACCAAATATCTTTTTTGAGATATCCTTACTTGTATCATAGCTTCCGTGTCTTGCAGCATGATCCTTTCCGCCCGGTTCAAAGTCAACGCCTTCATACATCCAGCGCATCGGCCAGTCAATCTTCCATGCAAGCTTGCAGTTAAAATCTTTTGTAAAATCAAATTCCCCGCTGTGACCGCATTCGCAAGAATACGTTGCAACGGTAGAGTCATCTGAAAGTGAGTGAATCTTTGTTGTATCCTTACCGCAAACGGGGCAGTAAATGCTTACGGGATAGTATGCCTCTCTCTCCCCTTCTTTAGCGTCTTGTGTGCGGTGACTGTCTAATATGTCAAATATCTCACCACGCTTTTTAAGTGCATGAAGAATATGCTCTACATACTTTCCTGACCTGTACATCTCGGTCTGATGGCGGTAATCCATATGAATTCCAAATTTAACAATAGATTCTTCAAATTCATTTTCAAAATACTCGGCATATGTTTTAAACTGCGGATAATCCTTAAAGGGATTTTCAATATCTGAATAGGGCTTTCCAATATCCTTTTCCATTTCGGGCGCAACTTTTTTTACGTTTACGGGTACTTTGCGAAGTCTGTCAAACTCATCCCAGGAGAAAAGGAGCTTTGCCTTCTTCCCCATCTTCTGAAGTGCTCTTACAACAAAGTAGCTTGTTGCTATATCACGGAAGTTACCAATATGAATAGAGCCTGACGGACTGATTCCTGCCGCGCAGACATATTCTTCTTTATTGGGATTCCTCTCAATAATTCTCTTTGCAATTTCTTCTGACCAATGCATTTATTCATCATCCTTTATCTTTTGCACAAAAGTGCAATAATCAGTTATATATTATATACTTTATTTGGTTATATGTCAAACATAATTGGATATAATATCCTTTATTTTAAAAAATCTTTATTTATAGTAAAAAAACACTTGCAATTTAGCATAAAAAAATGTATAATACAAATTGGTCGTTTGGAGAGATGGCTGAGTTGGTCTAAGGCGCACGATTGGAAATCGTGTAACGGTTAATCCCGTTCAAGGGTTCGAATCCCTTTCTCTCCGCCAAAGATAAGCTCGAGTGGCGGAATAGGCAGACGCCCGGGACTTAAAATCCCGTGCCCCTCAAAGGCGTACCGGTTCGACCCCGGTCTCGAGCACCAAAAAAATCCATCAATCTTGTATTAAGATTGATGGATTTTTAATGGATAAATCTGCTATTGGGCTTGACCCTCTTGCGAGAGATTATTCCTCTTGTCGGCGGATTATCTATTATGAAAGCTGACATATCATTGTAGAGCCGCCGCTGCGGAATGAGCCGAAAGTGCGTCTGCCGATATTGTCAGCTTTATATTTCATTTTGATTACATTTTATAATTATTATTGATAGATGCATTGTTTTTGTGTATACTATGATTGAACGCTGGATTGTCTAATCGCGCAAGCAATTGTAGCTTGCTATCAGAATTCAGTTTGGCATTTAATATTTGAGAAGCCATCTTAAGTCAAGATACTGGGCAATTGGTGCCCTGGGTCCTGTAATAAAGATGGCTTCTTTTAATTTTTACACTTGCTTTGCTGCTCTCCTATATGCCTTAATCCATCTGGCCCTTGCCCGACCCCTTTCACCCTTAATGCCAAGTGGTGAAACTAGCCTATTCCACAAGTTCCAAATATATTGTCCAATCCCACGGTATTTATATATCGTATCTACAAGTTCCCATTCGTTTTCAAATAGTTCTCCGATATAAATCGCTGCAATCTCTTCGTGAATATAATCATCCGTCTTGTCTCTATATTCTTTCGGAATAGCATCATAAAAAAACGCATATTTTGACTTTTTTGTTCCTAAATGAGTTCTATCCTTCATGGCTTTGATAGCGAACTCTTGATAGCTCTTCCATTCTTTTGGTGCAATTTGTTTTATTCGATGACTAAATTGTTGTATTGAAATGTAACGTGGATGGTTTACTGAATTAATATTTATAAACACGCCCTGAGTTGTAGTTAGACCATCAATTGTATTGCTTTCTCTATCAAGAAGTTCATTCACAAACGTTACTTTCATTTTAAGATCTCTTGCCATCTGACGAATGAGAACATAAGACAAAAAATCTCTTTTTTTTAAGTATCTAGCACAATCATTTTCAACTATCCCATACATATTCGATATATAGATTTGTCTTTCTTCTTTTCTATGTATTAACATTAATCTTCCTATCTCTTTCGCATGCGTCCTTGCATATTCCGCTGCAGAATTAAGGTTCTCCCTGTTTGCTTCTGCTGCAGATGCTATGCGGGAACGCTCCTTTGAAAAGTTTTGTGATTCTATATTTTTTTCTTTCATAATAAAAGTAAATACCCCACTTTATATTGAATTTTTGTTTGACAGTTTTTATAATATCTGCTATGCTTATATTGAAAGTTGACGGAGTGGCATTCTCTGAGCTTTTGCTCGGAAGGGCCGCCAAGATGTCAATTTTTATCAGAGACAGGTAACAGGTATGTCGATGCTTGATTATTATCAAGCATGGTATTACCCATGACGCTTGTCTCTATTTTTTTAATGCTATTATGTTGTTATTAGTTATATTATTCTATACATGTTGCGCATATTCCATCACCGTCTGAGCAGATTTTAAACGGCTGTCTGTCAAGATATCCTTCGCAGTGTCGTATACACATATAATAAGTTTCATTATTATATGTAAATTCCGCCAATTCCTCTTCTAAATATGAATACTTACAAAAATAACAGTCTCTTAATTTCTCCTTTGCACACTTTTCGCAGTAAAGCAAATCGGCATTTGAATCTTCTAAATGATAACCCCAAGACCAATCCCTGTCGAAATATAAACCACAGTACTTGCACTGTATATATTCATACCTCAAAGCGCATTCAGCACAAACCTTACCATATCTTATGTCTGCATCTTTGACCCCCTCTTCAATATGATTACCACATTCCTCACAAATTGTCGGCTCCTCACCGCTTTCGCTACAGTAACACAGTAAAAATATTATCGAGACAATAAGCAGCATACTTAATATAGCTTTTAAGTATTTCATCCATTCCTTCTCCTTTGTTCTGTTCTACGGTTTTAATTATATGCAACTCACATTTTTCAGGAAGTGAGTCTCTTTCAGAGTCTTTTTTCTTTCCCATACCTAATGTACCCCAATCTTAACCTTTGTGTCAAGGCTTAATCCAGTTTTATTAAGATAATCCGCCATCTGGTCTATAAGTCTAATCTCATCGCTATTCTCATCGATTATAGTCTTGAGAGAATTATAATAATCATATCTCCAGGCATTCCATTCCAGCTGTCTTCTCATGACTTTGGAAACTGACTTGCAATCTCCAAGAATGCTCTTTCCCTTACCATGCTCTTCTCTTCTTGAGTCTTGGCATTCATTATTTGATTTCGCACATCATCAGAAAGCACTATATCGGCACTCTTTTTGCCCCGTATTCCTCAACAAGGTCTGACAGACGCGTGCCTCTTACTGCTTTTCCTCCATAATCTCCTCCGCTTTGAGTCTCCCTATTTGTGCTGTAATGTGCATTACTTCTTCTGGAGTCGTCTGAAGAGTTCCTTTCACTATTTTTGTTCTCGCCCATGTCATAAACTCGTGTATCTTCTCCTGTGTGTTCAGTTGTAAGAGCGCCAACACCATATCCTCTTCCTTTAGAGATATTTCCTTCTCCATAGCTAACAACATATCTATTAGAAACTTCCTCTGCTGTTCTAGTCCCTTGGATTTCATATTCACGTTGCCTCATTCTTTCAACAATTTCTTTATAAGTCTTAACACTTAATTTTCCTGCAACTTGACATCTTATATATTCTGAATTATCATTTAATTTTATAGCTTCAAGAAATCTTTCTCCGTCGGTTCTTTCCCAACCGGAAGAATCCTTACTCTCTGAACTCTGTATAGTTGTCTCCACACCGTGTAAACGGCTTCCTTTACCGATGTTCCTTCGGCTATCTCTTCCCCTATAGACTTTTTCATTTTCCATCGTTGCATCCCTAACGGAAAGGTTTCCAGAATTGCTTGAATTCCTTCCTCCTTTATTTGTATCTCCCTCAGAAATTCTGCTAACTCCGCCTGTGTTATCTCTTGCATGGCCATTTCTATCTCCTCCAATTTTTTCTTCTACTATATCACTGCCAATAGAATTTTAACATGAAGAGACCTCTGCGTGCGAGAAAACACATTAATCTTGATGGGCGATTAGCGTGTTTTTAAAAGCAATTCCTTAAGGCATACTGGGATGCGGAGACTCTCTCCCGAACTTGGTAGTATTAATAAGTAGCTTGGTTAAATTCAAATATAATTTGACAATAAATCAGTAGTCGTGATATAATAGAATGGAAAGAATTGTTGCTGGGCTTTGCCTGGCAACCACAGCAAGTAAAGTCTGTGGGGCAGTTCTTTTCTATAAGAGTTGGCAGCAGGTATGTCGCCCTCTGGTTTCCAGAAGCCGTATTACCCTTGACGCCAATGGGGGCAACTCGTCTATTTTATGCCGGAGGTTTTCATTGACCGTATGGCTGATTCGAGTTGTCTCCTATTTTATTTCACTTTAGTTACATTTTTAAATTTAATATTGATATTTGCTCCCTTTTCGCGTATACTATGTATGAAGCCATCTTGCGGCAGTGAACTGGGCAATTGGAGCCCTTTGGACTGTAGCAAAGACAAGGCTTCTTTTATTTTAGTATACAAACTAACCCCTCGTTCTATCACGAGGGGTTAGTTTTCCAGTATAACTTCATCAATTGAAATGGCGCGACTGTCGGCATCGAGACCAATGCATTTACCACAGTCATCACAAATCTTTTTCGGGTCAAGATCGCAGGTTTCACAATCCCTGCAATCATTACATATTTTATTTGCATCAAGAATACATTTTTCGGGCATAACATAGCCCCCTTTCAAAATATATTCTAATTATACTTTCTTTGAGATTAAATATCAAGTTAAAATTTAGTTTTGCGGAATATAAATTGTTTGCCCTACGTGAATAGTTGCATTTGTGATGTCATTAAACTCTGAAATCTGATTAATAAATTTATGCATATTTTCGCCGTCAGGCTTATACTCTTTCGCAATAGACCAAAGAGTATCACCGTAACCCACCTTAACGGTAGATACATTAAACTTTTCGTTAGCCTTTGTTTGCGCGTTAAAAACAAAGCATATAAACAAAACACTAATTATAGTAAGCACAGAAAAAGCCATTCGGCGCTCACGCCTTAATTTGCGCATTCTTTTTATTTTTCTTAATTTAGCACTTGTCATATAATAAACCTCCAAACATTTGTTCGATTGATTAATTATAATATAACAGAACATTTGTTCTGTGTCAAGTGTTTTTTTTCGAAAAAATTAAAAAGTGCAGATTTCTGCACTTTTTAATTAGTTAATTAAACCATTATTCAAGGCGTGTTTTATGATTTTAGAAGCAATAGGTGCACACACTGCACCGCCGGACCTGCCTGAATATTCTTTCATAACACATACAACTATCTGCGGGTTGTCTGCAGGCGCGAAACCTACAAACCACGCGTGTGTTTTATTCTTCTTTTCGTTTTCTGCGGTACCTGTCTTTCCCGCAACTTCTATGCCTGAAACTCTGGCACTTGTTCCCGTTCCGCTTTTCGTAACCTGAACCATATACTCTTTTAATATAGATGCAGTAGACGGCTTTATTGCACTTGCTAAAATCTGTGGTTCAAAATTGTAAATCTTTCGCCCATCATCATAGCTTGCGCTTTGAACAATATATGGGCGCATTATTATACCGTCATTTGCAACTGCGCATGCTGTAAGCGCCATGTGAAGAGGCGTTACCTGAAGCTGTCCCTGCCCTATTCCTGTGAGGGCAACAGATAAATCATCTAAATTATCAAAATTAAATTCAACTGCTTTAGTTGAAATGTCGTACGGAATTTTTCTGTTAAGGTAAAAGTCTTCCATCGAGTTATTTAAGTTCTTTTTGCCGAGCTTTTTTGCAAGCGTGGAAAAATAGACGTTACTTGATAGGCGGAAGCCATCTTCCATACCGATAAGTCCATGTGCCTTTTCTCCTGAATTTCGTATTTCTTTTCCGTTTATTTTAATTTTGCCTTCGTCCTCAAGTTCGTAATCCGAAAAGCCGTTTTCGATTGCAGATGCACTTGTCACAATTTTAAAGGTTGAGCCAGGGGCATAAAGTCCTTGGGTCGCTCTTGAAAGAAATGGAGAAAATTCACTTTGAGTCAATTCATCCCAGTTTTCAATTAAATAATCTTCATTAGGGTCAAACGTGGGATTTGAGTAAAGGCAGTATGTTTCACCAGTTATGGGATTAAGAGCAATAACACTTCCGTTTGAGTTTTTCATAAGGCTTGACGCCAGCTTTGTCATTTCGTGGTCAAGCGTCAGATTAAGATTTGCTCCAACGGAGAAGTCTTTTTCTTTTGAATCATTATTTTTAAGAGCGTTAAGTATTGATTCTGTCTTTAAAAGATAATCATTAAAATTAAGCTCAATATTTGTTTTTCCAAACACACGGCTGTTGTATCCGACTGAATGTGTGTAAAGGCCCTTATACGGATAGACTCTTTTTTGCCCGCTTTCCGTCTTTTTGCTTTCGGCAAGGACAAAGCCCTTTCTGTCATAGATTTTTCCGCGGAGCACCTTTTCTTCCTTTTCCCAGATGCGCTGGTTGTAGCTTGAGTTAACGATATCCTTCGCCTCAAAAAAAGTGAAATAAGTAAGATAAATTATAACAATTAAAAAGAGTGAGCAAACAATACTCATTGCTTTTATTATTCGCTTATTCAATTTCATCGGTAATCTCACCTTTCATTGCACTGATTGCCTGAATAATTCCAAGGGAAGCAAAAGTGGTAAGCATACTGCTTCCGCCAAGGCTTATAAATGGAAGTGTAATTCCTGTAAGCGGGATAAGCTTTGTAACTCCGCCTAGTATTATAAAGGTCTGGACGCCAAGCATAATGCTAAGTCCTGCCGAAACCGCCTTGTGAAAACTATTTGTTGAGGAAAGAGAAATCTTAAATCCTCGGTAAACAAGCAAAAAGTATAAAAGAATTACTGAAATTCCGCCCAAAATACCGGTTTCCTCGCATATTGCAGAAAAGATAAAGTCAGAGCTTACAACCGGAATAAAATAAGGACTGCCATTACCTATTCCCGTTCCTGAAAAGCCACCTGCACCTATTGCAAAAAGCGACTGGGCAAGCTGATAACCCGTTCCGCTTATATTTTTAAACGGATCAAGCCACGCCTCGACTCTAACCTGAATATGACTCATAAAGGTATGCCCCATTATTCCCCCGAGCATAACAAGGACGATATTTCCAAACAAAAACAGTTTGTTATCACTGTAGATATATATAAGTAAAAGATAAATGGAAAAGAACAAAAGCCCTATTCCCCATTCGCGTTGCACAATAAGGAAAAGTACATTTATATATGTTATTACAGATGCGCTTATAAGCCTGTAATCTAATATTTTTGTATTCTTTTTAATCTCACCTGTAAGAGCACAGGCGAGTGAAAGAACGAAAAGAATTCTTACAAATTCACTTGGCTGAATTGACATACCGCCTATGATTATCCAGTTTTTTGAACCGTTTTTTACAGTGCCGAAAAGCATTGTAAGTATAAATGAAAGGATTGATGTGCCAAAATAAAGCGGTAAGAGACGCGCAAGGTGTTTTTTAAGCACCATATATAAAAGCATAACTAAAAAAAACACAACTGCGCCTGTAAGATACAGTTTCATCTGCCGTATGCCGTTTTGCACGTTTATCCTTGACTGAATTATAATTCCAATCGTTGAGAGCATTGAAATTATAATAAAGAGGTAGTTATCGCCTAAATGGAAAAGATAAATAAAAAGATACGCAACAATGTTTGTAACGCACATTATAAGGCAAAGCGAAGAAAGTTCGCCTAAAGTATCCTTTTTATTTATGGCAATCAGCATAAAACCGATAATGTTTATTAAAATCAAAAATAGAAGCGGGCGGATCGTTCTTAGTTTGTTTTTCATTATTCTTTACCTTCTTCGGGTTTTACAAAAAGAAAATTAATCCTTCCTGCAGAAATTTTATCACCGTCAAGAAGCTCTACCGCGTTGTCTAAAATAGCTTCGCCGTTAAGATAGGTTCCGTTGGTGCTGTCAAGGTCTTCTATATAAAATTTTCCTGACGATTTGAATATTCTGGTGTTTTTAGTAGACAAATATTTATCACCAATAGAGATGTCACACTTTTTACCTCTGCCGATGGTCTGGTTTTCCCCTATTTCATAGCTTTCTTCAACAGGAAAGTCAAGCTCCTGCCTTAAGTTAATGAGCTTTAGGTATGCATCGGCAAAACCAAGCGATTTTTTTCTGTACATAACTCTGATATCAAGAAATATCATTCTGATTATTGCATAAATAAAGAGATATATTATTACGACAAAAATATATGTGAGTAGTTTTGAAAAAAATGCCTGCATCAAATCACCTCGTTTAGTAATTATTACCTATATAATACACTAAATTAGTTTTTCTTACAAGAATTTGTTTTTACTTGTAATCAAAATGTTATTTTTAGCTTAATTTCATTGACACTTAAACTAAAATACTATAAAATATAAGTATATTTAGAAATGGAGGTATTTACAATGGATAAGCTTATACTTGTAATTGAAGATGAAGCTGCAATTGTTGATATTCTTAAATTTAATCTGACTAAATCAGGATATAGAGTTATCACTGCATTAGATGGTGAGGAAGGCTACAATCTCGCTGTAACCGAGAAGCCTGACCTTATTTTGCTTGATGTAATGCTTCCTAAAATGGACGGCTTTGAAGTGTGCAAAAAAATCCGCGAAAAGCAGTCTACCCCTATAATTATGCTTACGGCTCGCGATGAAGAGGTTGACAAAATTGTTGGCTTAGAGCTTGGTGCTGACGATTATATGACAAAGCCTTATTCAATGAGAGAGCTTATCGCAAGAATAAAAGCTAACCTCAGAAGAAATTTCCCCGAAACTAACCCAGGTGGTGAGGGTGAAATTATGAATTTTGAAGGGCTTACAATAAACCCTGTTTCATACGAGGTTGTTAAAAACGGTGCGGTGCTTGACCTTACTCTTCGCGAGTTTGAATTAATTAAGTTTCTGGCAACCCAGCCCGGCAAAATCTTTTCAAGAGAGGTTTTGCTTGAAAAGGTATGGGGATACGAATATTTCGGTGATATGAGAACTGTTGACGTAACTGTTCGCCGTCTTCGTGAAAAGGTTGAAGATAACCCTGCTACCCCCATATATATTATGACAAAGCGCGGTGTGGGATATTATTTTAATAAATAAGTAGGTAATTAAATGTTTAAAAGTATTCAGTGGAAAATCATTGCTATATTTTTGCTTTTGACAGTAAGCGTAATGATTGTCGTGGGCACATTTCTGCTTCAGAATATATCTGCATACTATTATCAGGATTTCAGTAACTCACTTGATAATCAGGTTTTTACTGACGGATTTGTTAAAGAGCTTGATACTGCAACAAAGGATGAAAATGCACAATCAAGAATTCTTGAGCTTATGAAGATATACTCTATAAGAATGGGTATTGACTCCTTCAGAAACTACTATCTTCTTGATCCTTCATTAAATGTGCTTGGAAGCTCCGACAATAACAAAAGTATTGAGGACTCTACCCCAAACTTAATTACGGCGCTTTCAGGAAAAAAAGGTACTGAAATAGATAAAAAATCCAGTATAATGGACTATGCAATACCGATTGGCGAAAATGACGAAGTCAGCTACATAATTTATATAACTGATACAAAGGAAGAAGTTAACGAAATTATAACCAATATGTTTTTAAACATATTCTGGGCTCTGATTTTTGGTCTTCTTATCAGTGCTATACTTGGTTTCTTTCTTTCAAGAACGATTATCTCCCCTATCTCTACTCTCCAGAACCGAAGCGAAAGTATGGCTGAGGGTGACTTCGGTCATAAAATTGAAGTCCGTTCTCGAGATGAAATAGGAAGGCTTACCATAGCATTTAACAATATGGCGGCAAAGATTAATGACAGTATGGAAGAAATCCAGACTGAAAAAAATAAAATGGAAGCCATACTTCAGAATATGACTGATGCCGTTGCGGCTTTTGATAATCTGGGTAATCTTATTCATATAAATCCTGCAGGCAAAAAGCTTTTGGGAGAATGTGAAAACAAAAGCTTTGATGAGCTTTTTAAAAATCTTGGAACAAATATTTCTCTTTACAGAATTTTATATATTGACCCATCAGAAACGATTGAAAGGGATCTTGAATTCGGCGGGAAAACACTAAAGGCATATTTTGCGCCGTTTAGCACAGAGCGTTCCCTTGCGGCAGGTGTTGTGGTAGTATTTCAGGATATTACACGTCAGCAAATGCTTGACAATGCAAGAAGAGAATTCGTTGCAAACGTATCACACGAACTGCGCACACCTATTACAACGATTAAAAGCTATGCTGAAACAATTGAAGATATGGAGGAAATTGACAAGTCAAGTTCGGCATATCATTTTATTGAAGTTATAGAAAAAGAAGCAGACAGAATGACACGCCTTGTTAAAGACCTTCTTACTCTTTCAAAGCTTGACAGTTCCAAAAAGACATCCCAAGCTGAAAACTTCGACTTGGAAGCTCTTGTTAAATCCGTTGTAGAAAAGCTTAGCATAACAGTAAAAAACACGGGTAAGCACTTTAAAGTAAATGTTGATATGAAATATCCCCTTTGTTTTGGTGAAAAGGATGCAATTGAACAGGTGCTTACAAATATAATATCGAATTCTATTAAATACACTTCCGGCGGTGGAGTCATTTCAGTAAGTTGTAAGAGTGACTTTAAAAATGCACTTATTACTGTTAAGGATAACGGTATAGGTATTCCAAAAGAGGATTTACCGAGAATTTTTGAAAGATTTTACCGTGTTGATAAGGCAAGAAGCCGTCAAAGCGGAGGAACGGGTCTTGGACTTGCGATTGCAAAGGAAATTGTTGAGCGCCACGGCGGAAAAATTACAATTGAAAGCCCCGAACAAAAAGGCACAATTGTAAACATCACTCTCCCCCTTTATAAAAAGTAATGAACCGTTAAGTTCGTTGTAATACGATTGTAACATTGATAGTGTATAATGTAATTACAAAATGAAATTACATAATTTGATAGGATGTGTAAATAATGAAAAGGCTCGGTGCAATTTTTGTAGCTGTGCTTATAATAATGAGTTCGATGTCTGCTTTTGCGGCAAATCCTTACACGGTTTCTTCTGAAGACGCAGGAAATGCAGTTGACCTCATAGTTGTAAAAAAGCCCGAAACAAAAAATTCAGCAACACTTAAGAAAACATATGGAATAACAGGTACCGGCAAAAATGGTGTTACGGTTGCTTATTATAAGTTTAACGGAACTACGTATAATGCAATTAAGAACAAAGACGGTGAGATTTCTCAAACCAAAATCGGTAATGCCGGCGTCTTTTACAAGCAGGTTTCCCTTTCTGAAGGTCATAACAAATTTGCAGTAAGGGCAGAAAATGCAAACGGAGCATATCAGGTTGTATTTTTTGATATAAACGTGCTTGATAATCAGATTATTACAAATGCAAGTGGATTTGTAAGTAAAATTCAATCACTTTATAATGGTTGGATTAAATAATTGAATTTGAAGGCTTCAGGCGATTGTCTGAAGCCTTTTGTATAAAGGAAGTGAGTATATTGCTTAAGGAACGAATTAAAACATCGATTATTATAATTTTAATTGCAAATATGCTTTTTATAACGTCAAATTTATGGTTTACGCAAAACTTCCCAACGGTTGGTGAAAACATCATTAATTATATTCGTTCTTATCCTCTTTTAAACCATCTTTTCCCCCTTGAAGAGGAATACAGTGTTCCCAAAGAAAATCTTTCACTTCCGCGTAAGTTTTTAATTAATGACGGTTCCTTATGGACAGTTTATTATAATACAGATATCGGCTTTTCCCCTATTGAAGAAAGAACACGCTCAATAATTACCGGATTTCTAAACGGAGATATAACAACAAAAAAAGAAATTAATAATGAAACGTGGGAAGCAGGACTTGAGTCCCTTAGTATTTACGTGGAATATCCAATTTCTTTTTCGATGGATATGTTCTGTCGTATTATGAGGGTTGATGCAGAAAATTCTCCCACGGAAATTAAAAATATAAGGGAATTTGTAATTCTTCCTTCAACTGAGGAAAGTAATGTTTGCCTTCTTGTTCGTGATAATGAGGATAAAAATATATCATATGCCTATATATTAAGCGGGAAGTATGAGTTCCCCGCAGAAGATTTGTCAGTTTATACAACAAGCAGCAAGGAAAGATGTGAGCCTGCTTTCAGTACCGGTCTTCTCCTTGAGAAAGAAAATACGGTTTCACTCTCCCCGCTCGTTTTATTTTCTGACTCTAAGCCTGA
The DNA here is from genome assembly GCA_045591265.1 of Clostridia bacterium. Lineage (GTDB taxonomy): Bacteria > Bacillota > Clostridia > UMGS1883 > UMGS1883 > UMGS1883. The sequence continues at coordinate 57,432 of JAZNSQ010000049.1, read as the reverse complement.
AAATACGGTTTTAAATCCTGTATCCCTTATAAATGAAGAGTCTGTAGAAAAGCTTCTTCGAAACTTTTCATTTAATCCTCTTACTGCAAATCACTATATAAGTGAAAATAAAACGGAAAACTATATAGAAAACTACGGCTCAATAAAGATTTATCCTGACAGCATATTTGAATACACATCTATAGACGCAGAAAAAGGAATACTTCTTGACGAAAGCGGTAACGCCTATAATATGCTTAATTCTACTATCGATTTTGCAGAAAAAACGTGGAGATGTGTTTCTGATAAGCAGTTTGATGTTTTGGTTACAAGCAATCTTTCCGATTTTGATTACTCAAAGCCATACACATTTAAGTTCAATTATTACTTTAACGGATGCCCTGTAGAGGTCGACATCAAAAGTAGTTACGGGCATGAAAAAATGTATTCCAGTATTGAGGCAACTGTTATAAACGGCAGACTTATTTCCTACAGACAGTATATGTGCCATTATAACGCGCTTGGAAGTGCCAGCATTTCAGATGATTTTTTAACTGCGCTTGATAACTTTATTAAAACGGTAGATAGTGCATACGATGAAAACGCCGTAATTAACGACATTTATATTGGATATCTTGATAGTGGCAAGGGAGAAAACCTCTCGGCACGTTGGCTGGCAAAAACGCAGGAAAATAGCCGTGTATTTAGCTACACACAAAAAGAAGAGGTGGATGATATATGAATTGGTCTAAAATAAAAACAATTATGATTGTCTTTCTTCTTTTCTTAAATATCTTTCTTGTTTCTTTTTTGGCAATTACAACCTTTCAGGAAAATAACATATCAAATGAATTAGTTGAGTCTTCTATAAGTGTGTTATCAAAAAAAGGGATAGTTTGCGACAGGGAAATCTTCCCTGCAAAAAAGTACACTCTCCCCCGTTTAAGCGTTAAATACTATCAGCCAAGTGAGCTTTGCGATATGTTTTTTGGAAAGCAAATTCCTTTCAGAACCGAGGGAGATATCCTCCTTGCCGAATCAGAAGGCGCAGTGCTTAAGGTTAAAGACAGCTACTTTATATATGAAACGAATGAAAAACCGTCAACCTTTAAAGAATCAAAATACAAATCCTCACTGAAAAAGACGGGGTTTGACATAAGTAATTCAAGGTTTAACGGCAAAACAAAAGAGTTTAATTTTTATTATGACGGCGTTTTACTTTCAGGCGTTTATCTTAAAGCGGAGCTTGACGAAAACGGAAAGCCATGCCGTATTGAAGGCGAATGGCCAAGCAGTGTAAAAAAGAACAAGCAGGAGAGAATTTCATTTACGGACAGCTTAATTAAGCTTTCCTCTTCCTTCCCTGCAGGTGGCAAAATAGACGATATATCTCTTATCTATTCTTCTGAAAACAAAGCCGGCAAAACCTTTTATTTTGCTCCATACTGGAAAATAACTGTAAATAATGAAACAAAAATATTAAAATAAAAAAGGTGTTCAATGAACACCTTTTTTATTCTTCTTTATTAACCCAGAGATGTATTTTACCTGCTTTCTGCAAGCTTATAATTATGTTTGCAGTGATTGGGAAAAGAAATACACCAAAAACTCCCATCCACACATATCCGAGATAAATACAAATAATTGAAACAACCGGCGGAAGTCCAAGCTGTGAGCCTACAATTTTCGGTTCTATAAAGTTCCTTACCCCTGTTACAATAAGATAAAGAACAATTAGTCCTATGGCTAAATAATAGTTCTGTAAAATAACAGATATAACTGCCCAAGGAATAAGTATTGTGCCGGTTCCCAAAACGGGAAGAACATCCGTTAAGGCAACAATCAGGGCAATTTTAAAGGGACTGTCAACCCTGAGTATTAAAAGTCCTATAGAAACCTCAATAAATGTCAGCAAAACCAAAATAGAGTATGCTTTTGAATATCCGATGAGTGTTTTGCCGAGATAACTTCTAATATCTCCAATAATAATCCTTTTTTCTTTAGGAATCTGCCTTTTTATAAATTCAATAACGTGGTCATAATCCATACTTATAAAGATTGATGCAAGAATTGTAAATATAAAGGAAATCAGCCAAAGCGGAAGCTTTGTTGATGCAGAAGCAAGTGAAGATAAAAGATTTGCGGAAAACCTAAGCAGTGAAGTTTGAATATTCTGACTTATATTTTCAAGCAAGCTCCTTGTCTGCTCTACCGTTTCAGGTGATATTTTCTTTGAAAGATTGGTTATTCCCTGCGCCGTTTTTTCAATAAATGGGCTTATTTTATCTGTATAAAGTTCAGGCAAACTCATTGAGAAATCCCTTATGGCTTCAAAAAGTGATATGCCAATTCTCCAAAGCAGAAGTCCAAACAAGAAATACCCGACTATAACAATCAAAAACGTAAGAATTCTGCTTTTTATCTTTAAATACTTATCTAAAAATACAATAAGCGGTCTTACAATCAAGCTAACAAGAAAACCTATAATAAACGGCATAATCCACTTTATTGCATATTTAAAGAAAAGAAATATAATTGCAAGTACAATTGCGGTAAATATTACGTTAATTATAAATCTTTTCCTTTTGTCTATTTTATCCATAGTTTCAAATTCCTTTTTTTATTTAATTATATACTTATTTTACCATAATTGCAAGTTTTTATTTAAAGTTTTGCTCTTTAAAAGCCGATATTTCAGCCCTTTCTTTCGAATTATATAAAGTCCTTCTTAAATAGTTGTCTGTAATTTTAAGCACAACCTTTGATAAAAGCAAAATACCAACTAAATTAGGTATCATCATAAAGACATTAAAGGCATCTGATATTTCCCACGCTGCAGATGAGCTTATAAGAGACGCGAAAACAATAAGCCCTATGTAAATTGACCTGTAAAGTTTTTTTGCTTTACACCCGAAAATATACTCTGTTGCCTTTTCTCCGTAGTGCGACCAGCCTAAAATTGTTGTAAATGCAAACAGGAAAAGGCATATGGATACAAATTTTATGCCAAAACTTCCGAATGAACTTGAAAATGCATCTGCAACAAGTGTTGCTTCGCTCGAGTTTTTATCGATTATCCCTGAATTTAGGTCTATCACACCGCTTGTTAAAACAACCAAAGCTGTAGTTGTGCAAATTACGATTGAATTTATAAATGCTTCAAATATTGCCCACATTCCCTGCTCGCACGGTTCTTTGATATTTGATGAGGAATGCACAATTACTGTTGAACCAAGTCCTGCCTCATTTGAAAAAAGCCCTCTTTTAAGACCTGTTGACACTACGGTTTTAACCCCTATTCCTCCTGCCCCGCCCCACATAGATTTTTTTGAAAAAGCATGTGTAAATATTGCAATAAAGGCATCTTTTATATTCTGGTAATGCGTTAATATAACAAAAAGACTTCCGCACAGAAAAAGGCATATCATTAGCGGAACAACCTTTTCTGAAAAATCAGCTATACATTTTAGCCCGCCAAATATCATAATTCCTGAAAGAATACTTATTGATATTCCGATAAAAAGATTGTAAAAGGTGATATCTCCGTATAGAGTAATAGCATTAAATTTATTTATTGGAAATGCCTTTTTTATGTTTAAAGTGATTTTATTGACCTGTCCCATATTTCCCATTCCAAAGGATGCCAGGATTGTAAAGAGAGAAAATAAAGCTGCCAAAACACTTCCTGCAAGCTTAAAGCCCTTACTTTTTGCGAGCCCATCCTTTAAATAACACATCGCACCTCCAAGATAGGTGCCGTCAGGATTTTTTCTTCGGTAATATATTCCAAGCACATTTTCGGCATATATTGTCATCATTCCAAAAAATGCCGATACCCACATCCAGAAAATTGCCCCGGGACCTCCGAAAACGATTGCACTTGCAACGCCTGATATGTTTCCCACCCCGATAGTTGATGCAAGCGCACTGCAGACAGACTGAAACTGCGATATTTGGTTTATTTCTTTTTTATGGGCTGATTTATCCTTTTTTATAAGCTTTCCTGCAGTTTTAAAGAGCCATAGCTTTATGTATCTGATTTGAAAAAAACGGGTTAAAATGCTAAAATACACACCTGCCGTCAAAACAAGCCAGAAAGCAAATTTCCCCCATATAACTTCTGATATAAATGCGCTTATATCTTTTATATTTATACTAACATCTCCCTCATTTTTCTTTAAGAATATTGATTTTTAAATTTGTTTATGTTATCATATACTTATGCTTAAAAATATGATAAATGAGAGGATTTTATTATGAAAATTAAAGATGGTTTTCTTCTTCGCAGCGTTGCAGGAAAAAATATTGTTGTTCCTGTTGGGGCGGAACTTAATTTTTCAGGTATGATTTCACTTAATGATACTGCTACATTTATGTGGGAAAAATTGACAGAGGGCACAACCTATGATGCGCTTCTTTCTGCCATTTTAAGCGAATATTCTATTGACGAAGATACTGCGCGTAAGGATTTGGACTCATTTTTAAATAAGCTTGCGGATTTAAGCATTTTGGAGGATTGATTTTATGGAAAAATCTCCTCACGATATATATTTAAGGGAAGTATATCCAATTATAAAAGAACAACTTGAAAATCAGGGTGAAGTGCGCTTTAAACCACGCGGAATCAGTATGCGCCCTCTTATAAGGCAAGGAATAGATGAAGTAATAATAAAAAAAGCTGACGCAAAACCAAAAAAAAATGATATTGTTTTTTATTGCCGTGACAGTGGCGACTTTGTTTTGCACAGACTTATCGGCTTTGACAAAAATAATCAATTTATAATGCGCGGGGACAATCAAACCGTAAAAGAGTATGGAATAAGCGAAAAACACGTTATTGGCATTGTTAAAAGCGTGATAAGGGACGGAAAAAATATAGATGCCTCTTCCCTTCTTTTTAATCTGTGGGCGTATTACTCGCGTATTTATATACTCGAAAACAAACTTAAAAGATTTATCAGGAGAATTTTATGTTTATTAAAGAAGAGGTAAAGAATATAGCTTGTAAGGTCGAAGAAAGCTTTTCTTCGGTTTTTGATAAAATAGACGAAATTGCACTCTTTAATCAGGAAAAGGTTCTTAAAGCATTTGTGGATAACAGAGTTTCGGAAAATTGCCTCAATCCCACTACAGGTTATGGTTATGGAGATGTCGGAAGAGATACACTTGACAAAATTTACGCTGAGGTTTTTGACGCAGAAAAGGCGCTTGTACGCCATAGCATCATAAGCGGGACTCACTGCCTTGCTATTGCGCTTTTTGCTGTTCTTCGCCCGGGAGACACTCTTCTTTCTGTTACGGGTAAGCCGTATGACTCTCTCGAAGAGGTAATTGGGATATGTGGAAGCAACAATGGTAGCCTTAAAGAGTTTGGGGTAAATTATAGCCAGGTTGATCTTAAAAACAATGATGCAGATTATGAAGGAATAAAAAAAGCTCTTACAAAAGATGTAAAAGCAGTATTAATTCAGCGTTCTAAAGGTTATGACTGGCGTGATACGTTCAGCAGTGAAAAAATTGGTGAAATAGTTTCTTTTATAAAAAACATAAAAAGTGATACCGTTTGCATTGTAGATAACTGCTATGGTGAATTCACCCAAAAGCACGAGCCAACCTTTTACGGCGCGGATTTAATTGTAGGTTCACTTATCAAAAACCCCGGTGGTTCTCTTGCTCAGACGGGTGGTTATATTGCGGGAAAAGAAAAATACGTCGACCTTGCAGCTTTCCGCCACTCTGCACCAGGAATCGGCGGTGAGTGCGGAGCATCCTTAAATCAGAACAGACTTATGTATCAGGGACTTTTTATGGCACCACATATAGTTGCGCAGGCTTTAAAGAGCGCAGTTTTTTGCAGTGCACTTCTCTATAAGCTTGGTTATGAGGTAAACCCTCTCCCCGATGGTGACAGATTTGATATAATTCAGGCAATCAAATTTAATGACAAAGAAAAACTGATTAAATTTATTCAGGGAATTCAAAAAGCTTCTCCAATCGATAGCTTTGCCGTTCCTACTCCGTGGGAAATGCCGGGGTATCAGCATGATGTTATAATGGCTGCAGGCACATTTGTGTCGGGCGCAAGCATAGAAATAAGCGCAGACGCGCCAATTAAAGAGCCGTATGTCGGTTATATGCAAGGCGGAATTACATACGAAAGCTCAAAATTAATAATTATGAACGCTGTAAGCGATATTATTGAATAAAAAAAGACGCCCAGGGGCGTCTTTTTTTTATTTTAGATTGTTTATAACATTTTCAATATTCTTTTTAAGAGTTAAAACCTTATAACCGCTATCCATTTTTACCACTGCATACCTTTCGTCATACTCGTAATACTTATATGTTTTTTCTATGCCGTTTATAGTAAAGGTCAGCTCCATCATAAGCTCTCCTGCTTCTCGGTTATCGGCAAAATCACTAAAGCTTATAGCTATAACAGATTCGTATATATTTTTGAGCTTCTTTTCCGCAATAAACTTGCCATTTTTCTTGTACTTATTATCATTTGAATTAATTGAAAGTAAGGTTATGGCTTTATTGTATTTTATCTCAAGTTCGCTAACCTCCGAAATATCACAAAGGTGGATGAAGCGGTCTGTAAAGTCAATGGCCTTTGCATTTGTTATGTCATCATAAAATAAGCATTCTGCAAGATATACCACGTTTTCGTCATTATACATCATATACACTAATCCGCTTTCGTCTTTAGCGCCAAGCTTAAGTGTATGGGTTTTGTTATTGTCTTTAACATTTAAAATAAATGGTGAGTTTAAGCCGTACTTATTAAGCGTATCCGGATTTTCTTCAACAATCTCATTTGCATAAAGAGTGCCAAATTTCTCGGTAAGTGCGAGGATTTTATCCAAAGAAGCCTTTAGGTCATTATACGGCTCTTCTATAACAAAAGTGGGAATGCTGACGTTTTCTTTATAGTAGTTTTTGTTTTTATCCATTCTGGTTTTAAGTACAGTTCCTTTTGGACCGGAAATTTCAATTTCGCTTATGCTTTGAGCATCTATTGAACATATCAGCATGTCAAGCAGATTTCTGGGATTCATAGTCAGTATAGAATAAACATTTTCAGAAACTGTATACACTGCATTTGAGCTTTTTTCATAAACATAATACTCGGACTCAAAATGAGCGTTATCCCCTATTATAAGTGTTTTTTCCGTACCATCCTTAAATTTATAGGTAACATAACTTATTCCGTCACCTATTCCGTAATCTTCAAGCTCTGTTGCACCATCTATTCTTTTTGTTGCAGTAATTGTGCAAAGATTACTAAAAGCGTAATTTACAAGTTCATCCGATAGTATACTGCTTTTAAATCCGGAAAGAAGAATTTTATCTGTGTTAAGAAACTCATAATTAAATTCTGCGTTTGAGATTTCAATGCTTTCAATATCTTCCTCTGCATTATTTATAAGGTAAATTGTATTGTCCTCACCTGCTTCAATCTCGCCAGAGTTTGGTTGCCATTTAATTGCAAAATAGTAACCACCGCACAAGATTACGAAAACAACTGCAAGAATAAGAAGTGTTTTTGTGCCTTTTTTCATTACTTAAATCTCCTCTTTAACCAGACTACAAGTCCGATAAGAATTATAAGAATAGGAACTACGTACTGCAAAACAATGTTTATAATAATTTTTTCCTGCGCTGTCATAACCATTGTTTCGGGGCTTATTTTTTTTGCCCTTATTCCCGTGTCCGTCTTTCCGCCTGTGAGGTAGCTTACTGCGTTTAGATAAAAATCACCGTTTAAGAATGAACCTTCTTCAACCAAACTTTGTGACTCTGCAGAGCCAACAACAAGTATCTTTCCCTTTTTCTCATTATGCTCTGAAATTGCACAAATGCAAAGCGGTCCTTCTAAATCCCCTTCTTCCTTTGCCTGATTTTCTGATTTTAAATTAACTTTTCCGTAAGACTTTTCGCTTGTGTTTAAGAGCTTTGTCACAGTTGCTTTATTCGCGCTTTTTTCTACAGTTATACTCATCGGGAAAGGCATAACAAGAGGTGAAGAAGATGATGCAATCTTCTTTGTAATCATATGCTCTGTTATTTCGGGTACGGGCATCGGTCCGTAGGCAGAGGGCACCGAACGCTTTTCATCAGCTTCAATAACAAAATCGTAGTTAAGCTTTATTCCCCACTCCAAAAGATACGCGTCAAGGCGAGCCATAGGCTCCATTCCTGGGTTTAAAAATAAAATTATCTTTCCGCCTCTGTCGGTGAAGCTATCTATTTCATCGCGTTCATGCTCTGTTAAATCAGTCATTGGTGCAATCATAATTAGAACACTTGCATCCTCAGGGATACCTTCTATAGTTGTATTAAGCTTTTCAATAGAGTGTCCCTGCTCTTGTAATTCATTTAAAAGATATGGAATTTCATACTCTTCGTGACCTGTTGTGTAATAGATTTTTGAGGTTTGATTTTGCCCTTCAATATTCATTATGGCATTAGTAACTCTTCTCTCAAGGTCAATTTTAACTTCACCCTCATCCAGTCCTGAAGTAAAAATCTGTGATGGCGAAATTAGCTCAAACTTTTCACCGCGCTCAACTATAATTGAACCAAGCTCAGACGTTTCTGCCCCATCATAATACTTGTTAAGAAATGTAGGATTTTTATAAGGGTCTATATAGGTAACCTTAAAATACTTACTTAAAGACTTATATTTTTCAAGGTATTCCTTTACGCTTTCAACGTATTTCCCGTCAACATTTTCAGGAATAAGAGCATATACCGAAATTTCCTCATCAAGCTCTTTTAAAACAGTTTTTGTTTGCTCTGAAAAATCATAAATCTTATTCTGGGTAAGGTCAATCTTGAGCGGAAGCTTTGAAGATATTATGCTTATGATACTATTGAAAATTATTACGCACACAATAACAAAGATTGTAATAACAGTTGAAATTGCGCCCATTTTAAGTTTAATTTTATTCATAATATCCCCTCCTTAACTGTATCTTCTTTTATCAATTACACGGATTGTAAGAAAGAGAAAAACAAATATCCAGCTTAAATAATAAATGACGCTTCCAATGTTTAAAATCCCCATTTGGAATTCTGCGTAACGGTCAAGAAGCGAAAACATTCCAATTATTTTTTTAAGAAAAACATTTGTTACATTACTTTCAAACCAGCTTAAAAGATAAATAACCAAAAGTCCTGCAAATGTAAATACGCCTGCTATCATCTGGCTTTCCGTAAGAGAGGATATAAAAAGTCCGATAGCAATAAAGGTTCCCCACAAAAGAATAAATCCTAAATAAGATCCTATAATTTCACTTAATGCGGGAGCGGCATATTCGAACATAATCATAGGAAATGCAAATGAAATAATGATTGTTATTCCAAAAACGCCCATAGCAGCAAGATACTTTCCTATTACAATATCTGAAATTTTAACAGGCGATGACAATAAAAGCTGATCTGTTTTTTTATTCTTTTCTTCTGAAAGAAGTCTCATTGTAAGAAGCGAAACTAAGAAAAGATATATAACATTTATGTCTGAAAAAACAAGGGTAATGTCGGCAGTTTGTGTGTAGAGCACACTGCTTGAGAAAAACATTGAAGCAAGTGCCATAAATACGCCTACAAAGATATAACCAATCGGAGAAAGAAAATAGTTTTTAAGTTCTTTTTTAAATATTGCTGTCATTTTCACTTTCCTCCAATCCTGCATTGTAAAACGCATCTGTCGCCGTAAGTTTTATGAATATATCCTCAAGCGACATACTTGCTGATTTGAATTCACATACCTTTATCTGCGCATTAGAAAGCGCCTCGAAAAGCGGAATTCTTATGTCCGCACCATCATATTGTGTTAAAATGTAAGAGATGTTGCCCTTTGAATCTTTTCCCTCTTTTTCAACCTTTTCTATTCCCTGCACATTTCTTATAACACGTTCTGCCTCACCTTTTGATGCAGAAACTTTTAGTATAAATTTGTTCTTTCCGCCCGTTTCTTCCTCAAGTGCGCTGATTGTGTTTTGTGCGACGATTTTTCCGTGAGAAATAATTGTTACCCTATCGCATACTGCACTTACTTCCTGCAAAATATGTGTGCTTAAAATAACTGTGCATTTTTTACCGATAGATTTAATAACATTTCTTATTTCAATAATCTGTTTGGGATCTAAACCAACTGTCGGCTCATCAAGTATTAAAACCTCGGGGTCCCCAATTAGTGCCTGGGCAAGTCCGACTCTTTGCTTGTAACCTTTAGAGAGGTTTTTAATCATTCTGTCTTTCATATCCTCTATCTTAACAAGCTTCATAATTTCATTTATGTATTTAGCCTTTTTATTTTTTACTTTTTTGAGGTCATAAACAAAATTAAGATACTCAAGCACCGTCATATCAAAATAAAGCGGAGGCTGTTCAGGAAGATAACCTATCTTTGCCTTTGTTTTTTCCGGATTTTCAAGTACATCGTACCCACATACGTAGGCACTTCCCTCACTTGGGCTTATGCAACCGCAAATAATATTCATTGTGGTACTCTTCCCTGCGCCATTAGGACCGAGAAATCCCATAATTTCTCCTTTTTTGACTGAAAAGGAAATATTATCAACAACTTTTGTGCTGCCGTATTTTTTTGTGAGATTTTTTATTTCTACTGCATTTTGAGAGTCAATCATTTTAGAAATCCTCCTTAAGTTATACTAACAGATATATTATAGCATCTTTTTTTAGAAAGTGCATTAATTTTTTGTAAATTTTAGTCGTTTAAAGCTTTGTATAAAACTTCAAGGTTTTCATTCATTATGTCAAGATAGGTTTTATTCTCTTTCATCTCTTCTTTTGATAAGGAATGCGCTGAATGCATCATCATCTTTTTTGCATTTGTTTCTTCAACTATTATATCAGGAACCTTTCCATTAGATGTTTCAGTATATAGAACTATCGGGATGTTTTGTTCTTTTATTATTTCTATTACAGTCGAAATGTCGCGCACACTCGGTTCTGTTTCTGAAGAACATCCGGGAAATGCAGAATAAACATTTAGGCCGTAATCTTTAGCTAAATAATAAAAAGGAAATGAATCTGCAAAGACAATAGTTCTCCTTTTTGAACTATTAACCATTTGTTCAAACTTATCATCCAAACCTTCAAGCTTTTCTGAATATTTTTCATAGTTTTGCTTGTATTTATGTGCATTTTCAGGGTCAAGCCTTGTTAACTCCTTGCAGATAGCATCTGCAATATCCCGTGCATTTTCAAGTGATGTCCAGATATGTTCATCGATTGAGTGGGCATGTGTTTCTTCGTCAAAATCAAGGCATTGTGATACGGATAATACCTTCCCCTTAGTTTCAAGCTTATCCGTCCAGGGGTCAAGCCCCATACCAATATTGATGAATAGATCGCTTTCATTTATTTTAATCACATCTTTGGTAGTAGGCTCAAACGAATGCACCTCGTTTGCCATCGGCACAATCATCTCGATTTCCGCGCAATCTCCTGCAATATTTCTGGCAAAATCATACAAGGGAAAAATCGTAGTAACTATTTTAAATTTATCATTTTGTGCATTTTTATAATCAGTGCATCCCGAAATTATAAAAAACAACATAGCCAGAATAAAACTTACTATCCTTTTCATTAAAATCACTCCATATCAATAGTAAATTTTATAATAAAGAGTCAAAGTTGTCAATAAAATATATTATATATTAGTGTTGACAAATCAAAATTTAAAGAGTATAATGAATAGTAAGTAAATATTAAACAGATGAGGCAGAAAAAAGTCAAAGCCGGTCTTTTTGAGCGAGCGGATTATGGTGTGAGTTCCGTAAAGACTCTTTGAGTAATATGGACTGCTGATGGCTATGTTAAATGCATGGACGTGTGACGGCGTTATGGGTCAAAAGTATGTTAGTACTTTAAGTGCACAGCTTGGCTGTGAAGCAAGGTGGTACCGCGGATAGTTATTATTCGTCCTTGGCAGATGTTTTTTCTGTCAAGGTTTTTTTATTTTAAATCAGGAGGATTAGATATGAATTTCGGAGATGTAAATTTTGACACATACTTTAAAAATTACCCCGACCAGAACGGATATTTCGGGAAATACGGCGGATGCTACATTCAGGATAATCTGAAAGAGGCAATGCGCGAAATTACTGATGCTTATTATACAATCTGTAAATCAAGCAAATTTATAAGTGAGTTTCGCAGAATAAGAAGGGATTTTCAAGGAAGGCCCACACCTATTTCGCACCTTGAAAGACTTTCTGACAAACTTGGCACAGGCGTTCAGCTATATGTTAAGCGTGAGGACTTAAATCACTCGGGTGCGCATAAGCTTAATCACTGTATGGGAGAGGCACTTCTTGCAAAATATATGGGTAAGAAGAAAGTTATTGCAGAAACAGGTGCAGGTCAGCACGGCGTTGCCCTTGCTACTGCAGCTGCATACTTTGGCCTTGAATGTGATATTTATATGGGTAGTGTCGATATCAAAAAGCAAGCACCAAACGTTGCCAGGATGAAAATACTTGGCGCAAATATTATTGAAGTTACACATGGACTTGCAACTCTTAAAGAAGCGGTAGATGCTGCTTTTGAAGCGTACAGCAAGGAATATAAGGATGCAATATACTGCATCGGTTCTGTGCTTGGCCCTCACCCATTCCCTATGATGGTAAGGGATTTCCAAAGCGTTGTTGGAATTGAGGCGCGTGAGCAGTTTCTTTCAACTACGGGTGAGCTTCCTGACGCAGTCGTTGCTTGCGTTGGCGGTGGCTCTAATGCAATGGGAATGTTTTCAGGCTTTTTAAATGATCCGGTAGATCTTTACGGTGTTGAGCCTCTTGGAAAAGGGCCTAAACTTGGTGACCATGCGGCAAGCCTTAAATATGGAACAGAAGGTATAATGCACGGATTTAACAGTATTATGCTTAAGGACGAAAATGGCGACCCCGCCCCTGTTTACTCTGTTGCAAGTGGACTTGACTATCCTTCAAGCGGACCTGAACATGCATTTTTGCAAGACATCGGTCGCGTAAAATATGACGTGGTTGATGATGAAGAAACTATTGATGCCTTCTTTACTCTTTCAAAGCTTGAGGGAATTATCCCTGCTATCGAAAGCGCACATGCAGTAGCCTACGGAATGAAGCTTGCTAAACAAATCGGCAAAGGCTCTATTCTTATTAATCTTTCAGGCCGCGGTGACAAGGATATGGATTACGTGCTTGAAAATTATGGGATAAGATAAAATATAGTGTGAGAGGTATATTATGAGAGATGAAATAATGGTAAGCATCAGCTGCCTTACATTCAATCACGAAAAATACGTCAGAAAAACGCTTGACGGATTCCTCATGCAAAAAACAAATTTTAAATTTGAAGTTTTAGTTCACGATGATGCTTCCACCGATAATACGGCATCTATTATTCGGGAGTACGAGGAAAAGTATCCTGATATTATAAAGCCAATTTATCAGACGGAAAATCAATATTCTAAACGCGTTAAAATTTCATGGATATATCAGTATCCTCGCGTAAATGGTAAATATATTGCCTTTTGTGAGGGTGATGACTATTGGACTGATGAGTATAAGCTTCAAAAACAGTTTGATATAATGGAGGCAAATGAAAATCTTTCAATTTGCTGTCATACAGTGCAATGTGCAAATGAAAATGGTGAAATAACAAAGGCTCAATTTCCCAACATTTATATCGAAAAAGTATTGGATGAAAGAAAATTTGTTGAAACAATTTTAAATTCCTACCAATTCCAGACAAGTAGTTACTTTATTAAGGCTTCAGTTTTTAAAAGGCATAACGGAATTATTCCTGATTTTATATTAAAATTAAGGGTTGGAGATGTTGGATTGCTACTTCTGAGTTCTCTTTGCGGTTCCCTGTGCTTTATAGATGAAAAGATGTCCGTCTACAGAAGAAATGTCCCCGGAAGCTGGTCAGTTCGTCAATCTTTTGGTAATAAATCAGTTGAATATACTACCGCCTATATAGAAGCTATTGAAGAATTTGACAGATACACAGATGGCGAGTATAGTGATATCATTAAATACGCTATTGGCAAATGCAAGTTTTCACTGCTTTCAAAGCAGAAGAAATATAGGGATATGCTTTCATTAGATAATAGAAAATATTTTAAGGTTTTACCATTAAAGTCAAAAATTAAGATAACATTACTTGCTGTCTTCCCATTTTTGTCGCGGCTTATATAGTTAATTTATTGTGAAATAACAAGAAAGACATACATAATTTTGTATGTCTTTCTTGTTATTTTGAGTTAAATTATTCAAACCAAGACTCAACAACCGTTCTGCGATTATCGTAAAACTCCGTGTACTCTTCCATACGCGCGTTAAATTCTTCTTCTTTTTCGTTTTCACTTCCGTAAAAACGAGCCCATGATTTTTCAAGTATTGGCGGCATAATATTTGCATATTCTTTTATATAATCTGACATTTCCCGAGAATTAAAGCACTCATCTGCTATTTTATATAAGTGTTCTTTAAAAGATAACCTAAAATCATTGTTTTCCCAAAGAGATGCAAAAACACTATCTTTATTAATTATATAATTTAGTGTATCATGATTTATTAACCCTCTCATCATAGACGAACTGTTACAGTCAAAAAGCATCCATCTCCATTTTCCATCTGAATATTTTCCTTCAGAAACACTTTTTGAACGCCACAGAGCATAGTTTGATGTTGGCCAATCCTCGTTTCTTGCTATATAAGCCATACAAGCATAATAATCAAGAAAACTATCTATATCTATAAGTTCACATGCGCGTTTATAATTTTTCTGAACAGACATATCATTTTCTGTAATATATTTTTTCATATTATCATATAGCAATATGTCAATATCATTTCCAATCTCTAATGAACCATTTTTTATCATTACTATATCTTGTTCATCTACCCCATAATGATAAGAGATGTATCGTTCATCATACGCTGTTGTAAGGTAATAAAACCCCCAAAATTCACCTTCTAAAAATAAGTAGTAGGGTTTAAAATCCATTTTTGAAAAATTAAGTGGTTGCGTTCTGTCTGACATCATATAGTCATTAAATAATGTAATAAGACGATTTCCTCCTGCTGTCAAAGTGAGTTTAGTCGGAATAAAATCCGAATTAAAGAGTTGGTCGTTTAAAACACTGCCCTCACCGTACTTTTCACCAACAAATAAATTTAAGCTTCTCGGTAAAGTAGCTCTGCTTATAGCACCCTGCACCCTGATTCCTCCATTTGCGGATAAAACCAGTTCGCCATTAGCGTTATAAAAATGAAAATCAGCCGGTCTTTCCCATTCTTCTCCCCTTCTTCTGTAATTCGCCTCCCATAATCTCCAATACGAGGTTATTTTGTTTTTTTTCATGTAGTTATTAAATGCATTACCCGTAACGTAAATACCTATTTTATCATCAAATAGGTTTTCAGGAGATGTAGTTATGGAAACAATATTACATCCGTTAAAAGAAGATATATCTTCATCTACAAAATATGTATTTGTTTTAACTTTACTATGATTTCCCTTTTCATCTACAGCTACCGCTCTCACAACAACACATTTATCCACAAGATAATCCGGTGATACGTAATTAGGATCTGAATCAAGTGTGTTATGTTTTTTTATTAAATCACCGTAAAATCCGACGGAAACATTAGTAAGCATTGAATATACATTTTCATTTTGTGTTACATTTTCAATCAAAATTGAATCTTTATATTGAATCGAGGTGATGTCAGGTTCTGTGCAATCTAAGGTATAGTATATTTTAGTACCTGATACACTACTTAGCTCTAATTGAAAGGGTTCATCATAAAAACCGCTTTCCACTGAAAAAACTGGCTCGGAAACAAGAGCATTTGTGTTTTTTGCTAAATCATCGCCATTTAAAATTTGTCCAATAGGATTAAAGAAAATAATTATTCCAAAAACAAACGTAATTACAACTAAAATCAATATACTCCTGATTTTAATATTTTTAACCATGCTGTTCATTAATAAATCCTTCCATATGAGATTTAACTACAACTAAAATGTAACCTCTCCATCATGACTAACCAGGGAGCATCTTGAAACAGAATTAAGTTTTGATATTGAATCAATCAGAATGTCACATTTTGAAGTCCTTACCTCGATAACCAGATCAAGTCGATTACTTTCTATAACTTGTGATTTTATATTATATGACCTGACATTTTCTTTTACACTGTTAATTATATTTTCCCTGACATCCTTATCAGTGGCATTTACAATCAATATAAGAGGAGTCTTTGCAACGGGTATGTAATCCAATACAATAATTGCTATTGTAGTAAGAACTGTGACAACAAAAGCTATTCCCATTAATCCGGCACCGCATATAATTCCAGCAGATATTGACCAGAATAAAAATGTAAGATCCATAGGTTCTTTAATTGCCGTTCTGAAACGAACAATAGACAACGCACCAACCATACCAAGAGATAAAACAATACTTGACTGAATAGTTAATATAATTCCCGCTACAATAATAGTGTTGGCAGCTAAGGAAATATTGAAACTTTTATTATAAAATGTTTTGCGTGTTACTAAACGATATGTAAAAAATATGTAAATTGCAAAGAAACATGCAGATGCTAATGACAGTAGGATAAAGTCCATTGAGAGATCCCCTGTATTAAAACTTGCTAAAAAAGATTTTTTAAAAATGTCGTTAAATGTTGTCATACTATACCTCCAAATTTTCTGCAAAGATAATATTTAGAAAAAGTTGTTCTGCGTAATCCGTATATTTGTATCGTGCGTTTTATGAAATCCGGTAACAGTTCGTCGAACTTCACTTCCATAAGATTTTTCCCTGTTGGCATCACCGGTCTAGCGAATATATCCCTTTGAAAAAATCGGTCCACAGATGCAGACGTACGAATATTATGATCTATGGTTACCCTTACATTGCCATCACTGTAAACATAAGGAATTCTATCATATTCGACAATTACCCTTGGTTTCATTTGCCTGGTCTCAACTAAGATGTAAAGTTTCTTTAATAATGGGTCCATTTCATCATCCCACACAATGTTTTTCCCATTTATTAATCGTTCAACATTTTCTTTTGAAATTCTACAGGATTGTTTAAATGTTTTATCATGACTCTTTCTTTTTAATTCCAAAGATATTCTCTCATCAGAGCCATTATATATTCTAATGCGAAACTTTAAACGTGGAGACACTCCATTTTCATTATCATAAAAACAGGTGTTGTAGTAATCATCTAAATACAAGCTTCTTATATTGTATTTTTCATCTGCACCTACATGAGAATCTAGGTTCATTATTGATGATAAATGAATCTTAAGTTGTTCCATCTGCTTTGGTCTAATTTCATATTTATATTCGTGCCGGTATAAATTTTCATCATTTTTATCAAATAGTGGTATCAACGTACGCACCTCAACTTACCTTTAATCTTTTAACTATAATATCATATACACAAATAAGTGTCAAGTAATTGCAAAATCTCTAAATTTTGATTTCGTTTTACCCATTGCCACCTTTTTCCTTACATAAAAAATTCCTTTTTGCAGACAATAACTTTGTAAAATCAATGCAAAAAAGGAGTATTTTATATATGAAAGCGACAGGTATTGTAAGAAGAATAGATGACTTGGGGCGCGTTGTTATCCCTAAAGAAATAAGACGTACCCTCCGCATAAAGGAGGGCGATCCACTTGAGATTTTTACGCAGCGTGACGGAGAGGTTATCTTTAAAAAGTATTCTCCAATCGGCGAGCTTGGTGACTTTGCAACGGGTTATGCCGAAACTCTTTCAAAAACAGTTGGAAACCCTGTTATAATTACAGATAAAGACACTGTAATTGCAGTGTACGGCGCACCCAAAAGAGAGCTTGCCGAGAAAAGAATCAGCGGTGATGTTGAAAAGCTTATGGAAGAAAAAAACACCTTTGTTATTGATAATACAAAGGAAGGTATGCCGGTTGTTGACGGAAATACAAAGTACTGCGCAAGCGTTGTTGCCCCGATTGTAAGCGAGGGAGATGCCATTGGTAGCGTAATTATGCTAAATGATGAAAACGCATCTGTCAGCGAAGTGGAAAAAAAGCTTTGCCAGAGTGCTGCAGGATTCCTTGGAAAGCATATGGAAGTGTAAAATAAAAAGGTAGTCAATTGACTACCTTTTTATTATATCCTTAACTACCTCTCCTGCTATAATAAGTCCTGCAACAGACGGAACAAAAGAAATGCTTGCGGGCACTTTTTCTTCCTCTGTTACCTTTACGGGGTTTTCTTTTGAATATAGAACTTTAAGCGAATCTACTCCCCTGCTTTTTAGTTCTTTTCTCATAACTCGTGCAAGAGGACAAACAGAAGTTTTGTATATATCTGCAATTTCAAATGCCGTAGGGTCAAGCTTATTTCCCGTCCCCATAGAGCTTATAATTGGCGTGTTTGCCTTTTTTGCATTAACAATAAGTTCGATTTTACCTGTAACAGTGTCAATTGCATCAACTATATAATCATATTTTGTAAAGTCAAATTCTTTTGACGTTTCAGGCATATAGAAAGTTGTAAATGTATTTACCTTTACACTTGGATTTATATCTAAAATTCTTTCTTTCGCAACATCAACCTTAAGTCTTCCAATGGTACTATGAAGTGCATATATCTGGCGGTTTATGTTTGAGGGGGCTAAAGTGTCACTATCTATAATATCAAGCTCCCCTACTCCGCATCGCGCCAGAGCTTCAACAATGTAGCCACCGACACCGCCTATTCCAAAAACGGCAACACGACTTTTATTTAGTTTTTCTATTGCATCTTTCCCTATTAACATTTCCGTTCTTGAAAATTGCGTGTCCATAATTTCACCTCTTTAGCTTGTATGTTAAAAATTATATCATAGTGCTTTTATTTAGTCAAATTAAAAGGTGCATTTTAAAAATGCACCTTTTTGTGTTTACATAAGCTTGAGGTAAAGCTCTTTAATTTCTTCCACACTTGTTTCTCTGGGGTTTCCCGGACGACATGCATCATCAAAGGCCGACTGAGAAAGAAAATCGATATCTTCTTTCTTTACTATTTCTTTAAGGTCAGAGGGAATGCCGACCTCTGCTGAAAGCTTTTTTACTGCATCTATTGCAGCACGCCTTGCATCTTCAAGGCTCAATTCATAGGCATTTTCAACGCCCATAGCCTTTGCTATATCTCTATATTTTTCGCCAGTTTCGGGGGCGTTATACTCCATAACCGTTGGAAGAATGATTGCATTTGCAACACCGTGAGGTGTGTCATAGAGAGCGCCTAATGGATGTGCCATAGAGTGAACAATGCCAAGCCCTACATTTGAAAATCCCATACCTGCAATATATTGACCAAGTGCCATTTTACGCCTTCCCTCGTCAGTGTTGTCCACTGCACCGCGAAGGCTGTTTGCTATAATTTCAATAGCTTTTATGTGGAACATATCACTCATTTCCCAGGCGCCTTTGGTGATATAGCCCTCGATAGCGTGAGTGAGTGCATCCATACCTGTTGCAGCAGTTAAGCCTTTTGGCATTGAATTAGTCATATCGGGGTCAACAATTGCAACAACGGGAATATCATGAACATCTACACATACCATTTTTCGATTATTCTGGCTATCAGTAATAACGTAGTTAATCGTCACTTCAGCTGCTGTACCTGCAGTTGTCGGAACTGCAATAATTGGTGTGCATTTGTTTTTAGTGGGTGCAACGCCTTCAAGTGAGCGAACATCCGCAAATTCCGGGTTTTCAATTATAATACCGATTGCTTTTGCAGTATCTATTGATGAGCCGCCGCCAAGAGCAACAATGCAGTCAGCTTCGCTCTCCTTAAATAGTTTCACGCCTGATTGAACGTTTTCAATCGTTGGATTAGCCTTTATTTCACTAAAGATTTCATAGGGGATTCTCTCGCTATCCAGAATATCTGTCACTTTTTTTGTTACTCCAAACTTAATTAAATCAGGGTCAGAGCATACAAAAGCCTTCTTAAAGCCTCTGGATTTTATTTCGGTTGCAATTTCTTTTATTGCACCTTTTCCGTGATAACTTGTTTCATTGAGTACAATTCTGTTTGCCATTTTCACACATCTCCTTTTTTATAGTATATACAAAAAGGATTTATTTTAAGCTTATAAAGTCTTTCTTCGGGTGATTTTTCATCAAAGGTTTTTACTGTTTCAATAAATTCCCAGTCATACTTTTCGTAAAGACCAACATGGCTTGTGTAAAGAAAAAGCTCGTCTATTCCCGCTTTTTTAGCGTTTTGTGGGACCGTCAGCATAAGTTCTTTGCAGATATGCCTTCCGCGAAAGGCTTCATCTACATAGACATTTATAAGCCATGGATATATATCGGGCCTTCCAAACAGGTCATCAGTCATAGATAGCTGATACATCCCTACCGCTTCCCCATCAATTAATGCAACAAATGTTTGTGGAAGGCGGTCTTTACAAATCGAATGTTCAAAAAGGTATCTTACCTCGTCTATGCTTTTCTTCTGCTTTTTTCCCCACCAGTTATAATTCCACTCGACAACTTTATCAAATATTTTACTATTGCTATCTTCAAGTCTTATAATTTCCAACAGTAGCACTCCTTGTTTTACTTTAAACTTTCTCAAATCTGTATTTCTGCTTTGCATCGGGGTATTTTTCATGGTCAACTTCTTCTAAAAACATGTCAAGCGGTCTTATCCACAATGATTCTTCCCCATACATCTGCCTGTACGCTACATAGATTTCTCCTGTTTCAGAATGCTTTGCAACATCCTCAACCTTATACAGATTTCCCTTAAAGTGCTTGTAAATAGCGCCAATCTCTAACTTTCTCATAGTCACTTAACCTCTATTTGCACTGCTTTCATCGCATTAAGGGCTGTGGTATGACTCTCTACGCTAACGCCTGCACAACAACTGCTATCGACTGTTATTTGTGCTTCGGGAAATGTTGCTTTTAAAATAAAGGCATTTGAGATTACACAAATATCAGTGCACAAACCACAAATCTCTATTTTTTCAGCATCATTTATCATTTGAGGTAAATCGATGCTTCCAAAGGTAATTTTGTCAACAACATCTTTTACATACGGCTTTAATTCATCGCAAATCTGCCATCCGTCCGTATCCTTTATACAATGCTCCACGGGAAGATTTTTGCCTTCCTGTGTACTCATATAATCAGTAAAGTGAGTGTCACGCGTGAATATAACCCTGCCGTCAAAATTCTTTACTTTTTGAACCACATTCGGAACTATCACTCTCGCCATTTCGCTTCCGAGACTGCCTGTTATAAAATCATTTTGCATATCAACTACGATTAAATATTTCATCTTTTCTCCTTTATGCTTTCCTTAATCTTTTTGAACAAAATCCATTAAAACCCGCGAGAATACTGGATTTTCTCGCATCCGATAGTATATGTAAATATCAAAATCGGCAAACTAATCTTATAAATTGTATGGACTTGACACAAACTAAATGTGATCGAACAGTCTATGCATTTTCTTATAATTGTTTATGGCAACATTAGGTAAAAAACATTAGTTAACACATTTAGAGCAAGGTGTAAGGCCTGCCTCCTGCGCATCTTCCATTGTTACGGAATAACTATTTTTTCCGCCACATTCAGTATCTGAATGATATTTTTTTCCGGATGGTGTGCGATATGCTACACGACTTATGTTTTCATTATTCGAAGTTTCTGGTTCATGCGGTGACGTTTCAGTATTTGATATGTCGTTCTCCATTCGACTTGCTCCCGTTGCGTAGTCTATTATTATAGTAGGTTGAACATTATAACAGTATACGCAGAACGAAATACCTTGTCCGTTGTCTTCAATGGAGTAGGCTTCGAGTAGCACTCCATCAGCAACAAGGTTATTTTCCTTAAATACAGGTGTTGCTCTGTACATTACATTGTTGCCTGTATTTTCTATATAATCATCAATCAAATTTTCAAACGGAAGCATCCCGTCTATATTTAAATATCTTGTTCCGGTAATGAGATTTCTTTCATTAGCATTTTCACCTGTCAACTGATAACCAATCAGATGACATCTATTATATAGGTATTTACCGGAGATTGTATCATAACTTGCATTTATCCATCCTGTTGGAGTTATAGAACTTATACTCTCTCTTTCTTCTGTTGGCATTATATCATCACCAACGGAAGCCATACATACATCGCAACGGCCAAGTTCGTCAAGAGTACTGTAATATTCAAATGAGCCACCAATGATTTCATATTCCTTGAAAAGCGGTGTTCCGTTGTTGATTTCAACATATGGTGAGCCAGAATAAGCGGGAATAACGTTCATTAGGTAGTTGTATTCTTGAGCGTCAAAGGAGTTTCGAATTATCGTAACTGTTTGAGTATTGCCTTCCCAAGCTACTCCAAGATTAAAACCTTCTGCTATAAAACGGATAGGCAACATTGTGCGACCATTTATAACAGTAGGAGCAACATCAAGCAAATGTGCGGTGTTGTTCAGGTATGCTGTTTTGTTGTCAATCACAAGCGTTATAACATTATCATCCATAGTCAAATTAACTGTTTGTGTAGCACCATCCCAACCAACAACGCCGTCAAACGCTTCGATAATTGCTCTTATCGGGACAAGTGTTCTGCCATCAGTTACTATTGGTTTAGTGCCACGACCAATGTCTATTTCTGTTTCAACGCCATTGACTTCCATCATAGGATCATTAATCTGTAAGCTAACAACAACATCACTATCATCGGCAGCCGCTACAGAAAAGCAAACACATATGCTACATATAAATATTAAAATAATTGTCAAAAGTCTCTTGCTATACTTTTTCATAAAAACCCCTCAGAAGTTTATGTATTATTAATGACATACCTTGCATGGTGTACGACCTTCAGTTTCCGCATCACTAAGTGACATTGGGAATGCACCATCTTTAAGTGTACGGCAATCCTTATAATGATATTTACTTCCTGTTTTACCCACATAAACAATTTCATCTTGAACATCACTCGAAGTCGATGCATTGTTGATAATTTCTGTTGAGTTTTTGCTCGAAGTGATTATAACTGCGTTGTTATTTTGGTCCCATTGAACATCTGCACCGAAAGCTTCTGCTACATATCTTGCGGGAGCAAGAGTCCTGCCGTCAATAACAACCGGAGATATATCCATTTTTGTTAATTGATTATTGATATACATGTCCATACTGTTAACGGTCATCTTTACAACTGTATCGCCTTTGGTACAAATTGCAGAACTTGTATTTCCATCCCATTCTACAACCGCACCCATTTTTTCAAAAATCGCCCTTATAGGAACCATTGTTCTGCCGTTTATAATTTGAGGATGCACATCGAATTCAATATAATTTCCGTCAAGAGTTACACTAATTGTATCACTTGCAAATATTGTGATGTTAACAGAAATCAACAAACAAATAGCAAGTAATAAACTAATAATTTTTTTCATAAAAATCACCTCATAAAATATTTTTTAAAATTTTCTAAATTTTCATCCATCATTCGACAAAGTTCGTGTCAAGACTGGACTAAAAAGTACTTTCTTAAATGCATTTGGTCAAAAATACATAGGGTTTTAAAGGGTTTGGATTTCGCCGGAGAGGTTTTTCCATGTAAAAATTCCGTTTTCCAAAAGTATGTATCCATGCCATGAATTTTCCTTGGGAATAGATACAGAGCCCGGGTTAATATAACGAACTCCGTCCTTTACATAATCCACCGGAATATGAGTGTGTCCCGAAACTACAACGTCTCCCGATTGCATTGACGGAAATTTATGATGCCCGTGAGTAGCATATATTGTCATTCCTTCCCAGCAAAGGAGGGCAGAATCAGACAAAATAGGAAATTCCAGCACCATCTGGTCAACTTCTGTATCACAGTTACCTCTTACACAGACAAGTTTTTCCTTTATTGAATTAAGCATCTCTATTACCTCTTTTGGCGCATACTCTACAGGCAAATTATTTCGCGGTCCATGATAGAGTAAATCACCAAGGAGTAGTACTTTCGAAGCTTCTTCCCTCTCCACCGCTTGCAAAAGCTTCTTACAGTAGTTTGCTGCCCCGTGAATATCTGACGCAATTAATAATTTCATTATATTATCCTCCCACGTTAAAACTTAAATAATTATAGCTACATCTTTTTTACTTTGACAAAATTATAAAACTTTTCTACAAGCTCTTTTGTTACAATTCCTGTTTCTTTAAACTGTGTGTTTGCAATTCCTGATGCCATACCAAGCCTTATGGCTTTTTCAAGACTTAAGCCCATATCAAGCCCTGCACAAACGCCAGCAACGGTGCTGTCCCCTGACCCGACTGTGTTTACAACTTTAACTTCAGGCACTATAAATTTATAGCAGCATTCATCTATTAAGGCTGCGGCACCGTCTTTTCCTAAAGAAATGAAGGGGACTTTTACACCTTTTTCTTTTAAAAAATTAAGAGCTTCCTTAATATCTTCATCTGTTAATATATCCTTTTTCATCTGCTCAGAAATCTCTTCGCCGTTAGGCTTTACCATATAAGGCGCCGCCTCTAAAATTTCCTCAAGCGCTTTTCCGCTCGTATCTACAATAATTTTCTTGCCTTTTTCTTTTGCAATAGAAACAATTTCTTTATATATATCCGGTGAAAGCCCCTTGGGCAAGCTTCCAGAAGCACAGACAATATCGTAATCATTGATTATTGAAGAAAACAATTTAGTAAAGCTGTTTTTTTCTTCTGCTGAAATTTCGGGGCCTTCTTCAAGTATTTCACTTGATAAGCCATCGCTATCCGTGATATTTACTGACGTTCTTGTTTCACCGCTTATTTGGGTAAACAAATTCTCTATTCCAAGCTTCAGGGTCTCTGACTTAATGAATTCCCCCGTATATCCACCAACAAATCCCGTTGCAGCGGTTTTAGAGCCTAAAATATTAGCAACTCGAGCTACATTTATGCCTTTTCCGCCTGCTGAACGCGAAACCTTATTTACCCTGTGAAGCTTGCCTGTTTTAAAACTATCTATAAAATAAACCCTGTCTATTGTTGGATTTAACGTAACTGTCAGTACCATTTTCTATCCCTTTCAGTTAAATATATTTATGAGATAATTATATTATTTTGGTATATAATTGTCAACCGAGTATTGTCTTTGAAGACAAATTATGTTATATTATTTTTGAGGTAATAGTTATGAACATATTTTCAATTAACAAATACATAAAAAGCACCTGCTTTGACATAAAATACTTCGACACCTTGCCGTCAACAAATACGTATCTTAAGGAAAATGCACAGCCCTTAAAGGAATATACAGTAATTGTTGCAAATGCCCAAACACAAGGTCGCGGAAGAATGGGGCGTTCCTTCTTTTCGCCTAAAAATTCAGGTCTTTATTTCAGCATTCTTTTAAAACCGAGTATAAATCCTGAAAATGCTCTTTATTTTACCACTTTAACTGCGGTTTGTGTTTCAAAGGCTATAGAAGAATTAACCCACAAAAAAGCAGATATCAAGTGGGTTAATGATATTTATATTGATGGTAAAAAAGTGTGCGGTATTCTTACTGAGTCATCTTTAAATTCAGATTGTTCCGCCTTTAATTATGTTGTTGTAGGCGTAGGAATTAATGTTTCAACTATGAAAAATGCATTTCCCGAGGATATAAAGGACAAGGCAGGAAGTATCTTTTCAGATTCTCAAGGCAAAGAAATACGCGAAAGGCTTTTGGCGTTGATTCTCGATAACTTTAAATTACTATATAACGATATTGAAAAGAAATCATTTTTAAAAGATTACATAGACCGCTCCTTTGTTATTGGAAAAGAAGTCGAAATTGTCGGAAAAGATAAGACTGTGCATGCTATCGGTGTTGATGACGAATTTTCACTTATAGTAAAGCACCCAAGTGGTGAAATAGAAAAACTTTCAAGCGGTGAAGTAAGTATAATTGTAAAATAAAAATTCCACGAAAAATGAAGTGAACCCCAAAGTTTAGACAAAATTTAATATTAACTCGCTTGTGAATGAGTTCGGTATTGTACCGGACTCATTCCTTTTAGTTTCATAGAAATTCTTTCGTTGTTGTAGTAATCAATATATCTTTTCAATTCATCAATGAAAGCGTTAATACTTTCAAATTTTTCACCATAAAACATTTCCACTTTTAATCTACCAAAGAAGTTCTCCATAGCTCCATTATCCATGCAGTTGCCCTTACGGGACATGCTTTGTATAATGTTATGTTCTTGTAATAACCGTTGGTATTCTGCATGTTGATATTGCCAGCCTTGGTCAGAATGAAACAAAGGCTTTGCATCAGCAGGAAGTTTTTTGAACAATCCATTAAGCATTTCTCTGATTTGACACAAATTTGGGCTTAATGAAATTGAGTATGAAACTATTTCTCTGTTGTATAAATCCATTACAGGTGATAAATATACTTTATCATCACATACTTTAAATTCGGTTACATCAGTGGTTAGTTTTTCAAATGGCTTTGATGCTGCGAAATCTCTTTTAAGCAAATTATCTGCAACTTTGCCAATTTCACCTTTGTATGAATGATATTTTCCATTCTTTCGTTGTTTCCCTTTGATGCTAAGCTCATTCATTAATTTTAATACGGTTTTATGGTTAATTGTATATCCTTTTTGTTTTAGCACAGATAAAATTCTTCGATACCCATATCTACCTTTGTTTTGATTAAATATATCAAGTATATCATCTTTAACTTCTTTGTATTTATCTGTGTCTTTGTATTTTAGATAATAGTAAAAAGTACTTCTTGCAATGCCTGATAGTTTTAACAAATCTTTAAGCGGATATCTTTGCCTTAATTCAGCGATAATTAACGCTTTTTGCCGTTCTTTCGCTCTTCCGCAAGAACTAAGGCACTCAGTTTTTTTAAGTACTCTATTTCCATTCTCAGACGCTGATTTTCTGCAATTAAATCTTCTTCAACTTTTTTATCAAGCTTAGATGGGCGACCTTTTTTCTTTTCACTTAACGGGTTTATTCTGCCTCGTCTTTCTTTCATTAGACCTTCGGCTCCTTCTTCTAAGAATATGCGTTCCCACTTAAGTATAACAGAATGTTGAACATTATACTTTCGTTCAGTTTCTCTTAAACCTAAATGATTCTCTCGCATATCCATTATAACAGATATTTTGAATTCTGACGAGTAGGTTTTAAAAATTTGTCCCTTTTTTGCCATA
This sequence comes from Clostridia bacterium, assembly GCA_045591265.1. Classification (GTDB taxonomy): domain Bacteria; phylum Bacillota; class Clostridia; order UMGS1883; family UMGS1883; genus UMGS1883. The sequence continues at coordinate 30,195 of JAZNSQ010000049.1, read as the reverse complement.
ATAAAAATATGCACCTCCAAAAGTGTCTAACTTTTGGGGTGCATATCAAAATCGTGGAATTTTTATTTTAATCAAAAAATGCTGAATATATAATCTTTGCCGTTTGCGCCCTTGTAGCAAGGCTTTTCGGTGCAAAGGTGTTATTACCCATACCGTTAATTATACCGTTAGAGTAAAGTGTATATACAGCCTCGTGTGCATATGGAGAGATAAGCTTTTCGTCTATGAAAACATTTTGTTCTGTAGACGGTTTAAGCTTGTCTTTTGCGCTTCTGTATACAACAGTGCAGATATCCTGCCTTGTAATTTTGTCATTCGGTCTGAACGTACCATCTGGATAGCCTGTTATATAGCCTTTATCCATTGCGGATGCAACGTAAATATAATACCAGTCGTCCTCATTTACATCACCAAAATTACACTTTGCATCAATATCGAGAGAGCTTGTTGCACCGATAATTATTTTAGCAAATTCTGCCCTTGTGATATTTTCATCTGGTCTGAAGGTGTTATCAAGATAACCGCTTATTATAAACTTCTCAGCAAGTGTACTGATAGCCTTATATCCCCAGAAGGACACCGGAACGTCTGCAAAAGTTATTTTAGGGTTTAAAGGCTCTTCTTCCTTTGGTTTTTCTTCCTTGGGTGGTGTATCGCCAAGTCCCCCGCCAATTTCCTGCGACTGATTACCAAGCATATTGTTCCTGAAGATAATATCCTTAACCGTTTCAACAAGTGGTCTGAATCTTGGAGTTACGGTGTTATTTCCAATAGCCTGCGCGATATCCTCGGGATAAAGCTCTAAAAGTGCATCCTGAAGAGTAATATACTTTTCTCTTGCAGAAACCCTGTTAATCGCAGTCATCGCTTTCGTGTCAAAATTATCTCTTGTGACGGGTGATGATTTATGCATTTCTTTAAGATAATCACGTACGTCTGTTAAAAATGAAATCATCAGGCTTTCACTTACGCCTTTTCCCGAAACATCCGAAATAAAGGTCTGATGTGCTTCTTTAAATTCGTTATATGCATCTCTTACTGAATAAGCAAAGCAAGAAAACGACGAAAAAACTAAAACAAGAGAAATCATTAATGAAATAAACTTTTTCATTTTAAAACTCCCTTATATCAAACTCCGCTATATGCTGAAAAGCCACCATCTACAGGAACAACAACACCATCTACAAATCCGCTTGCAGCATCATTTAAGAGCCAGAGGAGTGTTCCAATAAGCTCATCAGCCTCACCAAAGCGGTCCATTGGTGTTGCAGCAAGTATTTTCTTTGTTCTTGCGGTGGGCTGTCCGTTTTCGTCAAAGAGGAGAGCTTTATTCTGTGCAGTTACGAAAAATCCCGGAGCTATAGCATTTACACGAATTCCAACCTTTGAAAAGTGAACTGCAAGCCACTGCGTAAAGTTTGAAATTGCAGCCTTTGCCCCACTGTATGCAGGAATTTTTGTAAGAGGAGTAAAAGCATTCATTGAAGAAATATTTATAATATTTCCGCGTTTGTTTTTAACCATATCCTCTGCAAAAACCTGTGTGGGAATAAGAGTTCCCAAGAAATTAAGATTAAAAACAAATGAAACACCATCTGCATCAAGATCAAAGAAAGTCTTGATATCATCAGCACAGTCAAGATCACCATCTTCAAAATATTCCTTTGTGGTTGTTCCCTTAGGATTGTTTCCGCCTGCACCGTTGATTAAGATGTCACATAAGCCAAAATCCTTATGCACATCATCTCTTACAAGCTTCATTTCCTCACCTGAAAGAACATTTGCGCGGTATGCTTTTGCAATTCCACCGTTATCTGTAATAAGTTTTGCGGTTTCATTGGCTGCATCAAGATTTATATCAAGCACGCAAATATTTGCGCCCGTTTTACCAAGCGCTTCTGCAAATCCGCGGCACAAAACGCCGCCACCGCCTGTAATTACAATTGTTTTTCCTTTTAAATCAAGTTCAAACGGAAGTTTTTTCATTTAGACTCCCCCATTCTTTCAAATGCTTCCCAAAGACCAAGAATGTATTGTGAGCCAAGCGCCCTGTCAAAAAGACCATAACCGGGTCTGCCTGTTTCTCCCCATACCATTCTGCCGTGATCAGGACGGATATATCCGTCAAATCCACTATCGTAGTACGCCTTAACAATACCCGTGATATCAAGTGAACCACAATCTGTTTTATGTGCAGATTCCTCAAAACAACGTTCACCCGTAAGCTTAATATTTCTTATGTGAGCAAAATGAATTCTGTCAGCAAATTCCTTTACAAATTCAACAATATCGTTATCCTTACTTGCACCAAGTGAACCGCTGCAAAGAGTAAGTCCATTGTAGGGACTGTCGTAAAGCTTTAAGAATTTTCTGATGCTTTCAGCATTTACGATAAGTCTTGGAAGACCGAAAATATCCCACGGCGGGTCATCCGGATGAATTGCCATTTTAACCTTAACCTCTTCAGCAGTTTTAATAACTCTGTCAAGGAAATATTTTAAATTATCCCACAAATCATCCTTTGAGATAGATTTATATGTTTCTAAAAGATTTTTCATTTCTTCTTTGCCATAGCTTTCGTCCCAACCTGGAAGTGAAAGCTCCCCTGAAAGAGGATTCATATCGAGCACAGTTTCCTCGCGGTAAATAAGCGCGTGAGAACCATCCTCAAGCTCAAAATTTAAGTCTGAACGAGTCCAGTCAAAAACGGGCATAAAGTTATAGCAAACACAATCAATTCCTGCTTTAGAGAGGTTTCTGAGTGTTGTGCAGTAGTTTTCTATGTATCTGTCACGGTTGCCACGCCCCATTTTAATATCTTCGTGAACGGGAACGCTTTCGATAACAGAGAGTTCAAGACCTGCACTTTCTATTTCATTTTTAAGTTCCATTATTCTTTCATACGGCCAAGCTTCACCAACGGGAATGTCGTAAATTGCAGATACTATTCCGCGTACGCCCGGAATCTGTCTTATTTTATCAAGCGTTACCGGATCGTCCTTTCCGTACCATCTGAATGTCATTTTCATAGTTTTTGTTCCTTTCATATATTTCTCATTATATAATATCAGTAAATCTTTAATATTTCAATAATAAAATTTATAAAAACAGCCTAATTTAAAAATTTTTAAAGCCTGAAAGGCTTAAGTTGACAAGAAAGGTAATTTATATTATAATATAATTACTTAAAATGTTAGTTTTTAACATAACGAAAGGGGTATTTATATGGCATTTTTGGCAATTGATATCGGAGCTTCAAGCGGAAGACATATGTTGGGTGAAAGAGTTAACGGTAAAATTGAGTTAACAGAAGTATACCGTTTTAAAAACGGCCCAAAAATGAAAGGCGATCACCTTTGCTGGAACGGAAAACAACTGTTTGCTGACATCGTTAAGGGTATGAAAAAGTGTGCCGAGATGGGCAAAATTCCCGAAAGTGTTGCAATAGATTGCTTTGGCGTTGACTTTGTTTTACTTGACGAAAATGATAATCTCATCGGTGATACAGTTTCTTACAGAGATGAAAGAACTCTTGCAGTAAAAGATGAAGTTCACTCAATTATAAGCGAAGAAGAGCTTTTTGACAGGACAGGTATTGCTTATCAGCCCTTTAATACTCTTTATCAGCTTTATGCAGTTAAAAAGGAATCTCCTGAAGATTTAAAGAAAGCTAAAAGATTTCTTATGCTTCCTGAATATTTTAACTTCCTTCTTTCAGGCGTTAAGTTAAACGAATACACAAATGCTTCTACAACAATGCTTGTAAACGCTAAAACAAGAGAGTTTGACACGGAGCTTTTGGAAAAGTTGGGTATTCCCTCTTCAATTTTCGGAAAACTCAATATGCCTTCAACAGTTGTCGGCGACCTTCTTCCCGAAATTCAAAAAGAGGTTGGATATAACTGTAAGGTTGTCCTTGCTGCAAGTCACGATACGGGTTCAGCGGTTATGACTGTTCCTAATGAAGACGATGCAATCTATATAAGCAGTGGCACATGGTCACTTATGGGTGTTCTTCTGGATAAGCCTTTTGTAGCGCCCCAGGCTAAAGAAGCAGGGTTTACAAATGAAGGTGCGTTTGACGGAAGGGTTCGTTTCCTTAAAAATATTACAGGTTTCTGGGTAATCCAGCAGCTTCGCGAACAAATTCCGATAAATCAGAGCTTTGGCGAAATGTGCGAAATGGCAGAAAAGTCAGGTTACTCTACCCCGATTGACATAAACAGTGAGCTTCTTTTCTCACCACAAAATATGGAAGAAGCAGTCTTAACACAGCTTGCTATTCAGGGCGCACCAAAGCCAAAGAATGTTGCAGAGCTTTTGGCTTCCGTTTATCATGGTATGGCAAACGGATATAAAAATGCTATAATTGAACTCGAAAAAATCACCAATAAAACTTATAAAACAATATACATTATCGGCGGCGGAAGTCTTAATGGCTTTGTAAATAAGCTGACCGAAAAGTATACCGGCAAAAAGGTTGTTCCGGGCGAGGTTGAAGCTACCGCTATTGGAAATATTTTAGCACAGGAAAATGCAAAATAAGCTTTAAAGGATAGTTTTATGGATTTTAAAAACATAGACAAAAAGTATAGACCGTTTTCTATGTGGTCTTGGAACGAAAAATTAAATACCACAAAAACATCTACCCAGGCCGGCATTATAAATAATGCCGGCTTTGGCGGTTTTTTCGTAAATGCACGCGCGGGACTTCAGACTCCTTATATGGGTGAAGAATGGTTTCGCAATATTTCCTGCGCGGTAGACGAAGCGCAAAAGGAATCTATGCAAAGCTGGATATGTGATGAAAATGGTTCTCCCAGCGGATTTGGAAATGGAGTTGTTAACTCAAACGGACTTGATTTCCAGCAAAAGTATCTGAGGATGGAAGCAGGCGAAAAAACAAATGACCGTACTATAATTTGTGTAAACGGTTATCACTTTTATTATGATGTTAACCCATATTATGTTGATACTCTTAATAAAAATGCCGTCAAGTGCTTTATAGAGGAAATCTATGAAAAATACTACGATAAACTAAATAATTCATTTGACGGGTTTTTAACAAGAGAAGTTCAGATTTCTAAAAATGGCATTCCGTGGAGTTTTACCCTCCCTGCAGAGTATAAAAAAATGTATGGTGAAGAATTGCTTGACCACCTAGAGGAGCTTTTCAGACCCGTTGGAAACTATGAGGATACAAGAATAAAATTTTATTATCTTATTACAACCCTTTTTTCTCAGAATTATGTTAAACAAATTTTCGATTGGTGCAATGAACGAAGCATCAAGTTTTCAGGAAATCTTGTATATTGTGACACACAAAAAGACCGGATTACATCGAGTGGAACACCACTTCCTCACTACAGGTACATGCATATGCCTTCTATTATCTGCCGTGGAAAAAAAGAGGTAAATCCGGTAGATGTATTGGGAATATCTTCAGTTTCTCATCAGTTTGGAAAAAAAGAGATTGCCTCTGAGAGCTATTGCGCATTCGGGCATAATGTGGATTTTGATGACCTTAAAAGAGTGTTCGAGCTTCAGGCTGTAAGAGGAATAACGAGGCTTTGCTGTCAAGCTCAAAGTTATTCACTGCGTGGACTAAGAAAGCGTGACTATCCCCCGTGCCTCTTTTTTCAAAATCCGACCTGGGATGAATTTAAGATATTTAATGATACTGTTTCAAGAATATCTATGCTTCTTTCTGAAGGAAAGGCTAAATTTGATACTCTTCTTATAAGCAATACAACAAGCGCTTGGGCGCAGTTTAACGGCGAAGAAATATATGGCGAAGACTACGCCTCTGAACTTAATGAGGCTATAGATACTCTTGAAAAAAAGCATATACCTTTTCACATTGGTGACGAAATAATAATAGAGCAACATGCAAGGGTTGAAGACGGTGCAATTGTTATAGGAACTCAAAAATACAAATCGATAGTTCTTCCTAAACACAAAACACTTCTTCCTTCTACAGTGCGCATACTTAATGAGTTTGAACGTGCAGGAGGATTTATTACGCTTTGCGACTCAATTAAGGGAAATGATATATGCTCAAACGAAAATCTTCTTTATACAACACGCGAATTTGACGACTTCACTATGCACTATTTTGTCAATAATTCTTATGAAGAGTTTACGTGCGAAATTACAAAAGGAACAAAGATGCTCGATGTTCAAACGGGAGAGATACTTCCTTTTTACGGCGTGTATAAGTTTATTAAAAATGCAAGCTTAATTGTTATCGAGGACTCTACCCCTCCTCTTTCAAGACCATTTAAAAAGCCCCTAAAGGAGCTTGACTTAAGCGGAGAATGGGATCTTGTGTCAATAAGCGAAAATGCTCTTTTACTCGATAAGTGCGATATTTATTTTGATGGTGAGCTTATAAAAGAGAAGGAAAATGTGTGTGACGCGATACATCTCGCACTTAAAAGAAAAGATAAAACAGAGATAAGGTGTGAGTTTGAGTTTAATATAACCACCGTTCCTGATAATGTCTTTCTTATATGCGAAACCCCTGAAATGTTTGAAATAAAGGTAAATGATAAGCCTTTTGAAATCGTTGATTCAGGATACTTTAAAGACCCTGCACTCCGAAAGCTTTTAATAAAGGATTATCTATGCGAAGGAATAAATAAAATAAGCCTTACAACAACTCTTAATCCTTCACAGAAGATGCTTTCAGACATTGAAAAGGCTAAAAAGTTTGCAACTGAGAGAAATAAGCTTACATACATAACTGAAATTGAGCCTATCTATATTGTTGGAGAATTTTGTATTACTACAGATGGCCCCTGGCATAAGCTTGATAAGGGCGCTTGCCGTTATCTCGGAGATTTCAGTATAGATTCATTAGTGACTTTCTTAAATCCAAATAATATTGAAAAGCAGGGATTTCCTTTCTTTTCCGGAAAAATGACTCTTAAAAAGTTGTTTAACTTATCCGACACTACATATGCTTTAAAGCTAAATAAAAAGGGCATAAGTTCAATAGAGGTTTTGGTAAACGGAAATAAAGTAAAAACCGCTATCTTCTCCCCTTATGTATTTGATTTGTCGGAGCATTTAGTAAAGGGTGACAATATAATTGAAATTACCCTTAAAACAAATTTGAGAAATATGTTAGGTCCGCATCACATTCCTATTGGAGAAAGCAGTAATGTAGGACCAAACCATTTTGTAAGGCAATCCTGTGTTCGCCCTGAAGGAGAAGAAACCCCGTGGGAAGAAAATTATTGTCTCACTGAATTAGGTTTTGAAAATATTAAAAGAGCAGATGGTTAATCATCTGCTCTTTTTTGCTTTTTGCCTTTAGGACATACCTTCATACATACTCCACAGACTACTCCCCTGCCTATGTCTTTAAACTTTTCTTTCATATAATCACTGCACGCCTTTGCATCAATTATGTCCTCACGGCACATCCCTTCATTAAAGGGAATGTTTTTAATCGCCATAGCTTTGCACGCTTTAGCGCATATATCACAATCCCCACATCTGTCTTTTGCCAACTCGTTTTTAGTTTCAAGCGGTGCGTTCGTAAAAACTGTGCCAAGTCTTACGCGCGGACCGAATTTATCTGAAATAAAAAGCGCACTCTTTCCAATATAGCCAATTTTGCTTTTTACTGCTACCTTTTTATGCGAATAAAGTCCTTTAAGTCCATTTATTGATTGACTTGCAGGAACTGACGCCGCACTATAACCTTGCGCCTCTAAATACATAACAAGTTCCAACATAACTGCATCAATACGCGCATTCATTGTCCTGTAGTGATGAAAATATGTATGTGTTGGTTTATTATCAATTTGCTCAACTATGGCATCTGAAAGCTTAAAAACAAGGGATATTGCATTATTTAATCCTTCATATGGAGAGTCGCTACAATCTGCAAAACCAACATCACTTACAAATCTGTCTTTTAAAAATTTTTCTATTTCCTTATTCATAAATCCTCACTCTATAAAAAGCGTATCAGCATTTGCGGATACGCTTTTTACTACTTATTCTTCTGTATTTTCTTCTTTATCTTCTTTAAAGCCGTTTATGAAAACTTCCTCAAATTCCTGACCATCAAGCTTTTCTTTTGCTATAAGTGCATTAGCTACGTCGTGAAGCTTATCAATATTGTCATTAAGCATCTTTTCGCACTTTGAATATGCTTCATCTATAATACGCTTGATTTCTTCATCAATCATTGATGCAACAGCTTCGCTGTAGTTTCTGCCTTGAGATATATCTCTTCCTAAAAATACCTCGTGATCATCACTGGTAAATGTCATATATCCCAATTTTTCACTCATACCGTACTGCATAACCATTTTTCTTGCAGTTGAGGTTGCTCTGTCAAGGTCACTTGAAGCGCCTGTATTGATATCATCAAACACAATTTTTTCTGCCGCGCGTCCTGCAAGCATCATAATAATGCTCTCTTCCATTTCAGTTTTTGAAATATAGCTTTTATCTGTATCGGGAAGCGAAAGAGTAAATCCGCCTGCCCTTCCTCGCGGAATGATTGACACCTGATGAACATTATCCTGCGTTGGAAGAAGTCTTGCCAAAAGAGCGTGGCCTGCTTCATGATATGCAGTTTTCTTTTTGTTGAGCTCATTATGCTCTCTTGATGCTTTTTCAGGACCCATAACGACCTTAAGCATAGCCTCATCAAGCTCTGCATTGCTTATTGCTTTTTTATTTTTCCTTGCGGTAAGAATAGCCGCTTCATTCAAAAGATTTTCAAGGTCTGCACCTGTAAATCCGTATGTTGCTTTTGCAACATTTGAAAGAGAAACCTTTTTGTTCAAAGGCTTATTTTTTGCGTGAATTTTAAGGATTGCCTCTCTTCCCTTTTGGTCAGGATAATTTACTACAACCTGACGGTCAAATCTCCCAGGGCGAAGAAGCGCAGGGTCTAAAATGTCAGGGCGGTTAGTTGCGGCAATCATAATTATTCCTTCATTTTCACCAAAACCGTCCATTTCAACAAGGAGCTGGTTTAATGTTTGCTCACGCTCATCGTGTCCGCCGCCAAGACCTGTTCCGCGCTGTCTGCCAACAGCATCAATTTCATCTATAAAGATGATTGCAGGAAGATTTTTTCTCGCCTGCTCAAAAAGGTCACGAACTCTGCTTGCACCAACGCCGACAAACATCTCAACAAAGTCAGAGCCTGATATTGAAAAGAATGGAACTCCCGCTTCACCGGCAATAGCTTTGGCAAGAAGAGTTTTACCTGTACCGGGAGGACCAACAAGGAGCACCCCTTTAGGAATACGAGCACCAAGGTCGATAAACTTCTTTGGATTTTTAAGAAATTCCACAATTTCCTCAAGCTCTTTCTTTTCTTCGTCTGCGCCAGCTACATTTTCAAATTTAACCTTATTTTTTCCTTCACCAGGAGTTTTGGCATGAGTTTTTCCAAAGTTTCCTACACCTCTTCCACCTGTCTGCTGACGCATGAAAGAAAACCAGAAAAGCCCGATAACAAGTATCATAAGAAGAGTCGGAAGGAGTGAAACCCACCAAGAAACAGGCTCCGGTGCAGGAACGGTTGTCTCAAGTGTACCCTCTTTTATTTGCTTTTCAATCTCTTCACCTGCTACAGTAAAAAGAATTCCCTGTGTAACTTCAATTTTATATTCTTTCCCATCTATGGTTGCAGTTGTCGTAGTATCTCCGATTTCAAGTTTTGTTACTTCTCCATTATTTATAGAAGTAACAAGCTGTGAAAAATCCTTAACGCCGGAGCTTGGCTGTTTAAGTGACAACATCATAAGAAGTATAATGACTATAGGTAATATAATATATATGCTGATGCTTCTTATTGGTTTTTTCAAGCTAACGCCTCCCTTTTAGTATGCAGTATAACATTTAACACAAATTCAATCAATCATTTTAACATATTATTCATAATATTCACGTTTAAGCACGCCTACAAAAGGATATTGTCTGTATTTATATGCAAAATCAAGCCCGTAACCGATTACAAATTCATCGGGAACTTCATAGCCTATATACTTTGCATCAACCTCTACAACACGCCTTGAAGGCTTATCAAGGAAAGAGCATATTTCAACAGACGAAGCACCCGCATCTAATAAATGCTTTTTGATTTTAGAAAGCGTACGCCCTGAATCTATAATATCCTCAATAATAATTATGTCCTTTCCCGTAGGATCAAAACCCTTAACATTATTAATCTGAACATTTCCTTTTGATTCAGTATCCTCACCATAGCTGCTGGCATACATAAAATCTATCTGTACGGGCAAATTGACTGCACGCACTAAATCAGCAAGGAAAATAAAACTACCCGACAATATTCCAAGAAATGTAATTTCTTTTCCTTCATAATCTTTTGTAATTCTATCGCCAAGAGCTTTCACTCTTTCTTTAATTTCTTCCTCAGATATAAGGATTTTTTCTACGGGATCAAGAATATCAAACAACTAAATCATTCCTTTATCTCATATTGTTCATATTGTATAACTAAAAATAGTTCTGTATCAGAACCTATATTATAAAGCGCCGACTGGCGAAGTCCACACAAAAACAAAATTTCTCCGTCCTTTTCAACAATCGGGATTTCGCATCTTTGCATCTGTGGCACTTTTTCATCAGTTAAAATGTCGCTTATTTTTTTACTTCCGTCAAGCCCTTTAAGGAAAATCCTGTCTCCGTCTTTTCTGTACCTTACGTTAAACGGGGGCTTAATTTTATCACCGTCAAAAATTGCAACATTGTTTTTATCTTTCTTGACAGGCACGCTTGAATACGTAAGCCTTATGGTCTTACCATTAATTTCTACGGGAGAATCTAAATCTAAAGTAAGACTTATTTCTTCTGTCACTTTTTCTTTTTTTAGAACAATCTTGCTGTATTCTTTTTGAACGGAAGTGTTTTTATTAATATCAAAAAACTTTCCTGACTCACCATCTGTAAAAGAAATAAATGAATCTATTTTCTTTCCTGTAATTTCTATGGCACCCCATACCTCTAAAACATCCTTTATAAGTCGTCTTTTAATCGGCACAGGCGCATCACGAAATTCATAAAGTAAAAGCTCATCATTAATAAATGCCCTTTTCTTTAATTCATCCTTACAGTTACATAAAAATTCATTATCCTCTTTAACAAAAGATGCACTTCTTACAATATGTTTTTCCGCATCCTTGCATATTTCGTTAAGCTTTGGAAAAACATCAAGTCTTATCTTGTTTCTCGTATACTCTGTGGTAAGATTTGTACTGTCAACCCGCCATGACACACTGTTTTGGATAAGATATCTTTCTATTTCTGCCCGAGTTACATCTAAAAGAGGTCTTATAATATTATCGCGCTTATATTTAATCCCCGATAGCCCTTCTGCAGATGAACCGCGAATTAAGTGAAAAAGTATAGTTTCGGCATTATCGTTTAAATTATGAGCAACTGCAATTTTTGCCCCGTTAAGACTTCTTGAAATCTCATCAAAAAAGTCATAGCGCATAATTCTTCCGCATTCTTCTTCGCCTATTTTCAGCTTTTCGGAAAGTTTGGGGATGTCTATTTCTCTGTAAAAAAGCTCTATCTCTGCCGCTTTGCATATTTTTTTTACATAAAGGCTGTCACATTCCGCTTCTTTACCGCGTATCATATGGTTTACATGTGCAGCATATATATTGATGTTATACTCTTTTTTAAGCGTAATCAAGGAATGCAAAAGACAAACTGAATCTGCACCACCTGATATAGCGCAAATTACATTATCCCCGCTTTGTAGAAGATTGTTTTCTTCTATTGTATTTCTGATTTTATCAAGCAGCATAATCCCACCTTAATTTCTGTTATCGAGATTCATAAACTTGGTAAATTCTCCACGCCAAGCAAGGTTAATGGTTTGACATTCACCTGCACGGTTTTTAGCAATGATACATTCAATGACATTTGCATAGCTTGTTTCTTCATTAGCCTCTTCTTCAGGAGGACGAGTAAGCATAATAACGATATCGGCGTCCTGCTCGATAGAACCACTTTCACGAAGGTCACTCAGTACCGGTCTTCTTGATTGCTTTTCAGTTGCACGACTAAGCTGTGAAAGTGTTATAACGGGCACATTAAGCTCTTTTGCCATAATCTTAAGTGAACGTGATATTGCACTTACGATTTGTGTACGGCTTTCTCCCTTACCATCCATAAGTTGAAGGTAGTCGACAACCACAAGCCCAAGCCCTTTCTCCATTTTAAGTCTTCTGCACTTTGCATGAATTTCCGAAACTGTAATTCCAGGGGTATCATCTATGTATATCGGTGCAGTGATAATGTCCTTGAGGGAATGTGCAATTTTTGTCATATCATTTGCATCAATATCGCCTACACGCAGTTTAGCGCCCTCAACAAGCGCCTCACTTGATAATACTCTGTTAACAAGCTGTTCCTTGCTCATTTCGAGAGAAAAAATTGCAGTAGGAACATTTTCTCTTATAGCCGCATTTTCCAAAATGTTAAGCGCAAAACTTGTTTTACCAACACCGGGACGCGCCGCAACAATAATAAGGTCACTGTTCTGAAGTCCTGCAGTTGCCGCATCAAGCCCAGTAAAGCCGGTTTTAATACCTGTAATGTTTCCACCGCGCTTTTTAAGCTCATCAATAAGAGCAAGTGAGCTTTTAACAACCTCTCCGATATGGACAAAGCCTGTCGTACGCTCCTTTTCTGTAATTCTGAAAAGGAGTCTTTCGCTTTCATCTACAATTTCTTTTGTAGGAAGCTCATCCTTCATGCTCATATCCATAATGGCAGCGCCTGCTTCTGCAAGGTCACGAAGCATACGCTTATCATTGACAATTTCTATATACTGCGCCAAATTTTCCTTTGTAAAAACATTCTGCGCAATTTTTGTAATGTAACCAATGCCACCTACTGAATCAATCTTGTCACCAAGTTCTTCGGAAAGAGTGACCACGTCAACCGGCACCCCGCCTGAAAAAAGCTTCGATATAGCCTTAAAAATTGTTTTGTTTGCATTGGCATAAAAGCAGTCCTCATCAAGCTTATCAATAGACTCAACAAGTGCTTTTTCATCGAGAATCATATTCCCGAGAATTGCCGCCTCCGCCTCAAGATTATATGGCATTGTTCTTCCGATTGGAGTATCCATCTAAATCACCGTTTTCTAAATTATTCTGTTTCTACCAAAACTTTAATTGTGGCAGAAATTTCGGGATATACCTTTATTTCAACGCTCGTTTCGCCTATTGCTTTAATACCGTCAGGCAAAACAACTTTTCTTTTATCAATAACGTGGTGGAGCTGATATTTTATAGCTTCTGCAACATTCTGATTTGTAATTTTGCCGAAAAGCTTTCCGTTGTCTCCCGCTTTTCCTTTTAAAATAATTTTCTTACCTTCAAGATCTGCCGCGATTTCCTTCGCCTTTTTTATATCCTGCTCTTTATGATACTGTGCGGCTTCGTTTTTCCCTTTAATGTTATTTAAAACATCAGCAGTTGCAACCTCTGCAAGCTTTTTGGGAATTAAAAAGTTTCTTGCGTATCCGTCACTTGCCTCAACAATATCACCTTTTTTACCATGTCCTTTTACGTCTGCCAAAAGTACTACTTTCATATTTTATCTCCTTACATTTCATCTATCACATTTTTGAGTTTATCTAAAGCTTCCTCTAAAGTAGTGTCGGAAAGCTGTGCGCCTGCAACCATAAAATGCCCGCCTCCGCCAAGCTTTTCGAGTATTATCTGAACATTTATGTCCCCAAGTGACCTACCGCTTATGTTTATGTTTCCATCTTCCTCTTTTGTAAGAACAAATGACGCCTTAACATCACTTATTTCAAGCATTTCGTCTGCAGCACTTGCCGCAACGGGATGCGGGACAAACTCGGGATACACGGAAATTGCAATGTTATCCTTATAGATTTCAGAATTTGTTACAATTTCAGATTTAACCTTGTAATTGTCTATAGACTCGCGGAAAAATCTTTTGACCTTGATTGTGTCTACACCTGAATTTCTTAGGTATGCCGCTGCCTCAAACGTTCTGACACCTGTCTTATAAACAAAGTTTTTGGTATCAATTACTATACCTGCATAAATAACCTCCGCATCTATTGTTGAAACACTGTAGTGAGGGTCAAAATACTGCATAATTTCCGCAACCATTTCGCAGGCGGATGATGCAAAAGGTTCATGATAAACAATATCTGCATCCGAAATAAAGCTTTCACTTCTTCTGTGATGGTCTATTACAACCTTTGTTTTAACTAAATCCAGAAGCTCCGGCATTTCAGTATAGCCCGGCACGTGAGTGTCTGTAACTATCAAAAGTGTGTTAGGCTTAATAAATTCCTTAACTCCTGATTTTCCGATGAACAAGCCATCGTGATAGTGGTTTTCGTCTATTTTATCAAGTACAAAATGAACAGAGTTGTCTTCTGTAGTTAGAAGAATTTTAACATCTTTATTTAAAAACGATGCCATACTTGAAATACCTATTGCAGAACCTACGGCATCTATATCACTGTTTTTGTGTCCCATAATAATGACATTGTCTGCATTTAAAATAAGCTCGTGCAGATTATGTGCCATTATTCTTACCTTAACCTTTGTGCGTTTTTCAGTTTCTCTTGAATTTCCTCCAAAGTACGTATACTTATCTCCCTCACGTATAACAACCTGGTCGCCACCTCTTCCAAGAGCCATTTCAAGCGCTTTTTTAGAGGAAATGTCGTTATCTAAAAGTGAATTTTCACCTGCACCAATTCCCATACTGATAGTGGGAGGAACTTTTACGGTTTGGTTAAAAGTTTTGATATTTGTCAGAATATCAAACTTATTTTCTATAAACTCGTCAAGTTGTTTTTTAGAGAAAACACAGACGTATCTGTCTTTTTCAAGCTTTTTAACAAATCCGCCTGCATCCTGCGCCCAGCCGATTATGTTTTTTTCGATAAGCGTGATAACGTCAATTCTGTCTTCATCAGGCACGTCATCTACGGCTTCATCAAAATTATCAACAAGAATTTGAGCTACAACGTTTTTCGTATCTTCAAGCTCTTTTTTAAGATGAACAAGCTCTGTTATCTTTTCAAAATAAACCATAATCGAGGCATGCTCTGCATCTGATTTACGCTTAAAAATGAGTGTTGCATTATAAATATCTTCGCCGATATTCAGCGTAAGATTATTTTTTCTCTGGTTATATATATCCCTTACTTTAAAATCGGGAATAAGCTCTGAAATGCGCTTATCTGAAATTGACCCAAAAAGCTTACTGAAGGACGTATTGTACCAAGCAATACTACCATCAATCCTTATTCCTGCTATGGGATTAAGGGTTTTAAAGAGCGCCTCGTAATTCTGGCTTTCATCATCCTCTGTCACATCTTTTATATATTCTTTCATTTTCAGATATCTTGTTGCCTGAAAGATAAACTTTTCAGCCAAAACAAGAGCTGCACATACAAAAACCACAACCGAAATATAAGGGCTATATTTAAATATAAACAAAGAACAAACAATTACTATTAACGAGAGGATGGCAGTAAGTCCGCGAGGGACAACGCCCCATGCATCATTTTTCTGCTTCTGTTTCATTCAAAGTCTCCTTTTTTGTTTTATCTGCTGATATTTTTCTGAAATCAAAAAATGAATCTATAACTGCAATGAGTAAACATACTGTAAAATAATTTGCAAACGGGACAACTAATCCTGCAACAAGCGACACAAAAAACAGTATCATTTGTATAAAAATTCTTGACACTTTACCTTTTACAATTCTTCTTAAATAAAAGTCAATAAAGGATATCCCACAAAAGAAATACATAGCACCCAATACCAAAGCGACATTAAATCCCACATATTCAAACCCGGTATTTCCAAATATCGCCATAACAAGCGCAAGTAAAAGCACAAAAATGCTCGTCTTTGGCATTTTTAAGCTCGCGAAAGAGACATTATACGCAACGGGAAATTTACGAAGTCCTGCACATACTGCCCACATTGAAATATACCCTATAACTATTGCAGATATAATAAAAACCGATGGAACAATAAGCACTGACATTGAATTTATTGTTTCGAAAACATTTGTTACGGAATCTGCCGAAAGGTTATTTTGTGCTAAAACATTTTTCATATTTTCCGCTGATAAAGCAGTACTTTCGGATATCAGATACTCTGCTATACTTTTTCCACTTTTGACCGAATCAAAATAAGTATACATAAATGACGGAATTAAAAAACCTGCCGAAGATAGCCATACACCTGTGTAAAATCCCGTTTTCTTGCTGATTGCATAGATGCAACCTGCCGCACAAAGCACCGCCTCAAGCCCAAGAACCAGACCGTAGCCTTCTGCCCCCTTCATTAAGAACCCTGAAAAAAGCGAAGACAAAATCAGTGCAGCAAATGAACTGACCGCACTTGTGATTGGTCCAAGGATTACAAACGACATCGCAATATTATATGCGCAAAGTACAACAGCAACTGACGGCATTCCGAACAATAGCGGAAGCAGTGACAAAGCCATTCTTATTATTATACTGAAATCTAATCTTTCTGTTCTCATTTTTTACACTTGCCTTTTTACTCGGTATAATACATCCATGATATTATATCACCAAATATGTTAATTGTAAAGTATTTTGACGTTTATATATCATAATTTTTGTCAGTAATTTCATATTTTTCGACAAAGGCTCTCATTGACTTTAAAACAATCGTTTTTTATAATTAAACATATAGGAGGAACGATTATGAAAATAGATTCTCTGGACACCTTTCAGAAAAATGTAGATGAGCTTCTTGCACGCAACAGAAACATACTTGATATACTCACCAAATGCCAGATAAGCAGTTCGAAAATCAGCCGAAATACAATAAAATCTGCAACTGCATGCGGATGCATAAAAATTGCGGGAGAAAAAACTGATTTTACAAAAAAAGAAATATCCTCATGTGTAAACGGCGTTTTATGTAAAGAATGTAAAAGCCTCATTGAAAATGAAATCGGCGAAAATTTGTTTTATGTTGCCAGTTTATGTAATGCGTTAAATTTAAATTTGAGCGAAATACTTTCAAAAGAAATAAAAAATCTTAAGACACTCGGAAAATATAGTTTGCACTAAAAAACCTGTGGCGTGTGCCACAGGTTTTTTTACTTTCTTCTGCTTCCGCGCTTTGTTTCTACATTGCGCTTAATATCAAGCATTCTTGCATCACTTGACTGCTTAAAATTTGCCATCATATCTTCAAAGGACATATCCCTCTGGTCATTTACATTCCAATCAATTTCCGCAGGTCTTCCGCGAAACGGTTCTGCCGCTTTACGCGGAGCATTTTCAATAGCTTTTTTTATAGAAAGACTAATCTTTCCTTTATCATCAAGGGATAAAACCTTTACTTTTACTTCCTGATTGAGAGATAAATGCTCATTTATATCCTTAACATAATTTTTTGCGACCTCTGAAATATGTACAAGTCCGGTTTGCCCATCTGATAAATCTACGAATGCACCGAATCCCGTAATCCCCGAGACCTTTCCCTCAACAATTTGTCCTACTTCTAACGCCATAAAGGTATGCTACCCCTTTCAGTATGTAAAAATATATTAAAACAATTAATTACCAATTACAAATACAGTTTCGTCCTCACGCACGTAACCCTCATCACGCGCTTTTTCCTCATAAAAATCAGAGGATGAATTGTTTTTTGTTTCTTCTTTAAGTACAGAGTATTCTTCTTTTTGTTTTGTGATTTCTTCGTTACATTCTTTTGTTTCACGCCTGATGCTTATCAGACGAACCTGCTGCGAAATAAGTGTGCATAAAAAAATTATTGCAATTACAAGGCATATACCAATGCGGATATAATAAGCTCTTTTTTTCTTATTTTCGCTATTTTTCCGGTTCTTTAATGCCTTAATCACCAAACTCACCTCTTTTGTATAGTATAACTTATACTTTTGTGTTTGTAAAGAATTTTTTATAACATTTTAAGTCTTTTTTTTAGTCTTTTTATAATGTTTTTACCAATTTTTGTCTTTTTTCTGATAAGGTTAATCCGCGACTTTATCTTTTTATAAATATTAAGGAATATTCTTCTGAAAAAGCTTATAATTTTCTGTAGATTTTTAATGATATATCTATAGATTATTCTACCTGTAAATTCAATTATTCTGACTACAAGCCTGCTCATTAAGAGAGAATATACAAGCATTCCGAAAATCATTCCAAGCAGTTGGTAATACCTTATGCGTCCATCATTAAAGCGAAACCCAGCATATATCACCACAAACGAAATGAACAAAAAAAAGACTAAATCTTCAAAAATTAAAAGGACTCTTCCCGGAGAATGCACTTTTCTTAGACATCTTAAGCAATCGAAAAATACTGAAGATATAATTCCTGCAAGTACGCAAATAAGAAAGACAAAAAGCTGATGGCCGCTTGAAACCTCCATTACTTAAGCACCCTTTTTAAAAATCCTTCTTTATTTCCTTCAGAATAGACACATCCGTTTATTTGTCCGTCAACAATTGCATCTCCGTTTTCTGCACTTAGCTTTTTTACTTTTAATTCCCTTCCCGTAACAGATAGCAGTCCGCTTTCAGTTATAAAAACTATTTTTTCGGTGGTAAAGCTTTCCACATCACTTATCCCTGTTATGGTAAGCCTTTTTCTGTTTTCAAGTATCAGATTTTCATTTTTTCTGTTTGTTTTTTCCTGCATAATAATCACCTCATATAGAATTATATGAGGTGATTATCAGTTTTATCTTTATTTAAGCACATTTTTAAGAAATTGTCCGGTGTAAGAATTTTTATTTTTGCTGACCTCTTCCGGAGTGCCTTCGGCAACAATTTCTCCGCCACAGTCTCCCCCTTCGGGTCCAAGGTCTATGATATGGTCTGCAGACTTAATAACGTCAAGGTTATGTTCAATCAAAATTACGGTGTTTTTATTTTCTACGAATTTGTTTAATACATCCATAAGTTTTTGAACATCTGCTGTGTGTAGTCCTGTTGTCGGCTCGTCTAAAATATAGATTGTTTTTCCTGTTGCGCGCTTGCTTATTTCTGTTGCAAGCTTGACTCTCTGTGCTTCACCACCTGAAAGAGTTGTTGAAGACTGACCAAGCTTGATATAGCCAAGGCCTACATCTTTCATTGTCTGAAGCTTATTTTTGATTTTGGGAATAGAATCAAAAAATTCTACGGCTTCGTCAACACTCATATCCAGTACGTCTGCAATATTTTTGCCTTTATAGTAAACGTCAAGCGTTTCGCGGTTATATCTCTTTCCTTTACAAACCTCACACGGAACATATACATCAGGAAGAAAGTGCATTTCTATTTTAATAATGCCGTCACCTGCGCACGCTTCACATCTTCCGCCACGCACATTAAAGCTGAATCTCCCAGGATTATAGCCGCGCATTTTAGAGTCGTTGGTCATTGCAAAAAGCTCTCTTATATCACTAAAGACGCCCGTGTAGGTTGCGGGATTTGACCTGGGCGTGCGTCCGATTGGTGACTGGTCGATATTTATGACCTTGTCAAGATGCTCTAATCCCTTTAATCCCTTGTGTTTTCCCGGAACAAGCTTTGCATGGTTTAATTTGCATGCAAGGTGTTTATACAAGCATTCATTTATAAGTGAGCTTTTGCCTGAGCCTGATACGCCTGTCACACATACAAGCTTTCCAAGCGGAATTTTAACATTTAAATTTTTAAGATTATTTTGTGTTGCGCCTACAATTTCAAGAAACTTGCCGTTTCCTTCCCTTCTTGTTTTGGGTACTTCAATTTTCTTTCTTCCGCTTAAGTAGTCACCCGTGATGGAGTTTTTATTCTGCATTATTTCTTCTACAGTACCCTCGGCAATAATTTTTCCACCGTTTATGCCTGCGCCGGGGCCAACATCCACGATATAATCTGATGAAAGCATTGTTTCCTCATCATGCTCTACAACAATAAGGGTGTTACCCATATCGCGAAGTGATTTTAACGCATCAATGAGCTTTTTGTTATCACGCTGATGAAGTCCGATACTCGGCTCATCTAAAATGTATAAAACACCCATAAGACCTGAACCAATCTGTGTTGCAAGTCTTATTCTCTGCGCCTCTCCGCCCGAAAGAGTTCCGGCTGAACGAGAAAGCGTAAGATAATCAAGTCCCACATTGTTTAAGAAGCCAAGTCTTGCATTGATTTCCTTTAAAATTGGGTTTGCAATCATATTTTCCTTCTCGGAAAATGTTATATTTTCAAAGAATTTTTTGAGTTCTTTTACTGACATATTACAAAGCTCATCAATATTTTTATCATTTATTGTAACAGCCAGACTCTCCTTGCGGAGTCTTTTTCCCTTGCATTCGTCACATGGAATTTCACGCATAAGCTTTTCTATGTCAAAGCGTGTCCATTCGCTTGTGGATTCATCATATCTTCTCTGAAGATTATTTACAAGTCCCTCGAAGCGCATCTTGTATATTCTTTTTCCCGCTTTTCCGTTATGCTCAACTAAAATTTCTTCATCACCTGTACCGAAGAGAATTTTACCAATCGCTTCTTCCGGCAAATTCTTTACGGGTACATCAAGGCGGAAACCGTATTTTTTTGACAGCGCCCTATAAACAGAATTTGCAACGCTTTCGTCTTTATCGGCAGCACGCCATCCGCTAACGGAAAATGCACCCTCTAAAACGCTTAACTCATCATTTATAAGCACTAAAGACGGGTCAACTCTTTTTACAGACCCTATACCGCTACACTTATGGCACGCCCCCAACGGATTATTAAATGAAAACATCCTGGGTGAAAGCTCCTCCATACTTATTCCGCAGTCTTCGCAGGCATAATTCTGGCTAAAAAGCATTTCCTCGTCACCGTTTAAAACAGCAACTATTCCATCGCTTAAATGAAGCGCCATTTCAACAGAATCTGCAAGTCTTTTTCTAATGTCTCCTTTTATTATAAGACGGTCTACTACTATTTCGATATTATGCTTTTTTTGTTTTTCGAGCACAATATTTTCGTTTAAATCATACACAATTCCATCTGCGCGCACTCGCACATATCCGCTTTTTTTAGCGTTTTCAAATATTTTTTGATGCTCACCTTTTTTTCCTCTTACAACCGGCGCAAGTATCCAGATTCTGCTTCCTTCTGAAAACGAAAGAACCTTATCTACAATTTGATCAAGCGTTTGCTTACTGATTACTTTACCGCATTTCGGGCAGTGCGGAATACCTATATTTGCAAACATCAGCCTTAAGTAATCATATATTTCGGTCACTGTACCAACGGTTGAACGCGGGTTTTTGCTTGTTGTTTTCTGGTCGATACTAATTGCAGGGCTTAAACCTTCAATGGAATCAACATCGGGCTTTTCCATTTGCCCTAAAAACATTCTTGCATAGGAAGAAAGAGACTCAACATATCTTCTTTGTCCCTCTGCATAGATGGTATCAAAGGCAAGTGATGTTTTTCCGCTTCCTGAAAGGCCCGTAAAAACAATCATCTTATCACGCGGAATTTTTAGATCCACGTTTTTTAAATTGTTTTCACGCGCCCCTTTAATTGTAATATATTTATTATTCATAACATTACCCTTTCAGGCTTCTATTTCTTTTTTAAGCCTTTTAATTCTATCCCTTATTTTAGCAGCGTCCTCAAAGCGAAGCTCGTCAGATGCCTTTCTCATTTCAGTCTCAAGCTTAATTATAACATTTCTTACATTGTCTGTTTGAGTTGGGGTTTCGTCTTCCTTCTTCGCTGCTATTACGTCACCAATGCTCTTTACAATGCTTCGGGGAGTAAGGTTGTTGTCTTCATTATATTTTGTCTGAATGGCGCGCCTTCTCTCCGTTTCATCAATAGCTCTTTGCATTGAATCAGTAATATTATCTGCATACATAATAACAGTTCCGTTTACATTTCTTGCCGCGCGTCCGATAGTCTGTATAAGGGAAGTTTCGCTCCTCAAAAATCCTTCCTTATCTGCATCAAGAATTGCAACAAGTGAGACTTCGGGAATATCAAGACCTTCTCTTAAAAGGTTTATCCCAATTAAGACATCAAACACCCCGAGGCGCAAATCACGCATTATTTCCATTCGTTCAAGAGTCTCAACATCAGAATGCATATACCTGACCTTTATTCCCATTGTCTGAAAATACTCCGTCAGGTCCTCTGCCATTTTCTTTGTAAGTGTTGTGATAAGAACTCTCTCTTTTTTTTCTGTTCTTTGGTATATTTCACTTAACAAATCATCAATCTGTCCCTTTATCGGGCGGACAATAACTTTCGGGTCAATAAGTCCTGTCGGGCGGATTACCTGCTCGGCAACGACAGAAGAATTATCAAGTTCATACGCCGCAGGCGTTGCACTGACAAATATATACTGGTTAATTCTTTCTTCAAATTCTTCAAAATTAAGCGGTCTGTTATCATATGCTGACGGCAAGCGAAAGCCGTATTCTATAAGGCTTGTCTTACGGCTTCTGTCCCCCGCGTACATCGCACGTACCTGTGGAATTGTAACATGGCTTTCATCTACCACAAGCAAAAAGTCATCAGGGAAATAATCAAGAAGCGTGTATGGTGCGCTTCCCGCTTCTCGCCCGCTTATATGCCTTGAATAGTTTTCTATCCCGCTGCAAAAGCCTATTTCACGCATCATTTCTATATCATAATTCGTTCTTTCTTCGAGACGCTGTGCCTCGAGAAGTCTGTCCTCGTTTCTTAAAACCGCTAATCTCTCTGCAAGCTCTTTTTTTATTGATGCAATTGCCTTTTCTCTTTTTTCAGGCGTTGTAACATAGTGAGATGCAGGGAAAATTGCAACGTGATTTCTTACACCAAGCACTTCACCGGTGAGAACATCAATCTCCGTTATCTTTTCAATTTCATCACCAAAAAATTCTACTCTGATTGCACTTTCAGAGCTGTTTACAGGGAAAATTTCCACAACATCACCGCGAACGCGAAACTTACCGCGAATAAAATTAATATCGTTTCTTTCATACTGCATATCTATAAGCTTTTTTAAAACCTCGTCACGCTCTTTAATCATACCCGGGCGCAAAGAAAGTACAAGCGTTTTGTAATCCTCAGGGTCACCAAGTCCGTAGATACAGCTGACAGATGATACAACTATAACATCGCGCCTTTCAAGCAGTGCAGAGGTTGCACTGTGGCGGAGCTTATCAATTTCCTCATTTACCTGTGCATCCTTCTCTATATAGGTATCGCTTGAAGGAATGTATGCCTCCGGCTGATAATAATCGTAATAGGATACGAAATACTCAACAGCATTTTCGGGAAAAAACTCCTTAAATTCGTTACAAAGCTGTGCTGCAAGAATCTTATTATGCGCCAGAACCAAAGTTGGTTTATTTACACGTGCGATTGTATTTGCAATAGTAAATGTTTTTCCGCTTCCCGTAACACCAAGAAGTGTTTGCGCACGATTATTTTCATTTATTGAATTTACAAGGCAATCAATCGCCTGTGGCTGGTCCCCGGTGGGTTTATAATCTGAATGAAGCTTAAATTTATCCATAACTCCCCTCCATTTAATCGATTTATTATATCACAAAAATTAAAAAATGTAAATAGGAATACACCATCTTTACTGTTGACATGTTTTTCTCAAAATGGTATCATTATCATATAAACTTTAAGGAGGATTTTTATGAATATCAACACCATTCCATTTGTATCATTTTTAGCATTAATTGCTACTATTATTTTAACCATTCTGGCATATATCTTTATTGTGCCGAAAAAAGAAACTCACCCATTTGGTAAGTTTGGTTTATTTTTACATAATTTTTTCAATTTTAAATTTTTAATTATTGAAAAAATTCTTCAGTTTATTTATGTTTTAAGTACAATTGCAGTAATTTCATATGGCTTCTTTATGATTTTCGGCTTTAGCATTTATTCGTCAAGCTTTGGCACTTACTCTACTTGGCTTGCTGGCTACGGAATACTCACCCTTATTTTAGGACCAATATTTATAAGACTCATTTATGAAGGAATAATGCTCTTTTTCATTTTAGTGAAAAATGTTATCGAGATAAACAGCAAGCTTAAATCCGATATAGAGGAAGAAGGCTCATTATTCACTCTTCCAAACATTAAGGAAATCTTTAAAAAAGAAAAAGTTGAAGAGATTGTTATTGAAGAAACTGTCGTTGTAAACAATTCTCCAGATAACGAATAAAAAAACCCCGCAATTTATACAAATTGCGGGGTTTTAAATTACTCTTCTGTATTGTTATACTCGTCGTCAAAGTCGTCTTCAAACTCATCTTCTGCTTCGTCGTATTCTTCATATTCTTCGTCATCTTCATATTCTTCATCATCATTGTTTCTCTTAATGATAATGGAAACTGCAAAAATAACACAAATAATTATTAAAAGAACAAGTAAGCCAATTATTAATTTACCCAAAAAGCCACCGGAGTTTTCTACATTTTCAGGTTCTTCCTCAATATCCTCTGTATCATCAATTGGTTCCTCTGTTACTTCAGGGGTTTGAGCGCTTTGAGTTTCAATATCTTTTTGCAAATCAGAAATTTGCGCCTTTGCCTCTGCCAAATCGTTTTGAGCCTTCTCATACTCACCTTTAATAGTGGTTATCTCTTTTTCAAGGCGTGTAACTTCAATTTCATAATCCTGTTCAAGCTGTTGAATACGTTTTGTAGCTTCCCTGTTTTGCTTACCGCTTGATGCAGCGCTGCCACAAATTATACCGATTATAAAAACAAGGACACTTAAAATTATAGCCGCATTTAATGTAATTTTATTTCTTTTTCTTTTTAACGGAGTAACGCCTCTGTAATTTTGATTTTGCATATGTAACCCTCCACTAACATTATTTAGTTAAATTATAGCATATTATTTTTCCATATACAAGATAAAAAAACAAATTTCGAGAATATTATTTAAAAAAATTTTAATTTTTATGTTGACAAACAAACATAAAAGTGTTATATTAAACAAGTGCCAAATAACACATTGCCGAATTGTGTAAGGGTAGCACGACAGACTCTGACTCTGTTTGTCTGGGTTCGAATCCTAGTTCGGCAACCATAAAAACACTTGCAACTTTTGTTGCAGGTGTTTTTTTATTTCCAGTTAATGGTTGATAATTTCTATATTATATGTTATTATGAAAACAACTTATTTTATGGAGAATATATATGATTAAAAAGCTCTTAAGTCTTATGACTATACTATGCCTGATTTTCAGCTTCACTTCCTTCCCTGTAAGCGCCGAAAGCAGTGGTGTGTGCGAAAGCGGAATTAAGTGGAATGTTAGCGCTGATAACGTCCTTACCCTTTCAGGAAAAGGCGAAATGTATAATAATGATTTTCCGTGGGAAGCTGAATACGCGGATAAAATCACTAAAGTTATAATTGGTGAAGGTATTACATCAATTGATTATACTACATTTCAGGGATACTACTATACCAATCTTACAGAGGTGGTTTTACCAAGCACATTAAAAATAATAAATGATGATTCCTTCAATGATTTAAAATTAACCTCCATTACTCTTCCCGAAGGAATTGAATACATTGGAGAGAGTGCTTTTTGCGGTTCTCTTATAACGAGCATTGATATTCCCGAGTCTGTTACATATCTTGGCGAATATGCCTTTGGAGACTGCGAGAATTTATCTACAATTACCGGTGGCGAAGGGCTTAAAGAGGTAGGAGCAAGTGTATTTTACGGCACCGCCTATTATGAAAATGAGGCTAATTGGGAAAATAATTATTTATATTTTGGCACAGTGCTTTTAGATTCCTTGGGCGCAGAATCCCTTAATTTCAAAAAAGGGACAACCATTATTGCAGGCGGTTCATTGTCTTACAATTCAAATTTGGTAGATATTACAATCCCGTCATCTGTTATATATATCGGAAATAACGTATTTTCCGGCAGGACAATAAATAAGCTTACACTAAATGAGGGTTTGGAGAAAATCGGTGAACGCGCATTCGAAAGGGCAAATATTAAATCAGTTGTTTTCCCCGACAGTCTTCGTGAAATCGGGGACCGCGCCTTTTGGGAGTGCACTTCACTTGAGTCAGTTACTTTTGGTAAGGGCTTAAAAATCATTGGTGAAAACGCTTTCCAAAAAACCAAAATTACTTCCGTAGTTTTGCCCGAAGGTATGAAAACGATAAAAAGGCGTGCTTTTGCAGACAACGAAAATATAGTAAATATAGACCTCGGCGGAGTAATTAATATAGAAGGCTACGCATTTTCGGGTGCAAGCAAGCTTGAGTCAGTTATTATCCCCGATACTGTAGAGCTTTTGGAACACAGCTCCTTTGAAAACTGTACATCACTAAAATCGGTTGTTATCGGTGAAAATGTATCAAGTTCAGATGCATTTGTGGGATGCTCTTCGGTAGAAACTCTCACCATAAAGGGTGAATATGGATATGAACTTTATAATTTCCCTAACCTTAAAACTTTGGTGATTGGCGATAAGCTCACTGAAGAGAATATTCATTCAATCCCCAAATCTGTTGAAAGCATTACTTTTGGTAAAGGATTTAAAAATATATCTAATAATTTAACACGCGAGCTTGTAAATCTCTCTTCAATTTCCATTTCTGACGAAACTATACATATTGACGTAAGTGCATTTACTGAGTCAGCATTTTATAAGGATAAAAGCAATTGGGAAAATGGCACGCTTTATATAGACAATCATCTTATAAAGGCGGAAAACACGGGCGCAAGTTTTAGGGTAAAGGAAGGCACCGTCACAATTTCAGATCAGGCGCTTTCATATAACTACGAACTTGAAAGCGTTTATCTCCCCTCTTCTCTTCGTTCTATAGGTTCACTTGCTTTTTATTGCGATAACAATCTAAAGGAAATAACTGTTCCCGAGAGCGTAACACATATTTATCAGGGCGCATTTGACAGCTGTTATAATTTAGAGGAGATTACACTTCCCGATTCTCTCCGCGTAATAGAGGGTAACATTTTAACGTCTACCCCATTTTACAACAATACAGAGAACTGGGAAAACGGCATTTTGTATTGCGGAAACCATATTCTTTACTTTGATGAAAGTAAAAGTAATTCAGATGTTATTACAATAAAGGATGGCACAATTTCTATTGCTGAAGGCACATTTAGCTATAAAAATATAAAAGAAGTCAAAATGCCAAATTCGGTTCGTTATATTAATGACCGCGCCTTTGACGGATGCACTTCTCTTACAAAGGTAAATTTAAGCAAGAACTTAAATTACATTGGTGACTCTGCTTTCTATAGAACCGGCATTACAGAAATAGTAATTCCAACAAGCGTTGATTTTCTCGGATATGATGCATTTGGTTACTGCAAAAGCCTTACAAAAGCGCAAATCGGCGCAAAAATCATTGACGAAAACTGTTTTTCTTCTTGCGATTTACTCTCTGACATCACGCTCTTTGAAGGAGTAGAGAGCATTGGAGACCATGCATTCTCGCGCACTCCTATTACAAAGATAGTTCTTCCTAATTCTCTTACAACTCTCGGTTATTCATTTTCCAACTGCACGCATTTAGACGAGATTAGTATTGGCACGGGTATCACATACTTTGACGGAAACTTTAATTATTGCGGAACAGTTTCTGTTTTAAAGATACCTAAAACACTCATTTACGCTGTAGATTATGCTTTTTACGACACTGACTTTACTGATATCTACTACTATGGAACGGAAGAAGAATGGCAAAACATTAATTTCGGGCGCAATAACCCTGAATTTACAAGAGATGCAAATATTCACTTTAACTATAATCCGGAATGCAAAATTAATTCCGTTTCACTAAGTGAAATTGACCAAAACGGTGAAATTACTCTTGGCGTTTTCCTTGACGGCTCGCATAACGGTGGTGAAATTATTGCAGTGCTTCAAAACGGCAACCGTTTAAGAAGTCATGATGTAGAAAATGCAGGGCAAACTGTAATGCTATCTCTTCGTAATGCTGTTGAAGGAAATACAATAAGAATTTTCTGGTGGGACGGGCTTGTTACCACAAAACCGCTTTGCGAACCGCTAACGGTTGAAATTCCAGAAGTATAATAAAAAAGCATCGGAAAAATCCGATGCTTTTTTATTAATTTTATCTGTTAAGAATAAGCTTTGTAAGTTCAACAGGCTCTACAATCTTTCCGTCCTTATAAACACGCATATTGCCTGATGCGATTTCGTCAATCAAAATAACCTCATCATTGTTATAACCAAACTCAAATTTGATATCCCACAAATCAAGGCCAATACTCTTAAGATCGTCAGCTACAATTTTTGTAATTTTAAGAGTTTGCTCTTTCATGCTCTTAAACATCTCCTCACTCATAACACCAAGAGCTGCAAGACCTTCACTGGTAACTAACGGATCACCCTTTTCGTCATTTTTAAAGGTACATTCAACATATCCACCCTCGAGAGGCGTGCCGTCAGCAATATATTCGCCGTATCTACGGATAAAGCTTCCTGTTGCAACAAGTCTGCAAATAACCTCAAGACCGTTACCAAATACCTTTCCGGGAAGAACCTCCATAGTTGCCTCATCAACATTTGCTGAAACATAGTGAGTTTTAATTCCAGCTTCCTTAAGCATATCAAAATAGTAAACAGACGTTCTGAGATTTGCCTTACCAATACCCTCAATCTTAAGTCCAACGCTATTTTCACCGGGATCGAAAACGCCATCTTTACCGGTACAGTCATCTTTGAATTTAAGCATTACATTGCCATTATCAAGGCTGTAAACGTCTTTTGTTTTACCTTCGTAGATTTTTTTCATACTAAAAGCCCCCTATAGTTTTAAACTAACAAAAAGATTATAACAAAAAAATTGCCATATTTCAACTTTTTTTTCATATTTTTAACTAAATACCCAGCATATTTTTAAATTCTTGTTCATCAATAACTCTTATATTTAACTCATTTGCCTTATCAAGCTTGCTTCCTGCATTTTCGCCAGCTAAAACAAGGTCTGTTTTTTTGCTTACTGAAGATGACGTTTTCCCTCCGTTGTCCTCAATAATTTTTGATGCCTCACTTCTCGAGAGTGTGGGTAGAGTTCCTGTAAGAACCACTGTTTTCCCATCAAAAATACCGCTTTTTTCCTCTTCTTCAGTCGTAAAGTTAACTCCTTGTTCTCTTAATTTTTCAATAAGAAGTCTGTTTTGAGGTTCATTAAAATACCTTACAATACTTTTAGCAATAATTTCACCAATGTCATTAATTTGTGACAATTCATCACAGCTTGCACTCATAAGAGTGTCTAGCGTTTTAAACTTTTTCGCAAGAATTTTTGCATTTCTTGCGCCGACATTTCTTATTCCCAATGCGAAAATAAGCTTTGAAAGGTCATTTTCTTTTGATTTTTTTATTGCATTAATTAAGTTTTCGGCACTTTTTTCTCCCATTTTGTCAAGATTTTTAATATCACTTTCTTTCAAGGTATAAAGATCGGCAAATGTAAAAATAAGCTTATTTTCAAGCAGTTTTTCAACAACCGCGGGTCCTAACCCTTCAATATCCATAGCATCACGCGATGCAAAATGGATAATATTTCTTGTAAGCTGTGCAGGGCAATCCCCGTTTGTGCAACGGATTGCCGCTTCACCCTCTTCCCTGAAAACCTTTGCACCGCAGGCAGGGCAAACGGATGGCATCTCAAAAGGTTTCTCATTTCCGCTTCGCTTTTCTTTAACAACACAAAGCACCTCGGGAATAATGTCACCCGCTTTTTGCACAATTACCTTGTCCCCTATTCTTATGTCCTTTTCAGTTATATAATCGATATTATGAAGCGTTGCACGCGATACAGTTGTGCCTGCAAGTCTTACAGGCTCAAGGACTGCATTTGGAGTAAGCACACCTGTTCTTCCAACCTGAATTACAATATCAGTTAAAGTTGTCTCCTTTTTTTCGGGAGGATATTTATAAGCAACCGCCCATTTTGGGTATTTTGCGGTGCTTCCCAGTTCTTTGCGGTACTCAATATCATCCACCTTAATAACAGCGCCGTCAATGTCATAGGGAATATTTCCGCGGCTATCCCCTATTCTGTTCACTTCAGCTATTGCCTCGTTAATATCGGCGCATCTTTTATAGGAAGGTAACGTATTAAATCCAAGATTTTTAAGGAAATCCAAGG
>JAZNSQ010000048.1:0-14024 GCA_045591265.1 Clostridia bacterium | reverse complement strand
CGCATCAGCTGAAACCCTTGATATCACTGGCTTTGCAGATTGTTGATAACTTTAAACATACGTTCGAGAAATGTTTCACAAGATAGACCAGGCGTAGCAGATGCATACTGTACAATAAGTTGGACAGGAAGTTGGACAGGAGGTTGGACAGGAAAATTTGACATAAATTATAATATTGTTAATAATGAAAGTCAGGAGGTAATTAAAATGTATGTATTTGATAATAATCAGCTAAAAAGTAAGCTGAAAGAACAGAAAATTAGTCAAAAAGATTTTTCAGACATGATTCACTGCACTGAATGCGCAGTGTCACATTATCTGAAGGGAGATCGGACACCCCGCCTGTCACTATATTTCAAAATGTGTGAAGTCCTTAACCTTCAGATAACTGATTTGATCATAAGGCTATAGTTATGCCTGTCAGCTGGATTTACAATATCACAGATGCATCTGGCGGAGGTATGTCTGCATCTGATATGGAACACAATGCACAATTGTTTATAGACTACTTTAGCGGTTATATGACAGCAGAAGCAATGGCGGGGATACTTGGTAACATGCAGCATGAGTCATATATAAATCCCGGTCAATGTCAGATCGGTTCAGGTACTTCAACAGGTTCAAGTTCCGGTGGCGGTCTGATTCAATGGACTCCGCGCAGCGCTTATGTGCGCTGGTGTGAAGATCGCGGGCGTAGCTGGTATGACGGTTATTATCAGCTTTATCGTATACGATGCGAAGGTGAAGGGCGGGACGGATGTTCAGGCTACTGGCTTAAATCTTCAAAATATGGCTATTACTACACATGGTCAGAATTCTGTCAGCTAACCGATTATGAGGAAGCATGTAAGGCTTACTTATATGAAAGAGAACGCGCCGGAAATGAAGCATTATCAATACGCCTTGAATATACGGAAAATTGGTATAACTTCATACAGGGCGGTCAGCCAATACCGACACCCAGCCCGACACCTGACCCGCCTGACCCACGACCCTATGAAGATAATATAATTATGTATGGCGGAATTCGAGATTTGATGCGTAGGGGGATAATTACCAATGGCAAATTATAATAACCTTATGAAGGAATACAGAAAGCTTGCAAAACGAGCTGACCAGCGACTTGTCCGACTTGAAAAGCTGGGAGAAAAACAACCGTCTGTTTTAAATTGGGCTTATAAAAAAGCCATATATGATGCGCAGGTTTGGGCAGGCAAAAAGTCAGCAAAACCACGTTTCAATGTAAAACCGCCCAGCACTGAAAGGGGTCTTCAAAAAAAGATTGCTGATATCAAAAATTTTCTTGAAATGAAGACGAGCACCCGCGCAGGAATAAGAGATATTGAAAGTAAAAAGGTAAATTCTATCAATGAAAGATTCGGAACAGATTTTTCATTAAAAGACTGGGAACAACTGCATCAGTCTGGCGTTTATGCAAATGCGATTGAAAAATATGGATTTTACACAGCGACCGAAGCACTTGGAGAGATAAAAAAAGATGCTGAAGAACTTATATTGATGAGGCAGGAAGCTGAAGAACTTGGAATGAGTCTGTCTGACATACTCAGACAACGTTCTGATCTTGGATATGATGCAATACTTCAGGACGCTATATCAAACTTATTAAAAAAAGAAGGATTAAACTTGAACGACCTGTTATGACCCTACAGGAAAGACAAAAACAAAAATTATCAAAAATTGAATATAGATATGATCACTGGTCAAAATATGATTATTCTATCTTAAATAACATATTGTCAAAGAACACATCAGGACGGGGACGAAAAATCAATTATAACGATTGCTTTATTATGCTGGACACTGAAACCAGCAAAAAAGAAGCTGGACTTGTACCGCATGACAATCATATTTGCGCATTTACTGTGAGTATCAGGAGCGCTGGACATAACATTTGTACATTGTACGGATCACGCCCCGATGATTGTGTTAGTTGCTTAGAAAAGATAACAAACGCTCTACCAGCAAAAACAACCTATATATATGTATATAATCTTGGGTATGACTGGCAGTTTTTGTATAAATTTATGATTAATCGCTGGGGCTTTCCTGAAAAACAGCTGAACATCAAACCATTATACCCGCTGGTCATTCACTTTGAAGAACCAAACATTATATTCAAGGATTCATATATATTAGCGCAAAGATCGCTTGAAAAGTGGGCGAAGGACTTAAATGTTGAACATCAAAAAGCTGTCGGCTTTTGGGATTATGATAAAATTCGGGATCAGTCAGGGAATTTTAGCAATGACGAGTTAACTTATATCGAGAATGACACGCTGGCGGGTGTTGAATGTTTGGACGCCCTGCGGGAAAGCTTGAATAAACATGTTTACAGTATGCCGTATACTGCTACGGGAATACCGCGCGAAGCTGTCAGAAAGATCGGTAAAAAACATCAAGCGCATGAAGCATTCCTAAAACAGGCTCTGACGTGGGATCAGCTGCAAAAGGCAGAGAAGTGTTATCACGGGGGATATACCCACGCCAACAGACATTATTTAAATCAGATCATCAAAGAACCTGTAAAGTGTTATGATTTTGCATCAAGTTACCCTTTTATAATGTTATCATGCCTGTTTCCAATGGAAAAATTCACATCCTTTAGGAACTGTCACCTGAAGGAAATTATCGGTCTGTCTGATAAATATGCTTTTATGTTTAAGCTGATTTTGGTTAAACCGTCCTTGAAGTCTGATGCTGTTGAAATGCCGTCATTGCAAATGTCAAAGTGTGTTAAGTACATTGATCCTGTCATTGATAATGGAAGAATTCTTTGTGCGGGATATGTTGAAATATATGTTACAGAGATCGACGCTAAGATTATACAGTCGCAGTATGACTACGAGAAGCATTTATGTACTGAAGTAGAATACGCAAGAAAAGCAAGGCTTCCGAAGTGGTTCAGGGATTATGTATATCAATGTTTCGTAGAAAAAACAACATTCAAGGGCGGTGACCCTGTGTTATATGCATTGGCAAAAGCTCGTATTAATTCCTTATACGGAATGTGTTGTCAGCATCCTGTTAGACCTACCATAGAACAGGATTATTCAACAGGTGAATATATCAGACAGGAAGGTGAAGACCTTGAAGCTGCATATAAGGAATACTGCAATAGATTAACCAGTATTCTTCCTTATCAGTGGGGCGTCTGGGTCACGGCTTATGCTATGGAAAACCTATTCAAGCTGGGTGCTTGTGCTGGCGAATGGATTTATTCTGACACTGATTCTGTATATGGTATGGACTGGGACATTGAAAAGGTCAATCAATATAATGAGCAGTGCAAAAAGGACTTGATATCAGCTGGTTATGGTCCAGTAAATCACAATGGACGTGATTATTGGTTGGGCGTTGCAGAGCATGACCCTGATTCAGATGCATATACAGAGTTTGTCACAGTTGGGGCAAAAAGATACTGTGGCAGGTCAAAATCTGACGGACAGCTTCACATAACCGTTGCAGGAGTACCCAAGAAAAAAGGTGCTCTCTGCCTTAAAAATGATATCAGCATGTTTACTTCAGGTATGATATTTGACGGCGCGACTACAGGAAAGAAAACTCATCATTATATGCATGTTGATAAGATATATACTGATGAAACC
Organism: Clostridia bacterium; assembly: GCA_045591265.1. Taxonomy (GTDB): domain Bacteria; phylum Bacillota; class Clostridia; order UMGS1883; family UMGS1883; genus UMGS1883. The sequence goes on along the minus strand of JAZNSQ010000048.1, from coordinate 10,398 downwards.
GGCAACCTGACAGGCGATTCTATTGACCTTCAGCCCTGTGATTATTTACTTCAGTCAGAATATGAATTCGATTGGGAAAAAATATTATATGAAAGCATAGAGGTATCATGTTATGAGATATTATGATATTGCAGAGGACTTCAAACATTACCCTGACTGCTGGTGTTATGCCGTGATCGGGGGCAGGACTACAGGCAAAACTTATTCCAGTTTGAAATACTGTTATAAAAATAAAATCAAGTTTGTTTTCGTCAAGCGAACTATTGAAGATGTGAAACTGTTATGCAATCGCGGGAAGCTGTCAGAATATGCTTTTGATGCGTCACCGTTTAAGCCTATTAACAGGGATCTGGGTTGTCAGGTTGAGTCAAGGCTGATCAGTGATAAGGGTATTGGCGGATTTTGGCGTTTTGCTGATGATGTTCAGACAGGGGATATTGTCGGTTATATTCTCGCATTAAATGCAGTTCAGAAATTCAAGGGATTTGACCTATCTGACTGTGATGTGATCATATTTGATGAATACATTCCGCAGCCATGGGAACGTATAAATAGTAAGGAGGGGGAACAGTTGCTCGATTTGTACGTCACTGTTGCAAGAGATCGGGAAAAGCGGGGAAAGAACCCCCTTAAACTGGTTTTGCTGGCTAACGCAGTCCGGCTATATAATCCTGTTAATGAAACACTTGAAATAACAGACCTTATAGCGGACATGCAAGCAAATGGACAGGAATTCATTGAAGACAGGGGAATTCTTATTCACAATATGCCTGATAAGTATATTGATTATTCAGACACCCCAATTTATAAAGCCATGGGGAAAACTGCATGGGGTCGTATGGCTTATGACAATACTTTTGCATACGATGACACTTCGAATGTTACCAGCAGAAGCATAAAGGGGTATCACCCGATTGCTGAAGTAATATATAAAAATGATGATCATTGGTTTATATATAGCAAGGAAGGTAATTATATAATCAATACGTCCCGCGCTGAGAATGTCCCTGTTTATGATTTATCAAAAGACAATGATTTGAAGCGATTCAATATTGACGTAAGGTTGAACATTTTGGACGCTTTAATTGATAACAGAGTTTCATTTCAAAAGTATTCGATGTATTATGTAGTTAATAACTTTACAAAAATTTATAAATTATAAGGAGGTATGATATGAAAATAAAATTGGTTTTTGCTCTTTTAGGAAGTTTTGCAGGGATTATATTCGGAAAAATGGACGGTTTATTTTTTGCACTGATCGCTTTTGTGATCATAGATTATATAACAGGAGTGCTTGACGCGATTTACACAAAAACATTATCGTCTGAGGTGGGATTTCATGGCATCTTCAGAAAAATCTGTATATTTATACTGGTGGCAGTTGGAAATATAATTGACGTTTATGTGATTGGTGACGGATCAGCAGTCAGGTCTTCAGTGGTCTTCTTCTATCTTGCAAATGAAGGTATATCAATTTTAGAAAATGCCGTGACTCTGGGTCTTCCTGTTCCTGAAAAACTTTATGATATATTAAATAATATTGATAAAGATAATTGACAAAATTATAAGATTATTGTATATTATAATTAATTAACGAAAGGAGTACAAAAGATATGACAAACGCTGAATTTCAAAGAGTAAAGAAGGGATCAAGGCTGGAAGACACCAGCGGAATCTATGAAGTATCACAGATCAGTCCTGACAGGTTAATATCTGTCAAGGAAATTATTTTTTGTGGTGACTCCTGTGATGATTTCATTTACGGATCAACTTCCTATGTAACACACAGGGAGGTCAGACAAATGGAGTTAATAGCAGATTGAAAGGAGAAAGAAGCATGAAGCCAATAATAGACGTAAGCAAGCACAACGGCTCAGTCAACTGGAAACTGATCAAAGATCAGATTGAGGGTGCTATCATCAGAATCGGGTACAGGGGTTATGGTTTAGCCGGAACTATTGTTGAAGATGAACAATTTCTAATCAATGATTCTACATGTGATTATTACGGCATACCACGGGAATATTATTATTTTCCGACCGATTTGACGGTCAGCGAGTGCGCAGAGTCCGCTGTATGGATTTGCTACCTTCTACGGTTTTATAAAGATTTGCCTATAACCATTTGGCTTGATTCTGAAAAAGCTGCACCAGCAGGACATACAGGACGGTCTGACAATCTACACTATTACAAGCGCACAATCCTGTTGCTGACTATCAGGGACTTTATCAAGACTATGTACCCTTCATGGACAGTTGGTATATATTGCTCGTATTTTTGGTTAAAAGATCACCTTGATGAAGTAATGATCAGGGAAAACAACGTCCCTTTATGGCTGGCACGATATAACAAAAAACCAGGGCTTGATTGGTATAGATATTGGCAGTATTCAAACAACGGATCATTTAAAGGGATAGACGGTTGTTTTGATTTCAGCGTCAGAAATGGTGAAGAAATAGACAAATAATTTACTGATAGATGAAAGGAGAACAAAAGAATGCCTATCAAAAAGAAACGGACAGCAACAGAGGAGCAGACCTATAATGTAGAGGTCACAAGGGCGCATGAGTTTAAGTCAGGTGATATCAGCTTTGATTGTATCGTCAACGGGATCATTATGTACGGGCTGACTTATATTAACACCGACTCGAAAAGGAACATCAAAAAACCGTTTATTTCTTTCCCCAGCCGGAAGGGATCAGACGGGAATTACTACAATTATTGCTGGTTTAAAATCACTGATGAACTATTCAGCGAGATTGAAAAGCAGATTGAAGGTGTACTATGAACATGGTGTTGTATGATGTAAAAAAAAAGAAACAGCACAGGATACACTGTAATATGGTAAAGCTTGTGACATTTACGGGAAAGTCAGTGAAAATCATCTTCAAGGACAGCAGAACGCCTGACCTGACTGTGAAGGCATCACAGATAACTTTTGATTAGCGCAAGGACACTTATCACACAACATGTATGCAGGGGATTTCTTCAGGAAGCCCCTGCAATTTATAAGGAGAATAACATGCATAGATATGAAATATTCTTGAATACTGGTATGATTGTTGAATTTGAAGCGGAGTCAGTAAATGTTATGTTAAAAGAGAATGGAACTCCTTATGGTTATGAGTTTATAATCTCCGACCCCGCTTATATAAGCCTTCCAAAAGCTGTGTTTTTTAATGAAAACATCTCAGGCTGGGTAGAGTTATCGAGAAATAAGGAAAGAAGGGAGGAATGAGAAAAAATGTATAAATCTCCTATTGAAATAGCGATTATAAATGACATATTGGGAGATAGCACAATTAACATTTATCAGATTATCGACAAATACAGGGCATTATGATGATATTACAAGGGGTTATCTGTATATATGTAATTGTTGTTACTTTATTTTATATTGCAAAGATTGACAGAAGGGAGATATTATGACGCTTAAAACATGGAGTTTCGCAAAGAAGAAAAACAGCACCGCGCAGCCTACTGGTTCAAGTAGGGATTATTCTGTATATATGAAGGAGAATACTTCCATTGAAAATCCTGTTTTCATTATAGGAACTGGTATTGATGCGGATATCAGCTATTGTCAGTGGTCAGGGAATTATTACTACATTGATGATATTGAGTTATTGAGTAAAGATCAGGTTGCGCTTCATTGTTCGATTGATGTATTGGCAACACACAGAAACGCCATCGGAAGCTATACTGCATTTATAAAAAGATCGTCTTCACTTTACGATCCTTATTTGCTTGACAGTGCTCTATCCGTTCAGCAGAATATCATCAGTGAAACCATGGCAGCAACTTCATTATTTACTGACAGTCAGGGCGCAGACATAACAGACCAGTCAGGCTGCTATATAGTCAGATGTGTTAGCCCGTCTTCAGAGTCCCCAACAGGAATTGCTTCTTTTGTTATGTCAAAGAATGAATTGAACACTTTATTGGATTTCATAACAACTGAAAGCAATTTCCAAGATGTGCTTCAGGACTCGCTTGTAAAATCCTTTTTTAATCCGTTTCAATACATAATATCAATCATGTGGCTACCTATTGATCGTAACGGTATATCAGGTGTTGACCGTAATTTAAAACTTGGCTGGTGGACTGCCGGAACTTTTAAAATGCTTACTTCTGCCGGATATTATAAAAACATACAGGTAAACATCCCGACAATGTATTATGCCAATGACTTCAGGGCAAAGTATCGCGCATTCACGGAAGCCCGCGCATATATACCCGCGCTGGGAGTGGTTGATCTTGATCCAGAAGCATTGACCAAAAATCTGTATGCTGAAGTGTCGCTTGACTATGTTACAGGTTCTTTGTCCGTTGGGTTTTATGAAAGGTCAGCGCAGGGCGGTGTTACTGTCAACAAAGACCCTTTTGGATCGTATAAAGCGCAGTTGGGTGTTCCAATACAATGCGGTCAGCTATCAAGCATGGGTCAGGCTGTCGGCGTTGGTTTTAGTACAGGAAGTCTATTGGAAGATATCGGATCAGCTGTTGTTGGTGCAGGGGCTGATATCATATCAAGTATCAGCGGTGTGATCAGTAATATTACTGGTATTACAAGATCAAGTACAGCTTCACAGAATGTTTTTGGATCAGTTGGAGAAATGGAGAGTCTTATAGCACATCCGAGGATGATACTATTCCAACGGGCTTATGGCTGCGGTGAATTTGCAAATACAGTTTTCGGGCGTCCGCTATGCAAAAACAGACAAATCAACACATTATCAGGTTTTGTGCTTTGTGAAGGTGCTTCAATTGCTTTAGCAGCACCCGACACAGAGATTGATAAGGTAAACACCTACCTGAATACTGGATTTTATTATGAATAAAGGTGATTGACAAATAATAACACGTTGTATATTATTAAATAGGTGAGGGTGCATAACCTTGGGGTCAACTCTGTAGTGGAGTCAAGGTCGCTTGACCAGCGAACAAGCGCCCTCACACGTTTATGAGGTGATAAATTATGGAAGTTAATGAAAAAATAGGATTAAAAGATATTATCGGTCTGGCTATGAAGGGATACAAACCATCCGATATTAAAGAACTTGTAAGCATTGCAGCATCAGTACAGAAGGTCGATGATCAGGGATCAGAGGAAGGCACTGATGATAATGAAGGACAGGCAAAGTCTGAACCTTCAGAAACATCTTCAGATGAAGAAACCAAAACGACACCCGCTGAAGATCAGAACACCATTAAATTACAAGATGAATTAAACAAACTGCGAGAAAAAATCAAAACGCTACAAGCTGAAAATACAAAGAAAGATTTGCAAGGTGAAGTAAAATCTGATCAAGAGAAGTTTGAAGAACTGGTCAAAAACTTTTATTAAGGAAGGAGAAATAAAAATGAGTAAATCACTAACACCGCAGGATGCCTATTTGATCATGAATCTTCTTGTTAAAGAAGCAACGGGGCAGAATGCTACTATTCAGGCAGTTGACGCTTCAACGTTTGTTAGTGCTGGCGAAACTGTCCTTGCTACAGGAACAGAAAATGTGTTAAACGCATTATCAAGGGTTATCGGTCGTACCATGGTTGCAGCACGTCCCTATAATGCGAAGCTGTCATTGATCAATGCTATCAATTCAGGCATATTTTCCGAACGGATCAGAAAGATTTCTTTCTACTCAAAAAATGCGCAGGCTTCAGGTGATTTTAACACCAACCTATACACCCAGCATGGCGCAGGTCTTGATAATGGTACTAACAGGATCGTTAATGGCAGTATCAGCCCTGTCGGGGGACTTCCGAACATGTGGGAACAGAATCCTTCTGTTCCTTTGGAACTTAACTTCAGTGGTCATGACGTTTGGGATATGTCTCAGACCTATTACGAGAATCAGCTACAAATGGCTTTTCGTGATGAATCCAGTTTTGCGCAGTATGTCGGCGGAAAAATGACGGAGTTTGAAAATGATCTTGAATCTCAAAAGGAAGCATTCAACAGGCTGGCTATTCTTAATCATATAGCTGGCGTAATTGATATGAATCAGACTGGGGCAGTGATCGACCTGAAGACAGGCTTTAATACAAAGTTTGGTACAGAATATACTTCAGCGCAGTTACTCTCAACTTATCTTGAGGACTTCCTGAAGTACTTTGTATCAGTCTACAAAGTTACTTCAGATATGCTTACCGAAAGGACTGCAAGATATCACTGGTCACCCTCTAAGACTGTAAACGGTGTGTCATATACACTGCTGCGTCATACGCCGAAGAATAGGCAGCGGGCGTTGCTTTACGCGCCACTGTTTACTGACGCCGAGGCACAGGTAATGTCAGGAATATTTAACCCTCAGTATCTCGATGTCGGAAAATATGAAAAAGTCATGTACTGGCAGAATAGCAATGATCCGTCTGCTATTGACGTTGTTCCTGCAATCCCCAACACTGATAACCCGGCATCACAGAAAGCTGGTTCAAGGGTGCAGCTTGATAATGTGATAGGTATGATATATGACGTTGACAGCTTGATGATCGACTATCAGCTTGATAGTGCTTCTACCACGCCTGTTGAAAGCCGTAAGATGTATCGAAACGTATGGTATCATATTAGCAAGAACATCATCTCAGACCTTACCGAAAACGCAGTGGTATTCATACTCGGAAATGATGCATAAAAGGAGCATGACGCATGTATTATCCTGTGTCTTATGATCAGATTAACGCTATGGCAGGGACTTATTCCCCGTCAAGCGTTAAGGCATATAATAATAGAACTTTTGCCTACTGGGAAAGGTCACTTTTCCAGCGGGCTTGTTCTGTTTTTGAATATAATTTGCCTGATGAGTGGTCGGGGAAGGTTAAGGACTTCTTTGTTTATTGTCTTTACAAGTTTGGATTTGTGGCAGTGTCACAAAATGATAAATATGGATATTTTTTCCAGCCATGCAATATTAGTGGTTTTGATTTTTATTATCAACCTGTCAGAGTATTGATAGCTAATCCTGACTATAACGCAGAACTGACTATCGGTAAGGAATGTGAACTGATAAAGCTGACTCCTGATTATATTGGCGTTTGGGATATTATATCATTCTATGCTGAACGACTGTCTACTCTGGACAATGCATTAAACATGTCACTGATCAATAATAAATTTGCATTCATTTTGGGTGCGAAGACCAAAAGCGCAGCACAGGCTCTAAAGAAAATCCTTGATAAAGTAAATAAAGGTGAACCAGCTGTTATATATGACAGCCGTATTATTGACAATATGGAAAACAGGAATAGTGACAGCCCTTTCCAGTTCATTGAACGTCGCAGCCTGAAAGAGTCATACCTGACAACGGATCAGCTGCAAGACCTGAACACCATCCTTAATAACTTTGATGCTGAAATAGGAATTCCAACAATTCCTTATCAGAAAAAAGAAAGAATGGTCACATCAGAAGCTGAATCACGTATAGTTGACGCAGTATCACGAGTCACTGTTTGGAATGAAACCATGCAGGGATCTCTTCAGGAAGTCAAAAAGCTATATCCTGACTTAAGCATTGATATCAGGCTTAGATATTCTGAACCAGTGAAAGAGGGTGATGCAAATGTCAAGGAGTAAATTAACGCTGATAGGGTTTGAACAGTTCCTGAATCATGAAAATAAAAGTTTGTTTGATGGTCTTGTCCTTCCGAAAGGTATTGATCTTGAAGTATTGAAGTCAACAATAATGGTGTCAGGTGGTGAGTTTGAAGTATTATATTCTAATCCTGAATTTATGCGAGATCAGATAGGATACTGGGGACAAAGAAATTATAGGACTTTTGATAAATGGATTAAAGCCCTTAACGCTGAATATGATCCGTTATTTAATTATGACAGGCATGAAGAATGGACTGATGAAGGATCAGGAACTCGTGAAAATGAAACCAGCCTGAACAGTGCCAGTAGCAGTATTTCAGACGGTGACGGATCATCAAGTGTTGAAAATACACGCAGTGCTTTTGATACCTCAGATTATCAACCTCATGATAAATCTGATTCTGAATTTAAAAATCATTCAGAAACTTCCGGGGAAGATGAATCTTCAGGAACATTGAAGGAAGACACCACAAACAAGAACAAGCATAGCGGTCATATGTGGGGTAATATAGGTGTTACTACTTCGCAGCAGATGTTACAATCTGAATTAGACATTGCAAGCTGGAACATATACGAGCATATTTCAGATATATTTATCAGGGATTTCACTGTCCCTGTGTATGAATAGGAAGGAGAATAAAACATGTTTGTTAATAAGTATCCTTACACGGACTATCATGAATTGAATCTTGACTGGCTGCTGGGTCAGATGCTTCAGTTAAAGACTGACATGCGGGATTTTATTAATCAGAATGTAATCAAATATGCTGACCCTATACAATGGAATATTACGACTCAGTATGAAGCAAATACTGTTGTAGTTGAACCAAACAGTGGTAATGCTTACATATCAAGTCAGCCAGTTCCTGTTGGAGTTGTAATCAGTAACACAGATTACTGGTCTGTGATCGGTAATTTTTCAGTTTTATATGAAAGTATTAAACAGTCAATTGCTGTTGCTGATGACGGATCAAATATCAACGCGACTGAAGCAAGGACGGAAGGGCAGCTGCTATGGCTTAACAGTAAATTATACAAAGTACTGTCTGATATATCAGTTGGTGCTCTGTATATTACTTCGGGGACTGGACAGAACCTTCAGGAAGTAACTATTGAGTATTTGCTTAATAATTTTCATGCAGAATTATCTGATGATATCGCAACATTACAAACGGAATTGCTTGATAATATAGAAGTTATAAATAGCAGTATTCTAAATATAACTGGTAAACTTATTCTAGCGCGACCTGAAGATTATGGTGCTATAGGTGATGGTGTAACAGATGATACAGAAGCAATCAGATCGTGTTTAAATAACCGTAAATTTATGGTTCTTACTAATTCATATAGAATAACGGATACAATAAATGTACCTGACGGAACACAAATTTTTGGTGGAAATATTATAATCGACGGAGAACATACAGGTTTTAATATTGGAAGTAAAACTGTGATTGATTCTGTTTCTTTTTCAACAATAAATGTCACTGATTATCTATCCCGATTATATGTTATTTATGCTCTGAATAAAACTAATATTAAAATATCTAATTGTGTATTCACTGATATACATTTAGGTAGCTGTGTATATCTTGAACATTGTGAAATGGCAGAATTATCATATAATAATATTAACGGGTATGCTTTTGCCGGACTGTTTTTACTTGATGGCTGCCAGAATGTTGATATCATATGTAACAGGGTTATTAATGGTAATTATACAGGAGTAAGTCATAGGTATCCAATATGCATGAGTGGTTATCAGGAAACGGCTTCCCGTGTAGCATCAAATATAAATGTACTTTATAATAAAATCTCAGATTCAAACCCCTTATGGGAAGGTATAGATAGTCATGGCGTTGTTGATTCAATAATTGAAGGTAATACTATCAGTGGCGTTGAAATTGGTATATCACTTGGCGGCCCTACTTCACCCCAACTATCGGGATATAATAGAAGATTAAAAATAAGAAATAACACTATAGTTTGCAGTAACAGAGCCATAGTCATTGCTGATAATGTATCTGTTCAGGAAGTCACGATTGAGGATAACTATCTAAACTGCACAATGAATCAATCGGAAAGTGAGGCATCAAATATTTATTCTGTTATATCTTTATGGGGATTAGCCAGTATACGTAATATGAATATCAGGAAAAATTATTTATCAGGGACTATACAATTTTTATATATACCTGTGTGCGCAAGTGGTGTTTCTAATCTGACCATTGAAAATAACAATTTTGAGGGTTCAGGCACAAGCATGACTGGAATTAACATGGAAAATGTTACAAGTGTATCTAATGTTCATATTATCAACAATTATTTTAACCCCAGAATAGCAACCGTTGTTAAGGGCAATGCAGAAATGGCGGGCGATATTGTTGACTTTAACGGTAATAAATATACAGGAACATATACTAACGTTAATTATTTCACTACGCCTAAAAGTAGTATATCAAGTGATATAAAGGCAAAAGGTAAACCCGGTGATTTTATCCCATGTGTGACAGGTTCAACTGTAGCTGGCTGGCTTTGTGTATGGACTAATAGATGGGTTGCTATAACTTCAACAGCAAATTAAAGAATATTTCCTGTACAACTTATTGGACACCTTATATACTGTTAAGGATCAGGGCGTAAAGCCCTGATCCTTCTTTTCCTGTCCAACTTCCTGTCCAACTTATTGTACAGTATGCATCTGCTACGCCTGGTCTATCTTGTGAAACATTTCTCGAACGTATGTTTAAAGTTATCAACAATCTGCAAAGCCAGTGATATCAAGGGTTTCAGCTGATGCG
>JAZNSQ010000047.1:0-3404 GCA_045591265.1 Clostridia bacterium | reverse complement strand
TTAAACTGTGGGTTAATTTCGATTATTTTCATTTATTCCTCCTCAGTCCTATACCTTATTTGAAACCAAAGCGTATACATCCATGATGGGATTTTAGAAAGTGCCCAAAGCCTTATCATATCCCACTTCGTCAAATGCTTGGCGAACAGCTCTGCAAGTTCCTTGTTGGCATTCTGCACTTATTCCTCCTTATCCATCTTTGCTCCGCAGTTGGGGCAGTAGTTAGTGGTTCGCTGTTCGTGTTGTCCGCAAGCCATACACGGATAACCGTTCAATGATGGTGTAAGGGGATAACTTTCATATTCTCCCCACCGTCCACGCCGCACCTCCACTACATCAGCGGCGGGAATATGGCGCACTTCATTCCTGCACATGGCAATTCCCAAACATGTTCCTGCCCTTATCGCCTTGCCTATTCTTGGATTGACTTGTTCGCATGCTATATTCATTATTTCTTCAAAGCTATTTAATGCCGCTTCACGCTCTATGTATTCTTTCATGCGTCCTCCGTAAGTTTTTCAAATAGTTCCTGTGCTACCTCTAAAGGGTATATTCCGCATAGAATCCTAAACAGTTCTTCGGGTGGTCGGGTTGGTCTTTTTCTTCGTTCGGGTAAATTCTTTCTTTTTTCGGATAGAACATCTTCTTTCATGCGTCCTCCTTTGGCTCCCACGCCTTTACCCAGCTACAATCCTTTTCCCGCATTAGCCACAAACCGAAAAGGATTGCGCCGTAATGTTCGGCATCAATTTCAATTTGTGGGTCTGTCATATCCCGCCCATGAATATATTGGAGGTAATGCACAAACTCATGGGCTAATGAAGACAATGCGCCTGTTGTGCCTTGCTTACAGCAAGCTATATCAATACGGCTTGCGCTTTCATCATTGAATGCAAAAAGGCCAAAGCAACATTCCTGCGTTCCCGTTACAACTATCGAGGGATAGTGCCAATGTATATCAATCGGTATCCGCGGCACATCGTAATTGCGGTAAAGGTAATTGATAAAACACCTTGCTTTTCTTTTACTCTTTATCATTTGCCCTCCATCAGTTCGGGGTTATCGTGTATGTTGCCGATTACTTCAAATCCATATTGACCGTCAGAATACCAGTAATCATCACAATCATGTCTTTCAGGCAAGGGCATAAACTTACCATTTCTAAACTCAACTACACCAAGGCAGTCGGAAATCTTATCGGGGAACTGGTTGCCATAATCTTCAATGTCATCGTCTTCGGTGAACTGGTGCACCCACTTATAACTCACCACATCCCCCTCAAATATCCGCTTGCCGTTCTTGTCCTTTAAGCCTGTGTACTGGCCTACGGTAGAGGGGTCAACTTCGTGTATAAGGTCTATACATCCTCCTTCGCTTATGGTTTGAATACGTGCTTCTTTTCTGTTTTTGCATGGATTGAGCCATTCCATAAAAAAGCCCTCTGCCCATTCTCCAGCTTTCATGCTATTGATCCGCTTTCCACGGAATAGTATTTCACGCATCACCGTACCTCCTATTCTTTTTTCGCCTTTACCAACCAAAGTCTTATCTGCATTGCGCACCCGCCGCACAATGGGGCTTTTTTCCCGGTATAAAAATCGTGTCGTTCAATACTTATCCATGAAGCGTAGTACGGATTTTCAATTTTTCTGCCACACCTTGTACAATGCATCACTATACCTCCTATTCCAACGCGGCAATAGTTTCCACAAAGCAGTTGTAGTAGATGTACCGATTGCCGTCAAAGTCAAACTTTATGTATCCACCATCACTGGCTGCTATATCAATCTTTCCCTCGTACTGTGCTATAACATCGCCGTTGGCAGTGTAAACCGTTACTGTTCGCTCGATACCGTTGTTCAGGTTGCTCCGCTGGTCGGTCAAGGCTCTCTGTCCTGATGCGGTATTCGCAAAATACCAACGCAGAACCAGCATAGCCACGATTGCAACAACGGCTGTTACAGATATGACCAGCCTCTTTACTGCCTTTGCACTTAAACCACGCCCATCTGCGATTGCTCCGCAAACGACCGCTGCCATTATCACGGCAAGCGCATAGACAAACCATCCTTGTATTGTCATGTTTAATCCTCCTTAATTCTCGCTTTCCTCGCCATAGCAGCAACCTGTATCATTTCCGCAGCGGCGTGGATGGCGTGAGTTTCAGCGTTTGTAAAAGCAACCTCAACATTACAATCATCGTCGCTCTTTATGTACTCCCATGCACACCGTACCCAGTCCTTAAGTTGGAACATTTCCTGTTCAACTTCCTCCAGCTCCTCCAGCGTAACAGCGTATGCTTCGTGGGCTGTGTTAAAAGACGGCTGGTACTGTTTGTTGGCGCGGTCAAGCTCACCAGCCACGAGTATCTTAATGTATCTAATTAGTTCTTCCATTAGTGCCCCTCCAACCATCCGTTTATAGTTTTTTCTGCTTTATCCAGCACTTTTGAAATACTATCGCCTGTCCAATCATAATGCCTCGCAGGCCCTAACACATAACAATGTAGCGTAAGAGAATAAAAACTGGGTGGCAGGGTCGCATCAGGGTCCTCAAAATAGTTGGGATATTCGACAGTCCATTCAAATGTTCCCTCATAACTTTTACACCCATCATCAATTTTAAGCTGCTCTTCTATGGCACTCATTACCTTCTTGCGAAGTGCTGTAAATCGTTCATAATCTACCCTTTTCATCAAAAGTGCCTCCTTGCATACTCCGCGAGAAGTAAAGCTTCCGCCATACCATCATCATCCGTTCTGCATCGTTCTGTCCGTCTGAGTGATACATCGGGGAACAACCGCTTGCAGACTTCTATGCTCTGCTTTTTGTCACTGCCGAGCGAGTATTCTTTTTTCCATTTTTGCGGGGGGACAAGCTGATAAGGTATACCAAGCGTTTCAAGCACTCCCTCTATGTATCCTGCGGATTTGCCGAAATTAAACATCGAGGTAACACCTTGCCCCGGCATTGCTCCAACCTTTTCTACACAACAGACCGCCCCAATAAATGAAATTTCCCCCAGCTCCTCAATAAATTTTTTGTTGTCCCAAGAAAACACATCAACCCTTGTCTTATGTCCTGTCGTGTCTATTACCGCAAACGCACCGCTTTTGCCGGGGTCTATTCCAATGTAAATCATGCTTCTACCCCCACTGAAAGAACTGTCCTGCTCGTGTCATGCAGTTACGGTTGCAAGCGTTGGTAATGTCGTGGAATCTGCAATAACCGTTTTCAACCGCCGCTGTCGTAACACTATCGTAGCGTGCGATAATCTTGCCGTTAGCGTCCACTAAGTTAACTTTCTTGCGTGCCGTGGTGAGCAGCTTTTCGGGGGCTTTCCTCGTTTTGTACTCCCTTATGGGTCGGCCATTCACCCAATCCCAAGCTTGAAATATTAGCAGC
>JAZNSQ010000046.1:0-4888 GCA_045591265.1 Clostridia bacterium | reverse complement strand
GCCATCTTCACTCAGTTCTCCTCTGCCGAGAAGGAGTTCGTGGTGGGTGATACTGCCGGTCGCTTTGAGGGTGAGGTGCAGGAAGAGGCACACATCCTCGACAATATCAAGCCCCACTCTCTGGTACTCTTAAACGAGACCTTCCAGACCACCGCCTATATCGAGGGTGCCCGTGGTATCTTTGATATTTTACAAATTTTCCCGAAGATCGAGGTGAAGTTTATTTTCGTCACCCGTATGACCAAGCTCTTTGAGATGTGCTATCACACGGATATCAAACTCATGGAGGCCGGAGAAGGGGACGACTATTATAAGATTCGCCCGGTCGTTTTGGATGAGTGATCGCTTTTTCCCGTTCCATCCGGCGGCGTGAACCGCCGGATGGAAATTTCAAAATTTTTGAAAAAAGCTGTTGACAAATCGCCCCACGTCTGCTATACTAATGAAGCTGTCAAGTGAATACAGTTTGTATGGAGAAGTCGCCTAGTCCGGCCGAGGGCGCACGATTGGAAATCGTGTAGGGGTCACAAGCCTCTCGAGAGTTCAAATCTCTCCTTCTCCGCCAAAGAAAAGGAACATACCTTTTGGTGTGTTCCTTTTTCTTTTACTGGAAAAATGTAAATGATTTGAACTCGAGCGCCGGGCACCGGCAAGAGGGAACCGAGCCCGACCACCGCCGGTGGCGGATTCCGGAAGGGCGTAGGGTTGTGCAGTGGTCGACAGATATCGAGGGGATTTACTCCCCGAAAATAGATGTCGGGTACCACAAACGGGTAAAATCTCTCCTTCTCCGCCAAAACAAAAAAGGATACCTTGTAGGTGTCCTTTTTGTTTTGCGATTAAATTGAAAGAGATTTGAACTCCAAGGGGGCATTTTGCGTCAAAAAAGTTGCCTGTGGCAAGTTTTTTAGTAAAATGGTGCGCAGTCCGGTACCGAAGCCGTAGGCTTGGGTGGACAAGCAGGGGTACTCTTTGCAAGACGCATCTCTCCTTCTCCGCCATGAAAAACACAGATATCTTTGTGGTATCTGTGTTCTTTTCTATGGAGAAATTTAAACTCGAGTGCCGGGTCCCGCAAACGGTTAGAATACTATATTGCATAGGCTTAATACAAATAGAGCGAGAGTTCATATTAGTATATTCTCTGAACTCTCGCATTCTGTTTTCTAAAAGTTGACGAAAAATATATGTCACTATCACTTAACCTCGCTATCACTCTTTTCCTCTATCTTTACCATTTTATACTTGGGGTTGGTTATCAAAAGTCCCTCTGTAGTATCTATTATGAATACTTCGTCATCGTGATTTAAATGGTAGAAATCCCTGTATTCCTTTGGAATTACTACTCTTCCGAGATTATCAACCTTTATCATCATACCCACTCTCTGTATTTCCATAGCTTTATCCTCCGTAATATAATTATACAGAGCCTAGTGTAAATTAAAAAATGCGCCGGACAAAGCCGACGCACGAAAAACACATAGGCTCAATTGTCGCCAAACAAACCCCTATATAGCCATAAATGCATAAGGAAAGAACCTACATATTTTTACCAATGTAAAAATATGCACTTATGACTAAAAATTATTAAGGTTTGTTTGGCAATTATCATTATACCATTCAACGAGCTAAAATGCAATATTTTTTATTCGTTTCGACAAAAAAAGCTAAAAATTCGTACAGTTTGTGATGGGGCAATTTTTGGTGCGTTTTAATTCTAACCGTTTGGATAAAAAAATGTCCGCATCTTTTGTTCAAGAAAAAAATTCTTTGCCATCGTGTAAAAACATGGTAAAAGTAGACTTGATTTCAGAAAAAGTATATGATATAATAAACGTAAGGCGAACAAATGTTTCTTTGGAGTCAAAGAAAAAGTACATTAGGAAACTGCGGCAACAGTTAACCAATGTACTAAATCACGGATATGCAAAAGCAAATCCTAACCCTATTTGCATTTTAGCATATCCGTAAATTAAAAGCAAGAAAAATTTAATTTATGGAGGAAAGAATGGAAAATCGTCTGACCCAGATGCAGTTTTTGGTTGGCGATGTGCAGAAATTTTAGGCGTATCGGACAAGTTATCTAAAATAGGTGCAGATATTTTCAAAAATTCACAGATGGCGTCATGAAGGCGCAAAACCTTTTTGGTAAAAGTAATTACAAACTCACAGATGAACAATGGAAAAAGCTATATTCAGCTTTCGCAAAAATATCACTGTGGGATGGTGTTGACGACAAAAAGGTAAAGGAAGCAAGAAAAGAAGGATATTCAGTACTAAATGGAATAAAATCAAAATTTACCGATTTTTCTGAAGTTCTTACAGATTATTATGAAAAGGTTATAAAAAAAGGACTGGATTATAAAACGATGAACTTTGTAGTAGATTCTATTTGGAAAACAGGGGCAGTTGTGCTTGATAAAGCGGGATATGACTTATCAAGTGACTTGCTAAAATTGGCAGCAAGCGGAAGCGGTAATAAGTATGTGGCAAAAGAAGGAAGCTATGCTTCAAATTTACTAAAAATGATAAGGGGTTAAACGATTTTGTGAAAAGTGTAATTTGGAAATATGGAGAAAGAAAAAATAATCCTAATCATACAATTCCAACTGTATCATATGAAATTCCTCTTGGGAATGGTGATATAGGTGCTGCCCTACATAATGTAGACCTTGATATAAATGCACGTAGAGATACAGATGGAAACTGGAATGCAAAAGTAAAAGTAACAGACAAATTTGATTTTACAAAACTGGTAAATCCACTTAACCAAGGTTCAATGAAAGAAGGCTTTTTGTGGTTGGCAAATGATTTGGCAGTTTTTGATTCAAAATTGGGATTACTAGACGAGGTCGGAGTTGAAATAACTTACACAAAGAAATATTAAAGGAGAAATCTTATGAAAAACAAAATTTTAACTATACTTTTGTTTATTCTGTTCGCAATACCAATCCCTATTGTCATATTAGGATTTTTATTTTCTTTTGTATGGATAGCCTGTGTAATTATAGGGAGACTCCGTTTTGCTGAAATTTTATCTTCATTATGTGTAATTACGGCAGGTGCTACATATCTTCTGGGTTATATATATGCACTCTCAAAAACACGGGAAGAAAATAAAATTACTGCAAAAACATTTGTTCCAATAACAAGTGTTTTGTTAGCGGTAATTCTTTTGCTTCTGTTAAAACCTATAAACAACTATACGGATATAACAACACCGTATTTTGGGTTTACAAAAAAAGATTTTTCAGTTGTCGAAGAATTTGAAGATTATGGCGGATTTCCAGCTGATGGTTCACATTATCTTATTTTAGACTGTTCCACAAACAAACAAAAAGCATTGGAGATAATAAAAGATTGGAACAAGCTTCCCTTGTCTAAAAATCTTAACATTGTTATGTTTGGGGAAGAAAAAGACGGATTAATATATGGCTATGAGTTAGCAAAAGAAGCGCATATGCCGAAAATCGAAAATGGGTATTACATATTTGAGGATAGTCAGTTAAAAAGCAACGATAGTAGTGATGATTCTGAATTTTTAAACCGGTCTTTTTTCAATTTTGAAATAGCCGTTTATGATTGTGATACTGATAAAATGTACTATTTTGAATATGATTCTTAACTAGTTTCACATTTAACCAAATACAGTAAAATAAAGTGACGATGTAATGGATGCACTGCACACTGTGGCAATGAGGAAGAAAAGCGATGGGAAATATGAGCTATTCAACTATAATAGCAATGAGAAAAATTTGAGCGAAGAAACAAGAAGTCTGAAATATAAATTTATGCTTAATGGTGAAATTCCGCTGTCAGTACATTGTATTTCAAAGTGAGGTAAAGTCTAATGATAAAGAATATATCAATTATGATGTTCTGTTTGGTTTTAATATTAAGTGGATGTGTCTATCAGGCTAAGTTGAGACCTGAATATAATGACACAGATATATGGATTTGCAAAAACCCATATATTGAGCTTTGTTGGAGCAAAACAGATGGGCATACAGGTGTGATTATTTATGAAGATACTCAATATGATATTATACACGAGGAGGACTATGGCCCATTAATATGGATATATACAGACGAAGCAACACCTTTTATAAATACCGATGTACCCGAGGAATATTGGGTTTTTAAAGGACACGTGAACTACGACAAGGACAAACTTGAAATTGAAGTGCAGCAGGATTTCAAAAATATCTTTAATGGTGAACTTCCTACTTTAAAATTCAGAAAATATAATAAGGAAGAGTATTTAAAGAACAAAAAAGAATAGTTAGATAAAATAATTTGTTTGCCTAAAATAAGCGGTCATAGGAGAATGTCGGGAATTGTGCATATGGCACGCTCCCCTCCTTCTACGCTAGGAAAAAGGCAAGTCATTCAAAAAATGACTTGCCTTTTTTTATAGAATATGCCTTGACAAAACTACACGTGTGTGATATTTTGTTAATAGGACCATTCGTGGTTGGGAGGAACGGCAATTGCAGCCTATTACGCGCCAACCGGCTGTCGGTCCTTTTTTGTTTTGAATATCATTGACATTTTCAGAAATATTGCGTATAATAACATCAGAGCCGTGAGTTCTAAGCTTTCTGGGCAATTGGTGCCCAGCACGCTTTAAAAGAGCCTCGGTTCTTTTTTTGGTGCAAAATGCCCTACGGAAATTCGAGCAAGTCAAACTCTGCCTCTTTATTCTAATTTGCATCTTTGGTGCAGTCGACACCTTGTAGCTGCACAGTTTGTGCGTGGCGAGTAAATCGCCATCTTCAAACTGTGGCTACTGCGTTTCTGTAAGCCCTTCTTCATCTGCCACCGCTTTTAATTTATGCGCTCTCTGCCTCTTTAGTTTAATTTGCTTCCTTTGTGCAGCCGACACCTT
>JAZNSQ010000045.1:0-39525 GCA_045591265.1 Clostridia bacterium | reverse complement strand
GCAAAGAAATGTGTATGCGGCGACAGAGAACAGGATTATGGAAGCCCTGAGGACAACTTCAGAATGATAGCTAACTTATGGAGCCATTATTGCGGTTATCCTTTTGAGCCAGCCGATGTAGCAAATATGATGATACTACTTAAAGTGGCACGAAACGAAACAGGACACGGTAAAGCAGACAACTGGATTGACATAGCCGGATATGCTGCTTGCGGATGTGAAATACAGGGAAGTTAAAAGCTGTGGGTTCGGGGCAAAAACCACAGGAGGAAAAAACAATGACTTTAGATGACCTTAAAATGTGCCGCACCTATGCGAACGCTATTCGTTCAATAGAGGAATCAATAGAACGGTTACGATCAGAAATGGAACGGACTACGCAGGTACTTTCACTTGCTCCTGCTCATTCTGGCAGTAAGGATAAGATAGCTGAACAGGTACGCAGAATGGAAGAACTTGAAATAGCAAGGGCGCGTGAAATAGCAGATATGGAAGCATATATAGACCGTTGCCGTGTGTGGCTGTCGACAATACCCGAACAACAGGCTTTAATACTTTCCCTGCGGTATATAGAAGGCCTTGAATGGGAAGATATAGCAAGGGTGTCACATTACTCAAAAGGCCATTGTACAAAAATCCACACGGCAGCAAAGAAACGGCTTGAAGATGCGTAACAATGCGTAACTTAAATGTGTTAAAATGATAATGTCGAAAGATGGCGGAAACCCCTTCCGCCTTTTTTATTTTTTGGAGAGGGAATATGAAGATGTATTGTAAAAAAGAAAATTGCAAGTGGCGGAGGGGCAGGATGTGCATACTGCTGTCTTGCCCTTACGCGGTAGGGAGGAAATATGATTAGCGTATTGTTTATAGCAGCGGTATTTGCCTTTGCAATATGGCACCTGATTACTATACCAGCAGGAAACAACACCATGTATATCTGTTGGGGAGTAAAGCGGTACATAATCAAAGACGGAACATACATCGGATGGTATAGACCGTAGGTGAACTTATGGAGTTAAAGATTGAGTATTTGCCTGTCACTGCGCTAACCCCTTACGAAAAGAATACACGCAGACATGAAGAACTTGACATAGACAACATAGCCCGAAGCATTGAAAAGTACGGCATGAACGATGCTATTGGTATATGGGGCGAAAACAACGTGATCGTTGAAGGCCACGGCAGACTGATGGCTTGTAAAAAGCTGGGCATAGAAGAAGTGCCCGTTGTGCGCTTAGACCACCTTACCGATGAACAACGCAGAGAATATGCAATAGCGCATAATGCAACAGCGGAGTTGTCAGCTTGGGACATTGATGTCCTTACCGAAGAACTGGAAGACCTTGACCTCGGTGATTTCGATTTTGATTTTAACCTCTTGGAAGATGAAGAAGAACCGGAAATTGTTGAAGACGAAGCACCCGAAGTTGACGAGGAAAACGAGCCTGTCACAAAACAGGGCGATATTTGGCAGTTAGGCAGACACAGGCTGATGTGTGGCGACTCAACAGAGCAAGAATCGGTAATTAAACTGACGGACAATAACCCCATTTATTTAATATATACTGATCCCCCGTATGGGATGAATGCGGTAAGCAAAAGCGGAGTGCTGTCCAAAAATTACAAATCGGACATAATGGGCGATGATGATAACAGCGTTGCCGTTTCAGCTTTTTTGCTTGCGCATGATATGTACAGAAATACAAACCAAATATGGTGGGGAGCGAACTATTACACAGAATGCTTGCCATCATCAGAGTGTTGGCTTGTGTGGGATAAAAACAATGGTGCGAGCGATCAGACCGATTGTGAGCTTGGCTGGGCAAACTTCCGAAGTGTTGTCCGCCAGTTTACAATGGCAAGCGAAAAGAAAAACCGAGTACACCCCACGCAGAAGCCGGTGAAGCTGTTTGCGGAAATAATAAAGAAATTTGATAAAAACAACAACTTCAAGACGGTTCTTGATTTGTTTGGCGGTAGCGGTTCAACCCTTATCGCTTGCGAACAGTTAGACCGCACTTGCTATATGATGGAACTTGACCCTAAATACTGTGATGTAATCATAAAACGCTGGGAGAACTTTACAGGCGAAAGGGCGGTATTGCTATGATGTGCGACAGAATAGCCGAACACAAACGTAAAATAAAAGAAGCCGAAAAGGCCAGAAATGCCGCAACAGGGTTTAGAAGAAAAGACCTCGATAGGTATGTTAAGCGACTAAAAAAAGAGCTTGCGGAATGCGAGATGCACCTTAAGCAAGCAATATAGAAAGGAGGTAGCGCATGGCAAGGCCACAAAAGGAAATAGACGAGAAGGACTTCGCAAAGCTGTGTGGTTTGCAATGCACCCTTTCTGAAATAGCGGGTTTCTTTGAATGCTCACCGGACACTATAGAGCGATGGTGTGAGCGGACATACGGAGAGCGTTTTGCGGATATATATAAAAAGCTGTCAGGAACGGGCAAAATATCACTTCGGCGCAATCAATTTAGGTTGGCGGAAAAGAATGCCAACATGGCAATATGGCTTGGTAAACAATACCTTGGACAGAAAGACCGTATCGAAGAAGAACAGGATGCAATTAAGAAACTGGATGCTATTCTCGAAAAGATAGGCGGCGTTATATAATGGCGTTCACCATAAAGCAGCGTGAGTTTCTCGATAATGCTAACCATAGATGGAACATTAAAGAGGGCGCAACGCGAAGCGGCAAAACATACCTTGATTATTTTGTTATTCCTATGCGGATACGCAGGGTAGCAGGGCTTGACGGCTTAACCGTGTTTTTAGGGAATACCAAAGGTACGCTTCAAAGAAACATCATTGAGCCATTGCAAAGCATGTATGGTGTAGGGCTTGTAAGCTCCATTCACAGCGATAATACCGCAACGATATTTGGCGAAAAATGTTATTGCCTTGGTGCGGATAAAGCTAATCAAATGGACAGGATCCGCGGTTCGTCCATTAAATACTGTTACGGTGATGAAATAGCCACATGGCATGAAGATGTGTTCACCATGCTTAAGAGCCGTTTGGATAAGCCATACAGCAAGTTTGACGGTACGCTAAACCCTGAAAGCCCTAACCATTGGGTAAAGAAGTTTTTGGACAGCGATGCAGACATATACCGACAAAGCTATTGCATAGACGATAATCCCACGCTTGATCCAATCTTTGTACAAAACCTTAAAAGGGAATACGAAGGCACCGTGTTTTACGACCGTTACATATTAGGCAAATGGACAATAGCTGAAGGACTAATATATCCGATGTTCGGCGAAAGCTGCATGACAGAAGAAATTCCCGAAAACGGTGAATACTTCATATCATGCGACTACGGCACTTACAATCCTTTTTCTGCTGGGTTGTGGTGTGTAACCAATAAACAAGCCGTAAGAATACGCGAGTATTACTATGACGGCAGAAACAATCAAAAGCAGAAAACAGACGAAGAATATTATATGGATTTAGAACGGCTTGCGGGTAAATACCCTGTACAGACCGTTATAGTTGACCCCTCGGCAGCTTCATTCATCGAAACGATACGCCGCAAGGGGCGTTTTTCTGTGCGCAAAGCCAACAACGATGTCAAAGACGGCATTGTTACCACGGCGCGTATGCTTAAAAACGGAAAAATCAAAATACACAAGAATTGCACCGATGCCATAAAGGAGTTTGGTATCTATCGGTGGGATGACAAAGCCGGTGAAGATAAGCCGGTTAAGGAAAACGACCACGCCATGGACGATATACGCTACATGGCACAAACGATACTAAGAACCAAACTTAAAGACGAGCAACCGCTCGGACTACTGGCATTATAGAGGTGAAAGATGCTTACTTATCAGGATTTTCTCGCACTTAAAGAATATGAAATTACCGACTTTGTACAAAAGGTTATACGCGACCACAAGACCAGCGCAGCATACAAAAATGCTGTAACCGCCGATGACTATGACGCGGAAAGGAATACAACCATACTGGATTTTGCAAGGCACATCTTTACGGCAAAAGGTACAAAGATTAAGGACGAAACCGTTTCCAATATGAAAATGACGAGCAACTTCTTTGCGAGGTTAAATACTCAGCGTTGTACTTATAGCTTGGGCAACGGTCTTACTTTCAAAAAGGCGGAAATTAAAGACAAGCTTGGTGCTGAATCGGATAAGGTAATTAAGGATGCTGGCTATTACGCATTGATACATGGCGTGTCGTATCTGTATTGGGCATACGACCATATACATATATTCAAGGCAACAGAGTTTGCGCCCTTGTGGGATGAAACAAGCGGAAACCTTGGAGCTGGCGTTAGATTCTGGCAGCTTGAAGCAGATAAACCCATTAACGCAACGCTGTATACCCCTGATGGTTATATAGAGTTCACGAGTAAAGATGGTAGTCTTTCTTCATTGGTTCCTGTTGATGGTGCTGTACACGCTTACCGAATGACCGTAAGCGTGACACCCGCAACAGGTGAAGTGGCAACCGCACACAACTATTCTGCTCTGCCTGTTGTTCCTGTATGGGGAAGCAGACTAAAGCAGAGTACCCTTATCGGTATGCGGTCTAAGATTGACGCATACGACATAATTAACAGCGGTTTTGCAAATGACCTTCAGGATTGCGCTCAGATTTACTGGCTGGTAAGCGGCGCGGGTGGAGCTACTGAACAGGAGCTTTCTAAATTCCGTGAGCGTTTGCTTTATAGGCACATTGCACAATTTGACGGAGATAATGTTTCTGTAACTCCTCATACACAAGAAGTACCTTATGAAGCACGTGAAAAGCTGCTTACTCGCATTAAGGCACAGATATATGAGGACTTCGGCGGACTTGATGTGCATACCATTTCAGCGGGAGCGACCAACGACCACATAGACGCAGCGTATCAGCCGATGGATGAGAATGCTGACGATTACGAATACCAAATTATAGAAGCTGTACAAAAGCTGCTGGCATTGCAGGGCGTAAATGCTGATGATGCTACACCTCAGTTTAAGAGAAACAGGGTATCTAATCAGCGTGAACAGGTTGAGATACTCATGCTTGAAGCACCTTACCTTGATGACGAAACCATGCTGAACAAATTCCCCAATATTTCCAGCGAGGAAGTTGAGGAAATTCTAAAGAAGAAGGATGCAGATGAATTAAACCGCTTTCAGGAGTAATTAAATATGGCTGATTATGGGCATATACAGACCGAGCAGCAGCTTGCAAGGCTGGAAAGCCGCATATCTGCCATATATAAGACTGCTGCAAAAGAGTTAAAGACAAAGATAGACGATTATTTTTCCGCATTTGCTGTACAAGATAAAAAGTACCGCGCAAGAGTTGATGCGGGTGAAATGACTAAGGAAAAATACAGGCAATGGCTGTTAGCACAAATAGGCCGTGGCGCAAGGTTTGAAAAACTACGAGATGAAATGGCAGAACGCTATACCAAGGCGAATGAAACCGCTGTTGCTTATGTCAATGACATCACACCTTCAATATACAGCTTAAACCGCAATTATGCTGCATATACAATAGAACAGGTGGCGGGAGATGTGGGCTTTACCTTGTGGGATGAACAAACCGTTAAACGGCTAATTGTGGAAGAACCTAACTTGATGCCTTATTACCCCGAAAAACGAGCATTAAAGCGCGGCATTGATTTGGATTGGGGCAAAAAGCAGATTACCGCACAGGTTACAAGCGGTATTCTTCAGGGTGAGGGTATAGGAAAGATTTCGGCTCGCCTGCAAACTAACATCCCCGCAATGAACCGTACAAGCGCAATTCGCACAGCACGCACGGCTGTCACAGGGGCGCAAAATTCGGGCAGGATGGACGCTTATACCCAAGCTGAGAAGATGGGCATAGAGATGGAGCGCGAGTGGGTTGCAACACTCGATAATCGAACCAGACACGCACACCAAATACTTGACGGTAAAAGAGCACCCATTGATAAGCCTTTCAAGGTGGATGGACAGGAAATAATGTTCCCTGGGGATGCAAAAGCCGCCCCCTACCTTGTGTATAATTGCCGCTGCACGCAGATAGCGGTGGTTAAGGAAACGCCTGACGCAAAGCGCAGGGCAGGAAAGAGTGTTATTGATAACATGACCTATCAGGAATGGGAAAGGAAAAAGCGTGAGAGTTGATATAAGGGATAACAGCGGACAAGTCCGTGAAGATTTGCGGGATGCTGTTATTCGTGCGCTTGAGAAAATAGGACTTACCGCTGAAGGATACGCTAAACGCCTTTGCCCTGTTGATACAGGAAACCTAAGAAATAGCATAACCCATCAGGTGGACGAAGCAAAGCAAGCGGCCTATGTGGGCACAAACAATGAGTATGCCGCTTACGTTGAATTAGGCACCGGTAAATATTATTCCGGCGGCAGACCTGACCCGTGGGTATACCAAGACGAAAAAGGCAATTGGCATTATACGGCAGGACAGAAAGCGCAGCCGTATTTGAAGCCCGCTGTTTCAGGGCATGCCCAAATTTACCGAGCAATCATTGAAGATGAATTAAAAAACGGATAAATCATTGACTTTATAAATTCACAGGCTGATAATGGACATATCAAGCTGTGGAGGACAAGTTTATGAGGTATCACGCAGGGCGCAAGGTAGGAAAGCGCGGACATGTGGGTGTAAGCGTAAGCGATAAGGAAATGGGCGGATGTCTCAAGCGGGCGTTTACTTGGCCCTTCCTGCTTGTTTACTTTGTATGCATATGGCCCTTTATATGGCTGTTTAAGAAATTCAGAGCAAGCACAGCAACGTGGCAAAAAGCCTTGTATGGTGGCCTTGCTTTTATTCTGCTGATAATCATTGCAGCGGGAGTATACAGCGCAAGCAAAAATGAACAGCCCGAAGCGGAAGAACCTGCAGCAATCTTCGATACGATAGAGCCTACCACGGAACCTGTGATTAGCTCAACGCCAATCCCCACACCTGAACCGACACCCGAACCCACACCAGAACCAACGTCCGTCCCTGTGTATAAGTACATAGGCGCGGATGAACTCAACCTCAGAGCGGAGCCGTCCCGTGATGCTGATATTCTCGGAGAGTACCACAAGGGGGATAGGCTTGAAATATTGGACGAGATTGATGAATGGTACAAGGTGGACATAAACGGTGTCGTGGGCTATATGGTACAGGAATACATAGTTGATGAGCGGCCAGTTATTGTTTATTGGTCTTCGTCAGGCAGTAAATATCACGCAAAAGAGGATTGTCGCACGTTTGACAGCGATACTCACATATATAGTGGCACGAAGGAAGACGCAGCGGATGAAGGCAAAGACGAGCCCTGCGGCGTGTGCATAGGATAATAGAACAATTAACCATAAGGAGTTGCAAAAGCAGCTCCTTTTTTGTTGCGTTAAATCCCGCGAAGCACAGCGGTTTTTATACAATCATCGCCCCGAAGCACAGGGGACAAAGGAAAGGAAGATGAAATAATGTCACTTACTCGCAAAATGCTAAAGGCAATGGGAATTGAGGACGAGAAAATCGACCAGATTATCGAAGCCCATTCCGAAACCGTAGAAGGCCTTAAATCCGATATTGAAAAGTATAAGGCCGAAGCAAAAGACCTTCCCACCGTCAAAAAGCAACTTGATGAAGTGGAGAAGGAACTCGAAGCCGCAAAGAAAGACGGCTGGAAAGAAAAGCACGATACCGTCAAAAGGGAATTTGACGAATATAAGGCAGAGCAGACCCGCAAGGAAACCCACGCAGAAAAGGAAAAAGCCGTAAAAGCTTACCTCGAAAGCAAGAATATCAAAGAGGGCAATCTAACTATTGCAATGCGCGGTCTTAAGGCTGAAATTGATGCAGCCGAACTTGAAGACGGCAAAATAAAGGATACGAAAGCTTTCGATGACCTTATTGCTGGTGAACTTGCAGGACTTGTTACTACCACTACAACTAAGCCTGCTCCCAATCCTGCCAACCCTATTAAGAATACGGGTGGTGCAATGACTAAAGAGCAGATACTTGAAATAAAAGACGGTGCAGAACGCCGCAAGGCGATGATGGAAAATCCGTCTTTGTTTGGACTTGATAAGAATTAAAAAAGGAGATTATTAAAAAATGGCTGCTGAAACTAACACTATTTTTACTTCTGACCTCGCGCGTGTCCGCGTTGTTGACTTTAACTATCAGTTTACTGGATCTATTAAGAAGCTGACTGAAGCCCTTGGCATTACCCGCAAGATTGCTGTACAGGAAGGCACTACTCTGAAAGCTATTCAGGTTACTGGCACTCTTGAAAGCGGAAGCGTAGGCGAAGGCGAACTGATTCCCCTTTCCCATTATGAAACCATCGAGGTACCTGTTGGCGAAATCACCCTGCATAAGTGGCGTAAGGCTACTACCGCGGAAGCTATCCTGAAGCGCGGCTACGATCAGGCAGTGGGCGAAACCACTGACAGGATGGTTAAGGATATTCAGAAGACTATCCGCAATGACCTGTTCACTTTCATGGGAACCGGCACCGGCACCGCTTCTGGTACTGGCCTTCAGGCTGCTCTTGCCAATGGTTGGGGCGTTCTTCAGACTCTTTGGGAAGATGATGCTGTGGAAACTGTATACTTCCTTAATCCTGAGGATGTATCCGATTATCTCGGTACTGCACAGATTACCATGCAAACCGCTTTTGGCATGAAATATATCGAAGACTTCCTCGGCCTTGGTACTGTCTTTATGAACAGCAATGTTCCTAAGGGCAAGTATTACGCTACTGCCAAGGAAAACATCATCATGTACTTTGTAAATGTCGGCACTTCTGAGCTGGCAAAGGCATTCAGCCTTACCACTGATGAAACTGGATACATCGGCATTAATGAATACCCCGATAAGGATACCGCACGCGTGCTTGACCTTGTTATGTCCGGCGTTACCTTCTTCCCCGAACGCATTGACGGTATCGTTGTTGGCACCATTAGCGCAGCTGGTTAAGAAAATGGGCGGGAGTAATCCCGCCTAACAAGAAAGGAGCCGCCGATGGCAAAAAAAGAAGTTAAGGCAGCAGAAGAAAAGCCCGTAAAAAAGACCTACGCGGTATCCGTGTCAATCGGATTGAACCTCCGCGAAAAACCTAATGGCAAAATAATAGCTGTATTGGATAATCACACTAAGGTTTTGCAAATCGGAACAAAAGGCGAGTGGTTTAATGTTGAGGTTGGCAAGCTTAAGGGCTGGGTTATGGCCAAATACTTGAAGGAGATTAAATAAAATGCTTGAAAAGGTTTTGCACCATATACGAAATTGGTTTGTCTGCGAAATGCACGCAGGAAAATATACCATTGAGAACGGGAGCGTTGAACTTCCATTCTTGATGGATGGGCAGTATTTTCGAATTGTCGGAAGCATACTGAATGATGGCGTATATCAATATCCTGCTGTGCTTGTTGACGAAACCTTTTCGGGTGAAATATGGGCGTTGGCAATTCCTCAAGCATTGCTTGATACAGTAACAAAAATCGAAGAGTGGGAAACGAAGAACGGGGCTGCTGCACGCGGCCCCTTTTCTTCTGAAAGTTTTGGGGGCTATTCTTACACTAAAGGAAAGGATAACAAGACGGGTCAGGATGTGACTTGGCAATCCGAGTTTAGAAGTGACCTGAACTTTTGGCGAAAGATATGAGCCTTTTAGATGATTATTCAAGACCTTGTATTTTGATGGAGAGAACAAGAGAGCCTGACGGTGCCGGTGGATTTTACACCACGTGGGCAGAAGGTATCCTGTTTTACAACCATCAAGCGTTAAACACTTCAATGGAAGCTCGGCTTGCTGAAAAGCAGGGTGTGACAAGCGTGTATACTGCGCTGGTAGATAAGAGCGTACCCATTGAATATGGCGATTATTACAAAGATATGGGCAGCGGTGAAACTTTCCGCGTGACCTCTATCCCTGACGAAAAACAAGCTCCTGCATCTTCCACTATTCCGATGAAAGTGTTTACTGCTGAAAGAAAGGCGTTACCCGCATGACGAAAGATAAGGCTATATACGCATGGTTTAATTCTTTCATGCCGTTTTATCCTGTATCTTCTGTACCGAGTGATGTGGTGTTTCCGTACGGAACCTATGAACTCATTACAGATAACTTTTTCGGCGGGGAGGTTGGGATAACTGTTAATCTGTGGTTTTACACAGAGAGCGAAGCAGACCCTAACGCTAAAGCACATGAACTGTCTGAAAGGATAGGCGAAAGAGGCGTGGTGCTTCCTTGCGATGACGGGTATATATGGATAAAACGTGGCACTCCTTGGTGCCAAAACTTGAAAGACGATACAGACGACAAAATAAAAAGACGGTACATCAACATTACTGTTGAGTACCTGACAAAAGATTAGAAAGGAGAAGTAAATGCCTAAATTTACTAAGATTCCTCAGAATACTTTTGAAGCTTTGCAGCTTGACGCGGGTGTTCTCCTTAGAACTTTTGACCCCGCCACCGGCGCAGAACCCGCAGACGAGGATATAATTTGTGCTACTACGGGCGGTATTACCATAACCTGTGCTGCTACTCATTCCGATCAGGGTGAAGATGTTGATAATTGCCCTAATAACATGATGGAGATGAAAAAGCTTGATTATTGGGACTGTCGCATAGCTTTCACTTCCCTCGGCATGTCTCCCGAGCTTATCAAAATGGCTCTTGGTGCTGCTGATATTGATGGCACGACCAAGATTGTACCTCGCAGAAGCCTTGAACTTGAAGATTTCAGCGACCTGTGGTGGGTAGGTGATAAAGCAGACGGCGGATTTGTGGCTGTTAAGCTGATGAACGCGCTTTCCAATTCCGGTTTTAGCCTTAAGACCACCAAAAACGGCAAGGGACAAGTATCCGTGGAGCTGATGGGTCATGTATCCATTGATGCGCAGGATGTTGTACCCATGGAATTTTACAGTACCGAAGGAACCGAGGAGGCATAAATGAAACTTTCTGAGATAAAAGGTGAAAGGACTTTCGATGTAATAGCGGCAATAATTGAACCTATATCAAATATTGCGAAAAGCAAAGAAGGTAAGGAACTCTTTAGGAAAGAAAAGCTTCCGAGTGGAGCCGATAAGACGGAGTTTGCTGCCAAAAGGCTTAAAGCAGCACTTCCTCCGCTACTCAAAGCGCACAAATCAGACATTATTAGTATCCTTGCAGCAATCGAAGGTGTTTCTGTTGAGGAATACACTAAGCAGCTTGACTTGTTCAAGCTTACGAAAGATTGTACCGACCTTCTTACCGATAAATCTTTTATTTCGCTTTTTCCCTCAGCGCAGAGCAAGACTACCTGTGGCTCTGCGCTGGAGAATACCACGGGTCAAAAAGCATAAACGCCTTTATAAGGTATGCAATAGCACGCTGCACGCAAATGCAGCGTGAATTTATTTTCAAAATATATGTGACCGATACGCTCAAAATGCTATGTATGCACAGCGCGAAGCAATTGCAACTCGATCTTAAGCTGGAGAGATACTACGATGTAATTTTCCCCAAGCCCGAAGAACAGCGCACAGCAGGCCAGATAATTGAGCATATCCGCGCAGGATTAAGAGGAGGTGAGAACAATTAACCTTCTTGATTTATTTGCAACAATAACTCTCGATACAAGCGATTATAACCAAAGCTTGGATGATGCTGTGGAAAACGCTTATTCTTTTGGCGATAGGCTAAAAAACGGGCTTGCCACAGCGGCAAAAATGGGCGCAGCGGCAATTACTGCTGCTGCTGTAGGTATATCTGCTTTAACACAGGCGTCAATTGCTAATTATGGCGAATATGAACAGCTTGTGGGTGGCGTAGAAACGCTATTTAAGAATAGCGCGGCAATAGTACAGGAATATGCAGATAACGCATACGAAACTGCGGGACTTTCTGCAAATGAGTACATGTCCACCGTTACAAGCTTTTCGGCAAGCCTACTTCAGGGCCTTAATGGCGATACCGCAAAGGCGGCTGAAATAGCAGACCGAGCCATAACCGATATGGCGGATAACGCTAATAAGATGGGCACATCCATTGAGATGATACAGAATGCCTATCAAGGCTTTGCCAAGCAGAATTATACAATGCTTGACAACCTTAAACTCGGTTACGGCGGTACGGCTGCTGAAATGGCGCGGCTTATCAATGATTCTGGCGTATTAGGCGATACCATAGAGGTAACGGCTAACACTGTCAACGAAGTATCCTTCGACAAAATAATCGAAGCTATCGGCGTTGTGCAGGATCAGATAGGAATAACTGGCACAACCGCAGCAGAAGCAAGCAGCACTATACAGGGTTCTATTGCAAGCATGCAAGCTGCATGGACAAATTTAGTAACCGGACTTGGTGATGAAAATGCAAGTCTTGATGTGTTGTTGGAGCGTTTTGTTGATAGCGTTGCGACAGTTGGTGAAAATCTTATCCCGCGCATAACACAAGTATTAGACGGAATAGGTACGCTTGTTGCGGGTGTTGCACCCGTCATAGTTTCAGCCTTGCCGGCAATAATACAAGATGTTTTGCCAAACCTTATAGATGCTTCGGTTTCCCTTGTTATTGCCATTGTGGACGAACTTCCCACAATAATAAAAGCGTTAGTTGACGCTGCTCCTACCATCGTTCAAAAGGTAGCAGAGGGGCTTATAGAAGCCGCTCCAATACTTCTCACATCGGCGGCAGAGATAGTTTTTACTTTAGTTGAGGGCGTGATAGATTCACTTCCCGAAATCATTCAAGTTGGTAAGGATCTTGTTCGTGGTGTGTGGGACGGCATACAGTCAATGGGCCGATGGATACGTGATAACGTTCGCGACTTCTTCGGCGGCATCGTAGACGGCGTTAAAGACCTCTTGGGTATCCATTCCCCTTCAACCGTATTTGCCGAAATGGGTAAAAACATGGCTCTTGGTGTTGGTGAAGGCTGGGATAAGTCTTTCAGCGATATCAAAGCCGGCATAGAGGATGGCATGAACTTTGAAGGTGACTATTCCGTTAACGCCACAAGCACCAGCGCAGGAATGACAGGCGGTGCTTCTTTCGGTACTGTAAACATCAATATTAACGGCGCAAACTACTCTGACGAAAACGCACTTGCAGATGCTATTTCACAGAGATTGCAAGCTATGTCAAACAGAAGGAGCGCAGTATATGCCTAAAGAAAGTTTCTTTTACAATGGTTATGATGCTGCATCCTACGGTATACAGCTTCAAAGACCAATTAAATTTAGCGGTGCTGTGCCTGTGGTAGAAACAATCCACGTTGCAGGAAGAAACGGTAATATCGTGTTTGAAACAGGAGCGTTTGAAAACCGAAAAGGTGAAGCGGAGTGCTTTTGTTTGCAACACAATGTTGAAGAAGCTATTACCGCGGCTTCTTCCGTGCTTCTAAGGTCAAAGGGGTATAACCGACTGGAAACCACTAACGACCCTACACACTACTGGATGGCGCGTGTAGTTAATGGTGCTCAAATAGAAAATAGGATGAGAGTTCTTAATCCTTTTACTATTGAATTTGATTGCAAACCCCAACGCTTCTTAAAAGACGGCGAAACGCCTGTTTCAGTACCTTCCGGCACAATCTTATATAATCCCACAGCATTTATCGCCTTGCCAATCATTCATATTTCAGGCAATGGCGCAGGACGTCTTCAGGTGGGTGAATACGTTGTTGAGATATTCTCACTTGATGGAAATATCACGCTGGATTGTGACCTTCAGAACGCCTACTACGGCATAACCAATCTTAATAACACCATTTCCGCGCCTGAATTTCCGAAGCTTGTCGCAGGAAACAACGAAATTTCATACACAGGCGATTGGACGGTTGAAGTTATCCCAAGGTGGTGGACGCTATGACACCTATTATTTATCCATCCACAGAAAATCAATTTAACACAAACGGCATTGGCATTCTCGCTGATGCCGTTTCGTGCATAGTAACGGAAGAACTTAACGGCGAATATGAGCTTGAAATGCAGTATCCGATTACGGGTATACATTACAGCGAAATAAAAAACCGCTGCTTGTTGTTCTGTAATGCCAACAGGGAACGTAATCCACAGCCCTTCAGAATATACCGTATTACGAAGCCTATAAATGGAATAGTGACGGTATATGCAGAACATATCAGCTATGATTTGTCGGGTGTACCTGTTATGCCCTTTACCGCAGGAAGCGCGGCAGGGGCAATGACAGCCCTTGAAACAGGCGCGGCGGTTGCTTCTCCATTCACTTTCTGGACAGACAAAGCTAATGCGGGAAACTTAGCTATTGCAACCCCTGTATCAAGCCGCGCGGCACTCGGGGCAGGGGATAATTCCATTTTAGGCATATATGGCGGAGAACTCGAATTTGACCGTTATACTGTAAGGCTTCATGGACAGCGCGGAACGGACAGGGGCGTATCCATCCGATACGGAAAGAACCTTACAAGCCTTGAGCAGGATGAAAACATATCAAATGTTTATACCGGCGTATATCCGTACTACACAGATGGTGACAACGTAATACAGCTTGACGAGTTAATTGTTGCTGCGTCCGGCTCTTATGACTATGAGCGTATATTGCCGCTGGATCTGTCGGGTGAGTTTGACAGCGCACCCACACAAGCACAGCTTAAGGCAGCGGCAGAAGAATACATTGCGAACAACAATATCGGCGTTCCCGAAATATCCCTTGCAGTATCTTTTGCACAGCTTGAGCAGACAGAGGAATACAAAGACCTTGCGCTGCTTGAAACCGTGTACATGGGCGATACCGTACATGTTGAGTTTGCGGCTCTTGGCGTAAGTGCTTCCGCACGGTGCGTGAAGACGGTTTACAACGTACTGCTTGACCGCTATGACAGCATCGAGCTTGGTGACGCACGAAAGAACATTGCAGATACCATTGCCGCACAGCAACAGGCCATAAACGCCGTTGCAAACGGGGGCGGCGTAAGCACTGCTGTACAGAACGCCATAAATGCCGCAACAGCCCTTATTACAGGCAACAAAGGCGGATATGTGCTTATCCATTCCACCACCAATAGCAAACAGCCTGACGAAATCCTTATTATGGATAAACCCACAATTGAGGAAGCGGTTAAGGTGTGGCGTTGGAACAACAGAGGCCTTGGTTATTCTTCCACAGGCTATAACGGACCGTATGAAACCGCCATAACTCAGGACGGCTCAATTGTTGCTGACTTCATCACAGCCGGCGGCATGGATGCTGCAAGGATTACAGCGGGTATACTGTCCAGTGCAGACGGTAGAGTACAGTTTGATTTGACCGCAGGAACCTTGTACATCAAGGACGGCGCAGGAACCACAAAGCTTGGCTTTGATACGGCGGGTAACCTTAGCATTACCGGCAACATCACAGCGACAGGCGGTAAGATAGGCGGCTTTACCATAAGCGGTAATAACCTTGAAAGCACATACTGCAAGATATATCCATCAACAGCAGGCATATTGAGCAGGAGCGGCGGTGGATTGTTACTTGGTTCGGGCGCAGAAATAATTGGTTACAGCGACGATTTACACATATACGCAGGGGGCACAACCATTCATGGCAGCTTGACTGTTGAAAATGGGTTAAATGTAACACCGCTTGGCAGTGGAAATGTAGAGATATTTGATGTCAATTTTGATTATCTCAGCGGATACAGCAATGTTGTAGTGTATTCTACTGGCGGTAACTTGGGAACAAGCAGCTATCCTTGGGGCCAATGTGTGGCACAAAAGCTATATAGCTCAGGCGGTGGAGTAAGCTCGTACTCCATGCGAAGCCTAAAAAAGGACATAAAACCCTTTGCTTTGGCCGATGGCGAGTTTGAAAAGCTGACGCCTGTTTATTATGTAATGAAAAATGACCCCAGTGAGCGGCGGCAAATAGGATTTATCGCTGATGATGTAAAAGCAGTTTGTCCTGAGCTTGTTGAAGAATTTGAAGGTGAAATACTTACATTGGATTACAGCAGAATTACCGCGCTGCTGGTTGATGAGGTTAAAAAGCTTAGAAACCGTGTAGCGGCGCTGGAAGGAGAATAAATGCAGCAAATCACATATATCACCATAGACGTGGGCAGGGTTAACTCCCTGCCTTCTATCGTTCCCGCAAAACAGGGTGACACAGGCCGAGTAATTCAGGCAACAGTAACCGACAAGGGCACAGCCTTTGATATGACCGGCGCAACCGCTATTGCAAGGATACACAAGCCTGACGGTACAAACTGCCTTTATGACGAGGGTATTACCATCGAGGGCAATGTTGTAACTGTTCCCCTTGTGGATCAGGCGTTGACCGCACACGGCAGGGCAAAGGGTGAAATCAACCTATATACCTCCGATGCGGACAGAATAACCACCTTCGACTTTTGGATTGATATCGAGAAATCCACGGTCGCAGATGGCGAAATTGTTTCCTCGGATTACTACAACGCACTTACTCAGACGGCGGCGCAGATTCTTGCAACCAATACCATGGTAAAGCCCTTGGATTACTACGCCACACTTGCCGCACTGGAAGCGGCGGTAACTTCACCCAACGCGGGTGATATGTACGGCGTAGGCACCGGCGCACCCTATGACTACTACGTTTATTCGCCCACTCTTGGCTGGGTAAATAACGGTCAAATCGGCGCAAGCGGCATACCTTACCTTGGCAAGACCAGTGGCAGCGCAGCGGCGTTTACCATCGACTATACCGGCGCAATCGGTAACGGACAGCCCTTTGTATTTATGCCCCACGCAGATGGTTTGGCGGGTGCGACACTCAAAATCGGCGCAAATCCCGCTTATCCCATATTAAACCATGACGGCACGGCTGTTGATGAAAACATGCTGTATGCTTTCGTGCCCATTGTTGCCATCTACCGCGCCGCAAGTGCAGATGCAGAAGCGGCATATATTGTCACCCTTGACGGCACGACAGGCGCAGAGGGCGAAGCGGGCAAAGCTGCTACAATCGAGATTGGCACAGTAACCACAGGCGAACCCGGCACACAGGTAAGTGTGACCAACAGCGGCAACGAAAACGCCGCAATCTTTGATTTTGTAATTCCACAGGGCGCAGCGGGTAAAGACGGTGAGGACGGTGCAGCGGGTAAAGCCGCAACAATAAAGGTTGGCACGGTTACAGACGGCACAACCGCAGCAATAACCAACAGCGGCACGGACAATGCTGCTGTTTTTAATTTCACCCTACCTCGCGGCAAGGATGGACAGGACGGCACAGCCGCAACAATTGCTGTTGGCAAGGTAACAACCGGCGCGGCTGGCTCTCAGGCGGCGGTAAGCAACAGCGGTACGGCTAACGCAGCGGTATTTGACTTCACCATACCCACAGGCGCGGCGGGTGCGGATGGATATACCCCCGTCAAGGGTAAGGATTACTTTGACGGCGAGGACGGCAAGGCCGCAACTATACAGATAGGCAGCGTACAGACCAGCGCGGCAGGCGGTGATGCACAGGTTACCAACGGCGGTACGGAAAACGCAGCGGTATTCAATTTTGTGATTCCTCGCGGCGAACAAGGCCCCAAAGGAGAAACAGGAAAGGGTCTGGACATTCGCGGAACATATTCTACCTACGAAATGCTTAAAGAGTTTGTGACAAGCGCTGAGCAAGGGTGGATGTATAACGTAGGCATGGAGCCTCCGTATACGATTTACATGTGGGAAGACAGTATTTCCGACTTTCTCCCCCAAGGACAGCTGCAGGGCGCACAGGGCGAACCCGGCGAAGCTGCAACCGTGACCGTAGGCAGCACCACCACAGGCGAAGCAGGAACACAGGCAAGCGTTACAAACAGCGGCACAAATAAAGACGCCGTTTTGAACTTCACTATCCCTGCGGGCAAGGACGGTGAGGACGGATACACACCCCAAAAGGGTAAAGATTACTTTGACGGCGAAGATGGCGCAGCGGCTACCATAACCGTGGGAACTGTCACCACAGGCGAACCCGACAGTGCGGCACAGGTTACAAATTCAGGCAATGAAAACGCAGCCGTGTTTGACTTTGTCATTCCTGCGGGCAAAAACGGAAAAGACGGCGAGGACGGCAAAGCAGCCACAATAAGCATTGGCAGCGTTACAACAGGCGCAGCGGGAAGCAATGCAGAAGTTACCAACGGCGGCACGGAAAACGCAGCTGTGCTTAACTTTACTATCCCCGAGGGAAAAGCGGGCAAGGACGGACAAGACGGTGCACCCGGACAGAACGGAAGCCCCGGCTATACCCCCCAGCGCGGAACCGACTATTGGACAGATGCAGACAAAGCAGAAATAGAGGAATATGTTGACACCGCAGTTGATGAAGCTGTTACCGCTTTGAATATCACCGGCGAAACAACTACCACCCTCAATGGCCTACTCAAAGGCAACGGCAGCAATGTACAGGTAGCGGAAGCGGGGAGCGACTACGCCACACCTTCAACCAAAGTATCCGTGAGCCTTGCGGCGGCAAACTGGGCTGACAATGCACAGACCGTAAATGTCGCTGGTGCAACGGCAACAAACATAAAAGTTATATCCCCTGACCCTGCAAGCGTGGATGAATACGCCGCAAATGCGGTAAGAGCCACAGGCGAGGGAAATGGCACTATAACCTTTGGCTGTACAACCGCACCCACTAATGATTTGACCGTAAATATCATGATAGCGGGGTGATGCTATGTTAATTAACATGGTTTTACCGGGGGCGGCAGGAAGCGCAGAAGAACCCTTTGCCTTTGAGTATTCGGGCAACTACACCGACAACCGTGTTGATGGAATTGGCACGGTACGGCTTAATACGAGCGGTACGCTGACAGTCACAGGCTCGCCTGTTACCGTATCCGCAACCATTGTTGGTGCTGGCGGTGGTGCGGCTTATAACAACTGGCTTAACGGAGGTACAGGCGGCGGTGGCGGCGTGCAAACCTTTGAAGTAACCCTCGAAGCTGGTACCTATGACATTGTTATTGGCACAGGTGGTGCACCTGCTTCAGGCAGTGTAAATTCAACAGCATCTAACGGCGGCAATACAATCGCGTTTGGTAAGACTTCCACAGGTGGCGGTGGTGGCGTGGCAACCTCTTCGGGCTATGCGGGGGGTACAGGCGGCACACCTAACGGCAACGCAGGAACGGGAATAGGAACGGCAACAGACACACATGCTGGCGGTTCCCCTAACGGTGGTGGAATTGCGAACAGAACCCCCCAGGCAGGTGGTGACGGCTATGTGGAACTCACATTCATATAGGAGGGGCAAATGATAATTCAAGCAACAAGCCACGGCACAGCGGCAAAAGAAGAACCATTTGCTTTTACTTATTCAGGTGATTTTACCGACAACCGTGTTGACGGAGTTGGTACGGTACGGCTTAATACATCGGGTACGCTGACCGTCACAGGCTCGCCCGTTACCGTAACTGCAACCATTGTTGGTGCAGGTGGCGGTGGTGCGTACAAAATAAACGGTACAGTAACAAGCCGTTTGAGATGTGCTGGCGGAGGTGGTGGCGGCATCCAAACCGTTGAAGTCATTCTTGAAGCTGGAACTTATGACATAGTTATTGGTACTGGCGGTGATGGTAAATATTTTGTTGGAGCTAATTCAGTAGATGTAACGGCTGGCTCAGGCGGAAACACATCTGCATTTGGAAAGACATCCACAGGCGGTGGTGGCGGATATGCTTCATATGATTCGACATCGATTGCAGGCGCAGGAGGCACACCAAACGGAAATGCTGGAACAACAAGCTCTGGCAACACAACAGCCGTGGGCGGTGCGCCAAATGGTGGTTCTGTAACAGGCGGAAGCGCAGAAGCAAACAGCGGCGGCAACGGCTACGTTGACCTGATATTCAGTTAAGGAGAAAAAGCTATGAATGAAATAGTAATAGAACTTGACCCCAAAAGCGCAGAAGCGTTAAGAAACGCAATCGAAAAAGGCGTTATACCTTTTGTTGGATGGGGCGGCGGCATTAGCTTTGGTACGGGAGGGCGTGGCGGTAAATGAAATACGCTTTAATCGAAAATGGCGTGGTAACAAACACAATCGTGTTGTTACCCTATAACGCCGCAGACTTTCCCAACGCTGTTGACACAGGGGAACGCCCTGTACAAGCGGGGGATACCTACGAAAACGGCAAGTTTTACCGCAACGGCAAGGAAGTTCACACAGAGGTTGAGGAAAAGGACATCACAATAGACCGCATGAATACGGCAGGAGCAGAAGCCATGCAGGCGGTAGTACTG
Source organism: Clostridia bacterium (assembly GCA_045591265.1). GTDB lineage: Bacteria > Bacillota > Clostridia > UMGS1883 > UMGS1883 > UMGS1883. The sequence continues at coordinate 19,306 of JAZNSQ010000045.1, read as the reverse complement.
ACTACTGAACCCCCTGTAAGCGCAGGAGTATTCACCTACCCTGAGTGGCAGCCTGATACATGGTATGAGCTGCACACCCTGTTGAACTATGAGGGCATGACCTACTTCACCCGACAGGCATTTACATCAAGCGCGGTATATCCCCCAGGCTCTATCGGCACAGAATCCCTGTACGGCGTAAGACCCGCACCCGATGCAGAGGGCATATACCCTTATGTGTACAACATGCGGGTAGAGGTGGGCATGCGGGTATACGGAAAGGACGGCAATGTGTATGTTGCCATCCAACCCGCTGACCCTCTTACAAGTGACCCTGTTGACGCGGTATCAATCTTCACGCGGGAATAATTCCCCCAACACTTCCGCAGCGGCGGCGAAAATAGCGTTTTTACGATTAGGCATATAGGCCAATAAGAACGCCGCGATAATCGCGTCTACTTTATCGGTATCAAAGTATTGGCCTGTTGTTTCATCAAACATTAACATGATTGTTTACCTCCTTGCTTTTTCTGCATCATAGCAGGACGGCAAGGGGGTGTAAACGATATCGACCAAATCTTACTTTATGAAAGGAAAGAACCATGAAAAAAACACTTGCTTTTATTCTTGCCATGCTGCTTATCTGTGGCATGAGCACCGCTTTTGCTTTCAATTGGGCAGAAGCAGAAACCGAGGAATGCGCAAAGTATTCCATCACCATCACCAAATATGCCAAGGTTGGCGAGGTAGGCTCTGCCTACGAAAAAGCCCCCGCTGCATCTGCGAAAAAGGGTGACAAGCTGTATTGGGATATCGAAGTCATTGACGCTGACGGCAATCCTGTGACCGACTACGAAGTGGAGCTAAATGGCGTGGATTATGAGGGTGTGACCGCCGATGGTCTGAGCGTAGGCAAGGCTGTATCTGATTATCCCTCTGTCCATGTATCCATTACCGAGCATAGCGAAGTAACCGAGCTGACCTATGAGAATGAGGAAATCTATGTGAACGGCGAAACCGTTGTTATTGGCGAAGTGGCGTTCCTCCGCAACGACAAGGGCATTGTGACCGATGCACAGCACGTTGATGGTAATACCGCTGAACTGCTGAAGGAGCTTGCAAAGCTGGGTATCAAAGTTGAGGACATTTACAGCGGCAAGGTTTGCATGACGGATGAGGTATTGATTAAGAATTTCGGCGCATGGTGCGAAACCTCCGCAAAAGCCGTTTGGTACTACAATTCCGCTCCCGTGGATATGGATATTCCCAAGACCGGTGATAGGAGTGCCGCTGCTGGTGCAATCGGTCTTGTGGTAATTATCGCCGCAGGTGCGTATCTTGGCGGTAGCGCAAAGCACTGGAAGAGGTAAGGCCTATGAGCCGCATTACTCCGTTTGTTAACTATCTGCTCTCCCACGTAGGTGATTGCTACGTGTGGGGATCGCAAGGACAGATTGTGTCGGACATGAGCGAAGCCGAGCTTGAAGCATTTCTTGAACGGCGCGAAACCTCTACCACAAACGAAAACCGCGCACGTGCATTTATCGAAAATGCGGCTAAAACCCCGCTGTACGCCTTTGACTGTTCCGGCTTGATTATGTACTGGTTTCAAAATATTAAAGGCTGGAGCAAGACCGACAAGAACGCCCAAAGCCTTTGGGCAGATTGTAAGGAACGCGGCGAACTTAAAGCATCTACAAAGCTGCAGGTTGGCGATTTGCTTTTCCGCAGGAATGACAGCAAGGCTTATCATGTTGGCGTATATATCGGCGATAACTGGGAAATCGAAGCAAAAGGCCGTGACGACGGCGTTGTAATGCATCCTGTAAACCGCACTTACTGGACACATTGGGGCAGACATCCTTACTTGCTTGTTGAGGACGAACCCGCACCCGAACCCGAAAAGGCAAAGGTAATAACCATGACTTCCCCCTTGATGCGTGGCAACGACATAAAAGCCTTGCAGAACGCCCTTAACGGCCTTGGCTACGATTGCGGCGAAGCTGACGGTATAGCAGGAAGTAAGACCGTTGCAGCGATTAAGAGTTTTGCACAGGCTCACGGTGCAGAAAAAATCGTTGCTGAAGAGTTGCCCGAAGCTGTTGAAGTGGCGGTATCATTTGGCGGGAAGACCTATAAAGGCATCATAAAATAAGGGAGGTATCAAGATGTGAGTGATTCGCCTTATGTCACCAAAGCTGTGTGTACAGAACACGGCAGAATGCTTGATGAACGCTTTGCACGCGATAAATCTGACATTGACAGCATAGCGGAAAATTTACGCGAACTGTCGGGTATAGTAACCCGCCTTGCAACAATACAAGAAAACAATACTGCTGCCCAGAAAGAGTATGAAGCGCGGATTCGTGCGCTGGAACTTCAGCCTGCGGGACGTTGGAACTCACTTATCACCGCTGGTATATCTGCCTTGATAGGCGGCATTGTCAGTTTGGTTATATCAAATATTTTGTAAAGGAGAAAACAAAATGAAAGAAATCAAGATTAACTGGAAAGTACGCCTTAAAAACAGTGTGTGGCTGAAATCTTTCCTTGCCTTCATTGTTGCAACTATATTCAACCTGCTTGGATACTTTGATATTCCTCTCACCGTCACCCAGGTGCAGGTTTTGGAAATCATAGAATCCGTACTGTACATACTGAGTGTGTTTGGCGTGATTGTCGATCCCACCACCAAAGGTATGGGTGACAGTGAAAGAGCACTCAATTATAACGAACCTGCATAACACTTCCCGCGTTCGGGATTCCCTTTCAAAGCCCCGCCGTCATCTTCAGCGGCGGGGAACTCCTTTGGTGGGTTTGGGGCAAATAAATTCACCAAGGAGATTTAATTATGTGTACTTATAAGGAAATACGTGACCGTTTTTTGCGCCCTGAATGGGAGCGCATGATAAATGAATGGATTTATGATGAACTTGACCGTTATATATTAACACGGCATTTACTGGATAATATCGGCTTTGATGCCCTTACAGAAGAAATAAATAAAGAAAAGCATGTTCTTGAGATTGTACAAATAAAGCGGCGGTTTTATAAGGCAGCAAACAGGCTGTTTGACTACGCCGTTCAAAAATGATACGAAAATGATACGAAAAGGATACGTGGATGATATTCCGCGTATCCTTCTTTTTTTTTACAATAAATATAGAAAAACGAAGGGAGAACAGTATGGCATACAACACATATTTACAGCCTAATATGCAGCCGAACGGCTTTCAGTATCCTCAATATCAGCAGCGGCAGGAATATAGACCAACTATGCCTGTACAGACCACGTTCCCTTGTATTGCAGTAGGCTCAAGGGCAGAAGTGGATGCAGCACAGATTCCCTTTGACGGTTCGCCCGTGTTCTTCAAAGAAATGGCAAACGACAAGATTTATTCCAAGACATTTAATCTGTCTGACGGCACAACGAATGTAGCTACTTATGTACGTGAAGCAGAGGTTGTTGCGGCAAAGCCTGAATATGCAACCATGGAAGTGATTGACGGCTTGAAGCAGACAATAAACAGGCTTGCGGAAGAACTCGACAAAATGAAGAAAGGCAAGGTAAAGAAGGATGATGCAGAGTAACCCGATGGGGATAATAATGCAGTATGTAATGAATGGTGCGGATGTAAAAACGGCTCTTTTACAGGCTGCACAGCAGTACCCTGATATGTTCCCTCAACAGCAAGTAAGATTTGCAATGTCAGTACTTTCTAAGCCTATCGACAATCGCAAACAACTTCTTGCCAATATGGCAAAAGAGCGCGGCGTAGACCTCAACTCTTATATAGCCGATATACAGAAAAACTTAAGATAAGCAACAAACTTCTTATCAGTTTGTCCGGTCTTGATAAAAACGGCGCACCGAAAACGGCCTTTCGGGAGCGTACGGCCCGTGGCAAATAAAAATGATAAGGAGATTTTTTTAATGGCATCTGAAGATCTTATGGCCTACATGGCAGGCCAGGACAACAACTGCTCCGGCGGTAATGGTTGGGGCGGCGGAATTGACGGTATAATCGGCCTTGCAGCCCTGGGCCTGATATTTGGCGGCGGCAATGGCGGCCTCTTTGGCGGCGGTCGTGGCCAGGCGGCCACACAGGCAGACCTTGCAGCAGGCTTCAACAACTCCGCTGTACTGTCCAGCCTGAACGATATCAAGCTGGGACAGGCCAGTGCAATCAACTACAACAATCAGGGCTTTAGCGGTCTCAACACCGCTGTTATGAGCGGCTTCCACGGTGTAGACAACGCAGTTTGCACCCTTGGATACAACATGCAGAGTGGCTTTAACTCTATCGGACATCAGGTTTCCGACTGCTGCTGCACCACTCAGCGCAGCATTGACAACATCAGGTATGATATGGCCCGTGAATCCTGCGATACTCGCAGAGCTATTGCGGACGTTGGTCGTGACATCATCGACAATCAGAACGCTAATTATCGCGGCCTGATGGACTTTATGGTACAGTCTAAGATTGATGCACTCCAGAGCGAGAACGAAGCACTTAGGCTGAGTGCTTCTCAGGCAAAGCAGAACCAGTACCTTATTGACCAGCTCCGTCCTTGCCCTGTACCCGCTTACATTACCTGTAATCCTTACACAGCTTCTTGGGGCGTAGGCTACAGCGGCGGTAACGGCTGCGGCTGTGGTTGCTAACCTTCCGAAATTCCCCGCTTAAGGGTGATTAACTCAGGGGCGGGAAACCGCCCCTTGATTGAAAGGAGAAAAATATGAGTTGTTCTAATGTATGCAAGATATGTGACCGCTTAATCATTTCTCAGGCTGTGACTTTCGCAGACGGCACTTTGACAGTAAACCTCCCTGCCGGATCCTACGGCAACGGCTGTAAGTATTGTATCGTAATAGCTCAGACTATTCCCGCCGCAACCACTATAACCGCACCTGTGGTTATTACCATCGGTGACGGCACCGAGGAATACCCTCTTGTCAACAAGTGCTGCGCTCCCGTGACCGCTTGTGCTATTCGTACCCGCACAAGGTATGCAACGGTAGTATCTACAAGCGCAACTGGCGGCACGTTCAAGATGCTCGGCAAAGGCTGTTGTGCCCCTGACAACTCCCTTGCAGCAATTGACGGCACTGCACCCACAGCCGCCGTTGTTGCTGGTTAGGAGGTAGCATTATGAAACCTTTGAAGATGTTAATGCTTACTCAGGAAAACGAAATGCGCCGTAGAAGTGGCCGTTATGCAGAAGGCGGCGAAGGAGCTGAAATGCGCCGCTATGCGAACGATACCGAAAGACGGATGGGCGGTTATCGTAACGAAGATGACGATATGCCCGAAATGCGCCGTAGGCGTGACCGCCGTGGTCGCTACATGATGGAAGATGACGAAATGAGGATGGGCGATTATCCTGAAAGCCGTTTCCGTGACCGCCGTGGTCGTGAACATTATGACAACGGCAGATATGCTCCTATGCGGAACCAGCGTGAAGAGTACAATAACGAGCGTGGTGATGGCGATTATCAGTATGAATTTGGTGATGTCAACATGACCTTTCCTCGTCCTTACCTTTTGCCCCCCAAACAAAAAATAGGGTTTGCTTCTGAAGAAGAAATGAAAAAGGAAAAGCAATTCCGAGGTCGTGCTTCCTCTGAAGAAGGCCTTGACGAGCGCACCGCGCACGAATGGTCCAAGAAGATGAAGAACGCTGACGGCAGCATGGGCGCACACTGGACAAAGGAACAGGTTAAGCCTTATATGAATCAGGTAGGTTATCAGGGTGACGAAATCGAGTTTTGGGTCATAATGAACGCTATGTATTCCGACTACTGCAAAGTGGCAAAGAAATACGGCGTTGATCGCCCCGAATACTACGCAGAAATCGCTAAAGCATGGCTTGAGGATAAAGACGCTGTTCCTGACAAGGCCGCTGCTTATTACGAGTGCATTGTAAAACATTAAGGATGAACCGCCCTACGGGGCGGTTTTTTATGCTGGAAGTACCCGCAAAAGTACCCACTTGATTATTTTTTTGTTAAAACCAAGATTTTTGCACAGGCTAATTTTATTAGATATTTAGGGAAAAATTAACCGTGGGGAAAATTGAAATTTTGGCAAAAAAATACCGGACAGGGTTTCAACTCCCCTCGCCTCCACCAACAAAAAACGCCTATTTCTCTAAGAAAATAGGCGTTTATATTTTTGGAAGTACCCACAAAAGTACCCACTATATCATTTTCCTGAATACATCATCAATAGTTTTAGCTGTTCGCTCCATCTCACCCGACACCTGATGCTTATATCTATTGGTGTCCATGGATTCGGAATGACCGACCAATTGTTTAAGCAAGTCTTGCGGCAATTCCGTTTTAAGCAAACTTACGGCGGTATGCCTTAACTCATGCAGATTTGATTTAATACCGTGCTGTTCTCTATAAACAAGCCATTTCTTGTATAACGTGTTGGTATTCATTGCATTGCCGTCTTCACCGGGGAATACCCATGTGCGTGTGGCAATGCCACGAGCCTTAAGCATATCGGCCTGATCCTCCAACACTTTTAAGGCCGTTTCGGGCAACATAATACTTCTTACTGCATTTTGAGTTTTGCCCTTGGTGACTTCGCCGAGGCTGTTAATTGCTCTGTTTATATAAAGGACGCCGTCTTTTATATCGCTGTGCTTAATACCGGCTAATTCGCCCCTTCGTAGGCCAAGCAGGACTATAAACCGCCACGCATGAATATAGAAACATTTTTCAGGCTTTCTGTAATGCAATATGCAATCTTCTGAAAACAGCGTTTTGATTTCGTCGGGCTGCAGTATTTCTCTCTTACCAACGGGGGCGCCGTTGGGTATTTTTATGTGGCGCGGCTCTTCCATCTCAATTTTATTCATTTCACAGAAAATATAAAAAGCTGTTATTGCGCTGCGTATATTTTCCAATGTTTTTTTAGATCGACCGAGCTTGTGGGCAGCAGTAATACAATTTTGCCAATCCTGCTGCGTGATTTTGCTTACCCTCTTTAATTTAAGATTAGGCAGCAGCCAGTTACTCCCCAAACTTTCCAGTTTGGTAACCCACGCTGTACCGCATGTTTTTTGTTTTTCACCCAAAAACAGTTTCCAAGCAGCTTCAAATCTATATTGCGATTTTTCACCTTCTTCAAGCCACTCGTCGGCCTTGCGTTCTGCTGCCAGTTTTCCCTTTTTGCCCGGAATACTTGAAACAAAGGTTTTTCGAACTCCGTCACTGGTAACCTTGCACTGCCATCTTTGTGTCTTCTCCACCCAATAGGCTTCCGAGTTTCTTTTTGCCATAATTCCTCCAAAGGCATATTTCGTGCACCAAAAGTGCAAGATAGCTGTTTCAGTACCAAAACAAGGACTATGTTGTATTTATCCCCTTTACGCTGACGCAAAAAGAGGATAATCTAAATTTATCGAACAAATGTTCTACATCAAGTACAATTCAGCATACAGAGAATGTACAAGTGAAAGGAAAAGCGCAATTGCAAATATGATTGTAGCTATGCGAAAACGATTAATTCTTTCTTCGTATTTTTTCTTTTCCTCTGCAAATTCGGCTTCCTGCTTGGCAAGCAATTCGTTTTTTGCAGCAATCCCGCGTTCGTACAAAGCATCATCCTTCTTTGATGCGGCTTCGTACATGCTGCGGATCATGTTGAGGTCTTCCTTAAATGCTTTGCGCGCGGGACAGGTAGTAGCGCAGTGCTCGGTATGCGGCTTGTATTTCTTCTCAAGCTCTTCGCCAATTTCTTCCTCTATTTCTTTTACTGCTGCAGCAGCAGGGGGAGACATCAGGCCGGTAAGCTCGTCAAGCGACACATGCACCACACGGGCTATCGCAACGGCGTTCTCAAGGCTGATATTGCCTGTCGCCTTGGCGCGGCGAAGTGTTGTGTCAGGTATGCCGGTCTCAAGAGCCAAACGTGTAAGGGAATAACCCTGCTTTTCCCATTCTGAACTCAAGCGTTCACAAACAGCCTGCATATATTGTCTCCTTTTGTGTAATGGCGGGTAGTGGCGGGTATATGGCGGGGAAATCCGCCGAAATCGGCGGGGTTTAATCGCGATTTCCGCCGAAACCGGCGGTTGCGTGGCGGGTACTGGTGGGCTTAATATTCGTACAAGCCCCAACCCACCAAGAGGGAGAGCGGGGAAACCTGCTCCCCTCAAAATTATTATTAAGGAGTAAGTGTTATGGATAAGAAGATAAAACAGATATTGTCTATGTTAACCATACAAGAAAAGAGAAAGCTTAACGAGATGCTAAAAGACCTTGAACAAAAGCGTCAACTTTAACCCATTCTTCAGGAGTAAGCTGGGAAAGGCGGGCTGCTATTTCAGAATCCAGTTGCTTTTCTTCTTCCTTTTCTGCAGCAGTACCCCATCCTTGCAATGCCATAGGAGTGGTTTGGAGTGCAGAAGCTAAAACTTCAATACGACCATATCTAAGCGTCTTAATATTACCGCTTTCCCATCTTTGGACAGTTGCTTCAGCTACGCCGACCAGCTTGGCTAACTCTGCAAGAGTAAGGCCGAGCTCCTTGCGGCGTTTCCTAATTTCAGCAGATAAAGCCATATCGCACCTCGCAGTTTCATGTTCTGTATATAGAATAATATCACACCAAAAACCAAAGCGCAATAAAAATTACGCAATTTTTCAGAAAACTTTCGCAAAACGTATTGACATTTTGGCGGACGTATTGTACTATTAACTTGCGTAAAACGTAAGAAGTGTAAACCCCGCATAACGCGGAAGGAGGGAGAATATTGTACACAATAAATATTGCTAAGGTGAAAGGCAAGATGGCTGAAAAAGGCTATACAAACACAAGACTTTCCGAGATTGTAGGCGTTAGCAGAAACACCCTTGCAAGCTATTTTTCTAATCCTAATAATATGCCTTATGAAATGGTAGGCAAGTTGGCGGCTATCCTATGTGATAGCGATGAAGAAGCAGCGGGGATTTTTTTTGCTCAAAAACTTGCGTAAAACGTAAGAAACGTATACTCACGGCTTTTGATGGGCTTGTTCAGCCCGCATGTGACCTCCTTTGATATAGGGCTTGGCGGTTGGGGAGCCGCCAGCCCATCAAAGGCCGTGGGAGAAAGGAAATAACATGGAAGCATTACCTATCAGCACCAAGCCGCATAGCAAACTTCGCGGCAAGATGAAGGAATATGACGTTGATGGTAAGTACCTGAGCAGAAGATTTCAACAGGCACCTTCAACAATCAGCCACAAAATGACCGGCAAAATCTCATGGTCTGTATTTGAGATATATGCGCTCATGGAAATGTTAAATATCGATACCGCGGAAATGCATCTGTATTTTCCCGATTATCGAAAGAAAGGACTGACCCGCAATGCTAAGAAAACTCGGTAAAGAAGAATTTGTCCTCAGGGCAACAGCCGACCTTACAGAGCGCAAGATCAGAGCAAAGAAAAAGCAAGACGGTATATATCGCTCGTATGCAAAAGAGCGGCACACCGCACATATACGCAAAATACGAAACAGAGGTCATGGTCTGAAAGGAGCAGCTTTACAATGAATATCTTCGGATTGTTTTTCACGTTTTCCATTCCCGCCTTTGTCTTGGGCATGATGACAATGGCAGCGATCTACCACGGAGCAAAAGAAAAACGCCGTGCTGCAACACGGCGAATGAGTGATTGAAAAGCAATAACCCCTCAACCGCATTATAAGCGATATGAGGGCTCAAAGTCAAGAAAGGAGCCTTTTATGTTACAGGTAAAAACCTTCCGTGAGGAACACGGCATATCCCAGCGCGATGCAGTTAATGTAATTCGCGAACAGTACCCAGGCATGGACAAGCATCTTCTTAGCAAGGTAGAAAACCCCGAAAAATACGGCGTGCGGCTTGTCAACGGCGCAGAACAGGCACTTGAAGATGCGTTTGCTACAACGGCCGTAAAACCCCGCAAACCCGACAAACGCCGCAAGCCTAAGAGAGTTCAATGCAGGATGAGCGAAAGGCTCTACAATCGGTTGCAACAGGCTCTAAACAAGGCTGGATATGACACCATGCAGGATGGCTTGGAAGCAATCATAAATGAATGGTTGGGAGGAAGATAAAAAATGAAAGCCTACAAAGGATTTAACAAGGATATGACTTGCCGTGGGTTCCAGTATGAAGAAGGCAAGGAGTACACAACGGACAAAGCGGAGCTGTGCAATAGCGGCTTTCACGCATGCGAACATCCTCTTAACTGCTTCGATTATTACGCACCTTCCGAAAGCGTATACCACGAAGTGGAGCTTGAAGAAGTATCTGACGAGCGCGAGAGCGACACTAAGGTTTGCGCCAAGAAAATAAAAATCGGTGCTGCGCTGGACATAAAAGGATTGATTAAGGCGGCTTTTGAATACACTTCCGAACGCTGCACCAATTGTGAAATAGGCGGTGACATGTCAGCCCTCACAGGCGGTGACATGTCAGCCCTCACAGGCGGTGACATGTCAGCCCTTACAGGCGGTAACAGGTCAGCCCTTACAGGCGGGAACAGGTCAGCCCTTACAGGCGGTTACAGGTCAGCCCTTACAGGCGGTAACATGTCAGCCCTTGCAGGCGGGAACAGGTCAGCCCTTACAGGCGGGTACATGTCAGCCCTTACAGGCGGTAACATGTCAGCCCTTACAGGCGGTTACATGTCAGCCCTTACAGGCGGGAACATGTCAGCCCTTACAGGCGGATACATGTCAGCCCTTACAGGCGGTAACATGTCAGCCCTTACAGGCGGGAACAGGTCAGCCCTTACAGGCGGTTACAGGTCAGCCCTTGCAGGCGGTAACATGTCAGCCCTTCGCGGTGGCGAAAGTAGCAAATTCAAAGGCGGTATGTGGTCTGTCTTTGCTTGCGAGATATGGGAAGATGGAACTATCAAAGGTGTAACAACGGCTGTTGTTGACGGCGAAACTATCAAGCCTGATACATGGTACAAGCTGGAGAACGGTGAGTTTGTGGAGGTGGAGTAATGGATAAGTACATTATATATCTGATTGACAAGCTGATAGAAGCCGAGCGCAGCCTTGAAATAGTCAGGGGCATGTACGCAGAAGCAACAGAGAAGATAGATGCTTTAGAGGAATCCAATCGCAACTATGCGGAACTGCTGCAAGGGAGGATATAGCATTGGAACAGTATCTTCTTGCTAAATATGCTGAGCCCCTTGACGAATACCTTGACCGTTACGATCCGAAACAATTGAAGGAGGAAGCACGATAATGAAGCTTTACGAATTAACAGCGGATATCCGCAGCTTTATGGCAGCGGTAGAAGCCGGAGAAATCCCCGAAGAGGCAATAGCCGATACACTTGAATCCCTTGAAATGGCATTTGAGGACAAGGCTGAGAACATTGCTTGTCTTATCAAGGAACTGAACGCAGAAGCTGAAGCTATCAAGGCAGAGGCTGCTAACCTTACCGAGAGAGCTAAGAGCAAGGCCAATCATGCGGAGAGCCTCAAGAAGTACCTTGCCATGAGCATGACCGCAACAGGCAAGGACAAGATTGAAACCGCACGTTGCAAACTGTCTTTCCGCAAGAGTGAAAAGGTAGTTACCGATGAAAGCTTCATTGAGTGGGCGATTAACGGTCATGATTACTTGCTGAAATTCAAAGCACCTGATCCCGACAAGACCGCTATCAAGGCTTTCATCAAGGAGGGCAATGAGATTGTCGGCGCGGCAATTGAAACGAACATGAGCTTGCAGGTGAAGTAATATGGCAAATCTTGATTTGTACAACAAGGTACGAAGCGTACCTTCTGAAGCCAAGAAGAACATTGGCGGCGGCAGACTGAAGGGAATGACTGACATCAATCCCATGTGGCGAATCAAAAGGCTTACCGAGGAGTTTGGCGTTTGCGGCATAGGTTGGAAGTACACAATCGATAAGCAATGGACAGAACGACTCGGCACTATGGATAACGGAGAACACGAGGAGATAGCAAGCTTCTGCAACATTAGCCTGTATGTCAAGGTAGATGGCGAGTGGAGCGATGCGATCCCCGGCACAGGTGGTTCGATGTTCCTTGCCAAGGAAAAGAACGGTATGTATATGAGCGATGAATGCTTCAAGATGGCACTCACCGATGCAATAAGCGTGGCCTGTAAAGCACTCGGTTTCGGAGCTGATGTTTACTGGCAGAACGATAAAAGCAAGTACACCGTGCCTGGCGAAGAGCCGAAAATCGACAAGGAACTTCGCGCAAAGCAGGATGAAGTGCTTCAGTATTGCGGAGATGTCAATAAGCTGAATGACTTCTGTCAGGGCAAGTGGGGGCTGGACTTCTTTGAGTGCGGTAAAGGCCAGCTTGAGAGCATGCTTGTCAAGTACAGGGAGAGCGCATGAAGACCATGATAAACGGCATGGATATCACCATTACCATGAATGATGTTGTGATATCCATCCGAATCCCTAAAAATAAGGCTGCATCCATCATTGATGAGTTAACAAAGCTTCAAGACCAAGACCTTGATGTCGAAATCAAGAAGCACAGGAATAAGCGCAGTCTAAACGCAAACAACTATGCGTGGCAGCTTATCGGAAAAATTGCTGAAAAGCTGAACACAGACCCTGTTGAAGTTTACAGGAAATTCATCAGGGAAGCCGGAGTGCTCAAGGTATTGGAAATCTCCGAGAATGCGCTTCCTGTCTTTGACAAAGCGTGGAGCGACCACGGGATTGGTTGGATAGTGGAGGTGCTGGACTATTCCCGCACAGAAGGAATGAAGCTTGTAAGGGCGTTTTACGGCTCATCAACCTACGATACAAAACAAATGTCACGGTATATTGACAATGTTGTGCAGGAAGCTAAAAGCCTTGGAATTGAGACCATGACACCCGCCGAACTGGAAGGATTAAAGGAAGCATGGGAAAGAGCAGACGAACCAAAGCGGTAAGCATCCCTCACAAGGTTATGGATATTGTATGGGAGCGAGACCGGCATAGATGTGTGTTGTGCGGCAATCCTCAAGCAAGCCCTGTATGCCATTATATACGGCGTTCAAAGGGCGGCAGGGGCATACCTGAGAACATCTGGACAGGCTGTTTAAGGTGTCACGATAAATTTGACCACATCACAGACGAACTGTGGCATGAAAATGTAAGGTTATTCCTTGAAGAACACTTTAAGAAACACTATCCCGAATGGGACGAAAAAAAGCTTATATACAACAAATGGGAGGAACCATGTTAAAAGAGATTGATATTGAGGGCATCCCTCAGGAAGCGCGGAAGTATTACGCAGAGCCGATTGTTAAGGAGTTTTTGGAATCCGGCTTTAGGGCGGCAGCGGTTGACGATGATAGCAAGACCGGCGTTGCATGGAAGGGGCTTATATATGCCTACTGCAAGAAGAACGACCTGTTAGACCAAATCAACATAATCGTAAGAAACAAGAAATGCTATCTGATCAGGAAGGGAGAGTAACATGAATAAAGTTTTTTTAGTTGGTAGGCTCACAAAGGAAGTTGAACTCCGCAGCACCAAGAACGAAAAGAGCGTTGCAACATTCAGCTTGGCAACAGACCGCAGAATGAAGAACGCAGCCGGCGAGAAAGTAAGCGATTTTCATAACATCGTTGTATGGGGCAGCCTTGCTGACTTGTGCGCCAAGTACCTTAACAAAGGCGATCAGGCTTCTGTCGTAGGCGAAATACAGAACCGTAGCTATGAAGCAAATGATGGAAGCAAGAGGTATATTACCGAGGTAATCGCCGATGAAGTACAGTTTCTTTCTCCTAAAGGTGCAAAGGTAAAGGCTGAAGCTGAAGAAAACCCAACGGAAGGCTTTACCGAAATAGAAGATAACGAACTTCCCTTTTAGGTGATGTGCTATGCCGAACAGAATAATCAAAGAGAGCATTTGCGTTTCCGATTCGATAGATAAGCTCACTTGGTTTGAAGAGGTTCTGTTTTACCGGCTGATAGTTAATTGTGATGATTACGGAAGATTTGACGGAAGAGTATCGGTTATAAAAAACCGGCTCTTCCCTTTAAAGGATAATGTTACGACAAAAGCCGTAACTGAAGCCATCAATAAGTTGGTGAGTGTAGAGTTGGTAGTCCTGTATGAGTTTGAGGGCAAGCCGTACCTGCATCTGCCTACTTGGAATGAGCATCAGTCCATACGAGCAAAGCGCAGCAAGTATCCTGCACCTGATAACAGCGTGAAATCATCTGCTTGCATCTGCTTGCATATGCAAGCAGATGTTCCCGTAATCCAATCCGAATCCGAATCCTATTCGAAATCCGAATCCAAAACAAGCGCGGGTTTTGACACGTTCTGGGAACAGTATCCAAGGCATACCGCAAAAGAAGCTGCAAGGAAGGCTTGGAGTAAGCTTAATCCCTCGGCGGAATTGCAAGAGCAGATAATAGCAGCTGTGCTTGTTTATAAGGCTTCTCCGCAATGGACTAAGGATGGAGGACAATATATCCCTCACCCCTCGACATTTCTAAATCAGCGGCGTTGGGAAGATGAAATTGTGGGAAGCTCAGAGGATTACTATCAGCGGTTATTCAACCAATTTGCAGAGGAGGAAGCTAATGAATAAGACGGATGTCGTGAAGATGTTTGCTGTTATTAAAGCCGCATATCCTTCCGATCCTGCGTTTCAGCAGCCTAAACCCGATATGGTTACAGTATGGGCAGAAATGCTCGGTGATATACCCTATGAGCGCATTGGTGCAGCGTTAAAAGCACATATATCGTCTTCACCTTTTCCGCCTAAAATCAGTGATATTCGCGGATGGGCAACGGTTAAGGTTGATAATACCGGCGAAGCGTGGGGGCTGGTTAAAAAAGCCATAAGGGATTATGGATACTGGCAGAAGGAAGCCGCGCTTGCAAGCTTGCCTGACGAAGTGCGCCGCATAGTCATTCAAATGGGCTGGGAAAGTCTTTGCACCAGCGAAAACGAAATGGCAGACAGGGCGCATTTCATCAAGATACATCAGGCATATCAGGAAAGGGAAAACAAGTATTCTGCATTGCCTGATGCTGTAAGGGCGCAGCTTCAAGGAGAACGCAGGAAGGAGTTAACGAGTGGATAAATACGAATGGGGAAAAGACGCATGAGGATTCTTGCAATAGACCCTGGCAATGTCGAGAGCGGATTTGCCCTAATTGAAATGCCTAATTTCAAGCTAATAGACTTCGGCAAGAAAGAAAATGAAGCATTGCTTGAACTGGTGCGGGGTTATTTCTTTGATGGATGGGAAAGGGTGGAAAAATACTTAAAAATCAACAAGTTTGCAATTGAAATGATTGCAAGTTACGGCATGCCGGTTGGTAAAGATGTATTTGAAACCTGCGTATGGATAGGCCAACTTAAGGAAGCGATTACTCGGGAGGGTGAAGATGTTGCCTTCATTTACCGTAAAGAAGAAAAAATAGCCCTTTGCGGAAGTCTTAAAGCGAAGGATACCAATATCCGACAGGCGTTGATAGATCGCTATGCAAAGTTTGACTTCAAGACAGGAAAGGGAACAAAAAATAATCAAGACACGTTCTACGGCGTTTCTAAGGACGCATGGCAAGCAATAGCAGTAGGCGTGACATATTGGGAGGAACAATGCAAGAACTAATAGACAAAGTACAAGAACTCGTAGCCTTTGAGCTGGCGAGAGCGAACACGATACACCCGCCGAAGTTTAACAGTTATCACGAAGCCTACGCTGTAACAGAAGAAGAAATGGACGAGTGTGCGGATGAATGGGAAAAGGCTTGTGTAGCTTTTGAAAACGCATGGGACACCATAAAGGACGATAGCCAACCCGATGAAGTGAACCATTGGCTTGAAATAGCAGAAAAGCACTTTATAAACGCTGTTGCGGAGGCTGCCCAATGTGCAGCCATGTGCAGGAAAGCGAGGATGTAATGAAAAAGAAAATACTTGATGTAACCTGTGGATCTCGCACAATTTGGTTCAACAAGAACCACCCCAATGCTGTTTACTGTGACCGAAGAATAGAAGCACATTACAATATCTGGAAGAATGATAACGGCAAGGCAGAACGCGCCTGCATTATAGATCCTGACATACAATGCGACTTCACTAACCTTCCTTTTGCCGACAATGTCTTTTCACTTGTCGTATTTGACCCTCCGCATCTTATCAAAGCCAATGAAACCGCATGGCTTGTTAAGAAGTACAGCAAGCTTGATGAATCGTGGCCACAAATGCTACATGATGGGTTTGCGGAATGTATGAGGGTGCTGAAACCCGATGGAGTGTTGATTTTCAAATGGTCGGAGTACGATATTCCGGCTGAAAAGGTTTGGAAAGCCATTGGACAGAAGCCTTTATTCGGTCACCACAGTGGGAAGAAGAGCAAGACATTTTGGGGATGTTTTATGAAGGGAGCAGAGTAATGGAACGTATAAGATTAAATCGCGATGCTAAAGAAACCCTTCAGCTACTTTATGCAATCAATTCCGCTTGCATAACGCAGTTTGAAAGAATAGGAAAGCTGTGTGACAGGGTAAACGGCAGAGAACGCCTTGAAGTGGTTAAAACCAACCTTGACAGCCTTATAGTGGGCATCCTGAATACCGTTCCTGCCGAGCAGCTTATAGCCCTGCGGCGGTTTCTCGACATAGCAGAAATAAGCGTTAATACAAAGCGTGTAACAGGGGATGATGACCTTACATGGGTTATTCTACGCAATGACCTGATGGAATTAGCAGATTGTGCCACGGATACACAATGCTTCTGCTGTGACGGTAAGAAGCAGGATTGCAGGTTAAGGAAGATACTGAAAGAGCTTCCTGCCGATGGAGCGGATACTATGCGAGTGCCGTGTTGGAGGGATGATTGATGGAACTTAAAAGATGCCCCTTTTGTGGGAGGAGAGCAAGAATAGAAACAAGCGGTAATTATTATGTGACCGAAAAGTTTAAGGTGCGCTGCGTAGGCTGTCTTACGGTATCTGTCTATTATGACAGCCGTGAGGAAGCAATAGCAGCATGGAACAGGAGGTACGGTGATGGAGAATCTTAAACCCTGCCCCTTTTGCGGTGGTGAAGCCGAAATGATAATCACATGTCATGTACCACATGGGCATGAATATACGCCAAGATGCAAAGATACAAAGTGCGCAGGAAGGCTTGCAAAAAAATGGTTATTAGAAGAAGCTGCAATAGCAGCATGGAACAGGAGGTACGGTGATGGAATGGATAAGCGCAAGTGATAGGTTGCCGGAAATAGGTAAACCTGTGCTTGGTTTTGAAGGGGATAATAGAATGATTGTATGGGTGATAAGCTCGCATGAAGAATATCCGCTATTTTCGGGGTATATTACCCATTGGATGCCCTTACCATCCGCACCAAAGGAGGACGCATGAAAAGACTGACTAAGAGATACGCAAGCCATATAGCCGTAGTTTGCGATAACTGCGAAGAAAAGGGCTCATATTGCGACACATCCGTTTGCTGTGATGTAATGCGTAACCGCCTTGCCGAATATGAGGACACAGGGCTTACACCAAAAGAAATAGAGGATATGGTAAGCGTCCGAGAAATCACACCAGAGGCAGAATACGCCATAGATAAACATGCAGATAACCTAATTCAAAAGCTTGAACAACTGATTGCCCAAACTGATGAAAAGAACGAGTTGCAGCGTTATAAGGATGCCGAAAAACAAGGATTGCTTGTATGGTTGCCGTGTAAGGTGGGGGATACGGTGTATTGGATTATGGTATGCTCCTGTGAAAATATTGACGGCGTGTATTCAAAATGCGAATTTTACGGATACGAACCAAATTATGAAGCGGATTGCAAAATTTGCAACAGACCAGAGGGGACAAAATGCCCTCATCAGTATCGAATTTCAGAGGGTCGAGCAAAGGAAATGAATATCCTCATGATTGCAAGAAATTTGGGCAAAACCGTATTTCTTACCCGTGAAGAAGCTGAAAAGGCATTGGAGGACGCATGAAAGAATATAAAGACTACGCAAAAATAACAGCGCATTTTGATTTGGCTATTGAGGAAGCAATAAAATTCGGTGGTGATGTTGGTAAACACGCAGTATTGCTTTTTGAAACAATGCGAAATGAGCTGGATACTGTTCCCGCCGCTGATGTAGTAGAAGTACGGCATGGACGGTGGGAATGGAATGAAAACGCTATGGATTGGGGTCTTGGCGGTTGGGTATGCAGTGAGTGCCGAGCAAAGAACGACAATATACCCGCAAAACCCGACATACATCCAAGTGCTTGGGTTGGCTCACATTACTGCCCTAACTGCGGGTGCAAAATGGACAAGGGGGGATAACCATGGCAGAATCTATTTTAATTTGCCGACACAACAAAAACGGCACTGGCTATTGTGAGTGCTTGGGAGAATATTGCGTAGAAGGCCCTTGCACAGCAGAAGAGTTGATTGAATATGCCCCTGTGCGGCATGGACGGTGGGAGTGGTACGATTTAACGATTTCTTTTCATTATATTAACCGAGGTTACAGGTGTTCTGTGTGTGGTCACAAGGAGGATGACGAACCAAACTACTGCCCCAACTGCGGAGCAAAGATGGATAAGGAGGAATAAGTGCAGAAGGCCAACAAGGAACTTGCAGAGCTGTTCGCCAAGCATTTGACGAAGTGGGATATTATAAGACTTTGGATGCTTTCCAAAATCCCATCATGGATGTATACGCTTTGGTTTCAAACAAGGTATAGGGATAAGGAGAAAAAATCATGACACATGAATTACTTGAAAGGGCAAAAGAAATTTCAAACAGGATCGAAGAGTTGGAAGGTGTTGTTGGGTTTTTAGAGGGTAGGAGGTATAGAAGAGAAAGAGATATGGAGGACCTCAGACGGCGCAGAAGACCGTTTATACCCTGCCCGAAATGGTTTGGAATAGGACGGATTAAAGATGAAAAAGTAAAACTCGATATTCCAATTGAATGTATGCCCATTATGGATTTTGAAATAGATGAAGAGTGTGTAAATTTAATTATCGAACATTATAAAGAAAAAGTCAGAACATTAGAAAGAGAGCTGGAGGAGATATAGCATGAACTGCCCTTACTGTAATTCAAAGAAGACAATATTCGCCCAAATGCTGGGAAAGTACCACTGGCACGAATGTTTGGACTGTAAAGCCATATTTGCAAGGAGGAAGGCATGAATAGAGCAGAAACACTTGAAGCAGCAAAGAAATGTGTATGCGGCGACAGAGAACAGGATTATGGAAGCCCTGAGGACAACTTCAGAATGATAGCTAACTTATGGAGCCATTATTGCGGTTATCCTTTTGAGCCAGCCGATGTAGCAAATATGATGATACTACT
>JAZNSQ010000044.1:0-87783 GCA_045591265.1 Clostridia bacterium | reverse complement strand
CTTATGTCAACACTTTTTTTAAGTTTTTTTAAACTTTTTTGTTGTTTCCATATTGCCTTTCTGTTCGGCACAACGCTGTTTATATTAACACATCCGCTTTCCCTTGTCAACACCTTTTTTTATTTTTTTTAATTTTCTTTTAAAAATCGCTTGTTTCCTAAATTATATACATAAGTTTTTCATTTTATCCATAATTTTTAAAAAACACCTTGACAGTTCCAATTCTTATGTTATAATAGATTTGTTACTTTATGCAGCTCTTACCACTTGGTAAACTGCGAGGGGAGGGTAAGAAATGTCAGAAATCAGAGTAAAAGATAATGAATCTTTAGATAGTGCCCTTAGAAGATTTAAGCGTTCTTGTGCTAAAGCCGGCGTGTTATCAGAGGTTAGAAAAAGAGAGCATTATGAAAAACCCAGCGTTAAGCGTAAGAAGAAATCTGAAGCTGCAAGAAAAAGAAAATTTAAGTAATTAAGTAATCGATTTCGACTGGCCCACATACGATTGGTATGTGGGCTATGTTATTATTTGAAATCGTCAGGAGTGGTTTTATGGTTGTAAGACGGCTTAAAGAGTCCGAGCTTCCCGAGATTGCGCGCCTTATCCGTGACAGTGTACACACTGTCTGCAGGCTCGACTACACACAAAAAGAGCTTGACGCCTGGGCACCAATTAATTTTGATTTAAAAAAGTTTGCAGAAGCTCTTTTTAAATGCTATAATATAGTAGCAACACAAAATGAAAAGATTGTCGGATTTTTAAGCATTACAACAGAAGGCTACATAAACAGGTTATATACCCATAAGGACTATCAGAATATGGGGGTAGCCTCCCTTCTTTTAAAAGATGCTGAAAATTGGGCGTTATCCCAGGGAATAATTACACTTTCGCTTGACTCAAGCAAGACTGCGGAAGATTTCTATATTAAAAAAGGATTTTACAAAAGCGGTATTTCAGTACTTAACCACAACGGCGTAATTTTCAGAAATACTGTTATGAAAAAGGATTTGAGGGAGAGTCTTTAGAATGGTTAAATTCGGAAATGACTGGGACAAGGTTATAGGAAATGAATTTAATAAGGAGTATTATCTTAAGCTTCGTATGTTTCTTAAGGAGGAGTATGCCTCGCACACTGTTTTTCCTGATATGTATGAGCTTTTTTCTGCGCTAAAGGAAACACCGTATTCGGGCGTTAAGGTTGTTATTTTAGGGCAGGACCCGTATCACGAGGTTGGCCAGGCGCACGGTATGGCGTTTTCAGTAAAGCCCGGCATTGCCATTCCTCCGTCACTGCTTAATATGTATAAGGAGCTTAAAAACGAGCTTGGGTGTTATATTCCAAACACGGGATATCTTCTCCCCTGGGCGCGTCAGGGAGTTTTGTTATTAAACACTGTTCTTACTGTGCGCGAGGGGGAGGCAAACAGTCATCAAAATAAGGGTTGGGAAATATTTACCGATGAAATAATAAAGGCGCTAAATAGTCGCGCTGACAGTGTGATTTTCCTTCTTTGGGGAAATAATGCACGAAAAAAGAAGGAGCTTATAACAAATCCAAAGCATTTTGTTTTAGAAGCAGCGCATCCAAGTCCACTTTCGGCTTCGCGTGGGTTTATGGGTTGCGGACACTTTAAAAAAGCAAACGAAATCTTAATTTCACAGTTAAAGTCACCAATTGACTGGCAAATAAAAAATGAGTAGTGGGTCACCACTACTCATTTTTATTATTTTGCAGATAGAAAAACGTTCAGAACGGACAAGCTTTACTCCTCGTTTTTCTTTTTCTGTATCATTGTGTTGACTTTTTCAAAGGCAACGGGAATATAGTCGATAATCTTATCAAGCGGAGTATTGTTTTGCGAGATGGGGATAAGCTTAATCTGGTCAGGCGCTACAACTAAAAAGCCAATTGGAGAAATTGACACGCCTGCACCGCTTCCGCCGCCAAATGCCTGCTTCTCTACTTTTTCTCCCGGAAGGTCACTTCCGCCTGCCGCAAAACCAAAGCCTACCTTTGACACGGGAATAATAATTGTTCCGTTGCTTGTTTCTACGGGGTCCCCGATTATTGTGTTTACATCAATCATTCCCTTGATGTTTTCCATAACTGTACCCATTAAATTGTTGATTGGATGTTCTCCCATTATTCTTCCTCCTTAATTTTTAATAACAAAGTTATTGCAATAATTATAATATAAACCAAACGTGAGTATAATATGCACCCTGCGCGAGCGTCAAACAAGGCGGTATTAAATACGGGGTTAATTTTAATTTCGGGCTTATCCATCTTGGTTATATGAGAAAGTGCCGACACTGCACCACACACTATAGCCCAAAGTGCGCCTGTGGAAACAGCGGTTGTTGCCGCCTCCCCCGTGCCAAAGTTTATCTCTACATTTGTGTTTTTTACCTTTACGTATTTTTTTGTCAACCTGACAGTCGTTTTATACAGCTTAATAAAATCCTTTATCTTCTGAGTAAAAGATTTTGTGCTTTTTTCAAAGCTTTCTTTGTCAGGCTCTTTTTTTTCTTTCTTCTTGGTTTTTATTTTTTTTATGGGAATGCCGAGTATTTTTATACTGACCTTTACATCTGTATTCTTTATTTTAAACTCCGCACTTACGGGAATAAAAAGAATGAGTATAAATATCAGTAAAACAGTTCCTAAAATAATCAATCAGCTATTCATCTCCGCATTTTCTTGATTTTCCTGAACGAACTTTTCAATTATGTCACTTTCTGCTTTTTCGTGGGCTTCCTCTATTACGCTTTTTTCAGGAAGGGGCGGAAGGTCCTCAAGCGACTTTAATCCAAAGCATCTTAAAAATTCAATTGTTGTTCCGTAAAGGATGGGTCTGCCCGGGGTATCTGCCCTGCCAAGCTCATCAATAAATCCACGCTCTAAAAGACGAGCTACCGAATATGAGCAATCCACACCCCTTATAAAATCCATGGTTGACTTTGTAACGGGCTGGTTATATGCAATTATTGAAAGAGTTTCAAGCGCTGCAGAAGAAAGCCCTGCCTCTTTTTTTATCTGGCTTACTTTTTGTATGCTTTCAAAATAATCGGGGTTAGAGCACATCTGTATAGAATTATCAAGCTCTATAATCTGTATTCCCCTTTTTTCCTTCTCGTATTTCTTTTTAAGAGAGAGATATGCGTTTTTTACATCTTCTTCGCTTATTGAAAGCGCCTCAGAAATTCTACTTATCTCCACTTCCTCTCCAAGAGAAAAAAGTATAGCCTCAAGCGCACACTCAATATTCTTCCCAAACGTCAAGTTCCACATCATTTTCACCTCTCTCAAAATACAGTTTTTCGCCTTCCTGCGAAACAGTCATTATGTTTTGTTTAATAAGTTCTAATATCGCGAGAAAGGTTGCAACAAATTCACCGCGAACACTAAGCCCTTCAAAAAGAGATTCAAACACAACTTTTTTCCCTTTTTTGAGCTTGTCTACTACACTTTTTGATGCACTGCGCACGGAATAGTTTGTCCGCCCTACAATGCGCTTAAAGCTTTTAGGGTCAATAGGTTTTTTGGAGTCAGCCCTGTCTATCACCATAAAAAATGCTTCAAAGAGCTTTTCAATGGGGATAAGCTTGTTTTCCGCCTTTACTTTGGGGAAATCAAGAGGCTCCGTCCCTTTAAAACAGACAAGCTCCATCTCATGCTGTCTTTCATCCATATTCTGCGCAATCTCTTTATATCTTTTATACTCCTCGAGCCTGTCCGCAAGCTCCTGACGGGGGTCTTCCTCCTCCTCGTCATACTTTGGAAGAAGCATTTTTGACTTTATCATAAGAAGGTTTGACGCCATTACGATAAAATCGCCGCTTAATTCCATATCAAGACTTTGCATCATAGAGATATATTCAAAGTATTGCTCTGTAATAAGCGATATTGGAATGTCGCATATGCTTACTTTGTTTTTACTTATAAGGTGCAACAAAAGGTCAAGCGGCCCTTCAAACACCTCCGTCTTAAAAGTCAGTTCACTCATAAACTTCCGCCTATACTAATATATTTACAAGCCATTCAAAAAGATTAACCCACGCACTGTAAAGGGGATTAATAAATATACCCAGTATTCTGCCCAATACACCCGTAAGTGATAAAACCATAAGAATAGGAAAGCCGTAGCTTTCAATTCGCATAAGCTTCATATGATTTTCATTTGAAAGAAACATTGCGAGAATCTTACTTCCGTCAAGCGGTGGAATGGGTATAAGGTTAAACACTGCAAAACCGATATTAATAACGGCAAGCTGAATGAAAAGCTGATATATAAAATCCGTTAAAAAGTTGGGATGCGGAATATAAATAAACACAAAGTAAAGCGCCGCAATTATTGTTGAAACAAACGTAAGCACAATATTTGAAAGAGGGCCTGCTAGAGAAACAAGCGCCGTATCACGCTTACGGTCACGAAAATACATTGGATTTATCGGCACGGGTTTTGCCCAGCCAAAGCCGAAAAGCACCATACAGATAGCACCCCACATATCAAGATGCTTCATTGGATTGAGTGACAGTCTGCCACTGTATTTAGCCGTTGGGTCACCCAGTTTATATGCCACATAGCCGTGCGAAAATTCGTGCACTGAAATGGCAGTAAAAAGCACGATAAAACGTGCCAGTATTTCCGAAATACTACCTACCAAATTTAACAACCACCTTTTCATACTTCATATATTATAATACCACTTTTTTCATATAATTGTCAACTTAATATTAATCCCGATATATGAACAGAAAATGAAGCGTTTGTGAATTTAGAAAAAAACCTTTACACCAAAGGCAATTTATGGTATCATAAAGTGAAGTTTTTTATTATATATTAAGGAATGATTTCATGATTAACGATAAAAAAGTTGTTTTTTCCGGAATTCAGCCATCGAGTGATTCCATAACCCTTGGGAATTACCTTGGCGCGCTTAAAAACTGGGTAAATCTTCAACACGACTATAACTGCATATTCAGCGTTGTTGATATGCATTCTATAACTGTACGTCAGGAAGCGCCTGTTCTTCGCAAAAACACACTCTCCCTTCTTGCACAGTATCTTTCATGCGGGCTTGACGCAGAGAAGAATATTATCTTTATACAGAGCCATGTAAGTGCGCATGCAGAGCTTGCCTGGATACTTAACTGCTACACGCAGATGGGTGAGCTTTCAAGGATGACTCAGTTTAAGGATAAGAGCCAGAAACACCCTGAAAATATTAATGCAGGTCTTTTTACATACCCGGTACTCATGGCGTCTGACATACTTTTGTATCAAACTGACCTTGTGCCTGTTGGTATTGACCAGAAGCAACACCTTGAGCTTACAAGAGATATTGCAACACGCTTTAATAATCTTTACGGTGATGTTTTCACTATTCCTGATGCATTTATCCCCGAAAAAGGCGCAGGTGCGAAGATAATGAGTCTTCAAAATCCTACGGCAAAAATGTCAAAAAGTGACCCTAATCCAAACGGTTGCATCGCACTTTTAGATAAGCCTGAGGATATAGTAAGAAAAATCAAACGCGCGGTTACTGATTCTGACGGCGAAATTGCCTACAGAGAGGGTAAAGACGGAATTAATAATCTCCTTACCATATATTCTACCATTACAGGTAAAACTATTGATGAAGCGGTAAATGATTTTTCATCAAAGGGCTATGGTGAATTTAAAGGTGCGGTTGCAGAAGCCGTAAGTGAGCATCTTATTCCCATTCAGGCGCGTTATGATGACCTTATGAAAAACAAGGATTATCTTGAATCAATCTATAAAAAAGGCGCAGAAATGGCAAATTCCATCAGCGCTCGCACATTAAACAAGGTAAAGAAAAAGGTTGGATTTATACTTAAGTAAAGAGGTGCTCTTATGCAGACAAGCATAATATTTCCGTTTATAATTGCATATGTTTTGACCTTTATCGCAACACCTTTTGTTAAAAATCTGGCCTTTAAGGTTGGCGCAATTGATGTTCCGAAGGATAATCGCAGAATGCACAAAAAACCTACTGCAAGACTTGGCGGACTTGCTATCTTCTTTGGTTTTTTAATAAGTGCACTCTGGTTTGTTGATATTGAAAAAGAGTTTTTGGGAATGCTTCTGGGCGCCTTTGTTATTGTGGTGCTCGGCATATTTGACGATATATATACCCTCGGCGCTAAATTTAAGTTTTTAGTTCAGTGCCTGTCTGCTCTTTTCCCGGTAATTGCCGGTGTACGAATTGAATTTATAAAGGTGCCGTCATTTATTTCAGAATATGGCTACGTGGCACTTGGCTGGCTGAGTATTCCGCTTACTATCATATGGATAGTCGGCGTAACCAACGCCGTAAATCTTCTTGACGGGCTTGATGGACTTGCCTGCGGTGTTTCATCTATTTCTGCGCTTACGCTTTTATCTATTGCTCTTATTGTAGGAGAGCCTGAAGTAGCTTTTGTAACAAGCGCGCTTGCAGGTGCATGCTTTGGATTTTTACCCTATAACTTTAATCCCGCAAAGCTTTTTATGGGAGATACGGGCGCACTCTTTTTAGGATTTGCGCTTGCAACGATTTCCGTACAAGGTCTTTTTAAGGGGTACGCCGTTATAAGTATTGCCTCTCCCCTTTTAATTTTGGGACTTCCGCTTTTTGACACCTTTTCTGCAATACTCAGAAGGCTTAAAAACCATCAACCCATAATGTCGCCTGACAGGGGGCATCTGCACCACCGCCTTATTGACTGCGGTTTTTCGCAGAAGCAAGCAGTTATAATTATATATCTCCTTTGCGTTATTCTTTGCGCAGGTGCAGTTTTGCTTATAACAACAGGCGCAGTAGCATGGTGGGTATTTCTTCTTATTCTTGCTGCACTTGTGGGATTTTTATACTTTACACCAAAAATTATAGAAGTTTTTACGGATAAGCACGAAAAATAACTACTCAATTTGAGGAGGATACAATATGATTAAGATTTTTACAGTTTTCGGCACACGACCTGAGGCAATCAAAATGGCGCCGCTTATTTATGAGCTTCAGTCACGCCCTTCTATTGATTGCAAGGTATGTGTTACCGCGCAGCACCGCCAGATGCTTGATATGGTGCTTAACCTTTTTAATATAAAGCCTGACTTTGACCTTAACATTATGTCAGAAAGGCAGACTCTTGCTTCTATTACCACAAAGGCACTTAATGGTCTTTCTGAAGTATTTGCTCAGGAAAAGCCTGATTTGGTGCTTGTTCATGGAGATACTTCCACAACCTTTGCCGGAAGTCTGGCGGCTTATTATAACAAAATCAAGGTCGGTCACGTAGAAGCAGGCCTTAGAACATACGATAAATACTTCCCGTTTCCTGAAGAAATGAACCGCCGTCTTACAGGCGCTATTGCGGACCTTCATTTCTCTCCCACAAAAAACAACAGGGCAAATCTTATTAATGAGGGAATAAACCCTGATACTATTTTTGTGACTGGAAACACTGTAATCGATGCTTTTAAAACGACTATCAAGCGTGACTTTTCATTTAAAGGCACACCGCTTGAAAATATTGATATGAACAAGCGCATTATTCTTATGACTGCGCACAGAAGGGAAAACCTTGGTGCACCGCTTGAAAATATCTGCCGTGCAGTGCTTCGCCTTGTGCGTGATTTCCCTGATGTTGAGGTTGTTTATCCCATACACTTAAACCCCGCAGTTCGCGAAACGGCGTTTTCTATTTTGGGAAATAACCCACGTGTTCATCTTATAGACCCGCTTGATGTAGACGTGCTTCATAATGCTATAAATAAATCGCATCTTATCCTGACGGATTCAGGCGGACTTCAGGAGGAGGCGCCGTCACTCGGAAAGCCCGTTTTGGTGCTTCGCGGTGAAACTGAAAGACCTGAGGCAACTGTTGCAGGCACTGTTAAAATTGCGGGTACAAGTGAAGATATTATCTATTCCCTTGCATCCCAGCTTCTTAAGGATGAAAATGAATATCAGAAAATGAGTAAGGCGGTAAATCCATACGGTGACGGAAATGCATCAAGAAGAATTGCTGATGCTATACTTTATCATTTTGGAATTACAAGTTGCCGTCCTGTAGAGTGGTTATAAAATAAGGGGGCGGTTTTTGACACGCCCCTTATTAAATAAAAACGAAAGAAGGTATTTGTTATGGCAGAAAGATACGGAAAAATCCCCCCGCGTTTCACTAAAAGATGGTGGAAATACTTCTGGCACTATTACAAAATCCATACAATCGTTGTTGTTTTGGCTATTATTTTTATAATTTCAGGAATTTACGGGAAGCTTACAGAACCTGAATATGACATTACTCTTACTTATGCAGGTTTTACAGACTACACAGATAAGCAAATTCAGAAGGTGCAAGACAGTTTTTCTGAAATTTGCCCCGATGTAGATGAAAATGGCGAAAAGCTTCTTCGGTTTGACGTTTTCTCCTTCTTAAATGATGATGAAGCTGACCCTGAGTATAACATGGCAATCGCAACAAAGTTTAACCTTGTTTTAGGCGAGGGTGAGTCATACATTTACATCATAGAAAAGGAATATCTTGACGAATACTTAAGGAACGAGGGAAATAACACCTCCTTTGAGGATATCGACTCCTGGTGCACTGAAGATATTACGGAAGATAGAATTTATAAATCAGGCGATAAAAAGGTTGCAATTAAGCTTGACGGCAATAAAATGCTTAAAAGAGCAGGTGTGCTTACTGATAACAATTATCTTTTACTCCGCTATAAGCCAAGAGAAAATGACCAGGCTTATCAGAATAAGGGGTATAAAATGGCTACAGAGCTTGCAAATAAAATTATCAAAGACTAATATTTAATTAAAAAAGTGAAATAATAATTATGATTTATCCTTACTTGCCCGCTAGTCGGGCTTCTCTTTTTATAGGGGACTGCAATATCCCCAATGCAAAAACAATAATTCCGCCAAGGCTTGCGTCACTTCCCTACTCAATGCAAAAGCACACAGACCTTGGAATATGCCCTGTTTCAAAGGATAGCTTTGTTTGCGCGCCCGAAACTTTTTTATATTATAAGGATATACTTTCGGGATACGGCTTTAAAGTGGTACAAGGAAATCTGTGTGTTCAAAGTCACTATCCGGGGGACTGCGCATATAATGTTGGTATAGTGGGAAAAAGGTGCTTTTTAAATAAAGATATCACAGACCGCATCTTAATAAATCTTTTAGAGAAAAACGGATATAGCCTTATTCACGTAAAGCAGGGATATTCAAAATGCTCAATCTGCCCGATTGATGAAAATACGATTATTACGGGCGATGCCTCAATTTCAAAAGAAGCAGAAAAAACGGGGATAGAGGTAATAAAATGCACAAACGAGTCAATAATTCTCGAGGGCTTTTCCTCGGGCTTTATCGGCGGCTGTATGTGTATGCAGGATAAAAAAACTCTTTTAGTAAATGGCGAGCTTAACCACTATAAGGACGGCTTATACCTTTCAAAAAAGCTCGGGGAAAAAGGTATTAGTGCACTGTCTTTAAAAAAGGGAGAGCTTGTCGATATCGGTTCAATTATACCACTGATGGCTACATAATTTTTAGAGGTGATATATTTGGATTTAAATTCCGTTATTACGCTCCGCCATAATCAGAGTGCAAAGGCTCTGGCAGAGCTGATAAGCAGTGAAATAATGGATAAATACGAAAGAAACTTTCTTTATCATATTACAGAAGAAAACTTCCCGATGTCTTCTGAAGAAGGACGGAGGGAGATTTTTTCCATAGCTCTTAAAAATGCAACTCCCGATGAAAATGAGATTAAAAATCTTCTTCACTACAAAAGAAGAAAGGCACTCATTGAAGAAAGCGCGGAAAAATGTCTTTTAGAAAATAAGAGCCTTAGTTTAGGCGGATTTATGACATTTAGGCTGGGAAGCTATAAAAATGAGCTTAAGGACATTTGCACAAATGCGGGCGAAGAGTATGCTGCACTTCGTGAATATGACGAATTTTTAGATATGCTCCGCTTTTTTGTGTCAGTTCAATCCCCGCGGGAGGATGTTATTCATATAAAAGAAGAGAACGGCGCTTTTACAATATTAAACCGATTAAAGCGCGATATAACTCTTCTTTATTCCTCTGACCTGCCCAGAGAAGATAATTTTACCGAGGAGGATATACTTTTAAGCACGCTTATTTCAATTTCGCCCAAAAAAATTATTATCCACGATAAAAAGGAAAACTATCGAATATATGAAACGATAGATGAAATATTTGAGAATGTATTATTTGTATAAAAAAAAGGATGTTTACATCCTTTTTTTTATTTCACTATTGTGCTTCCCCCTACAAATTCACGAAGAACTGATGTGGGCGGGATATCATCCTTTGAAAGATTTTCAAAGTAAGAAAGTAGCTCTAACAGTCTTCTGACACGGCTATAGTGTCGGCTTTCGGGCGAAATCTCCTCCAGAAGCTTTTGCGCCGGTTCTTTTAATACTGCAAGCTCGTAAACGAGTGATGAATTAAACACTTCGTCTGCCTCGCCTTCAAATGGGAATATATACTTTTGCTCTCCCAATCTTACATTTTTCCATAAATCAAGTGTTTCCTCTGCAGTTGTGTTTCTGAATGCCTTGTCGCGCACAATTCTGCGAAGAAGTCTGTTGTCTGTTGGCGAAAATACGTTGTACTCATCAAGACAAAGGCTTGTGAGCGCGCTTAAATATATTTTATATTTGTTTTTTCTTTCAACCTTACTTGTAAGAAGCTCGTTAAGCGCGTGTATACCCTCGACTATTATTACCTGACCTTCATTTATCTTAAGGGTTTCACCCTTAACACTTTTTCTTATATTGAAATCATACCTTGGTAAAGTTACCTCTTTTCCCATAGCAAGAAGGGATAAATGCTCATTAAAAAGCTTATAGTCTATCGCATCAACCGATTCAAAATCCATCTCTCCCTTTTCATTTCGGGGCATACGGTTATCGTCAACATAGTAGTCATCAAGTGAAATCACAATCGGGGAAATGTGATTTATCCGAAGTTGAAGGCAAAGCCTGTTTGCAAATGTAGTCTTTCCCGAGGATGACGGGCCTGCAATCAGCACAATTTTAATATCGCGGTTTTCCTTTATTTTGTCGGCAATTTTTATAAGGCGCTTTTCGTGAAGGCCTTCTGAAAGATTTATAATGTCACTGCCTTTTTTATTCCTTATAATGCTGTTTAGTGAAAAAACGTCACTTACACCAAGCGTTTGCGCCCAGTCGCGGTAATCCTCCATTGCGCGATATATTTTCCTGCTTGAAACGACAGGCGGGATTTCGTTTATTGAATAGTTGGTGGGGTAGCGAAGAAGAAACCCGTCTTCATAGGAAATAAGGTCAAAATTACTTACTGCGCATACATTATATGCGATTGACTGATAAGTTATATGATACCTTTCCCCCGCTTTACAAAGCTTTATACTTTTTGCGGGAAGAAGCAAAACCTCTTTTGCGCGTTCTGAAAATCCTGTTTTTTCAAAAATTTCCGATGCGGTTTTTGTGTCCGTTTCAAAGCATTCAAAGGGCATATTTTCCTCTGTGATTCTTTTCATCTCGTCTTTAATTCTTTGAGCGGTTACGCCTTTTTCTTCGTCTATCACCATTTCAAAATATGTCGACTTATTTACCGATTGCCTTATGCTTACGGGTGCACGGCCGTAAAGCGTTTCTACCGCCTTTATTAAAACTAAAATGAGCGTTTCCTTATAGATAAGATACCCTTCATCCGTTGCGATCGTAAGGGAATCTACCTTGTCATTATTCTTAAATACATAGTTTTGGTCACGTATGACATTATTTACCTTATATGCCAGAACCTCACTTTTTTTATTGTTGGTACTTAAAAATTCCTCTACTGTACATCCTTCATTTACGGAATACTCTTTGTTGTCAACATAAATATTTATCATAAAACCCTCACCTAAAATTGATTTTCTTTTTTTCTATTATTTCATCAATTCTGTTTGTGTAGTCAGCTGCCTCTTTGGGATTGAAAATTCTTTCTATTCTGTCGCCATATACCATTTTTGTAGATGCACCGCCGCCCATGCTAAGTACGGTGTGTACCTCCTCCATAATATATATGTTATAAAGGCACTCGTGTCCCTCTTTGGAAAAGCCCACGTTTTCAAGGTTTCCGAGCGTGTTTTTCTGTTTATAAAGGTAATACGGATTATATCCCCACTCGCGCATTTTCCGGTTTGCAATTTCCATCATCCTTGATGCGCTTTGGGTAAATCTGTATTTTTCAAATTCGTCAATAAGCTTTGCCGCGCGCTTTAAATACATCGTGTGCACCGTAATTGCATCGGGCACGAGCTTTATAAGCTCATTTAAGGTATACTCAAAATCCTCCACGCTTTCATCCGGAAGCCCAGCTATAACATCGGCATTTATGCTGAAATTATATTTTTTTGCCATCTTGAAAGCGTCTACTGTTTCTTCTACCGTATGTTTGCGCCCGATTTTATCAAGCGTTTTTTGGTTCATTGTCTGCGGATTTATGCTGATTCTCGAAACGCCTTCGTCCTTAAACATATCAAGCATTTCATAAGAAAAGGTGTCAGGTCTTCCTGCTTCAACCGTAAATTCGCGCACAAAGGAGGTATCAAATGACTCCTTCACCTTTTTAATAAGCATTCTTAAGCTTTCTGTGGGAAGTGTTGTCGGGGTGCCCCCTCCGAAATATACGGTTTCGGGAATTAAATTATTTTCTTTTGCTATTTTTCCGCATTCCTCAATTTCACGCATAAGAGCATAAACGTAGCTTTCCATAAACTGATCGTTATGCTTTTTTGCCTGTGATATAAATGAGCAATAAGCGCATCTTGTCGGGCAAAAGGGTATTCCTATATAAAGGCTTATCCCCTGAGGATGCCTTTTTGTAAGAAGCTTCTTTTCCCTTTTTGCAACCTCAAGCGAAAGGTGTGCCTTATCCTCCTGTGTCCAGAGGTAAGACTCCATAAATGAGATTATTTCTTCGTCACTCTTTCCCTCATCAAGCATCATTCTGGCAGTTTTTGCGGGACGGATACCAGTGGACACGCCCCACGGAGTCGGCATATCAGAAAGCTTTTTACAGGCAAGAAAAACTGATTTTTTTATTAAGTCACTTATTTCTCTTTTAACTATTCCTTTTATTTTTTCGCAAGCTTCTCCCTCTGCCTTTTTTGAGCCGATTATAAGTTTTGCTTTCGCTAAATGAGTATCTCCCTTACTCGTAAAGGAGGATATTACCTCAATATCTTCCGAAAGATTGAAAAAAAGCTGAATTATCTGGCGAATGGCATCTTCAAAGGAGTGGCCGTTTGTAGTTATTTTCATCAAAATTCATTCCAATATAATTAATTTATATGATTTACTATATACGGATTATTCTTTCGTTCATCCCCTATTGTGGTCTCTTCACCGTGGCCGGGGAAAACGCGCGTGGTATCTTCAAAAATATCCATAATATGCTTAAGACTCTTAAGCTCTACTCTCACGTTTCCAAAGTCAAAGCGCCCGATTGAATTTTTAAACAAAAGGTCACCCGTAAACAAATTTCCGTCACAATAAATACATATCCCGCCCTCACTGTGACCGGGGGTGTGATATACTTTGAGCTTAAACGGCCCTTTTTCTATCACGCTTTCATCCTCTAAAAGAACATCTGCTTTTGCACTTTCAACACTTCTCCCAAAATAATTTGCGAGGTTTTTTTCATTATCGGAAAGCATTTGCGCGTCTTCCTTATGGATATAGACGGTAGCATTTGTTTCTTTTTTTATTCTGTCTACCGCGCCGATGTGGTCAAAATGGCCATGCGTAAGAATAATGGCGCAAAGAGATGCGCCATTTTCTTTAATTCTTTTTATGATTTTTTCTGCCTCGTCACCCGGGTCAATCAAAGCGCAGTAACCGTTATCTGTCAAAAGATAGCAGTTAGCCTCTATTTCTCCTACCGGTATACATTCAATTATCATAAACATTCTCCATTTACTGTATTGTTCTCTTTATTTCGTACACGCCGGGAACTCTGTGAAGCTTTTTGATAAGTGCATCAAGCTCAGGCTTACTTCCAACCGAAATGGTTATATCAATAAGCGCCGTTCTGTCTTTAACGGGACGTGCATTTGCAGCAACAAGGTTTATTTTTTCCTCCGCTATTGCCGAAATAACATCAGCCAGGATTCCATTTCTGTTAGTACACTGAAGTGAAAGCTCGGCATCAAAGGAGCTTCCGACAGAGTCAAGCCACTCACATTCAATCATACGGCTTTTGTCTTCTTCGGATATTTTCGCAACGTCAACATTTACACAGTCGCATCTGTGAACACTTACACCGCGCCCTCTTGTAATAAACCCTACTATTTTATCTCCCGGGACGGGGTTACAACATTTAGAAAGTCTGACTAAACAGTTATCAACGCCACGTACCTCAATGCCAAATTCGTTGTTCCTTTTCTTATTTTGAGTCTGACTTGAAACAAAAACTTCTGCGGCAGGCTCTTTATTTTCTTTCATATAGCTGTCATTTAGACGGGCAACAATCTTTGCTGCCGTAATTCCGCCATATCCTATTGCCGCATACATTTCATCAACATTTGCAAAGCCGTAACGCTTAAGCATAGTGTCAAGGTATTCGCTTTTAAAGAGCTTTGATTGCGCTATTCCAAGCCTCTTGAATTCGTACTCTACCGCATCTTTTCCGCGTTCAATATTTATCTCGCGGTTTTCCTTTTTAAACCATGCATTTATCTTATTTCTGGCAGTACTGGTTTTTACAATCTTAAGCCAATCCTTACTGGGGCCCTTACTTGCACCGCCTGTTATTACCTCAACTATATCTCCGTTTTGAAGCTTATAGTCAAGAGTTGCAATCTTTGAATTTACTTTAGCGCCCGACATTTTGTATCCGACTGCTGAATGGATATAAAAGGCAAAGTCAATAGGCGTTGACCCCGCAGGAAGACTTATAACATCACCTTTTGGAGTAAACACAAAAACCTCATCCGCAAACATATCTATTTTAAGGGTGCGCATAAAGTCCTCAGGGTCTACTACATCATTTTGGATTTCAAGGAGCTTATCAACCCATTCAAGATTTTTGGTGTCTGCCGTTTTACCTTCTTTATATTTCCAGTGCGCTGCGACACCGCGTTCTGCCACTCGGTGCATATCCCATGTTCGTATTTGTATTTCAAAGGGATGCCCGTCAGGTCCAATTACGGTTGTATGCAGTGACTGATACATATTAGGCTTGGGCATAGCTATATAGTCTTTAAAGCGCCCCGGCATAGGTTTATATTCCTCATGCACTATTCCAAGCACAGCATAACATTCGGAAATCGTGTCAACTATAATTCTCACTGCAAAAAGATCATAAATTTCGTCAAGTGTTTTATTCTGGCTAAACATTTTTCTGAAAATACTGTAGGTATGCTTTGCACGTGCTACAATATGACATTTTATGTTAAGTGAATCCATTTTTTCCTGAATTACACTTCTTACGTTCTGAACGTACGCATCACGTTCCGTCTGCTTACGTGAAAGCCCCTCTAAAATCTCATGATATGCCACGCTGTCAAGATACATAAGGGATAAATCCTCAAGCTCTATCTTGATTTTAGAAATACCGAGTCTGTGTGCAAGCGGAGCATATACGTCAAGTGTTTCCTTAGCCTTTTCGAGCTGTTTTTCAGGAAACATATGCTTAAGAGTACGCATATTGTGAAGTCTGTCTGCAAGCTTAATGAGAATTACGCGTATATCCTTTGACATCGCAATAAGCATTTTTCTTAAGTTTTCTATGTGCGCTTCTTCCTTTGATATGCACTTGATTTTATCAAGCTTTGTAACGCCTTCCACAAGAGAAGCAACCTGCTCGCCAAACTCTTTTTTTATTTCGTCATATCCTGTTTGGGTATCTTCAATAACATCATGAAGAAGCCCCGCAATTATTGTTTCTGAGTCAAGCTCCATATCAGCAAGAATACAAGCCACCTCGTAGGGATGAACAAAATAAGGCTCTCCCGAATGACGAAGCTGGCTTCCGTGTTCCTCGCGGCATTTATCAAAAGCCCGGCGTATTCTGGGTTCTTCCGCCTCTATGTTTTTGTTGTACTTTTTTATTTTCTCTATTAACTTTTCATATGCTTTTTCGTAATCAAGGTCCATATTACTCACTCTTTTATTTGTAGATTAGTTCTACTTCTTTCTTTATTTTTTGGTATTCCACACTTTTATCTATTGATACCTTTTTTCCTTTTTCCGTTTCATGCATAACAATCTGCAAAACATTTCCAAGCTTATAATAATCGAGTATCTCTGTGTCTTTAAATACACGAAGCACATTTATAAGCTTTTCTCTCATAATTCGTCTTCCTATAGCTTTGGAAAGGGTGCGAAGAAGGTCGGGGATTTCACACTTTGTATTTTCCCTGCTCTTTAAAAAGCGGTAAATATCTGCAAAATCACGCCTGTCAGGTAAAACTGAGCTTACGCTAAAATGTGACATTCTTATTCCGCTTACAATCATCTGCAGTCTTGTCTGACCGTTATAGAGATTAATATTAAGCTCCCCTGCAACGTCTATCGTATCGCCCACGCGGTATTCATTTACAATACTTCCGCCGCCAAAAGCAATGGTTTCAAAAAGCTTACCATAGCTTTCAACTAAAATTCTTGCATGCTTTCCCTCTGAAAGGGGGCGGATATCTGCGATTGTAACATCCATAAGCGCAAATATTGGCGCTTTGTTCCCTGCACCGTAGGGCGCAAGAACCTGCGTTTTCTGAATAACTGATGCGTCTATATCTTCTATATTAATTAAGCTATCAATCATAAGCTTGGGGATTATTTCGCCCGTTTCGTGCTTTCCTGCAAAGTCATTTAGTCTTCTGTCAAGCTCTTTTATATACTCCTCTTTTATAGAAAAGCCTGCGGCATACGCGTGACCGCCGAATTTTTCCAATATGTCAGAGCATTCTGTGAGCGCATCATAAAGGTTAAAGCCCTCCGCACTTCTTCCCGAGCTTTTGCACCACTCATCCTCAATAGAGATGAGAATACACGTCTTATTATACTTTTCGCAAAGGCGTGATGCCACTACCCCGATTATGCCATGGTGCCAGTCACGTTTAGCAAGGACAAGCACCTTTTTCTTTGAAATATCGTAGTCATTAAGCATTTCAACTGCCTGTTCAAAAATCTTTTTTTCTACCTGCTGTCTTGTCTTGTTTTCCTCATCAAGCTTTACTGCAAGCTCCTCGGCCTTTTCTTCATCCCTTGTTAAAAGAAGCTCTACCGCCGATTTGGCATTTGACATTCTTCCTGCTGCATTGAGGCGGGGTGCAAGTGAATAACTTACAACCGCGCAGTTATTCCATTTTTGCTTAAGAGAAAGTGTTGATATAACAGCCGAAAGCCCAATATTTGGGTTCTCGGCAATTTTTTCCATACCTCTTGCGGCAATAATTCTGTTTTCATCTTTAAGTGAAACCACATCCGCAATCGTTCCGAGTGCAACGATATCTGCATACTGACTCAGGATTTCGCCCTCACTTTTTCCGCTTGCAGCGCAGACAAGTTTAAATGCAACACCAACGCCCGCCAAATCCTTAAAGGGATACTCACTGTCATTTCTTTTAGGGTTAATTACGGCTATTGCCTCGGGAAGAGTATCTTTACATTCGTGATGATCTGTAATTATAACGTCAATCCCAAGCGCTTTGGCATATTTTGTTTCTTCATAGGCAGTAATACCTGTGTCAACGCTTATTAAAAGTGTTGCCCCGTCTTTGGCTATTTTATCAATCGCTTTTTTATTTATTCCATAGCCCTCATCTTTTCTGTCGGGGATATAGTAATCTGTCTCTACCCCACAGGACCTGAGAAACTCAACTACAAGTGCAGTTGAAGTAATCCCGTCCACATCATAGTCACCGTAAACTACAACTTTTTCATTGTTTTCTATAGCTTTATTTATTCTCTCGACTGCTTTGTCCATATCGCGAAGTAAAAATGCTGAATAGAAACTGCTCGAATTTTTATCTAGGAACTTCTTTGTTTCATTTATATCCGTAAAGCCTCTGTTAATAAGAACCCTTGCAACAATTTTAGGGATTTCAAAGGTTTTTGCATACTCACAAACAAGCTCTTCATCTATATTTTCACTTGGAAAAATCCATTCTTTTTCTGTCATTCGGATACCCTTCTTTTTTTGTAAATATATACAATCATTATATAATTTTTTAGCATTAATGTCAATGAAAAGACGTGGTTTTTTGCGGATTATGGCATATTTTATAAAAAAACGGTGCAGAGAATTTCTGCACCGTTTTTCTTTTTTTATTTAATATAATCGTTAGCTTTAATAAATGCTATACTTCTGACGGTTGCGGTGTCACCGTTTGCGCTTTCTTCATCTGCTACAAAGCGGATGTTTGAGTCGCACCCGACATCATTTTTCCAGTAATTATCAACACCTGTATTTACAAGTTTATCACCAAAATAAGCTTTAATGTTAAACTCATATGTGTAGAACATATTTTTAAATACCGTTACATCAGTTTTATAGCCCGGGTCAGAGAACTTGTTGTCTTCTGCGGGAGTAAATGACCTGCCTGTTTCACGCCCTGTCGTTCCGTGATAAACGCGTATTATTTCATCAGTTCCATTTGCATAGGGAACCGCCTCCGCAACCTCTGCCCAGGAGCTGTCGGTTGCTGTGTTACGGGTATTGGTCGGAACCTTTGTTGTTACTTCAAAAAGATTTATGCTGTCAGAATTGGGAACTCTGGCAGTCAGAAGCACAACATACTCCTCCGCCCCGCTACTTCCAAAGCTTTCAACAACGCCAAACGGCTTTGTAGTTACACAGGTATATCCGCTTCCTGTTGTTGAATCACTGATTGCAGTTGAGGCTGCTTTTCCTGCATTTGTATTTTTCTTTAGGTAAGAAACAATCGTTGCTCTGTCAGCACAGGTAGCCGTCACAAGTCGCAGGCCGTTTCTGTCGGCAAAGAAAGTGTTTTCATCTTCTCCGCCACCTACAAATCTTGTTTTGTATGTGCTTGTTTTTCCCTCGTTATAAAAGAATCGGGAATATGTTTCCGGAAGAACTATATTCTCGTAAGGATTAAGGTCCCCCATATTACTGTCGGGAAGATGGCTACTCATCCTTATTCCATGGCTTTCCTTGTTTAGTGCAGCAACGTCCTTTACATAAGGATTAGACCTTCCCGTTTCAATTCCATAGGAACCATTTGTATTATTGTAAAATGAAATATACTTAATAAGGCTTGTATCAGCACACGCCTTTACGCTTTTGCTTACATACTTTCCTGCAACTATCAGATAGCTGTGGTCTGTTGTGAACTCCTTTTTAAAGTCGTTATGAAACTCCTCAACAGTCGAAAAGTATTTGTCATTATAGGAAGTTTCGCTTGTTTCAGCAATTTTTTTGCCATCTTTATAGATTTCGTAGGTATCTGTTCCTTCTACACTGTTCCATGAAAGTGAAACGCCGTTTGCCTTTGAAACTGCACGAAGGTCTAAATCCACTAATACAGTTTCTTCACGCATGGGTTTTGGGAAAGCAGTTTTGTCCCACACGTAGAATTTAACCTCACCGTTATTTGGTGATTTTGGAAGAAGCATTGTAAAGTTTCCTACAAAATCAACTGACAGGTCAACTGCTTCTATGGAGGCATTTCCAAGCTGTTTATTAGTTCCAAACGATGCACCTATAACATTAATGCCTTGTATATCGGCCTTTTTCTTTGACACCTTGCCAAAAATCATATATCCGTCAGCATTTTCTTCTATCTGCGAAAATGCGATGGCGGCCTGATTTTTGTAAGAGGAAAGGGTTTCTGCCCTTACATCCCCTATATATACTCCGCCTGCCCCGGTAATAGAAAAGTCAGATTCATATTTTCCGATACCTTCAAAATTTCCGCTTTCTATCACCAATGATGCTGTTTTCCATGTGTTTGAGCCATTTCTCTGAACCGTTTTAAACATATTCAGAGTTTCACAAAGGTCATTTCTTTCTCTATAGCCTTTTGTGTAGGAAAGAGTTATAGGCTCAGTGGAATCATCATAGTATTCAAATGTTATTTTTACAGTTTCGTCAGAAGAGTCAACAATATTTTCGTTTATGTCAAGATATATGTTTTTCCCCTCAGGTGCATACAGAGCATTTTTACCATCCTTGGTTTCCTCTGTTATATCTGCAAGAAGCTCGGGGTACTTATCCCTTGTTTCGTGGTATCTTACATACTCAATATCTTCGTTGAGGCTAAATCTTCCACCCTCGGCTAAAATAGTGTCATCTAAATGGGAAAAATCATACCACGCAACGCCTAAAACCATTTGTTCATCCTGTGTAACGTCACCCCAGCTTACAACGTAACTATCGCTTGCAATTACGGCGTGCGCGTGATAGGGATGACCTTTTCCTGAAGCGGGAAGCTGACATATAGGAAATATCTGATGCGTTTGCGCACTTAAAATAGAAACCTCTGCATTGTCGACTGAAAAATATCTGTTATCTCCGCTTGGAGATGAGTGATTGCTGCTAAGGTAAATTTTTTGATCATGCAGAAAATCCGGAAGTTCATAATCGTAGTACTTACGATGCGTTCCGTCCTTATTTACTCTGACAACACCTCTTATGGGCGCATCGGTTGTTCGTCCGCCTAAATTTGTAACGTACAGATACTCTCCGTCGTGAGACCACTGTTCATGAGAAAACGTAAAGAATCCCTGGTCCTTTTCCTCTATATGCCCCTGATGAATAGGTGTAGCCTCACTGGTATCAAGGTTCATAATATTTGCACGCTCTTCAATATTTGTGTAATTAAATTCAAGGCGGAATTCATCCCCGTCTCCTTCGTGCGCAAAGAACAAAAGATCAGGGTACTCGGGGTTAATCTGAATATGGCTTACTACATTAGAGTAGTTATATGAGTAATAGGTGTATTTATACTCACCTGTTTCAAGGTCTAAAGTACCGAGAAGCGTTGTTCCCTCGGGAATATCGAAATAATCTGTTTTGCCTGCAACTGAAACGTATCGCCCGTCATTTGTTATATGCATTGTAGGGCTTGGCGAACCAATGGGAATTTCTATTACAAGCTCAGGTTCATCATCCTGGGATACGTGCTTTTTCCATATACTTGACTGAACTTGTCCTTCTGCTGTTTCAGATTTTTTCAGATAGTAAATGTATTCACCGTTTACTATCTCACACGCATCACGAGAATAAATATCGTCAATATAGTGAATTGTATTTGTTTTAATGTTATACATATAAAGATGATAAGGGTTAAGCCCCAAATCTTCTTCTAAAGTCGCGCAGGCAAAGGCTTCTCCACCCGTTGACCAGCTGTTAAGAGTAAGGTAGGGACGATAAAGCATTTCGCCATAGTAATTTACAAAGTTATACGTAACGCCCTCTATCCCCTCATTCAAGGAAGACACAAGCTTTTTATCCTCGTAAAGATAAACGTCAACCATTTCCTTTGAGCCATTGCTTCTTAATTTACTAATACCTACGCCATTAAAAATTCCGTTTTCAAGAAGCTTTTTAAATATTGGAAGTTCGGACACATGGTCATCAGGATCAGGGTCAAAATAAAGGCACGCCTTAGCAAGTGTTATAAGATTATACCTCGTAGCCGGCGCATCATCTGAAAGGAAAAACTCCTCCGCGCCGATAATGCCTTTCCCGATTGCATATTCCACCACACCGATTGTTGGCGGGGTGTAACCTGCAAGCCTGATAAAGCTTGTAAGGAGCATTTTTTGTGTAAGAAGCTGTCCCTTAAACGACTCTGAAATTGAGGCATCCTTTCCGGAAAATGCATTATTTATTATTTCAAGCTCATACTTTGAGCTCTGCGCCAAAAGGTCTTCCCCAAAAAAGAGATTTGCCTCATTCTCTGTTAAAATACCGAGTTCAAAAAGATTTTCTGCCGCAGTCGAACCAAGTGCAGTCATACTTGAACTCTTTTTGTCACGCCTGAGCTTTGAGAAGTTTGCTATCTCAATTTTTCTGATTGGGTTTGCACCCGGGCAGGAAAGCCTTAATGATGCCTTGTTTTTGGCAATACCTGTTTCATACATTTTAGAAAAATCCGGGTTTTTAATGCTTGTTGTTGCAACTGTCCAGCCAACCTCACGATTTTGTTTTTCTATCCTAACTTCAACCTTTTCGCCTGAAAGATTATGGTAGGTAAGCATAAAATCTTCTGAATTATCCCAGTAGTCATAATATACGACTGAAATTAAAAATTCAGTGTCTGTACCTTTTGTATAAAAGGAGTCACTAATATTAAAATAGAGGTTGTTAAAGCTCTTCCCGCTCAATTTATCCTGTGTAAAATTACTGCCACCACTAATATCTTCACGGTACGATATATGACTTGCACCTAAGCTTGAATCAAAGAATATGTATGCGTTTTCGTTACCTGTATTTTCAAAATAATCAAATGAACTTGCAGAGGCACTTGTATTTCCCAAAAAAGCAGGAGTAATACAGAAAACCTGCGCGATTATTACAAATGATGCTATTAGTTTTTTTATTCTGTTTTTCAGCATAGTCTGCCTCCTTTTCAGAGTTATTTGCACTTATTCATTTCTGCGCACAGGAGGAGAAATGCTCCACCACCGTGCATATCATTTTCCACCTTTTCTCTGTTTATGTAGTGCTCATAAGTACCTTCATCTATGTTAGTACCTGCGCACACATTTTTAAGCACAAGCTCACCGTCTTCCCTGGTTTCGAGCGAATCTATAAGGGCATTGTAAGCTTTCTTTACATTTTCAAAATACTTTTTATCAATAAAGCCAAGCCTTACAGCCTTTGCCATTGAGTAAGCTATAAGAGAGGTACATGAGCTTTCGTCCCAGTTATTCTCATCCTCAGGCATATCAACGATCTGGCACCAGAAGCCATTTTTGCGCTGAACGCGGCTAAGCGCCTCAAAAATTTCCTTAACGTATCCAAGAAGTATATCTGCATCCTTGTAATCTGTTCCTAAAATTTCAAGAATGTCTACCGTTGCAACTGCAAACCAGCCGAGTGCCCTTCCCCATTTGTGCGCAGAAAGTCCTGTTTCCTTATCCGCCCACGAAATCTGTTTTGAGTCATCCCAGCCGTGATAGAGAAGGTTATCCTTCTTGTCACGCATATTTTCGTACATAAGGCGAGCCTGATGAATTGCCGTGTCCCCAAATTCCTTTTTACCGCTGACAACAGAGTATCTTGCACAAAGAGGACCTGCCATAAAGAGTCCGTCAACCCACATCTGATTGGGGTGTGACTTCATATGCCAAAATCCACCGTAAGAGTTTGTGGGATAATCTGTTTTAAGAGTTTCTACAAGCTCCCCGATAGAATCAAGATAGCGCCTGTCCCCTGTGTTTTCATAGTATCTGAAAAGAAGATTTCCTATCTGGCGGAAGTCAAGAGAATTAAGCGAGCACCAGAAATGATCTGGAATTCTGTTAAGCTTTTTATCTTCATCAAGAACCCAGTTAAAATATTCGTCAAGGTAATTTTCATACTCTTTTTTGTTGTTTTCAAGAAAAACCTTTTCAAGTCCCAAAAGGAATACGCCCTGTATGTAATTTGAAACTTTATTTGGGCAAAGCACATCTACAGGCTTTTTGGAAATAAAGGAATCAATAAAATTTTCTGCAATCTGAATTGATGTTTTACCATTGTAAGTATAGCTCATAATTAACCCATCCTTTTGCCTTATTTTGAGGATATATCCTCAAAATAATTA
Organism: Clostridia bacterium; assembly: GCA_045591265.1. Lineage (GTDB taxonomy): Bacteria > Bacillota > Clostridia > UMGS1883 > UMGS1883 > UMGS1883. The sequence goes on along the minus strand of JAZNSQ010000044.1, from coordinate 63,979 downwards.
TATCAGTCAATACGACAAATGTCAACAATCGGAGTCTAAAAAAGGTGGCAGAAAACCCACGTTTTCCGCCACCTTTAACTGTTTTTTATTCTTTACTTAAAATTTTCTTTTCCTCATCCGTCAGGATAACACTTTCCAGAAGGTCAGGTCTTTTTTGAGCCGTGCGAATTATTGACTTTTCACGCCTCCATTTTTCAATGTTTGCGTGGTGGCCGCTAAGAAGCACATCGGGAACCAGTCTGCCCATAAATTCGGGGGGACGGGTATACTGCGGGTACTCTAAAAGGCCATTATAGTGGCTTTCTGCTTGCGCAGTTTCTTCGCTGTCAAGCACGCCCTGAACCATTCTTGAAACGCAGTCAATAAGGACCATTGCGGGAATTTCCCCACCTGTTAAAACGTAATCTCCGATTGAAACTTCCTCATCCACGATTTCTTCAAGCACTCTTTCGTCTACCCCTTCATAATGCCCGCAGAGAATAACAATGTGCTCATAAGAAGAAAGCTCCTTCGCCTTTTTTTGCGTAAGCGTTTTTCCTTGCGGTGACATATAGATTGTATGGGGGCGATTTTCGCCTATGACGCTTTTGTATGCATCATATATCGGCTGAGGTGCCATAACCATCCCGCCGCCCGCACCGTATGGATAATCGTCAACACGGCGGTGCTTATCCTTTGAAAAATCACGGATATTTATAAATTCGGTTTCAATTATTCCTTTTTTTACTGCGCGCCCGATTATGCTTTCGTTAAGCACATTAAACATTTCAGGAAATAAAGTAAGTACACTGAATTTCATTTTTAATCAATCAGTCCTTCTATGGGCTTTATTTCGATAGTACCATTCGGGATATCAACTTTTTTTACGAATTCATCTACATTCGGCACAAGTGCCTTTTTAGCGTCTCCTTTGGTAAATTCAATGATATTTGCCGCAGTGTTTTCGATTACGTCTGTCACTCGCCCGAAAACTGTGCCGTCAGGCAAAATTCCATTAAGCCCTATAAGTTCGTAAAAATAGTACTCGCCCTCTTTAAGTTTAGGAAGGTCTTCTTTTTTTGCAAAAAGCTCTGTAAACTTAAGTCTCTGGGCATCCTCCATGGTGTCTACACCCTCAAGCTTTAAAAGAACGGCGCCCTTTTGAAAGCGCCATCCCTTTATGGTAAATTCGCGTCCTTCTTTAGTATAAAGCTTTTTTACTTTTTTGAAGAATACATCGCCGTCAGTGTAGTGAAGCGCTTTTACCTCACCGCGCACCCCGTGTGTATTTACTATCTCGAGTACGTTTATCATTTACCTGCCTCTTTTACCCATTTTTAACAACGCCGAGTTCTACCTTTTCGCCGTTAATGTTCCATTCTTTGTAGCTTTCACAATCTGCACTTGAAATTTCGGTAGCGAGAACGTCATTTTTAATTTCTTCGGCGTTTTTATTCATAATAGTTTCTATCTTTTCGTTTCCGCGCACGTAAACCTTGATATTATCCATAACGTCAAAGCCTGAATCCTTACGCATTGTCTGAAGCTTGCTTATGATTTCGCGGACAAAACCTTCCTCAATAAGCTCATCTGTAAGGCGAACATCAAGAACTACTGTAATACCAAAGTCGCTTTCAGACATAAAGCCTTCAACCTGTGCTGCTTCAATAAGAAGGTCATCCTTTGTAAGAGAAATTACCGCATCTCCTCCGTCAAAGGTGATAGCGCCTTTTTCATTAAGCTCATCCATCGCACTGTTTCCGTCAAGAGAGGAGAGCTTTTCACGGATTAGGTTAAGGTATTTGCCGTACTTTGGACCAACTGTTTTAAGCTGTGGTTTAAAGCTGTAGGTTGTGCATTCGCGGATATTGTCGGTAAACTCTACTTTCTTTACATTAAGCTCATCTGCAATGATTTCAGTAAAGTAATCGGGAAGTGTTTTTTCTGATTTAACAAGCATCTTTCCGATTGGCTGACGGTTTTTAACCGATGCCGCATTTCTTGCAGCTCTGCCAAGTACTACGATATCGAGTAGAAGCTCCATATCGTTTTCAAGGTCTTTATTGATTTTACTTTCATCAAATGCGGGGAAATCGCAAAGATGCACGCTTTCAGGCGCATTTTTATCTATTGAGCATACAAGGTTTCTGTAAATTTCTTCTGCCATGAAAGGAATCATGGGCGCTACAACCTTGCTTGTTTCAACAAGTGCAGTGTAAAGCGTCATATAAGCGTTTATCTTATCCTGAGTCATTTCCTTGCCCCAGAAACGCGCACGGCATCTTCTTACGTACCAGTTACTCAGTTCATCAGTAAATACTGCGATTGCACGCGCACATTCTGTGATTTTGTAATTTTCAAGATAATTATCAACTGTCTTTATAAGTGTATTAAGCTTTGAAATGAGCCACTTATCCATTACGGAAAGCTTATCATAATCAAGAGTATACTTTGTAGCATCAAACTCGTCAATATTTGCATAAAGCACGAAAAATGCATAGGTATTCCAAAGAGTTCCCATAAACTTGCGCTGACCTTCGTCAACCGCACCTGCATGGAATCTGTTCGGAAGCCACGGCGCACTGTTTTCGTAGAAATACCATCTGATTGCATCAGCACCGTGCTTTTGAAGTGCATCAAAGGGGTCAACTGCATTCCCCTTTGACTTTGACATCTTCTGTCCGTTTTCGTCCTGCACGTGACCGAGCACGATTACATTTTCGTAAGGCGCTTTATTAAATATAAGAGTTGAAATTGCAAGAAGTGAATAGAACCAGCCACGAGTCTGGTCAACCGCTTCACTTATGAAGTTTGCGGGGAAGTTCTCTTCAAAAAGCTCTTTATTTTCAAAGGGATAGTGCCACTGTGCAAAAGGCATTGCGCCGGAGTCAAACCAGCAGTCAATAACCTCACTTGTGCGATGCATTTGTTTTCCGCACTCGGGACACTTAATTGTAACCTCATCAATATACGGACGGTGAAGCTCAATATTTTCAGGGCAGTTATCTGAAAGCTCACGAAGCTCTTTAATTGAGCCGATTGAGTGCTTATGACCGCATTCACAAACCCAGATATTAAGCGGTGTTCCCCAGTATCTGTCACGGCTTACGCCCCAGTCCTGAACGTTTTTAAGCCAGTCACCAAATCTGCCTTTACCGATTGTTTCAGGAATCCAGTTAATTGTATCATTGTTTCTTATAAGGTCATCACGAACCTCTGTCATCTTGATAAACCAAGACTCTCTCGCGTAATAAATAAGCGGTGTGTCACATCTCCAGCAGAAAGGATAGTCATGCTCAAACTTCGGTGCATCAAATAAAAGTCCGCGCCCGTCGAGGTCCATTAAAATTTCAGGGTCTGCATCCTTTACAAACTTTCCTGCAGACGGCGCATTTTCTGTCATATTACCTTGCGCATCAACAAGCTGAATAAACGGAAGGTCATAGCGTCTTCCAACCCTTGCATCGTCTTCACCAAATGCAGGCGCACAGTGAACAACGCCCGTACCATCTGTCATTGTTACGTAGCTGTCGCACATTACAAAGTGAGATTTCTTGCCCTGCTTTTCGCAAATAGGCTTTACGCAGTCGTAAAGAGGCTCATACTCTTTATATTCAAGGTCAATACCCTTGTAGCTTTCAAGAATTTCGTATGCGGGGGCGTCTTCCGTTGCTAAATTTCCCAACACCTTATCAAGAAGTTCCTCTGCCATATAGTAGGTGTAGCCGTCATTTGCTTTTACTTTGCAGTAGGTGTCATCAGGGTTTACGCAAAGCGCAGTGTTTGAGGGAAGTGTCCAGGGAGTTGTTGTCCATGCGAGGAAATATGCATCCTCATCTTTAACCTTAAAGCGAACTACCGCAGAGCGTTCTTTTACGCTTTTATATCCCTGCGCAACCTCGTGAGAAGAAAGGGGCGTTCCGCATCTTGGGCAATAAGGCACAATTTTAAAGCCTTTGTAAAGAAGGCCTTTGTCCCAAATCTGCTTAAGCGCCCACCACTCTGACTCGATAAAGTTATTGTCGTATGTTATATACGGGTCATCCATATCTGCCCAGAATCCAACGGTCTGCGAAAAGTCCTCCCACATACCTTTGTATTTCCATACGCTTTCCTTACATTTATCAATAAAGGGTTTGAGGCCATATTCCTCAATCTGCTCTTTCCCGTCAAGACCAAGGATTTTCTCAACCTCAAGCTCAACAGGAAGGCCGTGCGTATCCCATCCTGCCTTACGAAGCACCTTATAGCCCTTCATAGTGCGATATCTCGGAATCATATCCTTGATAACGCGCGTTAAAACGTGACCTATATGAGGCTTTCCGTTTGCAGTCGGAGGCCCGTCATAGAAGGTGTAGGTTTCTGCTCCCTCACGGTTTTTAATACTTTTTTCGAAAATTTTGTTTTCACGCCAGAATTCGCCCACCTTTTTTTCACGTGCAACGAAATCCATACTTGAGTCTACTTTGTTATACATTAGTAATCCCCCATTTATTTAATACATAAAAAACTCCGCCCTACTAATAGGACGAAGTTATATCGCACCACCATATTAGCATACTGACATATGCGTTTCTCTGACGTTGAAACCCCACGTCACCGCTTAGTTGCAAAAGCTTTCAGCAGTGCAGCTCGAAAGTGATATTCACCGGACACTACTTGATATCGGGCTTACACCATCCCCGACTCGCTCAATCTTTTATATCCGGCTACTGTCTTTGTCATCGCCTTTATATTCATATATGGTTATTATATAACTTAAATTCGATGTTGTCAATAAAAAAATGGCGCTATAGTAACTATAGCGCCATTTTGTTTTTATTCTTCTGTTGAGATTTCAACATCAGCGGGAGCTTCTTCTGTAGAAGTTTCTTCCTCCTGCTTTTCTTTCTCAATAAGAACTCTGATTGAAAGACCAATCTTCTTAGCTTCCCAATCGATTTCTGTAATTTTAGCATCTACAAATTCGCCAACTGTAAGAACATCTGCAGGCTTGCCGATTCTCTTATCTGCAATCTGTGAAATGTGGATAAGTCCGTCAACACCGTCAATAAGCTCAACAAATGCACCAAAAGGAACAAGACGAACAACCTTAACATTTACAATGTCATCTACATTAAATTTGTTCTTTGCAATTTCCCAGGGGTTGTCTTCTGCTTTTCTGTAGCCGAGAGAAATCTTATTTGTTTCTTTATTTACATCAAGAATGCTTACTTCTACGCTGTCGCCAACATTAAGTACTTCTGCAGGGTTTTTAATTCTCTTCCAGCTGAGCTGTGAGATGTGGATAAGTCCGTCAACACCGCCGATATCAACGAAAGCACCAAAGTTTGTAAGAGTCTTAACTGTACCCTTGTAAATCTTTCCGATTTCAACATCAGCCATAAATTCAGCAAGTTTAGCATTTCTTTCTTCAACTGCAACAGTCTTAATTGAACCGATTGCTTTCTTACCGCGTCTTTCTTCACGGATGTTGATAATTTTAAATCTTACATCTTGTCCAACAAGTGAGTCAAGGTCACTTGTGTATCTTTCACTTGCCTGTGATGCAGGAACAAAAATTCTGCAACCGTTTGATGTTACGATAACGCCTCTCTGAACATTTTCAACAATGCGGCCTTCAAGAATTTCGCCTGATTCGTAAGCGGCCTCTATTGTCTTCCAGCCCTTCATTGCATCGATTTTCTTCTTTGAAAGCTTAACGTAACCTTCTACGTCATTTACGTGCACGATGAATACTTCAATCTCATCGCCGACCTTTACTACATCGCAAGGGTTCTGTGACGGGTCATCAGTAAGCTCATCCGCGTGAATAACACCGTCAGCCTTGTATCCAAGGTCAACATACACATCTGTAGGGGTAATGCTGATAACTGTACCCGTTACAATTTCACCTGTATTTAAAGTGACGAGGGATTGTTCAAATGCCTCGGCAAACGTAGGCTCTCCATTTCCATTAATTTTTTCGTTCATTTCTTCTACCATGGTTTCCAAAACCTCCTTAATTATATGCTCCGGTGTTGATGCACCGGCAGCTATGCCTACAAAATCACGGGAAGTTACTATCCCCTTTGGCAAATCCTTTGCCTCCTCCACCAAAAAGGTTTTAGGGCAGAACTCACTTGCAATATCATAAAGCTTTTTTGTATTCGAGCTGTGCTTTCCGCCGACAACCACAAACACATCACTTTCTTTTGCAAGAAGCGCAGTATATTTTTGCCTTTCATTCGTAGCCTCACATATTGTATCAAATATCATACTACTTTTGCAAGTGTTTTTTATAATTTTCGTAATTTTTTTCCATAATTCTCTTTCAAACGTTGTTTGAGATACAACACATACCTCTTTTTCGTCTGAAAATGACAGATTTTTTGCCTCTTCCTCTGTCTTGATTATTTGCGCACTGTTTTTACACCAACCGTTTATTCCGATTACTTCCGGATGGTTTTTATCACCGATAATTACGATGTTTTTCCCTTCCCCGTAAGCTTTATTTACAATGTTATGGATTTTCTTTACAAACGGGCAGGTTGCATCAATTATGCTTGCGTTTTTTTCCTCAAGCTCTCTTTGCCACAAAAGAGGCACGCCGTGACTGCGGATAACGACAGTTTCGCCAACATTTGCTTCGCTTGGGGAATTTATCACCCTGACGCCCTTTTTTGAAAGCTCTTCCGTAACGCTTGTATTGTGAATAATCGGGCCGAGTGTTGCAATTTTTTTATTATCCGCTATACCTTTATTTACCATTTCGATTGCCCTGCTTACTCCAAAGCAGTAGCCTGACTTTTGTGCCACTTTTACTGTACCCAATTAATTCACCCCCTGATTTGTATATGTATTTTCTTTTCGAACATAGTTTTCATAGGTTGACGTGCCTATTCTTATAAGTGCGAAAAGAAATAAAAGGATTAAAAAAATGACTAATGCTTTTTTCATTTCAGATTTCCTTTTCCATAGTAACATGCACTACGCCTTCTTCTAAAAATTCGCCCGAAACCGTTTTAAATCCCATTTTTTCATAAAACTTTTCCGCCTGCTTTTGTGCATGAACACTAAGCTTTTTGCAGTTAAAGTGCCTTTTTATTTCCTTGATGCTTTTATCCATAAGAAGGCTCCCAAGTCCCTTTTTATGCTCAAGCGTCAGTACACGACCTATTGTTACCTCCTCTTTCCCTGAGGAAAAAGCACGCAGATATGCGATAACCCTTCCGTCATTTATGAAAAAGCAGTGCAGACTGTCTTTATCTACATCGTCAAGGTCCTGACATACTATATTTTGCTCAAGGAGAAAAATCTCGTTTCTTGATTTTATAATTTCGTAAAGCTCGTCTAATGAAAGCTTGTGAAATGTTTTTGCTGTTAAATCCATACTGTTTCCTTTCCTCGCGTCAGATTATTCCAAAAAGCATAAAGCCTATTGTGTTTATGGCAAAATTTGCAAACATATGCACGAGCCATGACGGGTAGATTGTTCCGCTTTTTTCGTTTAAGTAGTTAAATATAAGTCCGCCCGCAAAAAGTCCTGCCATAACGATAAAAAACATATCAAGTTCAAACCAGCCAATCATCATTGCTATATGGTATATTGCAAATACGGTTGAACTAAACAGGTATGCAAATTTTCTGCCCGTTATTCTTTTAAGGTTTATAAATGCAAATCCACGGAAGAAAAATTCTTCTAAAAGTGAATTTATAAAGGATATATAAAGTGAAACGATTACAAAGTTTTCCCCCGTGACACCGATGTTTTCCTTTAGTGCACCGGTAATTTGAGAAAAATCAAAAACATTCTTAAGTAAAAGATATCCCCCTAAAATAGCTACGTAGACAAGCACACCTAAAAGGATTGCCGTCTTTATTCCCTTTTCTCTGGGATTAAACATATCTTTTATTTTTATATCATTATCATAAAACGCGTATACGCAGGGCAGTACCAAAAAAAGCATAATCTTTATAAGTGATTTATTAAAGTAACCTGCCTTTAGCACTCCGTCAACTACTGCCATAAGTATACAAAATGAGATTATAATTATAATCATCAAAGCAGTTTTTTTAGCTCTGTTTTTCATATTAACTCCTTAATTTTTTATCATAAACTCATTATAGCATTAAAAAAGACAAAAAGCAATCTGTGTTTACAGATTGCTTTTTTTACAGATAACCTCTCATGTCGACTGCAAGTTTTTCTTCAAGATTTATAAGTCTTTTTGCCACGTCTTTTGAGACTTCGTCGGCAGCTTCATACTTATTCAGATACTTGTTAAGGGATTTAACTCCCATATTGCAGCCGTCTGTCATAAGGTCGGCAACGGTATGGTCGGAATCGTCAATGGCAAGCTTTACATTTGTTTTTATCCATGACATTCCTTTAGCCATCGGTGCGGGGTCCTTGCCGTCATCCTTGTATTTATCAAGGAGCTTATTTATTTCTTCATCCAGCTTTTCGTGCTCACGCTTACAGTCAGTAAGCATTTTTTCAAATTTTTCGTTTCTGACGCTGCCTAACACATCCTCAATAGAAGAGATGCCCATTTTCACCCCTGCATCACATTCTCTTAAAAGTTTTATTGTGTCTTGTTCTACCATAAAAATCACCTCTCTGGTAGTTTTCCAGAGAGGTGAAAATTTATACTTTGTTTTCCGCAATTGAGGTTACGAAAAGAAAAATTTAAAGTGATGTATACAAGCTGTAAAGCTTAGAGTATTCTCCGCCTTTTTCCATAAGTTCTACGTGCGAGCCACTTTCAGCTATACCATCTTCTGTAAGAACTATTATCTTTGTTGCATTACGTATAGTAGTAAGACGATGAGCGATAGTAAATGTGGTACGGCCTTTTGCAAGTCGCTCGAGTGATTTTTGAACAACAAGCTCACTTTCGTTATCTAAAGCACTGGTCGCCTCATCTAAAATAAGAATGGGCGGATTTTTAAGAAACAGTCTTGCAATAGATATTCTTTGCTTTTGCCCGCCTGAAAGCTTAAGCCCTCTTTCGCCCACATAGGTATCATAGCCGTCAGGAAGAGACATTATAAATTCATGCGCACCTGCACTTTTTGCCGCTTCTTCTATTTGCTTATCTGTAGCATTGGGTGAGCCATAGGTTATATTGTCTCTTACGCTTCCGCTAAAGAGATAAACATCCTGCTGAACAACACCAATCGAGCCTCTAAGGGATTTTAAGGTAATATCCTTTATAGATTTTCCGTCAATAGTTATGTCTCCTTCAGTAATTTCATAAAATCTGGGTAAGAGATTACAAAGCGTTGTCTTACCGCTTCCCGAAGGACCGACTATGGCGATGTTTTCACCCTTTTTAACGTCTATATTTATATGAGAAAGTACATCCTTGTCATTATCGGAATATGAAAATGTTATGTTCTTAAATTTAACGTCTCCACAAACGCTCTCTATCTCTTTTGCTGACGGCAAATCTGTAATTTCAGGGGTTTCATTCATTATTTCGCTAAAGCGCTCAATACCTGTGATGCCTCGCTGAAACTGCTCTGTAAATTCTACAAGCTTTCGTATGGAGGTAATGAGAGTTTGTATGTATAAAAGATATGCCACAAGATCCGCAGCAGAAATATGCCCTTTTATCATAAACAGGGCGCCAACGGTGATGATGGCAACATACAACACCCCGTCAAAAAAACGTGTGCAAGCCTGAAAACGCGCCATATATTTGTATGATGTTTTCTTTCGTTCAAAGAATTTACTGTTTCCCTCTTTAAAGCGCTCCTTCTCTTTTTCCTCATTGGCAAAGCTTTTGACAACTCTTATTCCGAGAAGTGTATCCTCAACCTGTGAATTAAGCTCACCAATCTGCTCACGCTGTTTTTTAAACGCATCTTTCATTCCCTTGCGAAAGAAGATTATTGAAACAAGCATAAGCGGAAGAAGTGCAAACAAGATAAGTGTAAGAGGCACATTAACTCCGCAAAGAATAATAAAGGAGCCGATAATCTTTATGCTGCAGATAAACAGCTCCTCCGGGCAGTGATGCGCAAACTCCGTAATATCAAAAAGGTCATTTGATATGCGCGACATAATCTGCCCCACTTTAGTATTATCAAAATAGCCAAAGGACAATTTCATAAGGTGGTCAAACATATCACGGCGCATATCAGTTTCAATACGTGCCCCCATTATGTGGCCTGTATTTGCCATATAGTAATTGGCGCCGGTATCGACAATTCTTAAGAACAGATAGATCGCTCCCATCCTTAAGATTGTGCTTACAAGCAGTACCTCCCCCGTTTCTGCTGCATGAGTGATATGGCGCACTATCATCGGAAGCACCAGCTCGCACACAGTCGTAAGGCACGCACATAAAAGGTCAAAAATAACAATGCCTATATATGGCTTATAATATTTACCAAAGAATTTTAAGTTATTAAATTTACCTCGTTTTTCCATGAAGATACTTCCTTTTTGTATATCAGATTACAATTACTTTTCGATTTGGTTTTTTACATTCTGCATTTTTTCGTCTATCAATGCGCTGCTTTGGGCACATTCTAAAAGCACCTCGGATGTTTTTTGAAGTATCTCGGGGCTTAAATTCTTTTTATAGCGAAGACGATGCTCCAAATTTGCCCACGACTCCATTGATATTGTCCTGAGCTGCACTTCTGCTTTTATGTGCTTTTTTTCGTTACACAAAAAAATCGGTATTTCAACAATGAGATGCAAACTGCGGTAGCCATTGGGTTTTGGATTTTTAATATAGTCCTTTTTCTCTATCAATTTGACATCATCCTGCTGAAGCAGGCAATCTGCAAGAAGGTAAATATCATCAATAAATCCGCAAATAACCCTGACCCCTGCCACGTCACAGAGATTGTCTTCTATAGCATTTAAACTAAATGGTAAATTCTTTCTGTTTAACTTATCATATATGCTTTCCATTGATTTTAAGCGCGTTTTTATGCTTTCAATGGGATTTCGTTCGTGCTGAAGTGAAAACTGCTCATTTAAAACATTGAATTTTGTTTCAATTTCAAACATTGCACAGCGGTAATATATCATTAAAGTTTTCATTTTTAGGGATAATTCCTCAATTTCTTCTGCAGTTTTCCCGCCTAATATATCTTTAAGTTGTTGTGTTTCCATTTTCCATTTCCTTTCGAAGGTATATATTTTCATTTTGCAGGTTTATTTTATCATACACTCGGGCGCCCGTCAATTTTAAAGATGGTAACTTTTTGTAAATTTAATGTAAACGCCACCATTAACGATTCTTTTCTTATTGCAATATTTACGCAGAAATGTTATCATAAATATAACAAAACAATTGCGAGAAAGGATTTACATTATGAAATTCAAAGAATTCCTAAGTAACTTTTATGTAAACATCAAAGAAGGTATTTCAAGATTTTTTACCGCATTTATATGCACAGTATTGTTTTACCTGACAGTATCCTTTGAAATTGTTTTTTCAACAAATTCAGATGAAATAATTGTACCGCTTTGCATGACCTATGCATTGGTAGCGGTATTATCCGTACTTCTTAAAACTACCCAGGAATACATAAATGAAAAATTAGGTTGTATTACCCAATATATTTTATGTGCTTTAGCGGGTGTTACAGGCTTCTTTCTTATAAAGGCAAATTATGAATCCCTGTATACTCTTATGGCATATACAGGTATTATGATTGCCATGATATGTTTTGTTTTCTTTGTTCTTATGCGTGGAGAAAACCGTAATCTTGTGTTTCCAAAACTGGTTACCTCCTTCCTATTTACAGGGGCAATATGCGCTGTACTTTCAGGGGGGCTTTCAACATGCATTGCGGCATTTCAATCCCTTATATTCACGTGGGATAACATCTATAAATTATACCTATTGGTAATTCTTTTTGTATGGATTATTTGTTTTATAAACATCTTTCTTTCCTTTATCCCCAAAAAAGATGCTCCTATTCAACAGTCAAAGGTATTCCGCACCTTTGTTTTATTTGCAGGGCTTCCATTATACATACTTCTTATAGCAATTCTTCTGTTATATCTTGCAAAAATTGTTATTACATGGAATATGCCTGTTGGCGAAATAAACTGGTTTGCATCCTTCGCATCTCTTTTCTTCATATTCTTCCTTCTTAGCGTTATGCAGTATACTGAAAAGATAGCAAGGCTATATGTGAGGTTTGGCGGATATTTTCTTGTACCCGTACTTGTTATGCAGGGCATTGCAGTTTTTGAAAGAATAAATGCCTACGGTCTTACCACACCAAGAACAGTTTCTCTGGTGCTGATAATTATAAGTATTCTTTTTATTCTGGGTTCAATAATTATACCGAATCATTTAAATAAAATCGCACTTATATCCGGCTTAATCGTCTTAATAGTTACTCTCACTCCGTTTAATGTTATTGATATGCCTGTGACAAGCCAGACAAATATACTTAAAACTGTTCTTTTGTCAAATGATATGCTAAAAGACGGTAAAGTTGTTCCTAACCCGAATGTCAGTGACGCAGACGCACAAAAAATTATAAGTGCTTACGAATATCTTAAGTATGATGCAGAAAAAGTCCCTGACTTTATACCTAATTCTGAAAAAAGCATACAAGAAATTTTCGGTTTTACGAAAATGTATTATGGCATAGAAGAAAATAACTATATATACTGTAATTTCCATACAAAAAATTCTGTTGATATAACAGATTATGATAAAATGGTTAAAGTCTTTGATGATAATTACTTCGTAAAGATAGATTATAAGGGTCAGCAATATAACATAGACTTAAAGAAAATTGCTAAAATTCTGTATGACCAATATGGAAATGAGGAGACGGAACTTGATATTTATACAGTTGATGAAAACATATCACTGTATTTTACAAACTTCTCATTTGAAATAGAAAATGACGAGGTAAGCTATTGTCACTTTAACGGATATGCATTGTTAAAGGATTAACTAATAAAAACGCCGCTTTTTAAAAAAGTGGCGTTTTTTTAATACTCGTTTATGAATTTTTTAATTATTTCGGCTGAATTGTGTGCCGCTTTTTTTACAAAGGTCGGGTAATCCATAGTAGCTTCATCATTTCCGCCATCCGAAATTGCGCGGAGAACGCCGCATTTTACATTATTTACATAGCAAACGTGCCCGATGGATGCCCCCTCCATTTCGCAGGCAATGGCAGAAAAGTTTGATGTAATGTAATCCTTCTTTTCCATGCTTGCAACAAACTGGTCGCCCGAGGCAATTACCCCCACCTCACAGTGTAGAGCCAAATCCTCTGCACATTTTTTTAGGAGTGAGGAAATTTTTTCATCGCACGGGATATTTACAATATTTATGCCTGAAATAAGCCCTACGGGGTCACCAAGCGGTGAAGTATCTAAATCATGCTGAACAAGTGAGCTTGCCACGGCGGCATCGCACACGGAAAGAGTTTTTGAAAGTCCGCCTGCAACGCCTGAATTAATAATTATTTCAGGAGAGAAGTTTAAAATCATCGCCTCTGCACAGATTGCGGCAAAGACCTTACCGATACCACACACTGCGCAAACAATGTTCTTATTATCCATTTCTCCAAGTATAAATTCTATACCGCTTATTGTTTTTCTGTCTGTTATCTTCATCTGGGAGGAGATTTCCGAAAGCTCAATTTCCATCGCACAGATAACGCCTATTTGCGCTTTAAAACTCATCATAAAGCTCCTTAAAAGTTAAAATATTCTTTGGCGTTATAGTAGCAAACGCCTTTTACGATTTTTTCAAGGTATTCCATATCGTTAGGATATTCTCCGTTATCCACCATTTCGCCGATAAGATTACACAAAATTCTTCTGAAATATTCGTGCCTTGGATATGACACAAAGCTTCTTGAGTCGGTAAGCATACCCACAAATTTACCAAGGTTTCCTAAATTTGCAAGTGCCTTCATCTGGCTTTCCATTCCGTCACGATTATCGTTAAACCACCAGCCTGAACCAAACTGAATTTTACTGCATACGGGCCCGCGCTGGAAATTACCGAGCATTGTGCCGAGAACATAGTTGTCCTTTGGGTTAAGTGTATACAAAATAGTTTTGGGCAGATTATCTTTTTCGTCAAGATTATTCATAAATGCAGAAAGCTTTTGAGCAATACAAAGGTCATTTATACTGTCAAATCCCGTATCTGCGCCAAGTGCCTTATACATTCTTGAGTTGTTGTTACGAAGTGCGCCAATGTGAATTTGCATAGTCCAAGAAAGGCGTGTGTACTCCATAGCACATTCGTTTATAACTGCAGTTTTGTAGATGTCTATTTCTTCTTCGGTAAGCTTCTCGCCTGCAAGCTTTTTTTCAAAAACTGCTTTTGCATCACCAAGCGCAAAAGGAACATAGTCAAGCGCATGGTCAGAAAGACGGCATCCGTTTTCGTGGAAGTATGCGATTTTTTCCCTAATCCAGCTTATAACGCCCTCATAGCTTGTAAGGTTGTTTTCTTCTATGTAAGGCATAAAGGTTTCTTTGTCAATGTTTACGATTTTATCGGGACGGAATGTGGGAAGTACCTTGGTTTTAAACCCGTCTTCCTTTATTTTTTTATGGTATCTTAAATCATCTGCAGGGTCATCCGTTGTGCAGATAATTTCAACATTTGATTTCTCGATAAGCTTTTTAGCCGAAAAATCTGCGCCTTTAAGCTTTTCGTTGCATATATCCCATATTTTTTTCGCGGTTTTTTCGTTTAAGGCATCATCAATGCCAAAATATCTTTTAAGCTCAAGCGCTGTCCAGTGGTAAATCGGGTTTCCGATAAGATATGGCATAACGGTGGCAAAGCCAACCCACTTTTCGTAACGGTCACCTTCGCCTGTTATATATTTTTCGTCAATACCAAAGGTACGCATCTGACGCCATTTATAATGGTCCCCGCCTAAAAAGAGGTCATACGCATCCTCAAAACGGTAGTCATTTGCAATCATTTCAGGCGAAAGATGACAATGGTAGTCAATGATTGGCATATTTTCCGCAAAGGCGTGATATATCTTTTTTGCAGTTTTACCGCGAAGCATAAAATCTTTATTAATTATTCCCATGGTATTCCCTTCCTTGAATTTATAATGTTAAATTCATTATACAATAATAAATCGCCAATGTAAATACATTTAATTATTTTAAAAACCACTTGTTTTAAGTATTTCGTTGTGTTATAATACTCGTAACGCGGATGTGGCGGAATTGGCAGACGCGCTAGACTTAGGATCTAGTGATTTTATCGTGGGGGTTCAAGTCCCTTCATCCGCACCAGTCGAAGCAAAGCGAACTTTGCTTCGACTTTTTTGTTGTTATAATCTTATAAGTCCAAATATTTATATTGACTTATTTAGGAAAAAAGTATAAAATTAGGAACGAAAGATTTAATTGAAGTGAGGACTGATTAAATGAAAGAATTGTTTGAAAATCTGCTTTCTCTCCAGTGGCAGGAATTTTTGCCTCAGGTTGTAATGTGGATAATCGGCGGTATACTTATATACCTTGCAATTAAAAAGGATATGGAGCCGACACTTCTTCTCCCTATGGGATTTGGTGCGATACTCGTTAACCTTCCGAATTCGGGCGCAATAGAAACGCTTGAAACACTTTTTAATGCAGGTATTGCAAATGAACTTTTCCCGCTTATATTGTTTATCGGTATTGGCGCTATGATTGACTTTGGCCCGCTTCTTTCCAATCCGAAGCTTATGATTTTCGGTGCGGCGGCACAGTTTGGTATTTTCTTTACGCTTTGTATGGCATCGATGTTTTTTGACTTAAATGATGCAGGTTCAATTGCAATTATCGGTGCGGCAGACGGTCCGACATCTATTGTCGTGGCGCAGGCGCTTAATTCAAAATATGTTGGCGCAATTATGGTTGCGGCGTATTCTTATATGGCACTTGTTCCCATTATTCAGCCACCTGTAATTAAGCTTCTTACAACTAAAAAGGAACGTATGATAAGAATGGAATATTCTCAAAACAGTGTTTCACAGACAACAAAGATTTTATTCCCGATTATTATAACTGTGGTTGCAGGTCTTTTTGCACCGGCTTCGGTTGCACTTGTCGGATTTTTGATGTTTGGTAACTTAATCAGAGAATGCGGTGTTTTAAATTCTCTTTCAGAAACTGCGCAAAAGGTTCTTGCAAATCTTATTACCATTTTCCTTGGAATTACAATTTCACTCAGGATGAATGCAGAAGAATTTTTGGCGGTAGACACCCTTCTTATTTTAGGTCTTGGGCTTATTGCATTTATATTTGACACTGCAGGCGGTGTAATTTTCGCAAAAATTATAAATCTCTTCTCAAAGAAAAAGATAAACCCCATGATTGGTGCGGCAGGTATCTCTGCTTTCCCGATGTCAGGGCGTGTTGTTCACAAAATGGGACTTAAGGAAGACCCGCAAAACTTCCTTCTTATGCACTCTATGGGCGTTAATGTATCCGGTCAGATTGCTTCTGTTATAGCAGGCGGTTTGATTCTCAGTCTTTTGAAATAGGAGGTTTATTTATGAATATTGATGCTTTAAAAGAAACCATTCCTATGATGGGGTCCGGAATGCTCGGAATATTCATTGTTATAGGAATTATAATAGCGTTTGTTACGATATTAAATAAATTGAATAAATAAAAAAAGACAGTGTTCAAAATGATTTGAACACTGTCTTTTTTTATGCTCTTTTTACGCCTGAAAGCTCTTCACCAATATTTAAAACGTGGTCTCCAATTCTTTCAAAGTCTGTAAGCATCTCGGAATAAAGAATGCACGCCTCATCAGAGCATTTGCCTTTATGCATTCTGTCAATCTGATTCTGGCGGAAACTTTCTGTCATATCATCTATTTCTTCTTCAATAGCTATTACCTTTGAAAGTTCCTCTTCTGAAATTACACTTTCACTGCAGATAATATTTACTGCCTTCAGGCAGATTTCCTGCATCTTTTTAATCTCACCTTGTGCAGTTTCTGAAAAGGTGATGTTTTTTTCTTTTAAAAATTTAGCATATTCAGATATATTTATTGCATGGTCTCCAATTCTTTCGAGGTTACCGCAGATTTTAAAATATGCGCTTAACAAATTAATATCCTTAGGATCTGTCTGGTGTACTATTTTGTTTGAGATATATTTGGATATTTCCTTGTTGAGATAGTCAAGATACTCTTCCGTTTTTTCTACCTCTTCTATGTTTTCTGTTGAAACATTATACGCACAGTCAAAGCTTTTTTCTATATTCTCTCTTACCATTTGCGTCATTCTTGAAAGCTCTTTACGAACGCTGTTTATAATAATCACAGAATTACCGATTTTTACATCTTTAGTATCGTGAAGATTGATAAATTCAAGATGATATACATCCATTTCCTCTTCCTTTTTCTCGGGAAGTATCTTCACGGCAAGGCGTGCAAGATGAGCGCCAAACGGAATAAGGATAATTGCGGTTGAAATATTAAATATTGTATGCATATTTGCAATCTGTGCGGGGATGTTGGTTGGTGTAATTGCCTCCACCCATTTGACCATTGGGGTTAATATACATACCGTCGTAAAAATTGTTGTACCGATAATATTAAAAAGTAAATGAATTATTGTAGTGCATTTTGCATTTCTGCTTGTCCCGACAGACGCTATCAAGGCTGTAATACAGGTACCAATATTCTGACCAAAAAGCACGAAAACTGCATTTGAAAGTCCGATAACACCACCGCTTGCAAGCGCCTGAAGTATGCCGACAGAGGCTGAAGATGACTGGATAATTGCTGTAAATATTGCACCTGCCAAAATTCCTAAAACGGGGTTTTCAAATTCGGTTATAAGCTTTATAAAAGTCTCTGACTCACGAAGCGGGTGCATAGACGCGCTCATCATATCCATACCGATAAATAAAATTCCAAGTCCTGCGATTATTGAGCCAAAGTGATGAAGCTTTTCCTTTTTTAAGAAAACAATCATTGCCACGCCCAAAAATGCAAGTAAAGGCGCTAAAACACCTACATCTATTGCAATAAGCTGACCTGTAATTGTTGTACCGATATTTGCGCCCATTATTATCCACACTGCTTGACGAATTGTCATAAGGCCTGAATTTACAAAGCCAACAACCATAACCGTTGTTGCAGATGACGACTGTATAACTGCAGTAATGAGAGCACCTGCCAAAACACCTAAAAAGCGGTTTGCAGTAAGCTTCTCAAGTATTTTTTTCATTTTGTTTCCTGCAGCAGCCTCAAGTCCGTCTGACATCATCCTCATTCCGTAAAGGAAAAGGGCGAGACCGCCAAAAAGCGAGAGAATTAAACCAAAATCCATATATTACTTCCTTCCTGTATAAAATCCACGATTATTATAGCATAAAGGGTAAAATTTGTCACTATAAAATCAAATATTTTTTAAATCCTTATAAAGATACAAAGATCCGCAAATTATCGTGACACGGTCATCATTTCTTGCTTTTTTGATTGCTTCATGTATAGATTTGCACGGAGTTGCTCGAAAGCCATTTTCCATAAACATTTCAGAAAGAATCTGTGCAGTTTGTGCGCGGGGATTATCCTTAACTGTAACGGTAAAAAACTCCGCCTTTTCTCGGTAGCCATTTTCCTCAAATACTTTCATTATGCCAAAAAGGTCCTTGTCCGCCATAGCGCCATATACTATCGAAAGCTTTTTTTCGGGAAAGTATCTTTCTATATTTCTTACGAGCTCGATTGTTGCATCCACATTATGCGCCCCGTCAAAGATAAAATTTTCTTCTATTCTTTCAAATCTGCCCATATTTTTGGCGCGGAGAAGTCCGCTTCTTATAAATTTTTCTTCTATCCCCATAAGAAGCGCTGCCTCAATCGCAAGCGCGGCATTTTCCGACTGATGAAGCCCTAATAGGCTTGTTTTAAATTGGCAAAAATCTTTATAGTCAAATACTTCGCATCCATCAATTATTTTTTGATTTTTCGGGGCATCTGTTAAAGTTATCGGGGAATTCATTTCCTTTGCCTTTTCCTTGATTGCCCTTTGGGCATCATCTTCCTGCTTTATTGTAATCAAGGGTGTGTTTTCTTTTATTATTCCCGCTTTTTCCCCTGCTATCTCATAAATAGTTTCCCCAAGATAGTCTGTGTGGTCCATCCCTATTTTTGTTATGATTGTAAGTGCCGGGTTTTTAATTACATTCGTTGCATCAAGCCTTCCGCCAAGACCTGTTTCAAGCACGACTATGTCGCACTCTTTTTCTTTAAAATACATAAAGGCGATAGCGGTCCATATTTCAAACTGCGTTACTTCTACCCCTTTTTCTTCCTTTATTTCCGCGACTGCTTTTGAAACTTTATCAAGGAGAGAGTCCATATCCTCTTTCGTAATATTTTCCCCGTTAATTGAAATCCGCTCACAGACATCTATCATATTTGGAGAGATATATTTTCCGCATTTAAACCCTGCATCTTCTAATATGCTCGTCAAAAAGGCGCAGACAGAGCCTTTTCCGTTCGTTCCTGCTATGTGAATAAACTTCATATTTTCTTGGGGATTGCCCATTTTTTTGCAAAGAGCTTCTATCCCGTCGAGTCTTAATTTGCTTTCCTTCTGAAAGCTATTTGCGAATTCCTTAAAGCTTTTCAATGTATGTACCCTCCTTCCTTTTTATACGAAATACAAATTTTTTAAACAGGCACATAACAATAAAGTAAACAAAAAACATTAGTATTGCCTGACCAAGTCTTATATATACCCCCGTCTTAAAGTCAGGCAGTATATTAAGCCTTACAAGCACCTCTGTTACTACAAAAAGACTTAAAAGCGCCTGAAACACGGAGCATAAAAACGCGCGGAGGTAATAAAGCTTATTATCTCTTGCTCTGCAGAAAAAGAGGCCGAATATGCATCCTGATAAAAATTCAGTAAGAGATATTTGCCAGAGCCATGGCCCGACCGGCATTATAAACGCGTTTGCCATATCTGAAAGCATTGCGCATATTCCCGCGGGGACAGGCCCTAAAATTACGCCCGATATAAATACTGAAATAAATTTTAAGGATAACTTCATCTGAGTACCTACGCGAAATGTTAAAGCTAACGAGAGCACAGAGGTAATTGCAATAAATATCCCCATTAAACAGATAAATCTTGTAAAATTAAATTTTTTCATAAAAAACAACCTTTCTGCAGCAAGCTGCAGAAAGGCATTTTATTAGTCTTAGTGCAGCAACGGAATGCGAAATTGCTATCGCAGGTAAAACCTTTTCGTTGCGAAGACAACTTCCCGTCCTTCGCACACTACAGCTTAAAGCTTACGCAACAATTTCTACTTTGCTGAATTCTTATTTGTATTTTGGAAGATTCCAGATTTTGTCGTTATATTCCTCAATCGTTCTGTCACTTGAGAAAAATCCGCTCTTACTAACATTTATAATAGCTTTTTTATTCCACAAATCCTTATCTTTATACTGCGCTTCGATTTTTTCGTGAGCCTCGCAATACGATTTTAAGTCTCTTATAACCATATAGGTGTCAGCGTGATTATGCTCACCAAAAATAAGTGACTGATAAATATCCTTGTAAAGACCTGTGTTCTCCGGATTTATTGTGCCGTCAATAAGCATATCCACAATTCTTCTTATAACTGCATTTTGTGTGTAAATGCTCTGACTTGAGTTTTCGTTAAACTGAACTTCCCTATTTACTTCGGGAGTTTTCATACCGAAGATGAAAATGTTATCATCACCCACGCAGTCAAGCATTTCAACGTTTGCACCATCTAACGTACCGACTGTGAGCGCGCCGTTTGCCATAAACTTCATATTACTTGTTCCGCTTGCTTCCTTTCCTGCGGTGGATATCTGTTCACTTATTTCTGCAGCGGGAATAATGAGCTGGGCTAAACTTACGCCGTAGTTTTCAATAAATACTACTTTAATTTTGCCGTTTATAGTTTCATCGTTATTTATCATTTTTGCTACATCATTAATAAGCTTAATGATAAGCTTTGCCCTCTTGTATCCGGGAGATGCCTTTGCACCAAAAATAAACGTGTGCGGATACATATCAAAGCCGGGTTCATTTTTAAGTCTGTCATAAAGATAAAGAATATGAAGCACATTCATAAGCTGGCGCTTGTATTCGTGAAGACGCTTTACCTGAACGTCAAAAATGCTTTCGGGGTCAACATCTATACCGTTATGCTCTTTGATATAGGCTGCAAGCGCTTTTTTGTTTTCAAGCTTAATTGCTTGGAATTCATCACGAAACGCCTTATCCTCTGCGTAAGGAAGAAGCTTTTCAAGCCCCTTTGAGTCCTTTATCCATCCGTCACCTATTTTTGAGGTGATAAGATTTGCGAGGCGGGGATTCGCCAGGCAAAGCCAACGGCGATAGGTTATTCCGTTCGTGACCGGAACAAATTTATCAGGGCAAAGATTATTGTAATCACGAAATACATCATTTTTAAGAATATCTGTATGAAGTCCTGAAACGCCATTTACCTTATGGCAGGTTGCAAGACACATATTTGCCATATTAATATAGTTGTGCGCAATAATTGACATATAGTTGATTTTGCCCCAGTCTTCACCATAGATTGATTTGAGGCTTTCAACAAGTCTGCGGTTCATTTCATCGACAATCATATAAATTCTGGGAAGCAGTCTCTCAAACATATCCATAGGCCATTTTTCAAGCGCCTCAGCAAGAATTGTATGGTTTGTATAGGCAAAGACCTTCTTTGTTATATCCCATGCCTCATCCCAGCCCATACCTTCTTCATCCATAAGAACACGCATAAGCTCGGGAATTGCGATTGCGGGGTGCGTATCATTTATATGAATTGCTACAAATTCGGGAAGTCTTTCAAGGTCAAGCCCCTTGTGGTGACGCTTAAAACGCGCAATAATCCACTGAATTGTGCACGACACAAAGAAATACTGCTGACGAAGGCGAAGTGCCTTTCCTTCCTGGTGATTATCCTCGGGGTAAAGCACCTTACTTAAAACTTCTGCAAGAGCCTTTTCTTCCACTGCACGAAGGTAGTTTCCGCCTGAAAAGCTTGTCATATCAAGGTCCTTTTCAGCGCGTGCAGACCAAAGACGAAGCGTGTTAACTATCTCTGCATCATAGCCAACTATCGGCACATCATAGGGAACGCCGATTACATTGGTTGTATCTTCGTACCAGACACGAAGTCCGTTTGGGGTATTTTCTGTATTTACCTTTCCGCCAAATCTTACAACTACGCTTTCTTCAGGGCGCGGAATTTCCCATACGGAGCCGTCTTCAAGCCATTTGTCGGGGGTCTCAATCTGCTCACCATCAATGATAAGCTGTTTAAAAAGTCCGTACTCATATCTTATTGAGCAGCCAAATGAGGGAAGCTCAAGCGTTGCCAAGCTATCTAAAAAGCATGCGGCAAGTCTTCCGAGACCGCCGTTACCAAGACCTGCATCCTTTTCTTCTGAAATGATTTCAGAAAGTGAACATCCCATTGATTTTAACACATTGTCATAAGACTCCCGAAGTCCAATATTTAAAAGATTATTTTCAAGAGAACGCCCCATTAAAAATTCAAAGGAAAGATAAAAAAGCTCTTTTCTTTGCGCCGTTCTCTGCCCTCGGCGATACTTTGTCCAGCGCTCCATAATCTTATCGCGGAGAGTAAGCGCAGCAGCCTTATATATATGGCTTTTTGTCGCATCATCAAGCGTTCTGCCGAAGTGACGCTGAAGTTTTCCTAAAATTTCCTCCTTAAGCTGTTTTTCTGAAGACGAAAGTCCTTTTGCCAAATTTAACACATCCTATTCGTAATGATAAGTAATTATACTATAAACTCTTGTATACTTCAATATATTCTTTTGCTGAATTTTTCCACGAAAAATCTGCCTTCATTGCCCTTTTTACCATAGCTTGCCACATTTTTTTATCGTTATACCATGTGCGCTTTGCATAATTTATTATTCCAAGCATTTCGTGGGCATTGTAATTTGCAAAGCTAAAGCCTGTGCCTGTATTTTCAAATTCGTTGTAAGGCTCAACACTGTCACGAAGTCCGCCTGTTTCTCTTACGATTGGTAAAGTTCCGTAACGCATGGAAATCATCTGACTTAATCCGCACGGTTCAAAAAGTGACGGCATTAAAAATGCATCGCAGGAGGCATAAATTCTGTGACTTAAAGCGTTATCAAATTTTATAAGCGAGCTAAGTCTTCCTTTATACTTCCACTCATAATGGCGAAGCATATTTTCAAAATGCTCTTCCCCTGTGCCTAAAACAACTAACTGCACATCGGAATTTTCCATAATTTCATCCATAACGCACTCAACAAGGTCAATTCCTTTTTGCCCCGTCAGACGCGTTACAATACCGATAAGAAAAATATTTTCGTTTTCTTCTAAATTCGCTTCTTTTTGTAAAGCGAGCTTATTTAACCTTTTTTGAGAAACATTATTTCTTATATTGTAATTGCTTTCTATAAAGGGGTCGGTATTAGGATTCCACTCATCATAATTAATGCCGTTAATTATTCCGCGCACGCGATGCGATTTAGCGTTTAATATTCCGTTTAGGTTTTCGCCGAAGTAGTCAGTCATTATCTCACGCGCGTAGGTTGGACTTACAGTTGTGATGAAATCTGCATACACAAGCCCGCCCTTAAGAAAGCTTGCATCATTAAAGAACTCAAGCTTGTCGGGCGTAAAGTAGTCATCCTCAAGCTCGCACACATCTCGTATAACGTCTTTAGAATACACACCCTGAAATTTAAGGTTGTGAATTGTCATAACCGTTTTTATGTGATTATACCTGTCGTCATTTTTGTAGTGTGCGCGAAGCATTACGGGAATCATACCTGTTTGCCAGTCGTTACAGTGAATGACATCGGGCCAGAAACCCACCACCTGCAAAAGTGCCAAAACGGCTTTGTCAAAAAATGCAAAGCG
Organism: Clostridia bacterium; assembly: GCA_045591265.1. Taxonomy (GTDB): domain Bacteria; phylum Bacillota; class Clostridia; order UMGS1883; family UMGS1883; genus UMGS1883. Next base: position 40,090 of record JAZNSQ010000044.1, on the reverse strand, counting down.
CTCAATATCCACCGCGATGTCACCGTAGATGGTATCTGAACCAAAGTAAAATTCGTTATCTACAAAGTAGTATTTTACGTTATCAATATCCAGTTCAAAAACACCGCAGTACTGATTGCGCCATCCCATTTTGATATAGATATTATCTATATAGCGCATTTCATCCTTATACTTTTGAGGGATTTTGCCGTATTTGGGCAGGATTACCCTCGCCTCGCACCCCTCTTTATTAAGCTCTTTAGGGAGTGCGCCCAAAACATCTGCAAGACCGCCGGTCTTTACAAATGGAACACACTCACTTGTTGCGAATAAAACATTCATATTATTTACCTTTCTTACAGGAGAGTTCGTTTCGGAAGTATTACGGGGAAATTTTTCTGCCCGATAAGGAATTTGCCCTGACGGAGAGTACATTCCTTATCCATTACAACGCTGTCTATTTCACAGTTTTCTTCGATTACGCTGTTTTGCATTATAATGCAGTTTTTTACCACACTTCCGTGCCCTATATGAACGCCCCTGAAAATTATACTGTTTTCGACAGTTCCGTTAATCTCACAACCGTCTGCAATTAAGCTGTCGTTTACGCATGCATCAGCGCCGTACCTTGTGGGAACCTGGTCTTTTACCTTTGTATAGATAAGGTTTTCCCCTTCAAAAAGGTGGTGGCGAATGCCATCTTCAAGCACCTTCATATTGTTTTCGTAGTAATTCTGAACAGAGTCCACACGCCCAACGTATCCGTCATACTTGTAGCCATAGATATTAAGATTATTAAAGTTTGCGAGTATTACATCACGGATAAAGTCATGCGCACCGCTTGCATACGCCTCTTCCACCATTTCGATAAGACGGAGTCTTTCGATTATAAACATATCCATTCCGAAACAGTTTGTTTTGGGGACGCGGGGATTTTGCTCAATTTTCGTTATTACTTTATTTTCGTCAACCTCACAAACTACTGAATTTGTAAAGTTTCTGTCCTTTTCCAGAACCTCGTTATAAATAAGAGTTATATCCGCGCCCGTTTCAACGTGCTGCTCAAGGGCATCCTGAAATGTCATATTGCAGACATAGTTACCCGGTGCTAAAAGCACGTACTGCTGACGGCTCCTTCGAAGAAATGTAAGTACGCCGAAAAGCTGGTCTACATTTCCTGCCGTAAGGTCAGTTACATTCCCTCTTATATAGGGAGGAAGAATGAAAAGACCGTAATGCTTTCTGTTAAGATCCCACGGGGCACCGCTTCCAAGGTGGTCCATAAGCGAAGAATAGTTAATCTGTGTCATAACGCCCACATTTACCATTCCCGAGTTTACCATATTAGACAAAATAAAATCAATAAGGCGGTATCTTCCACCAAAGGGCATCGCCGAAACAGAACGCTTTTGTGTAAGCTCATTAAGATTTATTTCTCCTGAACCTGAAAACACAACACCCATCATATCCTTCATATTTCTACCCCCTCTGTTACCATTGATTCTTTTTTGATACGTGCATTTTTTTCTATACTTATTCCTCCGCCTACAAGGGTTATTGAATCAGACAGATACTGGCTCTCAATCTTTTTACCGTCTTCTGCCCCGATAAATGCGTTTTCACCGATAACTGCCTTTTCACCGATAACGGCTTTTTTCACGGTTGCGCCTTCTTTAATAACTGCGCCGGGGAAAATGATGGAATCCTCTACAGATGCGCCTTTTTCAACACAAACACCCTCAAAGAGTATGCTGTGGTTTACCTTTCCGCGAACATCGCATCCTTCTGTTACACAACTGTTTTTTATCTCCGAGCCTTTTGCTGCAAAGTGCGGAGGTTTAACGGGGTTACGTGAAAATATACCCCAGTCCTTGTCATTTAAATCAAATGCAGGAGGATTTGCAAGAAGGTCCATATTCGCTTCCCAAAGGCTTTGAACAGTACCCACATCTTTCCAGTAGCCTTCAAATCCGTATGCAAAAAGCTTTTCTTTGTTTGAAAGCATTGCGGGAATTATGTTCTTACCAAAGTCGTTTGCACTTTCGGGGTTTTTCTCATCCTTTTGAAGATAGCTTTTCAAAACTTCCCATGTAAAGACATATACACCCATAGATGCAAGGTCGCTCTTCGGATTTTTGGGTTTTTCCTGAAATTCTATAATCTCGCCGTCTTCGTTTGCATTCATAATTCCAAAACGGCTTGCCTCCTCAATAGGAACGCGGATTACAGCAATTGTTGCATCTGCGCCTTTTTTCTTATGGAATTTAAGCATTTTTGAGTAATCCATTTTATAGATATGGTCACCCGAAAGGATTACAACATATTTGGGGTTAAATCTGTCAACAAATTCAATGTTTTGATATATCGCGTTTGCTGTACCTTTATACCATTCGCCTTTTTCAGCACTCTGATAAGGCGGAAGCACATACACACCGCCGGAGTTACGGTTTAAGTCCCACGGAGCACCGCTTCCGATATAAGTATTTAACTCAAGAGGCTGATACTGCGTGAGCACCCCCACGGTATCAAATCCTGAATGAAGACAGTTACTTAAGGTAAAATCGATAATCCTGTACTTCCCTCCAAAAGGCACGGCAGGCTTTGCCACGTGCGAGGTAAGGACCCCAAGACGGCTTCCCTGTCCACCTGCAAGAATCATAGCTACGCATTCGGTTGATTTCATACATATTCCCCTTCTTTTTTATTAGTTCTCTTAAGATACACTGCACTCATAGGTGCAAGGTCAATCGAGATTGAATATGGCATATCGTTTTGCCTTTTTTTCTTTGCGTATGTCTTTTTTGCCTTTATTCCTTTACCACCATAATTTTTACTGTCACTTTCAAAAACGGGGCTGTAGCACCCCTTTCTGGGAACGCCGAGGATATAGTTTTCGTATCTTACGGGCGTAAAGTTACAAACCACCACAACCTCGTCCTTTTCTTTCTTGCCTTTTCTTACGAAAGAAATTATGCTCCGCTCGTTATCATCGGCATTTATCCAGGAAAAACCGTCCCAGCTGTTTTCTATCTGCCAGAGAGCTTTGTTTTCTAAGTAAAACTTATTTAGTTCCTTTACGAACTCCTTAAATTTACGATGCATCTCAAAATCAAGCATTTTCCATTCAAGCTGCTCGTAATAGCGCCATTCTATAAACTGCGCAATCTCGCTTCCCATAAACATAAGCTTTTTACCGGGATGCGCCATTAAATACATAAAATAGGTTTTAAGAGAGTCAAACTTCTGCTCGTAAAGACCTGACATTTTTTGTATAAGAGAGCATTTTCCGTGCACCACCTCATCATGAGAAAGAGGCAGAATGTAGTTTTCCGAAAATGCATACATCATCGAAAATGTCATAAGAGAGTGATTGTCACGCCTGAAATACGGGTCCATACACATATACTTTAGCGTATCATTCATCCACCCCATATTCCACTTATAGTTAAACCCAAGCCCACCCTTATCGACAGGGCTTGTCACAAGAGGCCACGCGGTTGACTCCTCTGCTATCATAAGTATGTTTGGAAATTCCTCAAATACCTTTTTATTGAGGTTTTTTATAAATTCAACTGCCTCTAAATTTTCGTTTCCGCCGTACTTATTGGGAATCCACTCTTCCCTTCCATAGTCAAGATAAAGCATACTTGAAACGGCGTCCATCCTTATTCCGTCAATGTGATACTCCCTGAGCCAGAAAAATGCATTTGAGGTTAAAAAGCTTACAACCTCACTTCTTCCAAAATCAAAAACGAGTGTCCCCCACTCCTTATGCTCACCCTTTCTGGGGTCAGGGTATTCATAGATAGGAGTGGTGTCAAATTTACTAAGCCCATGCTCATCACGCGGGAAGTGCGCGGGCACCCAGTCCATTATCACCGATATATCGTTTTCGTGGCATTTGTTTATAAAATACATAAGCTCTTTGGGTGTTCCAAACCTGCTTGATGCACCAAAGTAGCCTGTGACCTGATACCCCCAGCTTCCGTCAAAGGGGTATTCGGTAACGGGCATAAGCTCAATGTGAGTATAGTTCATTTCCTTAAGATAAGGTATAAGCTCATCCGCCGTTTCGCGGTAAGTATAAAACGACCCGTCCTCATGAGTTTTCCAGCTTCCGAGATGCATCTCATATATAAGCATCGGCCTTTCATACGGCGAGGTCTTCTCGCGTTTTTTAAGCCACGGCTCATCAGTCCATAAAAATCCGTCTAAATCATATGTTACTGATGCCGTTTCGGGCCTTACCTGATAAAAATATGCATACGGATCAGCTTTGTAGACAGATTTTTTGTTTTTGTTTGTTATATAGTACTTATAGTTTTCGCCATCTTTGACATTTTTTATAAAGGCGTGCCAGACACCGCTGCTTCCTTGCGGGTTCATTTTGTTTTTTTCTATGTCCCAATTATTAAAATCACCCACTACGCTTACCGACTCGGCATTGGGCGCCCAGACGGAAAAGCTGTATCCCCTCTCTCCATACATCTGTGCTTTTTTTGCACCGAGAAATTCGTAGGCGTTTTTACTTGTGCCATTATTAAATTCTAAAAGACTTTTTTCGCTTATAAACGGATTTTTATTTTTCATCAGGCACCATCCTCAACATAGGAAATACTGGACTTATCTTTACTTTATTATACCAGTTTTTATTACAATTGTCAAATAAAAAACTCAATTCCTAATTTTGCGGAAATTGAGTTTTTATTAATTATATGCTGATATTAATTTTTCATTACACGAGCTGCAATTTCTATGTACTGACGGCATTATTTATCAAGCGAATATATTGTTTCCATAAGATTTTCTGCAAGCTCTTTCATTTTGTCGCTATCTGTTACGAAATCTCCATATTCGCTATACGATATCGGTTTTCCGTAATAGACATTTCTTTTTGTGCAAAGCGCGGGGACAATACTCGCCCCAGCCCCAATTGCAAGGCGGATAATTCCCGGATTAATTTCTTTTCTTTCGTTTTCCTTCACGCGTGTGCCTTCGGGGAAAATAAGGGTTGCTTCGCCTTTTTTAAGAATTTTTAGGGTTGTCATAACGGCGCCTGCATCGCCTTTTCCGCGGCGAATTGGAAATGCACCAAGCTTTTTAATAAGCCATCCCAGTACGGGAACGTGAAATAACTCCTCCTTTGCCATAAAGGTAAGCTGTCTTTCGCAACCTGCAGCAAGAAAAATAGGGTCACGAAGTCCGCGGTGATTTGAGCAAAGCAGAAATGCCCCCTCTTTGGGTATATTTTCTTTTCCGTAGGCTTTAAACAAAAAGATTACCTTTAATGCCACGTTTACTATTCCCGTCAGCGCTTTGTATAATTTCATTTCATCATCTTCCTAACATAATTTGTAACCGCCTCAATTGATTCCTCGAGCGTAAGATTTGATGTATCAATAATTTCTGCCCCGTCAGCTATTTTAAGCGGGGAGATTTTTCTTGTTGAATCGTTTTTGTCACGAAGTATCATGCCGTCAGTAACTTCCTTAAGTGTTACATTCTCACCTTTTTCTATAAGCTCATCAAATCTTCTTTTTGCCCTTGCCGAAACTGACGCCGTAAGAAAGATTTTAACCTCTGCATCGGGAAGCACGAAGGTTCCGATATCACGCCCGTCCATAACAACGTCATTACTTTCAGCAAGCTTTCTTTGAAGGTTTACCATAGCCTCACGCACTTTTCCAATGCGCGACACGTTGCTTGCCGCAATAGAAATCTCGGGAGTTCTTATAAGATGCGACACGTCTTTTTTATCAAGATAAATCTTTTGCTCTCCAACAGTGCATTTTATGTCGATATCAATATTTTCTACAAGCTTTGTAAGGGAAGCTTCATCATTTGTATCTATCCCGTCTTGTGTTGCCTTAAGCCCCACTGCCCTATACATTGCGCCCGTGTCAATATAGATAAACCCAAGCTCACGCGCTACCTTTTTTGAAATTGTGCTTTTGCCTGCCCCTGAAGGTCCGTCAATTGCAATTTTCATTTATTCCACCTCTTTTGCTGCACTTGTGCCTGCAAGATGCCCCGTTGAAAAGGCAATCTGCAGATTAAATCCGCCTGTATAGGCATCTGTATCTATTATTTCTCCTGCGAAGTAGAGATTTTTCACTATTTTACTTTCCATTGTTGACGCGTTTATCTCACGCACGTCAATTCCCCCTGAAGTGACAATTGCTTCATCAATAGGGCGGTATTTTTTTACGGTAAAAGTAAGATTTTTTATTAGGTTAAGAAGATTTTTTCTTTCTTCTTTAGTAATTAAATTCACTTTTTTATGAGGGTCTATCCCACTTTTTAAAACAATATAATCTATCATTTTAGCGGGAAGAAGTTTAGTAAGCGAATTTGAAAAATCTTTGTTTTTAAACTCATTAAAATCACGAAGAATTCGTGCGTCAAGGGTATGTTCATCAAGCGCACTTTTAAGGTCAATTACGATTTTCTTCCCCTCGGGGTCTTCTCCCATATGACTGCTTGAAGAAAGCACAATCGGGCCAGTTACACCGTAGTGCGTAAAAAGCATTTCGCCAAAATCTTCAAAAATCTTTTTTTCTCCATCTTTAACTGTTATTTTAACATTTCGAAGGGATAGCCCCATAAGAGCTGTAACATCCTCGCACGTCTCAATGGGGACAAGTGCGGGATAAAGCTTTGTTACAGAATGCCCCGCTTTTTTTGAGAGGGTGTATCCTGCGCCGTCTGACCCTGTTTTAGGGTAGCTTTTTCCGCCTGATGCAAGTATTACTTTTTCGCAGTTTACAGTTTCATTTTGTGTTTTAACTCCAAAAACGGTGCCGTCCTTTATTAAAATTTCTTTAGCTTCACCACGGATTACTTTTATAGATAAATCAGAAATTTTCTTTTTAAAAAGATTAACTACATCCTCTGCTTTATCGCTTACCGGAAAAACCCTCTCCCCACGCTCAATCTTTGTAGGGACACCATTTTTTTCGATAAAATCAATCGTGTCAAAATTTGAAAATGAGTAAATCGCACTGTATAAAAAGCGCTTATTCTTTACGATATTTTCAAAGATATCTTCTGTAGGGCAGGCATTTGTTATATTGCAACGCCCTTTACCCGTAATTCTTAATTTTTTGCCGAGGGCATCGTTTTTTTCAATAATTACAACATCTGCACCGTTTTCTTTTGCCGCAATTGCCGCCATCATTCCCGCAGGACCGCCGCCGATTACTGCTATCATTTTATTTCCCCTGTTCTGAAAGCACAAAGAATACTCTTTCGCTTTTTTGTTTTGGACTGTTAAAGCTTAAATTATCGTAAACACCCAATAGGCGCATTCCTGATTTTTTTATAAGTGCGCACACCTCTTCTATTTCGTATGCACGCTGGGTATGAGTTTCATCAAAGCGAGTATACGCGCCATTTTCCTTATTAAAAAAGGTAAGGTAAAAATCGCAGAGCTTGCGCCTTTTATCATACTCATTTTGCCATGAGCAAAAGGTATTTTCGTTTTCAAGTATAAAGGTGTTATCAGAAAGTATTTCAGAAAGCTTATATTTTGTATTCATATCAAAGATGAAAAGACCGCCGGGATTTAAGTAGTTATTGGCAAGCTTCAGCACCTTTAAAAAGTCACGCTTGTCCAGTATATAATTCATACAGTCAAGCCCCGAAACTATAAAATCCACCGTTCCGTAAAGCTCAAAACTTCTCATATCCTGATTCAGATAAAGTATGCTGTTATCCTTATTTTTTTCCTGCGCAATCATAAGCATATCAGGAGAAATATCAATCCCCGTCATATCTATTTTGCGCTTTGCAAAAAGTCTTGTCATACTTCCCGTTCCGCATCCGAGGTCAAGCCCTAAAAGAGGATTCTTTTTGTACTTTTTAAAGATTTTAAAGTAGTAGTCGACCCATTTAGAGTAGTCAACATCTCTTATAAGTTCATCATAAACAGAGGCAAATTTATTATACATAATTACCCTCTCTCCAGTTTTGCATAAAGCCCGAGAAGATTCTTTGTTCCCACGCTTTCAAATGCAATTTCATAGTGGATATCGTTTCCGACGGGTGATTTAGATAAAATTATCCCGCGCCCGAATTTTTTGTGAATTACGCTGTCGCCAACCATAAATTCCTCCATGGTTTTAGGTACGCTTTTTTCAAACGAAGACTTAAAGAGTGAGCTTTCGGGGATTTTTACGGAAGTCTCCCTTGCATAGCCAAATTCACTTCTTACAGCTATTTTTAATTCGTTTTCAGTAATATCTAAAACCTCGGGCGGAATTTCATCCAAAAACCTTGACGGTTTATAAACAGACGTTTTTCCGTAAACCATTCTTTGTTGTGCACTTGTTAATATAAGGCGCTTTTTCGCCCTTGTTATCCCTACGTAGCAAAGTCTTCTCTCTTCTTCTATTTCCGCGCTTGACATTGACATAAATGACGGGAAAAGCCCCTCGTCAAACCCGCAGATAAATACAATCGGAAATTCAAGACCCTTTGCCGCGTGAATCGTCATAAGTGAAACGGCGCAGAGCTCTTCATCATAGTTATCTATATCGCTTATAAGTGCGATATTATCCATATAATCACCAAAGCTTGGATTCTCACTTGCCTCTATATAGGCTGCCGCACCGTTTATAAGTTCATCTACGTTTGCCATTCTTTCGTCTGCTTTTTCGTCCGCTTTAAGAAGCGCCCTGTAGCCTGACTTTTCATAAACTGCGCCGATGAATTCATCAATGGGAAGAGTCTCTGAAAGAGCCTTAAGTTCTTTATAAAGGTTAAAGAACTCCACTACTCCCGAAGACATTTTATCAATATTGTTTTCTATTGTTTTAAGTATACTTACGTTTTCCCTCTCTGCCGAGGAAGCAAGATTATCAAGCGTTACCTTACCGATTTTTCTTGATGGAACATTTATAATTCTTTTAAGACTTATATCATCTGACTCATTTTTGATAAGCCTTAAATATGCGATTATATCGCGGATTTCCTTGCGGTCATAGAATCTTAACCCAGCTAGAACTCTGTAGGGAATTGCCTTTCGCATAAACACTTCTTCAAGGTTACGTGAAGAGGAATTTGCACGATAAAGAATTGCCATATCGCTGTAGCTGTAACCGTCACGCTCTAAGGATTCTATCTTTTCTGCGATGAAATTTGATTCATCAAAATCGCCTGAAGCCTTATAAACCAATATCTTTTCGCCAATGCCAAGATCGGTCCAGAGTTTCTTTCTTTTTCTGCCTATATTATTTTCTATAACGCCGTTTGCAGCGTCTAGTATATTTTGTGTTGAACGGTAATTTTGCTCAAGACGTACAACCTTTGCATCCTTAAATTCCTTTTCAAATTCAAGGATATTTGTTATATCTGCACCTCTAAATTTATAAATGCTCTGGTCATCGTCACCTACAACGCAGAGATTTCTGTGTTCCTTAGAGAGCATTATAACAAGCTCATTTTGTGCTTTATTTGTATCCTGATACTCGTCGACAAGTATATATCTAAACTTATTTTGGTAATAGGAAAGCACGTCCTCATTTTCTTTAAAGAGCTTAACTGTAAGCATAATGAGGTCATCAAAATCAAGGTCATTGGAGTTTTTGAGCTTTTTTTGATAAAGAGAATATATGCGCGCAAGGCTCTTTTTGCGAAAATCCGTGCCAAACATTTCCTCATACTCGCTTGGCGTCATAAGTTTATCCTTGGCAGATGAAATTTCCGACATAACACTTTTTGGCGGAAATTCCTTTTCGTCAAAATTAAGCTCTTTCAGGCATTCCTTAACGAGCGACTTCTGGTCATCAGAGTCAATAATATTAAAATCGCGCATGTAACCCAAGCGGTCAATGTCGCGCCTGAGAATTCTTACGCACGCGGAGTGAAATGTTCTTATCCACATATCGCTGGCCGTCTGGCCGAGAAGCGCCTCCACCCTGTCTGCCATTTCCTTTGCCGCTTTGTTTGTAAAGGTTATTGCAAGAATACTCCACGGGGAGATGTGCCTCTCTTCTATCATATAGGCAATTCTGTAGGTAAGCACCCTTGTTTTTCCGCTTCCTGCACCTGCCAATACCAAAAGAGGCCCATCAATATATGAGGCAGCCTCCCTTTGCATATTATTTAATTGTGATAATAAATCACTCATATCCTTATCCTTTCATAGCAATTGCGCGTTTTACATTTGCTACGATATTTTCTGTTGAAAGTCCATATTCACGAAGAAGGTCGTACGGATTACCGCTTTTTCCAAAGACATCGCGCGTTCCAACGCGAAGCATCGGCACGGGACTGTTTTCGCAAAGAACTTCTGCTACTGCACTTCCAAGTCCGCCGTAGATATTATGCTCTTCCGCAGTTACGATTGCGCCTGTTTCCTTTGCCGCTTTTACGATTATGTCCTTATCTATAGGCTTTATTGTATGTATGTTTACAACTGCTACATTAAAGCCCTCATTTTTAAGAGCCTCCGCCGCCTCTACGGCATAAGGCACCATAAGACCTGTTGCAATTATTGTAGCATCCTTACCTTCTTTAAGCTGAACACCGCGTCCAAGCTCAAACTTATAGTTTGTTTCATCAAAAATCTGCGGTACTGCAAGTCTTCCAAAACGAAGGTACACAGGCCCATCGTGCTTTACTGCAGCCTTTACAGCCTCCATCGCCTCAAAGTGATCTGCAGGGTTAATTATTACCATATTGGGAATTGTGCGCATAATGCCGATATCTTCAAGGCACTGATGTGTTGCCCCGTCTTCACCAACTGATATACCTGCATGAGTTGCGCCGATTTTTACGTTTAAATTAGGGTATGCGATAGAATTTCTAATCTGCTCAAACGCCCTGCCTGCCGCAAACATTGCAAAGGAGCTTGCAAATACAATTTTTCCTGTTGATGCAATTCCTGCCGCAGTCGACATCATATTTCCTTCTGCAATACCTGTGTTTATAAACCTTTCGGGAAACTTGTCCTTAAAGGTTGCAGTTTTTGTGGATTTGGATAAATCCGCATCCATAACTACTATATCATATTTTTCACCAAGCTCCGCGAGTGCCTTTCCGTAGCTTTCACGGGTTGCAATTTTGTCACCTATAGCCATTTTCTTCATTCCTTTCAAAAAGATTATGCCTCAAGTTCTTTAATTTTTTCGTCAAGCTCTTTTATTGCAATTTCGTACTGCTCGATATTTGGAGCTGCACCATGCCATGAAGCCTGATTTTCCATATAGGAAACGCCTTTACCCTTAACGCTTTTTGCAATAATTACGGTAGGCTTTCCTTTTGTGTTTTTCGCTTCTTCTATGGCTTGTCTTATTTCATCATAATTGTGGGCATCTATCTTTATAACGTGCCAGTTAAATGCACGGAATTTTTCGTCAATGGGGTTTGAATTCATAACCTCACTTATATCTCCGTCAATCTGAAGACCGTTATAATCAACAAATGCGGTAAGGTTATCAAGCTTGTAGTGTGCTGCAAACATTGCTGCTTCCCAGACTTGTCCCTCTTCAATTTCGCCGTCACCAAGTATTGTGTAAACGCGGTAGCCTTTATTATCAAGCTTTGCACTAAGCGCCATTCCGTTTGCCGCAGATATGCCCTGCCCGAGTGAGCCTGTTGACATATCCACCCCAGGAATTCCTTTCATATCGGGATGCCCCTGAAGATAGCTGTCAATTTTACGGAGTGTTTTGCAGTCTTCTATGGGGAAATACCCGCGCTCTGCCAAAATCCCGTAAAGAGACGGTGCACAATGCCCTTTCGAAAGAACAAACCTATCACGGTTTTCGTCCTTTGGGTTTTTGGGGTCAATATTCATTTTTTCAAAATAAAGCACCGCAAGAATATCTGCTATAGAAAGGCTTCCCCCGGGGTGCCCCGCCTTTGCATTGTAGATACCTTCTATTGCGTGCCTTCTTGCTTTGTAGGCATAAAGCATTGTGTTTTTCATTATAAGCTCTCCTCTATCTTTGTGTATGATATATTAAGTAATTTTTGAAGTCTTTCGTCTTCGCCGTTTAGGTATAGATACCCAATAAGCGTTTCAAAGCCTGTTGCGGTTCTGTACTCCGTCACATCGGCATGCTTGGGAGTGGTATTGCTTTTTGCATTTCTTCCCCACTTGAAAATCCGCATTTCTTCTTCGGTTAAATATGGCTCAAGATTAAGCATACTTACCGCTTGCGAATGTGCCTTTACAAACTTAACAGATTCCTTATGCATTTGGGTAACGTGCCTATTCCCTTTTGAGATAACCCTTGTTCTTACATAGAGGTCATAAACCGCGTCTCCAATATATGCAAGCACAAGCGGGTTATAGTCTGTGGGATTAATGTTTTCATTATAAAACAACATTTTGTTATCCCCTTATTTTCCACTTTACTCCGTCAGGCGTGTCTAAAAGCTCAATATTTCTTGCCTTAAGCTCATCACGGATTCTGTCCGCCTCCGCCCAGTTTTTCTCTTTCCTTGCCTGTGTGCGAAGCTCAATAAGCTTTTCAATTTCTTCATCAAGGCTTTCTTTTTGGGTATTCTTTAAAAGTCCCAAAACTCCGCCAAGCTCTAAAATCATACCTTTTGCACACTCTATATCTCCTTTTGCGGGGTTTTGCATACTGTTTGCAAAACGCACTGCCTCAAAGATAACAGAAATTGCATCTGCGGTGTTTAAGTCATCTTCCATAGAAGAAATAAATTTACTCTTGTAGTTTTCCATAGCTTCCTTAACAGTTTCGCTTACGCTTCCTTCGGGAGCGTTTTCTGCTATGAACTCAAGATTATCTACGCAGTTATAAATTCTTTCAAGCCCGTTTTTTGCAGCATCCATAAGTTCATCACAAAAGTTAATGGGACTTCTGTAATGCGCTGAAAGCATAAAGAAACGAATTACCTCATAGTCGTATTTTTGTGCAATATCGCGAACTGTAAAGAAATTGCCCAGAGATTTTGACATTTTTTCGTTATTAACATTTATAAAGCCGTTATGCATCCAGTAGTTTGCAAACCGCGCACAGTTTGCGCACTCGCTCTGCGCAATTTCATTTTCGTGATGCGGGAAAATAAGGTCAAAACCGCCGCTGTGTATATCTATCGTTTTGCCGAGATAACGGTTTGCCATGGCAGTACATTCTATATGCCAGCCCGGTCTTCCTCTGCCCCACGGGCTTTCCCAGCCGATTTCGTCTTCTGTTTTGCACTTTTTCCAGAGTGCAAAGTCCATTGGATTGTGTTTTTTATCATCAAGCTCTTTCCTCACGCCCGACACAAGGTCTTCAAGCGGCTGGTGGCTGAGCTTTCCATACTCCTTAAAGGATTCGACAATAAAGTACACATCGCCCGCTTCTTCGTACGCGTGACCTTTATCTATAAGAGTCTGAACGGTTTGTATGATAGCATCAATATTTTCAGTTGCACGCGGGTGTACTGTAGCCTCCTTTATGCCGAGGCCCTTTGCATCCACAAAGTATTCCTTTATGTATTTTTCGGCAACCTCTTTTACAGTAATGCCTTCCTCACGCGCTTTATTTATGAGCTTATCATCAACGTCTGTAAAGTTTTGCACGAAGTTTACCTTATAGCCCATATATTCAAAAAATTGCCTTAAGCAGTCAAAGACAATAAAGGGGCGTGCATTCCCCAAATGGAAGTAATTGTAAACCGTAGGTCCGCAGGAGTACATCTTAACTTCCCCTGGCGTTACGGGTACAAATTCTTCTTTTTTTCTTGTAAGAGTGTTGTATAATTTCATATGGAATATTCCCCTTTTTTCTAACATACTTATTGCCATAATATTATATAATAAAATGGCGAAAAAAACAACCTTATTTTTATAAAAAACTTCTCTTTGTTACAATAATATTATTTTTTCGTTTTTTGCTGGATTTTGGGTGCGTCCTATGGTATAATGCAAGTAATAAATTAAAAGGATGCAGTATATGAAAAGATTACTTATTTTGCTTTTAACATTTATTTTTGTGTTTAGTTCTCAAAGTGCATTTGCCATTCGCGAGCTTTCAAGCCCACTCTGGGCACCGGGGACAAATGCACCGTCAGAAGAAGTGCCCTCAGGCGGACAGATGCTCTCTGCTGAGGATATGGGCTACACCACACGCAGTGAAAACGGCCTTAAATTCACAAACAAGGTTGACGGTTACTCCGTTATCTACCCCTCTGATATGTTGGTTGATATGTCACTTTCAGACGTTGGCGCGCATTTTTCAAATTCAAGAATGGAGTTTCGCATATTTAAGGAAAGCTTTAAAAGTGCTTATGAGAGAAATTCTTATTTAAATTACTCAAACCGCTTTAAAAATAATACAACTGACCATAGTGTTGAAATGCAGTTTTCGTATGAGTCAAACGGCTTTATGTTGCATATTCTTCAGTGGTCAAGAAAAAATCTTTCCAAAATTGCAAACGACAAAAACCACTACGCGGTTGTAGATGCCGTAAAGGGAAATGACGTTTATACCTTCTTTTTTAAGTCAAATGCAGATTTTGAAAGCTATGGCGGGTATATGTTTATCGTGGATTCGCTCGAAACCTTTACGCCTACTGTGTCAGAAAAAAATGCATTTAATATTGGCTACAGAAAAACGGATATCAGCCATTTAAACGAGTCAGCACAAAAGACGTATAATGAGCTTTTTTCGGAAGATGCCGATTTTAAAATGGGTATGTTTGCGCCTGACCGTTTCGGGGGCTTAAACAGAATGGAGCAGATTGAAAAGGAAATTGGCTATAAATTCTGCACCTTCCTTGTTTATACTGAATTTACTGACCGCTTTGGAATTGAGTGGAACGATTATATGAGAAAGGTAAATAACTACTTTTCATACGTTGAGCCAAATCTTCAGTACGCAAAAAGAACAGGGAGGTCTATTGAGCTTACGCTTCAGACCCCGCTTTCAAGACAAACTGACGCCAATATGATTTATGAAATATTAAATGGCGAGTATGATTATTTTATAAATTCATATGCCGAGCTTATTTCAAAGTATAAAGATGTTACGGTGCTTTTCAGGCCCTTTAATGAAATGAACAGTGACTGGTGCAACTACAGTGCATTCCATACTTCAAGAGATGCATCAATCTACGTTTCGCTTTATAAGTACCTTCACGATAAGTTTACAAAGGCAGGTTGTGACAACATAATCTGGGTGTGGAATCCCAATGAAAAGAGCTTCCCGGGTTATAAATGGACACATGAGGCGCTTTACTACCCCGGCGATGAGTATGTTGACGTGTATGGCATTACGGGCTATAACACAGGAACATACTATGACGCTGAAATCTGGCGCAGTTTTGACGAGATATACGAGCCGATTTACTCCCGCGCAGAAAAAATAAATGAAAAACCGATAATGATTACGGAGTTTGCGTGCTCTTCTATCGGCGGGGATAAGGTTTACTGGACACAGAATATGTTTGATGTCCTTTCAAAGTACAAAAAAATTAAGGTTGCAGTATGGTGGCACGCCGCCGATAATGACGGCGAAAACTATGCAAGACCTTACTTTATAGATGACCCCGAGGGGATGCTCGGCGTATTTAAGAATAATTTAGGGAGGTAGGTATAGTGGCTTTATTTTGGACAATCCTAACAATAGTGCTTGCAGTGCTTGAGGCGTCAACCGCACAGCTTATATGCATATGGTTTGCGGGCGGAAGCTTTATTGCGCTTATTTCGGCGCTTTGCTCTGTGGGTGTTTTTGCGCAGTGGGTGATTTTTATTATATCCTCTGCAATAATTCTTTCCCTTACGCGCCCGATTGTAAATAAGCTTAAAAAAAATGGCAAGGAAAAAACAAATATTGATGCTTTAATAGGTAAAACATGTGTTGTTAAAGAAGAAATCGATAATTTAAAGGAATGCGGAAGAGTTTCTATAAATGGAATAGAGTGGTCCGCAAGAAATGTGCAAGATGGCACCATAGAAGAAGGTGCTACCGTCAAGGTTTTAAAAATAGAGGGCGTAAAGCTTATAGTAGAAAGGATGTAGTTTATGGAATTTTTGCTCGTTATTTTATTTTTTATTGCAGTAGTCGTTATTGCAAATATCAAGATTGTTCCGCAGGCGTATGCCTATGTTATTGAACGCTTTGGCGGTTATAATGACACATGGCAGGTTGGTCTTCACGTAAAAATACCTTTTATTGACCGAATTGCAAAAAAGGTTAATCTTAAAGAGCAGGTTGTGGATTTCCCTCCCCAGCCGGTTATTACAAAGGATAATGTTTCAATGCAGATTGATACTGTAGTTTATTTTCAGATTACCGATGCAAAGCTCTTTACTTACGGAGTTGAACGCCCGATGATGGCAATTGAAAATTTAACTGCCACAACACTTCGTAATATTATCGGTGACCTTGACCTTGACGGAACTCTTACATCACGCGATACTGTTAACACAAAGATGCGTGCAATACTTGACGAAGCAACTGACCCGTGGGGAATTAAGATAAACCGTGTTGAGCTTAAAAATATTATTCCTCCCAAGGAAATTCAAAATGCCATGGAAAAGCAGATGAAGGCAGAGCGTGAAAGACGTGAGGCAATCCTTCGTGCAGAGGGTGAAAAGAAATCATCTATCCTTATGGCAGAGGGTGAAAAGGAATCTGCAATACTTCGCGCAGAAGCGGCAAAGCAGTCTGCAATCCGTCAGGCAGAAGGTGAGGCGGAAGCAATTGTTGCCGTACAGTCCGCTATTGCAGAGGGTATAAGAAAGATTAATGAGGCTAATCCCTCACAAGCTTATATCGCGATTAAATCACTTGAAAGTCTTGAAAAAATGGCAGACGGTCAGGCAACAAAGATTGTTGTTCCATCAGAAATTCAGTCACTTGCAGGACTCGCAACATCGCTTAAAGAGTTCATTAAAGAGTAACAGGGAATGTTAAAAACGCCCAGAGCATTTTTTCCTATTCCCTCATAAAAAGTCCAGAATAATAAAAGGGTTTAGTTCGTTTGAACTAAACCCTTTTTTTTCAATCATTTCGCATTTTGAATTTTGCATTTACATTAACCTGGGGGCCAAGATAGGCTTCTTCCTCCAAGCATATGAAAATGAAGATGCTTAACTGTTTGCCCTCCATCTTCCCCGCAGTTATTTACAATTCTGTAGCCACCTTTTTCAATGCCTTCAGCCTTTGCAATCTTTGCTGCAACCTCGAAGATATGGGAAACCACCTTTGAATTGGTTTCATTAATATCATTCGCGCTTTCAATATGCTCTTTGGGAATTATGAGAATATGAGTGGGCGCCTGAGGCTCAATATCGCGAAAGGCAAAAACCATTTCATCCTCATAAACCTTACCGGAGGGAATTTCCCCTTTTGAAATTTTACAGAATAAGCAATCCATAATTAGCCTCCAATCTGCTCTTTAACAATGTTTTCGACTAAGCTGAGTGCACCGTCAAGCTCACCTGCATTTTTACCGCCACCCTGCGCACTGTCAGGCTTTCCGCCGCCACTTCCACCGCAAGCCTTTGTAACCTCTCTTATAATATTTCCGCAGTGAATGCCGCTTGAGAGTGCTTCTTTTCCTGCAGTTGCAATTATAGAAATTTTGCCGTCAGCATTTGATGCAAATACACATACACAGCTTGCATCCTTATCCTTAATTGCATCGCCCATCTTGCGAAGGTCCTGCACGGATGAGCCATCTATTCTATTTACATAGAGATTTACATTTCCAATAGCTTTTTTATCATCCATAACGCTTGATGCTTGTGACTTTGCAATCTGCGCAAGCGCCGTGTCAAGCTTTGCTTTAAGCTCTTTAATTTCCAGAGCAGTGTTTTCTGCCTTGTGACAAAGCTCCTGCTCTGTTGTTTTGAGGATTTCGGCAGTTTTCTTAATTATTGCATTCTTTTCTTCAATGTATTTAAGCACACCTTCGCCTGTTACCGCCTCAATTCTTCTTACACCTGCTGAAACGCCACCCTCTGAAATAATCTTAAAGAGGCCTGCTTCGCTTGTGTTCTTGAGGTGACAACCACCGCAAAGCTCAACAGAGTATCCGCCCATATTTACAACGCGGACAACATCGTGATACTTTTCGCCGAAAAGCGCCATTGCTCCCATCTTTTTCGCCTCATCAATACTCATAAGGCTGATTTCGATGGGATACGCCTTAAGAATTGATTCATTAACCTTTCTTTCAATTTCGGCAAGCTGGCTTTCACTTACCGCCTCAAAATGAGAGAAGTCAAAGCGAAGTCTATTTTCATCAACATTACTTCCCGCCTGCTCAACATGGTTTCCAAGCACCTCCTGAAGAGCTTTCTGGAGAAGATGCGTTGCAGAGTGATTGCGCGCGGTTTTATTTCTTTTTTCAATATCAAATGTAACCTTTACACTATCCCCATTTTTAAATGAGCCTTCTTCTACATTTACAAAGTGGAGGATTTTCCCGTCGCCAAGCTTTTTAGAGTCATTTACAAGCATCTTAAATCCGTCACCTGTAATTTCGCCGGAGTCGCCCATCTGTCCGCCACTTTCACCGTAAAGCACGGTTTTGTCCAAAATTACTACGGCGTTTTCTCCGTCCTGCGCACTATCTGCAATCTTGCCTTCCTTAATTACGGCAATAATTTTTGCATCGCACTCATTTTTATCGTAACCGATAAACTCTGTTGTTATGTCCTTACCAAGCTTTTGGTAAACATCCTCACTCCAGGCAGCCTCTTCACCGACTTTTCTGCCCTCTCTTGAGCGTTCTTTCTGAAGCTTCATTTCTTTATCAAATGCTTCACGCTCAACCGCGAGACCCTTTTCTTCAAGAATTTCTATTGTAAGGTCAATCGGGAAGCCATACGTATCATAAAGCTTAAATGCAGCCTCACCGCTTAATACCTTTGAATTTGTCTTTTCAAGCTCTTTAATTTCGTTTTCGAGAATTGAAAGTCCGCTGTCAATAGTTTCGGCAAAGCGTTCTTCCTCTGTTTTAATTATACGCTTAATGTAGTCCTTCTTTTCAACAAGCTGGGGGTAAGCATTCCCTGATTCAGCTACTACTGTGTCAACGATATCTGAAAGGAAGGTTCCTTTAATTCCAAGGAGTTTTCCGTGGCGCGCTGCACGGCGAAGAAGTCTCCTAAGAACATAACCTCTTCCCTCATTTGACGGGCAAACGCCATCGCAAACCATAAAGGTTGTGCTTCTTATGTGGTCAGTTATAACGCGGAGAGAAATGTCACTTTCCTCCCCTTCACCATAATTTACACCTGCAACCTTACTTATTTCAAGCATAATATTTTTTACAGTGTCAACCTCAAAGAGATTGTCAACATCCTGCATAATAACTGCCATTCTCTCAAGCCCCATACCTGTATCGATATTAGGCTTTGCAAGGCGGTTATAGTTACCGTCTTCATCCTTATCAAACTGTGTAAAAACAAGGTTCCAGAATTCAACAAATCGGTCACACTCGCACCCTACCTTACAGTCAGGACTGCCGCAACCGTATTTTTCACCACGGTCATAGTAAAGCTCACTACAGGGACCGCAAGGACCAAGACCGATTTCCCAGAAGTTATCTTCCTTGCCCATTCTTGTGATGTGGCTTTCGTCTACGCCAACTTCCTTTGTCCAGATTTCAAGCGCCTCATCATCATCCTCGTAAATTGTTACGTAGAGTCTGTCCTCGGGAATTCCAAGCTCCTTTGTGATAAACTCCCATGCCCAGGCTGTAGCCTCATGCTTAAAGTAATCGCCAAAGGAGAAGTTTCCAAGCATCTCAAAAAAAGTACCATGACGCGCAGTTTTACCAACACGCTCGATATCAGGCGTTCTTATACATTTCTGGCAGGTTGTAACCCTGCTTTTAGGTGGAATTTCCTTGCCTGTAAAGTACGGCTTGAGCGGTGCCATACCCGCATTTATTAAAAGCAAGCTATTATCATTTTGAGGAACAAGCGGAAAAGACGGAAGACGCAAATGCCCCTTGCTCTCAAAAAATTTCAAATATCTTTCTCTGATTTCGTTTAATCCAAGTTTTTCCAAAGATATCACTCCTTCGTATACCATTTTATTATACAATTTTTAGAAAGCAATGTCAATAAAATGTGGGGTTATCTGATTTAATTTTCTATAAAGTAATAATTCAAGCAAAAAGAAGATGTCAATTTTTTGAGACACCTTCTTTTCACTCACCTTAATTTATATTCGGGGAAAGTATGATATTCGATTACTATGCGGGATTCTGACGGAAATTTTTGATTCTTCTCAAAATCGTTTTTTCCATTTATTCTAACTTCAACGACATCTCCGTCTTTATTTATCCAACCCTTTATTAAATCCCTCTTTGGTTGAAACACAATGTTTTTAAATCCATATGCCTTAAGCTCATAAAAAACTGTATCCTTGTCCATACCAATATAGTCACACGCGTCAGTCGGAACTTTATAATATGTTATTCCGGGATTCTCATTTTTTGTATCCCTTTTTTCAATATAATTAGTAACTACCTCTGCAGTTTTTAGAGCAACATTTTCAGCCGCTTTAATAGCCGTTTCTTTTACTAAATTAAATAATCCCATTTTTATCAGGCTCTTCTTTCATTAAACTTACTGAATGATATAAACATCCATATAATAGCCAAGCACTTCCCCTACCGATGTAATCTTTCCTTTTACTGTAACATTGTTGCCAGATTTGAAACTCTTCAATTTTTCTTTCTGTTCATCCGTTTGAACAACACATAAAACTCCTTGGAACGCCCAATTATTATTTGAGGGATAAAGATAGAAGCTCTTCCCATCCGCATCTATACTGTCTATTCTTCCCGTGATTTTGACATATTCCCCAGTGTGCGCATCTTTTGCATTCATAGCATTTGACTCTAACTCCTGAATCAATTTCGCTACAGTATATGAGTTATATTGAATACTAGGGTCATTTATTTTAAACTCATGGTATGTAATAATTATTTCACAGTTTTTCTCAAATATATCTCCCTTTTCAAACTCTGATTTCCCATTTATTGATATACTTTTTACATCGTCTCTAGATATAGATGCCAACCAACCTGTTCCAACATCATAAACTATTTCAGTTTTTATATTGTTAAAACCTAACTGATTCAATTCATTGATTACCTCTTTATATTTCTCATAAGTAAAATAATCCGAATCATACGGAATTCTCACCTGATTTTCAGATAGTACTGGTTCTTCTTCCTTTTTTTCTTCTTTCTTTACTTTTTCTTTTTTATCTTCACTACTTTCAGCGCTACTTTTCTTTTCATGCTCGTTTATTTCATTTTTTTCAACTTCTATTTGTTCACTTCTGCAATAGATTTCATAACCAATTTCTGTATCTCCAGAAATGCTTAAATTAACACTTCCGTCAACAGAACTACTGCCTTCTTTTACAAATTTAAGAGTATGCTCTCCCTTTGTTAATTTTATTGTATATGTATCCTCACTACCGTGTTCGAGATTCCCGATTTTTTCTTCATCTGCTAAAATGTCTACATCGTAGCGGTTGAGTAACAAATTCGAAATACAGTCAACTGTTATTTTTACACTATACTCTTTTTCTTTTGAGACATTACTTGTTTCCTTGGTTTCACCACCACACGCTGACATAGTGATACATCCAATTAAAGCCATCATAAAGCATAATACTTTTTTCATCGTTAGTTCCTCCAAGTATAAAAGAATGAGTGTAATAAAACTTAGTATAATTATAAAATCAGTGAACTATTTAGATGCACTCTTTTTGATAAATTATATTTCATCCGCGAATTGATGCAAAGTATAATGCCTTCATTTTCGTTGAATTCATTGTACTCTCATGTCGGGTTATGACTAAAAATCATGGTAATCATTTACTCTTTTTAAAACATAAAACTGCCAACAAAAAAAAGGCAATGGATAAAGTAAAAAGCATGATAACTCCTGGCAGATAGCCACTTTTCCCTACACCGAAAATACTCGCATTAATACCAGTTTGAAGAAAGAACCATCCTAAAAGTGCAAAAACAATCATACCAATAATTGATAGGACTTTTCTAATCGCTCGTCCCGTTCCATAATGATTTGTTTTGACATGGTCAACTATAGAATTATCAACAGTTGTTTCACAAGATTTTGAAATCCTTACTGTTAAAGGTTCTGTAAACGAGAATTTATTTCCACTAACCGACACTACGCCATGTTGAGTAGCTTTGTTGATTTCTTTTCGTGGAGCACTACATTCAGCGATACTATAAATAGAATTTGCGAAAAACAACAAAAACGATGCAGCTGTGAAAACAGGGATATTGACTAACGAAGCTAAAAGCATTACCACTATGAAAGCATATATACCATAGGTTGCAAATGGTCTCCAAACAATAGTGACTTCTTTGCTAGATTCTTGACGCACATAATATAGTGTCTTTTTAGTGTTTATTAAAAGTTCCCTATTCCCTTCTTTGCCTTGATTAACCATACTTTACCAGCTCCTTTTTATAATAATTATACCTTTCTATAAACATTCTTAGAGGATTTTTGCACTAATGCTTGTTGCATTACGCAAAAGTTGATTTAATAAAATTCATTATGTGTCAATTATAACATGTCCATAAAAAAATTTCAATGCACTTTGTCGAATTTTGCAATAATGGAGTTGAAGTTTTTTTCGGGGTGTGGCATAATGAGTTTAAGATGAGGAGAGTGATTTTATGAATGTATGGAGCTATGTTATTTTGTTTGTAATTATATTAGTTATGGCACTCGTAATATACTTTAAAATAAAAAGAATTAAAGACGGTAAGGGATTTTGCTCCTGCGGATGCGATGGGTGTACTAATGCAGAATGCAAAATGCGAAATGCAGAATTTAATGACGAGAGTGCAGAATGAGAAATGCGAAGTTCTAAATTGGAAATTCGAAATGCAGGAAGATTTTTGCTTTGGCAAAAATTCTTTGAATTTATTATCTTAATTTACAATTTGCTCATAAAAAAGTGTGACTGACATCACACGCCAACACCCCTACCCCTCAATCTTGAGGGGATTTTATATGTTCTTTTGTAACCAAAAGAACCAAAAGTTCCGGGGTTCCGATTCCCCGGACCCCAAACGGCCCGGCAGGGCCAAAGGATATAAGTATACTTTCTTAATGGATATGTGGGTTTTGTTTATAAAATAGCACTAAAAGTTAGTTTGTATATGATTAACCGCATAAATTAAGGTTTTTGAAACAACGAAGCCGACTGACAAAATCGTGTTCGCATCATTTTCCTTTGCAGGCGAACACGATTTAGAAATATCTAATGATAAGTTCATTAATATATTTCGGTGTCATAAAGGCAAGGAAGTTGAAAAAACAAAACCCGCATTGTAAGAGGAAAGATAAATTTGTTTTATTCGCCCCTGCGAGGGCGTTTTAAGGGGTTCGGGTGAAATCGCAATCCCCCGACGCTTTTCGCCATTTTGGCGCTCAAAATGGCATTGTTTTGCTCCTTAGCAAGTTTTATGCTTTTTAAAGCAAAAACAAATTTTCCTATACGGTAAAAAAAGGATGTAAACAAATTTTGTTTACATCCTTTTTGTATTTTTACGCTTTCCCTACAGAGCCAAAAAGTTCCATTTTTTCTTTAACTGTTTCTTTAATAGCTTCAACGCCAGGGGCGAGGAGCTTTCTTGGGTCAAAGCCTTTACCCTCAAGATCTTTTCCTGCTTCTATATATTTTCTTGTGGCAGCGGCAAATGCCAACTGACACTCTGTGTTTACGTTAATCTTTGCAACGCCAAGGCTAATTGACTTTTTAATCATATCAGCAGGAATGCCTGTACCGCCGTGAAGAACAAGCGGGATATTACCTGTTGCCTTTTTGATATTTTCAAGAGTTTCAAAATCAAGCCCTCTCCAGTTTTCGGGGTACTTTCCGTGAATGTTACCGATGCCTGCTGCAAGCATTGTTACGCCGAGGGATGCGATAGCCTTGCACTCCTCTGGGTCTGCGATATCGCCAGAGCCGATTACACCGTCTTCCTCACCACCGATTGCACCAACCTCTGCTTCAAGGCTGAGGCCCTTTTCGTTACATATATTTATAAGCTCGGTTGTTTTTTCAACATTTTCATCAATAGGATAATGTGAGCCGTCAAACATAACTGAAGAAAATCCTGCTTCAATACATTTTTTTGCACCATCATATGTGCCATGGTCAAGATGGATTGCAACGGGAACTGTGATATTTAATCCCTCTATCATTCCTTTAACCATACCAACAACGGTTTTAAAACCACCCATATACTTTCCTGCGCCCTCGCTCACACCTAAAATAACGGGTGAATTAAGCTCCTGTGCGGTAAGAAGTATTGCCTTTGTCCACTCGAGGTTGTTGATGTTAAACTGACCCACGGCATAATGACCGTCACGAGCCTTTTCTAACATTTCCTTTGCTGATACTAACATAGTGAATCCTCCTATATATTAAATAATATTAATAATCGCATATTTATTTGACCGATTTGGTATATATTTATTAAAGAGGTGAATTTTTTGAAAAAAACACCCATTTTTATTTTAAACGTAAAAGGAATTCGTATTTTTTCCTTTGTTATAGCGTTTTTAGTTGTTTTTTTAATCACATTTTCTTTAGTGAATTATCCGTTTGAAATTAAGCTAAGTAAGAGCTTTACCCAAAGTATTCTTTCTAATAGTTTGGCATTTTCTAAAGGCTTTAATTCTGCGTCACTATTTTCCTACGCAACATTTACGCCAATTCCTGCTGAAAGCATCAGCTATGCTAAAGAGCCTCTAGAGAAAACAAAGGGCATAACCACCGCCCATACACCTGTGAGTGATGAGGTTATTTTTACAAATAATACGCACGCCGTTATAGAAAAAAACTTTCTTTCAGAAAACGTCCCTGCTTTTTTAAAGGAAAAGCCAGAGATACTTATAATTCACACACACTCTACCGAAAGCTATACCCCGTCTGAAAGCTTTAATTATACGCCTACTGACACTGACAGAACAACCGACAAAAACTTTAATATGATTGCAGTCGGGAGGGTGATGGAAAAAGAGCTTACGGAAAGTGGATTTCGGGTTTATCACGATGAAAGTCTAAATGACTACCCAAGCTATAACTTAAGCTACACAAGAAGCAGTAAGGTAGCTTCTGATTATTTAAAAAAATACCCAAACATTAAAATTATACTTGATGTGCATCGCGATGCAATCGTAAATAAAGACGGAAAAAAAGTAAAAAAGCTCACAAAAATTGATGGCAAAGACGCCGCATCTATTATGTTTGTGGTAGGAAGTAACACGGGCGGACTTACGCACCCTGCCTGGATGGAGAATTTAAGCTTTGCATACCTTATTCAAAATAAAGCAAACTCACTTTTCCCCGGACTTTGCCGTCCCATAAATATTCGAACCCAAAGATTTAATCAGCACCTTGCACCCGGTGCAATAATAGTTGAGGTGGGTACAAATGGGAACACTCTCGATGAAGCACTTTTGGGGGCAAAAAGTTTTAGTCGCGCCCTCTCGTCTTTACTTAATGATTATTCTTAATGCTCATGCTCGCAGCCACAACCGCCTGCACACTCAACCCTTTTTTCAGAGCCTGTTTTTTCGTAGTAGTTATTTATTGCGGTCTTTATAGCTTCTTCAGCTAAAACGCTGCAATGGATTTTTACCGGCGGAAGTCCCTCGAGAGCTTCCACAACGGCTTTGTTTGTTATTTTAAGCGCTTCGTCAATGGTTTTGCCTTTTACAAGTTCTGTTGCCATTGAGCTTGTTGCAACTGCAGCACCACAGCCAAAGGTCTTAAACTTAACGTCTGTTATTACGTCATTATCTATTTTCATATACATTTTCATAATGTCGCCGCATTTTGCGTTTCCTACAACGCCAACTGCATCTGCATCTTCTATTTCCCCGACATTTCTGGGGTTTTTGAAGTGATCCATTACTTTTTCACTATACATTATTTTTCATTCCTTTCTTCTACGCCCTCATAAAGCGGTGACATATCACGAAGTCTTTTAACTATTCTTGCGACTTCACCGCAAAACGCGTCTATTTCCTCTTTTGTTGTAAATTCAGAAAGTGATGCACGCATTGAGCCGTGCGCTATCTCGTGCGGAAGACCAATCGCCAAAAGCACATGTGACGGGTCAAGCGACCCTGATGTGCAAGCACTTCCGCTTGATACTACATACCCTTCTATATCAAGGCTTAAAAGAAGACTCTCCCCCTCGATATATCTAAAGCAAAAGCTTGTGTTATTGGGAAGTCTTTTGGTGGGATGACCATTAAGCCTTGTATAAGGCACGTTTTCTAATATATTTTTTATAAGAGTGTCACGAAGTGCGGTTACGTACTTCGTTTTTTCTTCCATATTTTCTGTTGCTTCAAAAAGCGCCTCTGCCATACCGACAATACCTGCTACGTTTTCGGTTGTGGCACGTTTTCCGCTTTCCTGAGCGCCGCCGTGAAGAAGATTTTCTATCTTAACGCCTTTTTTAATATAAAGCGCGCCCACGCCCTTGGGGCCATGGAATTTATGTGATGACATTGAAAGAAGGTCAATGTTCATTTCCTTAACATCAATGGGAACTGCACCCGTTGCCTGAACGGCATCTGTATGGAAGTAAACGCCTTTTTCGCGGCAAACCTCGCCAATTTCCTTAATCGGATTTATTGAGCCGATTTCGTTATTTGCAAACATAACCGAAACCAAAACGGTTTTGTCTGTAATAGCGTTTTTAACATTCTCGGCACTTACCATTCCATATTCGTCTACAGGAAGATAGGTTACGCTAAAGCCCTGCTTTTCTAAGTATTCGCAGGTGTGAAGCACGGCGTGATGCTCAACCATGGTTGTAATAAGGTGGTTTCCCTTATCCTTATTCTTTTCCATAACGCCTTTTATTGCCCAGTTGTCAGCTTCACTTCCGCCACTGGTAAAAAAGATTTCTCCTTTTTGTGCGCCTACTGCCTTTGCTATAACCTCACGCGAATTTTCAAGCGCCTCTCTCGCCTTTTGTCCGGGGGTTGTATATGTTGAGGATGCATTACCGAAATTTTCCTTAAAATAAGGCATCATTTTATTTAAAACACTGTCTTTGACAAATGTTGTTGCAGCATTATCAAGATATACCATTTTTGGGGTCCTCCCTCTAAAATTAGTCCATATTACAGTATATAACTATTTTGTTTAAAAAGCAAGAGTTATTAGCGTTTTTATTTTATAAAGCAATCATACAGTTTACTACTTTCCCGAGAACTACTACGCGGTCTTTATTTCCGTCAAGCACAATATCGGGATAAATTTTACTGTCACCCTCGGCTTTTAAGATAATCTCATTTCCTCTGCTGTAATATTTTCTTACAATTGCGTCATACTCCTTGCAAATTACAACCACGGTGTCCCCATTTTGCACGGGACAATTAAGCCTTACAAGAACTGTATCGTTTTTACATATTCTTGCCTTTTCCATTGCATTATCATTTATTTTAAGCCCTATATAGTCATAACCACGTAATTTATCGCGGTCTATAAACATTGTGTCTATTATTTTGTCTACCTCTAAAAATGGCTTATCGTTACTTATAGAATCGGTAACATAAACTGCGCGCGAACGCTCCCCGATTTCAAGCGGTTCTAAGCCTAAAAGTCCATTCTCGGTAGTTCCGAAGGTTATTGCAATCTTTGTTAGAAGCTTTGGCGGTGGCGCCGTTACATAGCCCGTTTCAATGTTTGAAATAACCGTTTCCCCAACGCCGAGGCGCTCGGCAAGTTCTTTTCTTGTAATACCTGTTCTTATTCTCAAAAGCGCGACATTTTTTGCCAAAAGGTCCATATAATCACTTCCGTGGTTTTTTGTCTATTTTATCATAAGTTCTTCTTTATTACAATAAATTTTTACATATTGTGAAGTGCGTAATTTATTGCCTCTGAAATAATGAGAGACGCCTGCTTTACTATGATATCTACATTGCTTGGGGTAACTACCATATTTTCAGAATGAAGAATTGATTTTAGCTTTTCGTTTCCTTCGGGGCTTTCGCCGAAAATATCTTCCGCCAGGGTAAAGGCATCAACCACCATTGGCACGCCTATCGCAATTACGGGGACTCCAAGACTTTCCTTTGATAGTTCTTTTCTGTTATTTCCGACACCGCTTCCGGGGTTTATCCCGGTATCAGAAAGCTGTACTGTAGTTCCGAGCCTTGAGAGTTTTCTTGAGGCAAGGGCGTCAATCGCTATTATAAAATCGGGATTTACACTTCTTTTTACGCCTTCTACTATTTCTGAAGTTTCTACTCCTGTAAGTCCGAGCACTCCCGGTGAAATTGCACTGACATCCCTAAAATCAAACTCAAAGTCTTTTTGGAGTAAATTAATATGGCGCGTTACAAAAACATTTGAAACTGCCTTTGGGCCGATTGAGTCAGGCGTTATATAGCTGTTGCCGAGGCCTACAACAAGCACTGCGCCGTTTTTGTCGTTTTTAATAAGCTTTTTTAACTCTTCCCCCACTACATTTGCACTTTTCTTGCAAAGCTCTTCATTTTCCTCACTCATCTGGGGAATTTCTATTGTGATATAGTTTCCCTTTGGCTTTCCTATTTTTTCGGAGGCTTCATCACTTGTAATTTTTATGTGGGTGATTTTTATTTCCTCATCGCCCATCTCAATACTTTCCACCCCCGAAATCTCTTCATTTATCATTTCGTTCCTTTCAAGTGCAAGGTCAGTCCTTATCAATCTCTTCACCTCCGTCTTCGGCTATTTCTATAAAATCGTTATATGCTTTGTGTAAAATTAAAAGGTCTTCTGGCTCTTCTGCCTCAATTCCAAAAATTTTGCTTTCCCCTATGGGACTGTTGTTTTTTTCCATAATTAATGCTCCTTTAATAATTTTATTTTATTATTTGAGCTTTTAAAAAAAATAACCGAGGTTGTCCTAACAACCTCGGTTATTTAAAATATTTAATTTTATCTTACTCCGTAAAGAAGTTCACAATATCCCGGATACGGCCAGAGCTTTCTGTCAGTTATTGTTTCAAGCTCATCTGCAGTTTTTCTTAATTCTTTCATATCGGAAACTACCTCTTTGGCAAAAATTTCAACCATTTTTGAAGTATCTTCCTTAAATGATTTGGCTTTTTTTGTATCTTCCTCGAGCTTTAAAGTCTCGGCGTACATTTTGTCAAGCAATTCTGATGCTTTTTTCAAAGTATTTTTCTCATACTCACAATTAATTCCTGAAATTGCGTTTTCTTTAGAAATAATTGTGTCACTCACTTTTTTAACAAAAGACGAAACTGCAGGCATTATATCCTTTTTGGACATTTCCGCCATTGTAAGCGCTTCGATATTGATTATTTTTGCGTAGTTTTCAAGCATTACTTCAAGTCTTGAGCGAAGCTCTACCTCTGAATATACTTTATGCGTTTTAAAGAGGTTGATGTTCTTTTCGCTCACTAAACACGGAAGCGCCTCGGGCGTTGTCTTAAGGTTTAAAAGCCCTCTTTTTTCTGCTTCTTCTATCCAAGAATCATCATAACCGTTACCGTTAAAGATAATACGCTTATGCTCTTTAATGGTTCTTTTAATAAGATTATGTATTGAGGAGTTAAAGTCATCTGCCTTTTCAAGTTCATCCGCAAAAAGTCTTAAGCTTTCCGCAACGGCGGTATTTATTGCAATGTTTGCATCTGCAATAGATGCGGTTGAGCCAAGCATTCTGAACTCAAACTTATTTCCAGTAAAGGCAAACGGGCTTGTCCTGTTACGGTCAGTCGTGTCTTTCGGGAAACGAGGAATTACGTGCACGCCGATTTTCATCTGCACTTTTTCGCGTGCATCATACGCGCGGTCTTCCTCTATGGCATTTAAAATATCGCTTAATTCTTCACCTAAAAACATTGAAATGACTGCAGGGGGTGCTTCATTAGCACCAAGACGGTGGTCATTACCTGCACTTGCAACAGATACCCTTAAAATATCCTGATAATCGTCTACCGCTTTTATAACAGCGCAAAGGAAAAGAAGAAACTGTGCGTTTTCATGCGGGGTTTCACCGGGGTCAAAAATATTTTTACCCGTATTTGTAGATATTGACCAGTTGTTATGCTTACCGCTTCCGTTCACGCCTTCAAAGGGCTTTTCGTGAAGAAGGCATACCAAGGAGTGCTTGTGCGCAATCTTTTGCATAAGCTCCATAGTAAGCTGATTGTGGTCTGTCGCTATATTTGTTGTTGAAAAGATAGGCGCAAGCTCATGCTGAGCGGGTGCACCCTCATTATGCTCGGTTTTTGCAAGAACACCAAGTTTCCAAAGCTCTGTGTCAAGCTCTTTCATAAATTCCTTTACTCTGGTATTTATGCTTCCGTAATAGTGGTCATCAAGCTCCTGACCTTTAGGCGGCTTTGCGCCAAAAAGCGTTCTTCCCGTAAAGATAAGGTCGGGGCGCTTGTCAAACATTTCTTCATCGATCAAAAAGTATTCCTGCTCGGGTCCAACAGTTGTTTTCACGCCTGTAACACTCGTGTTTCCGAAAAGCTTTAAAACTCTCATAGTCTGCTTTTCAATCGCTTCCATAGAACGAAGAAGCGGAGTTTTTTTGTCAAGCGCCTCACCGCCGTATGAACAAAAGGCAGTTGGAATGCAGAGCGTTTTATCTTTTATAAAAGCATAGCTTGTCGGGTCCCACGCGGTGTATCCGCGCGCCTCAAAGGTCGCACGAAGTCCGCCTGACGGAAAGCTTGAGGCATCACTCTCACCCTGCACAAGCTCTTTACCTGAAAATTCCATGATAATTCCGCCGTCATCATTGGGCGAAATAAAGCTGTCGTGCTTTTCGGCAGTAATACCTGTCATAGGCTGAAACCAGTGAGTAAAATGCGTTGCGCCCTTTTCGATTGCCCAATCCTTCATAGCATTAGCCACAACATTGGCAATGTTTATATCAAGCCTTTTACCCTCTTTTATTGCCCTTTGCATTGCACGATAAACCTCGCGCGGCAAACGGCGCTTCATCGCGCTTGCATTAAACACGTTAGAGCCAAATATTTCCGTTATTTTTTCCATGCCTTCACTTCCTTTGTATAAAACAAGGACAAAACCGCATTATGCGCCTTTGCCCGATTACTTGTTTTTCCCCTTAAAAACGGCAAATTTCGCGCCGTCTTTCCTTTGTAAATTATAGCACCTTGCCTCTATAAAGTCAATGATTTTATTTCACTATGCCCTTGGGTGTGCCTTTTTGTAAATTTTCTTTATATTATCCTTAAGCACCTGATTATATATGCGCGTTGTTTCCACGCCTGAATGACCAAGCATTTCTGACACTGCATTTATATCTGCCCCGTTTTGCAGCATATGAACTGCAAAGGAGTGACGAAGAGTCTGGGCATTTATTTCTGATTTAATTCCTGCCATATCAGCATAGTGACGAAGAATTTTCCAAAATCCCTGCCTTGTAAGCGCATTTCCCGAATAATTCACAAACAGTGTTTTAACTCTGCCACCTTGCACCATAAGGGGTCTTGCCTTTTTTATGTATTCGTCAAGCGCTTCGCCCGCTTGCTTGCCAAATGGTATATATCTTTTATTTTTCCCTGCCTTACAGGTAAGCATTCCGCCATAGATATCAACATCGCTTACAGTAAGGTTTATAAGCTCACTTACCTTTATGCCGGTGGCATAGATAAGCTCAAGCATCGCTTTATCGCGGTATCCTTTAAGGCTGTTTGTTTTAGGCTGATTTAAAATTTTTACTATATCGCGAGGAACGATAGAGACAGGTATTTTCTTTTCCGGATGGGGACGGTTAACCTCAAAAACCGGGTTTTTTTCAATAATACCCTTACCTAACAGATACGCATAAAACTTTTTAATCGCGGCAACACTTCTTAAAACAGAAGAATCTGCCTTGCCCGTTTCTTTCATAAGATCAATATAATCATTTATTCTTCTGCGGGTTACATCCTTTGCATCTTTTACCCTCTTTTCCTTAAGGTAGGAAAAAAAGGCCTCAACATCCTTTAGATACGACATTTTTGTATTTTCTGAAAGAGAGCTGCCATCT
The DNA here is from genome assembly GCA_045591265.1 of Clostridia bacterium. Classification (GTDB taxonomy): domain Bacteria; phylum Bacillota; class Clostridia; order UMGS1883; family UMGS1883; genus UMGS1883. The sequence continues at coordinate 8,074 of JAZNSQ010000044.1, read as the reverse complement.
AAGAATTTTTTGTAGTTTTCAAGTTGCGTTTTCATCGCACATTCCTCTTTTTTTATTAAAGTAAAAAGCACACAGCTTTAAAAATCAGTCCCTCTAATAATGCACAAAAAAGTGAGATTATGAATATATTTAAGGCGTCTCGCGGTCTTGTCACGCACGGCTCTATTTTTTTTGAAGCATTCATTTTTTTCTTATTTCTTATGTAAAGCGTAAAAAAAGCCATTGCGGGAAGTATTGAAAGGCACTGGCTAAAAGACACCAAAAAAGCCTCTAAAACGCCCAATGCCTTTAGCATATAACAAGCAGAAAACCCGTTTACAATTCCGCGCACTATAATAATTGGCTGAAAAACAAACTCGATGGCTATACTGTGAAAAAGAAATATAGAAAAAAGCCACAGCATATTCTGGTAAGCAGTCCGAAAAAACGCCTCTAAAGTAAAGGTTTTGTTGAGAGTCAGCGCTTCATTTACTTCCTGCGTTCTTATATTTGCGTAAAAAAGCACAATTCCGATTATTACTCCCACTGTAAAATTAATGGCTATAAGAAGAACATCGCGCTTGTTTTCGGATATTTTACTCAAATAGTATCACCCCTTGGGAAATACTATGCCTGTCCTTTTTATTTTATGCCAGAGCCTGATAAAATTTCATAAAGTTTCAGGGGCGTTTTTGCGATAAGCTTTGCGCCTTCACCCTCTAACTCACCCTCTTTGGCATATCCGTAAGATACTCCTATAAATACTATCCCCGCTTTTTTTGCGCCAATCGCGTCATGGGCGCGGTCACCAACCATAATTGTATTTTCTTTTTCTGCGCCCAGGGCCTCCATCGCTAATTTTATGACGGATTCTTTATCTGTATTTGTGCCGTCAAGCTCACTGCCTTTAATTTCTGTCATATACTCTGAAAACTCGTATTTATCCGCTATTTTGCGGGCAAATATTTCAGGCTTACTGGTAGCTATCGCAAGCGTTTTACCTTCTTCCTTAAGCTTTTTTAAAAGAGGGATAACTCCATCATACACCTTATTTTCAAAAATTCCAATGGGAATATATCTTTCGCGGTATATTCTTACCGCCTCCTCCGCCTCTTTTTCAGAAAGATTTGCAAAGCTCATAAACTGTTCTTTAAGGGGCGGTCCTATAAAGCTCTCAAGCTCATCTTCGTTTTTTTCTATACCAAAATGCCCGAGAGCATATTTTACGCACTTTGTAATTCCCTCTTTCGAGTCGGTGAGGGTACCATCAAGGTCAAACAGAATAAAATCTGCCAAAAAATCACAACCTTATAAATAATGTATTGAAATTACGTCCTGTTTCCTATATAATACCATTGTTTGCCCCATCTGGCAAGAATATTTTTAAACCAAACCAAAGGATTGATTATATGAAAAGGCATACGAATATTTTAGCAAAGCTTGCCCTTCTTACCGCTACAATTATTTGGGGTACCACCTTTTTTATTATGGAGGGTACAATTGAGAATATAGGCATCTTCTCGCTTTTGGCATTTCGCTTTTTTATTGCAGGGGCGCTTCTTTTAATTTTTCTTTCCAAGAGCTTAAAAAAGCTTAACCGAAAGTATCTTATCTGCGGGTTTATATTAGGTGCTTTTAATATTTTGGCTTATACAGCGCAAACCTACGGACTTAAAGACCCTTTGACAACGCCGGGTAAAAATGCTTTCCTGACTGCGATATACTGCATCCTTGTTCCATTTATATTCTGGGCAGTAGCTAAAAAAAGGCCTGACGGCTACAATATAATTTCTGCTCTTTTATGCCTTTTCGGAATAACGCTTGTTTCTATGAGCGGAAGTGACTTTTCAACCATTTGCAAAGGTGATGTGCTGACTCTTTTAGGCGGTGTGTTTTTTGCCTGCCATATGGTGTGCGTATCAATCTTTTCAAAAAAGTACGATATACTTCTTCTTACAATGCTGCAGCTTTTGTCGGCGGGGGTAATATCTCTTATATGCGCATTTCTGTTTGACAGTGCGCCTGGGCATCTTTCGTATGAAACTGTAGTTTCCGCTTTATATCTCGCAGTTTTTGCAACATGTATTTGTTATATACTCCAAAATGTCGGGCAGAAGTTTACATCCCCTGCGACAAGCGCACTTATCCTCAGCCTTGAGGCGGTGTTCGGGATAATCTTTTCAATTATATTTACATCTGAAAAGCTTACGCCCCGACTTTTTGCGGGATTTGTAATAATCTTTATTGCAATACTCCTTTCTGAAATTAAGCCAAAGTTCTTTAAATTTAAAAAGAGTTAAGCCGAGTCTATTAAGAACCTGTCATGTATGGCAGGTTCTTTTGTATTTTATTTTATTATCTGGTAAATAATATAAAAAAATAAGAAGAAAGGCGAATAGTATGAACCTTAAGGACCTTTTTATATATTCTGATAAAACGGAGAATGAATTCAGTCTTTCGGAGCCGAAGAAAAACGAAAACTACGATTATCAGGCAAATGAAGGCGGAAGAACTCTTTTTGGAAACTTTAAAAAAGACTGCGACCTTTTAGACAAGGAGTTTGGCTTTAATAAAAGCGGTGATTTAAAAAAACGTGAGTTTACGGTAAAAATATCAGGGCGAGATGTGAAAGCAGTTATATATTTTATTGACGGGCTTGTCAATAAACAGCTTGTAAATGACTTTGTATTAAATCCCCTTATGGTCACAAGCAGGATTATTGAGGTCGATAGCTTTCGTGCTATTTCCGAAGTCCTTATCACGCAGGTAGAGGCTACGGAAACGCTTTATTTAGGTGAGCTTTCTTTCAATCTTAACTTCGGAAGCGTAATACTTTTGGTTGACGGAATGAAAAAAGCAGTCTCTATAGATGTCAAGGGATGGGTTCACCGAGGCATTGACACGCCACAGACGGAGCGAGTTATCCGTGGTCCTAATGATGCTTTTTCAGAGCAAATGCGCGAAAACACGGCGCTTATCAGGCATCTTGTCAGAAATAAAAGCCTTATAAGCCGTGAATACAAAATAGGAAGAATAAGCCAAACGCCCGTTTCCGTGATGTATATAGAAAACATTGCAAACTCCTCTTTGGTAGAAGAAACTATAAGGAGAGTCGAGGGCATAAGACTTGATTATCTTTTTGCGGCGGCAGAGCTTGAGCAGCTTATTGAGGATAAAACTCTTTCCACTCTCCCCCAGTTTCTTTCAACCGAGAGACCTGACCGTGCGGCACGCGCACTCCTTAGCGGAAGAATTGTGATATGCGTTGACGGCTCTCCCTTTGTTACTATTCTTCCTACTACCATTTTTGAGCTTAACGAATCTGCAGAGGACAACTATCTTCGTTTCCCTTACGTTAATATGATTAAAACCATAAGGTGGATTGCGTTTTTGCTCTCTCTTTTTCTGCCGGGGCTCTATATTGCAATTGTAAGCTTTCACGCGGAGCTTCTTCCTACAAGTATACTGATGTCGATTATTGCAAGCCGTGAGCTTGTGCCCTTCCCTACACTTTTAGAGCTTATTATTATGGAGGTTTCCCTTGAAATAATCCGTGAGGCAGGTGTGCGTGTGCCCGAAGCATCGGGGACGACTTTAAGCATTGTAGGGGCGCTTATTCTGGGGCAGGCAGCTGTCAGTGCGGGAATTGTAAGTCCAATTCTTATAATCATTGTATCGATTGGTGCAATCGGCTCCTTTGCAACACCTAACTATTACCTTGGTCTTTCTGCAAGACTTACGAGGTTTTGGTATATTTTTCTTGGTGCATTAGGTGGATTTTTGGGTATTACAACAGGAATATTTATCCAGACGCTTTTTTGGATTGAAACAAAGTCAATGGGAGTTGATATGTCTTCCCCATTTGCACCCGTTACAAAAAGCGGTCTCCCGCCTGCACTTTATGTTCCGCCAATCTGGAAGGATGAGTACCGCGATGACTATATAAATGCAAAAATCAAGCGTTCCCAACCGCATATTTCCCGAAGATGGCGTAAAAATCAGGAGGATTTGTATGAATCAAAAAAGCGGAAGCGTTAGTATCGGAATTCTTTGCTTTTGTGCAATTATCGCAAAGCACCTAATTATCGGGCCTCAATTTATGGTGTCGCTAAATGCAAATGCCGCATGGATAGAAATAACCTTAAAATGTGTACTGGCGGGGCTTTTTCTTGCCTTTTTTCTGTGGCTTTACAAACCTCTTTTCCCAAAATCGGGTAGCGAGCTTTTTCGTGATGCGCTCGGCCCTGTATTTGGGGAAATAGTTTCACTTATATATGCCTTTTGTTTTATTTTTCTTAATGCGGGACTTTTCAGAATACTTGTTGACGCGCTTGACACCGTTATGGCAGTGAATGCCCCGCATGAGTTTTTTTCTGTTTTTATAATTTCGGCAATATTCTTTGCATCATACCTTGGAATAAGGGCATCGGGAAACCTTTGCACGATAACCTTTCCTTTTATCGTGATTACACTTATTGTTGTTTGCCTTATTCTTCTTCCGCAGTACAGGTTTGACAATTTAATGCCCATTTTAGGAAACGGAGCAAAGCCATTACTTGCGGGCATTTTTACAAAACACTTTTCTTTTACAGAGCTTGTGCTTTTTATATTTCTTGCACCAAAGCTGGGCACTTTTCGCGAGCTTAAAAGGGCGGGAATTCTTACAATTATTTTTACGGCGGTATTTACAATTTTGTTTACGCTTGCATACTGCCTAACTATTCCCCATCCCGCATCAGAAAAATTCTTTCTTCCTCTTTACCAGATGACACGTATGATTAAGGCAGGCACTTTTCTTCAAAGACTTGAACCGCTTGCTGTTTTCGTGTGGACCAGTTGTATAATGTGCAGTATGAGTATACTTTCGTCAGTCAGTGCATCTCTTTTAACCAAAGAAAATTCTACAAGGAAAAACGGATTTGTTCCGATTGTAACAATAATCACTTTTCTTCTTGCTATGCTTCCCAAAAGCGAAATTACAGCTTTTAGAATTTACGAAAAAATGATTGACTTTGGATACATTTTATATCCAGTTCTGCCCCTATTTATTGTTTTAGTTGCAAGAATCAGGAGGAAGATGCCACGATGAAAAAAATTTTATCCTTAATAATTATTTTGCCTCTTACTCTGGCGGGCTGCAGCTACGGTTCTGACGTTGACGAGCTTGCGTTTGTTGTGGGTATCGGGCTTGAGCCCGGGAACGAATATAACTACCGTTTAACCTTTGTTTTTGGTGCGCCTACCTCAAGCGGAGAAGGGGGAAAAACTGACCAAAGCGAAGTTACTGATATAGTAAGCCTTGAAGCACCCTCCCTCTACTCGGGAGTAAGAAGACTTAATGCCATAAAAAGCAAAAACATAATACTTACGCATACCAAGATAGTTGTTTTATCAGATAAGCTTGCTGCCTCTGGCGTAGGTGATATTATAAACACCCTTTCCTCCTCTCACGATTTCAGGCCAAATACGCTTTTGTGCGTTTCGTCAGGCAGTCCGGGGGATTATCTTAGTTCCGTAAATCCCAAGCAGGAGACATTTATAGAAAAATACTACGACCATATGCTCCAGAAGGTAGTTTCTGACAGTGTCAACGAGTCTTATCTTTTTTATTTCTACTTTAATCTATCGTCTCCCTTCGGGAGCTTTCTTCCCCTTGTCGGCGTAAATGAAGACCCTCTTTCAAAAGAGCCTCCTAAAAACAATTTCTTTGACGATTTTTCCGTAAATGATTTTGCAGGCGATATCGTAAAAAAAGCGGAAAACAATTCCCAAATAGGCGGAAGCGCAGTTTTCAGGAAAGACAAGCTTGTCGCAAAGCTGGGAAGCTTTTACACTGATATATCAAGAATGCTGTGCGATGAATTCCCACCTTCATCCTACAGCTTCCGCGAGCCTCAAACGGGGAAATTCGTAACCTTAAGGCTCGTTCAGGAAAGAAAATCAAAAACGAAGGCGACCATAAAAAACGGGAAAGCATCAATAAAAAAAGAGGTTTATTTAAACGCACGCTATATTGACCCTGCAAGTGTTATTACAAACAAAAAAACGTCTGACGTATTTTTAAGATATATAGAAGATAAGTTTAATGAGAAAAGTTACGCACTGATTGAAAAATCCCAAAAAGAATATAAATCTGATTTTCTGGGATTAGGCGAAAGTGCGAAAAAGCTCTTTAAGGACAATTCCGAGTGGGAAAATTTTAAATGGGATGAAAAATATCCGCAATCTGATATTGACATAACCTTTCATATAGTGTCTGCCGATTTTGATGAAATTAAGTGAGGTTAGCTATGAATGCCTACAAATACGTTATTATTTTTCTTTATGGTTGGATAATCGTTTACACCTTTTCAATGCTCGTTTCTTTTTTCCGCAATAAAAATATTAAAAATGCTTTAAACTGCATTTTGTGCATTTTTATTTCTGCCTTTCTTTTTGTTATTTATGTTTTAAAATAATCTTTCCCCTTGACGAATTAAAGTTTTTATAATATCATATTTGTACTCGGAGGTTATTCCGAAAATAAGCAATTGGAAAGGAAAATGTATATGGTATTTGAAAAGCTTAAGGAAATTATTGCATCTGCAATGGGCGCACGTTTACATCTTGATTTAGATGCGATGAGTGAGAACACAGAATTTATTGCTGATTTACACGCTGACAGTGTTGATATTGCAACAATCATTTGTGATATAGAGGATGAATTTAATATCGAAATTGAAGAAGAACAGTTAGAGGGCATCAAAACTCTTGGCGACGTAGTAGATAGAATTGAAGAAATTCTTTAATTCTCTTTTGTAAAGGGGTATTGTTGTGGATATTAACAACTTTCAAAAGAAAATTGGATACTTTTTTAAGGATAAAGCGCTTTTGACGGAGGCTTTTACCCACTCAAGCTATGCTTATGAAAATAACACTAAAAGCTATGAACGTCTTGAGTTCTTGGGTGATGCCATCGTTGATTTCCTTGTTGGTGAATATCTTTTTATGAATTACCCCGATATCGATGAAGGTGATATGAGCCGCATACGGGCATCGCTCGTATGCGAAAAGGCTCTTGGTGAGATTGCTCTTAGTTTATCGGTAAATGATTATATTCTTCTCGGAAATGGTGCCGAGCAGGCAGGTGACAGGCTTCGCCCATCTATTCTTTCGGATGTTTTTGAGGCGTTTATTGCTGCAATGTATATTGACTGCGGATTTGAAAACACACGCGCATTTTTAATTTCTCTTTTTGAAGAAAGAATTCAAAGCACCGTAAGGATTGGAAGCTTTGTTGACTATAAAACCAAGCTTCAGGAAAAGCTTCAGGAAAAGGGCGCTTGCTTAATTGAATATAAAATTATAAGCGAAACAGGTCCTGTTCACGACTGTGTTTTCGAGGCTCTGGTTCTCTTTAACGGTAAAGAGATAGGAAAAGGCAGTGCTAAAAGCAAAAAAGAGGCTCATCAAAAAGCTGCAGCCGATGCATTAAAAAATTTAGCATGAATGAAAAAAAGTTGTTGACAACATTATAAGTTTTTGCTATACTAAACAAGTCGGATTTATTGGAGAGGTATCGAAGTGGTCATAACGAGGCGGTCTTGAAAACCGTTTGTCCGAAAGGGCGCGTGGGTTCGAATCCCACCCTCTCCGCCATATTTTTATAACATGCAAGGAGCTCACGCCTGTGAGCTCACTTGATTATAGCTTTACTTTTGGAGAAGTACTCAAGAGGTCGAAGAGGCGCCCCTGCTAAGGGTGTAGGCCGGGTAACCGGCGCGAGAGTTCAAATCTCTCCTTCTGCGTCAGTAAAAAAGCCAGGATTTCCAATGAGATCCCGGCTTATTTGTTTTTTCAGATATTCCCCAAAAATAATTCTGAATTCATAATTCTCAATTCTGAATTATCCTCTCCGCCTGCTCTCTGGTGGGCATAGATCGGATCGCACCCTTCTTTGTGGTCACCAGATATGCCGCGGCGCTGGCGAAACGGAGCATTTCCCCAAGGCTTTCTTCCGTGAAGCTGTCTATGCCGTGGGTAAGAATCCAGTCCAGTACACAGCCGCAGAACGCATCCCCGGCGCCTGTGGCCTCAATGGTAAGTCGGATCGTAG
>JAZNSQ010000043.1:0-27875 GCA_045591265.1 Clostridia bacterium | reverse complement strand
TTTTTACAATAACTTTCATATTCAAGCCCCTTTCTTTTCAATCTTTTCAACTTGTTCGCGTGTGAAGAAATACGCTGTTTTCAAATAGAAATGGTCGTCTTTTTCTTCTTGCTCTTTGTCGTCGGTCTTTTGCTTTTGGCTGTAGTTTGTCATGCGCCAAATGTCGCATACAAGCTTTGCCTTTTCGCCTTTCTTTACGCTGTAGCCTAAACGCTGCCACTCTTTGAAAGTGTGTAAAGGTAAATCGCCTGTTGTCTTGATAAGGTTGACAATTTCTGCCTCTGTAAAGATGTTGTTTGCAATTGCTGCTGTTGTGATGATTTCAAAGTTTGTCATAATAGTAACCGCCTTTCTTTCTTTGATTACATAGATATTATAACGCAAAAGTGATATAAAATCAATTCGCAAAATAACCAAATTTTTATATAAAAGTTTGTGTATTTTGTATATTACAAATTTTGCAAAAACTATTGACAAAGTAACACAAATGTGATATAATATAGATGTAATAAAGAGAGCGCAAAGCCTCTATAAAAGAAAGGTAGAAAGAATTATGAAAATCAATCACATTGACAGATACGGCAGCTATACAGGCGACTATGTGTATTATGTACACTATGAGAACGGCGATATTAAGCAAGAAACGCAGCAGACTCTTTCTAAAGAGGCGATTGACTTTATGAGTGCAAATAACTCTGAATATCAGTTTAGAAAAAACAAGCGCGGCGAATTTTATCACAGATACGCAGCGAAGTAAACGCAGAGTGACCCGCCGAAAGGCGGGGTAATGCGGCGGCAGCGGTCACAAGCCCGCAGCAGAAAAAAAGAAAGAGAGAAAGAAAAAATGACAAAAGACGAGATGAAAGATTTGGTTTCAACTATAAACGAAGCATTTAGCAAGCCCAATATGGGGCTTACAGACAAAGAGGTAGATGATTTGTTGAGCGTTGATATATTTTCAAGAATTTTACAAAAGAAAAGAGAGGGCAACCAAAATGTATAACGGCGAAAAGATTTTAGAACGCCTTGAAGAACTCTATAATTATATAGAGCTTTTCCCGAATAGCGAAATAGCCCCTATTGTTCGCAACGAAATCGCGCATTTAGAAAGTTTGCGCGTGTGAGGTGGTAGCAATGGTAAAGACAAAGATTCGCGGCATTGATATTGAAGAATGCGCCGCAGAGCAGGTTATAGCATACAATTTAGCTTTTTATTGGCACGATACAATAAAAGATGTTTCGCAGGTAGTGAGAGCGGCGAGAGAGCAGCTTGAAAGCTATAAATTCGACAGATACGACAGAGCGACGATTTTAGAGGCGTTGAGAAACGGCTATGAAGCGTATATCAATAGAAAGTATCACATTATGATGAATTATAGCGAAATTGGCGAAGTGTTCAAATTGAGTGAGAAAAAGCAGGGCGCGGCAAAATGAAAAAGCTAACAAATAAAGAGCGGTGCAGAAAGTGCATACACGCGATAGTATGCAAATACAAAGGCGCGTATGATGGTTTAGAATGGCTTGGCGATAGGTGCAATTATTACAAGCCGAGAGAGAAGAAAGAGCGGGGCGCGATATTCAAAACAAAGTACAGTTTAGGTCAAGAAGTTTTCTATGGTGATAAATACCAACGAAAAAAGGGCGAAATCATAGCGATATATTTTGACGGCACATTTAACAACATTCCGAAATATGAGATTGAATATAACGGCAATGTATGGGCAGAAGATGATATAAGCGATAAAGAATAAAAACGATAGACAAAAGAGGTTGAAAATCAATTCAGCCTCTTTTTTGTGTTGTTTTTAAAAGCATAAAAGGAGGGCTGTTATATGGCAAACCCAAAGGGCAACCCGCAGAACCTACAGCCCATTAGAAGCGAGAAAGAAGCGAAAAAGAAGGGGCGAAACGGCGGTATAAAGTCGCAGCAGGTACAGAGAGAGCGACGAAAGGCGAAAGAGTGTATGGAAATGATACTTTCGCTTGATACAAAAGCCCAAAGACAAAAAGAGCTTATGACGAATATGGGAATAGCCGACGAAGAACAACAAAATATTATGTCACTTATGGCAAGTATGTTTGCAAGGGCGGTTACGACAGGCGACCCAAGCGCAGTACAAGCCGTGCTTGAAATAGCTGGAGAAATGGAAACAAGGCAGGCAGACGAAAAGCCGACAATCAATATTACAGTATCGGCGGCAACGGCAGAGGATATAGAAGAAGAATGAATATCAATGTCAAGATAAATCCCGTTTACCTTCCCTTTCTGAATAAGCCTCAATTCATGCAGATATTTTTCGGCGGTTCATCGTCGGGAAAGTCCTATTTCATATGTCAGAAGATAGTTTTAGACAACATGGACGGCGTGAATTGGTTGATATGCCGTAATGTTGCAAAGACAATCAGAAAAAGTACATTTAACGAGATTAACAAGGCTATATCCAAAATGGGCTTGACGAAGTTTTACAGAGTCAACAGCTCGGATATGGTTATTACAAACACATTGAACGGCAGGCAGATACTTTTCGCAGGCCTTGACGACCCCGAAAAAATCAAGTCAATAACGCCCGCCGACGATGTTTTGCACCGCGTTTTCATAGAGGAAGCAACAGAGGTAAAGCGCGAGGCAATAATGCAGCTAAAAAAGCGTTTGCGTGGCCGCTCCCCTATAAGTAAGCATATTATTTTAGCGTTTAACCCGATTTTCAAGAGTCATTTTATTTATAAAGACTATTTCGGCGGTTGGGAAGATAACAAAAACCTGTATGAAGATACAGATTTGTTGATACTCAAAACAACATACAAGGATAATCTTTTCTTGACCGATGAAGATAGGCGGCTTTTGGAGAACGAAACAGACCCCTATTATTACAATGTCTATACATTGGGAAATTGGGGCGTTTTGGGGCATGTTATTTTCAAGAATTGGCATGTTGAAGATTTGAGCGACAGAATACCGCAGTTTGACAAGATACACAACGGTCTTGACTTTGGATATTCAAGCGACCCGAACGCTTTGATAAGGCTGCATTTAGACAAGGCACAAAAGAAAATTTATGTCTTTGATGAACATTACCAAGCGGGCATGACGGATGAAGATTTGGTGCGAGTATGCAGGCAGATGGTAAAGCAGCAGTATATTACATGCGATAGCGCAGAGCCTAAAACTATCAATATGCTTTGCAACAATGGTATAAGGGCAGTCGGCGCAGTAAAGGGCGCGGATAGTATCAATATGGGTATTCGATGGCTGCAAGGCTACGAAATTATCATTGATGTGCGCTGTCAGAACTTCAAAAACGAAATTGAGCTTTACCATTGGAAAGAGGATAAATACGGCAACGCTATGGCGATTCCTGTTGATGCAGACAACCACCTTTTAGATGCTACCCGCTACGCGCTGTGTGATGAAATATTGGCAGCAGAGGTTACAGCAGGAAAACGACTTTAATAGAAAAAGAGGTTTAATGTTATGTGTTCACATAATTGGCAGAGATTCGGCGAAGTGTGGGCTTGTATGCGGTGCGGCCTTACAAAGACGAGCGACGGAAAAATATATTTTGATAGAAAGCTACCGAGTTACAAACCGAAGAAAAACAAAAAGAGAGGCAAGAAATGAGCAGAACAAAGAAGCAGTTATATCCCGATTTGTACGCATTTGTTGATGAAATTGATAGAGTCGGCATATCGCCTGAATTGCTTTGGATGATTATTAGAAAACACCGTCCAAATTCACTTTATAACGAGAAACTTTATCAGCGTTATATGACTATGGACGGGGCTGTACCTATTTTCGAGAGAGAGCCGCGATTTGATGAAAATAAGCCGATAAACAATAAAATCAATAACGACTTTTTCAGCGAGATTGTTGATTTTAAGACGGGCTATTTTGCGGGTACTCCTATTTCATACGGCTACAGCACGACAGACGAAGCAGAGGAAACGACAGGCGGCGAAGCGGCGGTAGATGCCGCTACAAAGGCACTTACAGACTTTACAACGCGAAACAATATGTACGGTGTGGATATGGAAACAACGAAGTACGCGAGTATTTACGGCTATGCGGGCAGATTGTTTTATATTGACCCCGAAGGTAACGAGCGAGTAATGCCCTTACACGGATATGAAACAATTATCCTTTCAAAGACCAATATTGCAGAGCCGAGATACGCAATTCGCTATTATAAGACCTTTGATATAAACGATAAACAAGAATGGTATGTAGAATTTTACGACAATACGAACATTTATACATACAAGGGAATGTTGAGCCAACTTAAATTTGTCAAGCGAGAGCAGCACATGTTCGATTATTGCCCGCTTCAAGGAATTGCAAACAACAAAGAATTGATGGGTGATGCCGAAAAGGTGCTTGCATTGATTGATGATTACGATAAGGTGCTTTCGGATAATTCAAACGAGGTTGAGGCGTTTGTACATGCCTATTTGATTTTTGAGGGCTTGCGAATTGACGACAACACAATAGAAAAGGGGCAGGCAAGCGGTTCTTTTGTATTCCCCGCGACAGGTACGCAGCAGGGCAAGGCCTATTTCCTTACTAAAAATATAAACGATGCCTTTACCGAACACCATTTGGAGAGAACGCAGGAAAACATTTACCGATTCAGCAAAACACCGAATTTGAGTGATGAAACATTTGGGTCGGCGAGCGGCGTTTCTCTTAAATTCAAGCTGCACGGATTGGAAACAAAATGCGGAATGTTTGAGGCGAAGATGCTTGATGCAGGGCAGTATATGTTCAAGGTGCTTGCGAGTGCTTGGGGCAAGAAGCGAATAGTATTTGACCCGTTACAGGCTACTATGGGCTTTAGACGGAATTTCCCGCTTGATAGTTTGCAGAATGCGCAGACCGCGCAGGCTCTTATTTCCGCAGGCGTTCCGAAAAAGGTTGCTTGGGAGATTGCTATACCTGAAATTGACGATGTTGATTATGTAGAGGAAGTAGCAGAGCAGGAAAAAGAAGATGTTACAAACCTGTATGAAAACGCAAAAACCGATAACGACAAGACTGAGGAAAACCAAAACAAATAAAATTGAGGGGGTGATATATTGCCGAATAGCGAAACAAGTTTGAATGAACTGTTATACGATGTAAAGCGCATAGCGAAGCACCGCGAAAAGCTGTCAGAGGATAAAATAGAGGCGATATATCAAACCCTTTCCAAAGATATAAAATCCTTTCTTGCAGACGAGTATATAAAATATGCCGATGAAGAAGGGCGGCTCTTTGTATCATACCTTGATGCACAAAACCACAAAGCAAAGTTTTTACATGAGATTGCGAAAAATGTTGATTCTATATCGCCTCAAGTAAGAGCGGAAATAATGGGGTATGTAGATGATACATACGATAAGAGCTATAAAGGTATGATAGAAGCCCTGAAAAAAGCAGATGAAGCGGGGATTATTGCCGAGGTGGGCGCAGATTTAGCCGTGAATGAAAATGTGCTTAAACAGGCTATAAACAACAATATAGCAAAATTGACCTTGCCCGCAGTTATGGAGAAGCACCGCGCAGAAATCATATACCAAATTCAGCAAGTGTTGAATATAGGACTTATGCAGGGCGATAGATACGAAACAATGACAAAGCGAGTCGCCGAGCGTATCAATGTGAGCGAGGGCAAAGCGAAGAATATTGTTAGAACAGAAACGCACCGAAATGTAGAAAGCGGCTTTATGGATTGCGCCGAGCATATTCAAGAGGGTATGGAGGGCAGCGAATATATATATGCTGCAACATGGCGCACGATGGACGATGATAGAGTAAGGCCGCAGGTAATGAGAAAGACAAGGAGCGGTTGGAAAAAGTCTTGGAATAAAAACGGCGCAAACCATGTAAAAATGGAGGGCGCAACCGTCAAAGTCGGCGAAATGTTTGATTTAGGCAATTTTAACGGGCGCAAAGTCACAGCAAAAGCCCCTTCACAAAGCGGCGTGGCTGCACACGATTGTCAATGTCGCTGTTTTGTTGAATATAACCTTATGACCGTTAAGGAATTTGCAGAGGCTACAGGCCTGACGGTTGAAAAGGTACGCGAGAAATACAACATGGTACGCGAGGCAATGAGCAAAGAAAACCGCGAATTGATGAACGATAGCGGCATTGTTGATATGAAGTTGCAAGGAACGGTAGAAGTTGACCGTTTTATTGATTCAATAGAAGAAGCTAAAAGGTCGATGGCGCAGGGGGCTTGTGTTGATGTTCCGACAAAGGCAAATGCGAGAAAATATAACTTGTTTTTGGGTAAAGATGGAATGTCGGGCGTGGCCGTTAAGCCTGACGGCGATATAACGGCGGTATTCAAGAACAGCAATTCAAACGCAAAGGGCGCAGTAAATGACTTGATTATAACCGCGAGAGCAAACGGCGGCACAAAGATGGACTGTTACGGCAGATTCTTGGTAAACTCCTATGAGAAATGCGGCTATGTGCCTGTAGCGCGTGTGCCTTTTAATGCTGACTATGTATCAGACCAATTTTTGCTTGATAACCCTATGGATGTGTATGTGATGATGAAGAATACAGACCCAATAGAAACGGTTATAAAAAAGAACGCCGCGAAATCTTATTCTTTATCAACGCAGGAAATGCTTGATAAACTTCCTACATACATAGATTATGACGAGGCTTTAAATTACAGGGATGGTTTGTTGGCCGCCTTGAAAGATTGATTATAATACACAAATGAAAAATCAAAATTTTGGTTATTATGTCAATATACAAAAAAGTTTTATTGTGATATAATATATATAGGTGATATTATGAGTAAAAATAAAACTATCAACGATAAATTAGCAGCCCTTAAAACGAAATACAGAAAAGATGCAGAAGCCCTTGCAGAAATCGCACGGGCGCAAGAAACTATTTTGTATTATGAACGGCAAGGCAACGACGAAAAAGCAATTGTAGAAATCAATCAGCTTGAAGCGTTTTTGCACGACTGGCATTAAGCGGAAGGTGTATAACCTTTCGCTTTTTACGCAGGTGTGGCGCAACGGTAGCGCAACTGATTTGTAATCAGTCGGTTGTAGGTTCGAATCCTACCATCTGCTCCACCGCCCTGATTAGTATAGGTGGTTTATTCGCCTGAAAAAACATTGTGTACACAAATGGGATGTACACTATAACGGTATGTTTCACGCGTATGATGTGTTTTTTAGACCGTGCCGCAAGCGGGTGTATGGTTTTTAACTCCTTTTGGGCTATATACAGCGCAACGGCTTTTATGGAACATTGGCGCAAATGGGTAGCGCTCTCGGCTCATAACCGATAGGTTCAAGGTTCGATTCCTTGATGTTCCACCACTAACCGCCGCCCCCCCGCAAGAACAAGCGCGCACTTGCAATAAATGTGTTTTTCCTTTCTTTTTCTTTCTTTGATAAAACAACATTTTGGCGGCGGTATCTCTTTTAACTAAATTAGGATAAAACAAGAGCGTATCTATATGGTGCGTTCTTTTTTTATATAAATATATAGCTTCTATATGGAGCAAAACGAAATTCTATAAGGATTTTAGGAGGAAAAAAGAATGCTTATTAGCAACAGCGAAAGAATGCTGCGATTGAATTTGCAGTTTTTCGGTGAAGGTGCGGACGGTGGCACAGGTGCAGGCGGTGCAGATGCAGGCGCGGCGGGCGGTGCAGCAGGCGGCACAGATACTGGCGCACAGGCAAGCGAGGAAGAAAGAGTTTCTAAACTCGTTCAGTCGCAAGTTGACCGATTGATGGCAGATGAGCGTAAGAAAAACGCCGAATTGCAAAAAAAGGTTGACAGACTGGAAAAAGAAAAGCTGTCAGATGAAGAAATCAAGAAGCTCGAATTTGAGGAAAAGGAAAAGACTCTTGCAGAAAGAGAAAAGACCCTTAAACAGCAGACTAATTTGATTTATGCACAGCAGGCCGTTACAAAGGCGGGTTTTGGTGACGATTTGAGCGCGGTTGTCGATTTTGTAATGGGCGACAGCGAGGAAAAGACCGATGAAAGAGTCAAGAATTTCAAGACTTTGGTAGATAAAATCGTGGCCGCACAGGTTGACAAGACTTTCAAGGCAAACGGCAGAACACCGAACGGCGCAGGTAGCGCACAGGAAACAAAATCTGAAAACAGCATTGCCGAAAAGCTCGGTAAGGCAAAAGCAGAACAAACAAAAAAATCAAATGATATTTTGAACCATTATTATACAGGAGGTAAGAAATAATGAAATTCACAAACAAGAGCATTGCACAGGGTAAGAATATCCTTGCAAACGACCATTATGTAGCAATTCCTTATGATTGCACAGCACTTTCGGAACTCGCAACAGACGGCGTTATTCCCGAAGGTACAATTATTCCCGCGAACGATGCAACGGCAAAGGGCGTACTTCTTAACCCCGTTGTACTTGCGGAAAATCCCAACGGCACTATTGTAATTCACGGCTTTATCAGCAAGGCAAAGCTGCCCGTAGCTCCCGCAGATACCGTTGCAATTCCTACAGTAGTATTTCTTGACTAATTAAAGGAGGAAACTAAACTATGAAACTTTCTGATATTTTCACAGCCGAAGCGATTGCCCTTAACTATACAAATGCAGCAAGCAACGCTATTCCTTATCTTGGCGCAGGTCTTTTCCCCGCACAGAAGAAGGCGGGTCTTGACTTGAAGTGGATTAAGGGTCACAACGGCCTCGCTGTTTCCCTTGCTCCCTCTAACTTTGATGCAAAGTCTACATTCCGCGACAGAGTTGGTATTTCCCTGAACGAAACACAGATGGCGTTCTTCCGTGAGTCTATGCTTGTAAAGGAAGCAGACGAACAGGAGATTATGCGCGTACAGGATGCAAACGACCCCTACGCACAGCAGGTTCTCACCAACATTTTCAACGATACACAGACCCTTGTTGACGGCGCGGATGTTGTTCCCGAGAGAATGAGAATGCAGCTTCTCGCTCCCCTCAATGGTAAAGTCGGCATTGAAATCGTAGCAAACGGTGTAAATTACACTTACGACTATGATAAGGATGGTTCTTGGAAGGCAGAACACTATACAAAGATTGAAACCGCTGCAGACAAGTGGAGTGATGCGGATAATTGCGACCCTGTAAGAGATATTGAGAATATGCTCGACAAGCAGGAGGAAGCAAACGGCAACCGTCCTGAAATTCTGCTTATGTCTAAGGGTACTTTCAACCTTATCAAGAACAGCAAGAAGGTAAGAAGCGGCGTTTTGGCGCAGAATACTACCGCAAATGTAAACTACACTTCCGCAAGAGTTCAGAGCTATATTCAGGAGGAATTGAGCGTTACTATTGTTATTTATAACAAGCAGTACAAGGACGAAAATGGTGTAGCAAAGAAGTTCTACCCCGACAACATTGTTATGTTCCTTCCCGCAGGTTCGGTAGGTCAGACTTGGTACGGCACAACTCCCGAGGAATCGAGAGGCGCGGACGGCGGCGCAAGCGTATCTGTAGTTAATACAGGCGTTGCGATTGCAGTTACAACCACTACCGACCCCGTAAACACAAAGACAACCGTATCGGAAATCGTGCTTCCTTCTTTCGAGAGAATGAACGAGTGCGCTGCTCTTGAGGTAGTCTGATAAACAATTTTTAGGAGGTTAATCAATGGCAAAGAAAACATTTCCCTATTCGGTAATTGTTAATGGCACGATTATTCCCCCTAATACTCCCGTGGAAATAGACGAGCCTAAAACCGAAACGGCGAAAAAGCCGAAGAAAAAGGCGGGTAAGAACGATGATAACGAAAGAACAGTTTAAGGCGCATGAAATAATCGTATCGAACGATTTGACGGGTAACGCCGCTCTTGAATGGCTTTCTAAAAATACGACTTTGACGGTTGATTTTAACGATGTTGCCGCATTGGAGGCGTTGCCGTTTGCGGCAAAATTATTTATATCGAAATTCGATGAAATAATTTCCGCTCCCTCTGTGGTAGCGAGCGAGTCAATAGAAGGGCTTTCGCAGTCGTTTAATCAGACGAATAAAGGCGCGTTGTTATGGCAGGCTGCCGAGGAATTGCTTTCTGATTGTCTAAAAGGACAGGTTCGCTTTGTTTCCGCTTCTAAAAGATGGCGGTGATATTATATGAAAACATCATATAAAACCAAAATCGACAAAATGCCGAAAATGATAGCTTCATTGGAGGCAATGCAGGGCAAGAAGGTTGAAGTAGGGGCTTTGCAAGGTGAACATAAGTGGCTTGCCGCAATTCACGAATACGGTTGCGAAATACCCGTAACTCCCAAAATGCGGGCTTTTTTGCATCATCAAGGCTTGCATTTAAAGGATAGCACAACGGTTATAAAAATACCCGAACGCTCTTTTTTGAGGTCAGGCCACGACGAAAACGCAGACCGTATTTTGAAACAGACGGCAAGGGCTATAGGTCAAGTCTTGGAAGGAAATATGTCTGTTGATGATATGCTCGACTTGTACGGGCAACAAATGGCGACGGCTATAAAAAAGTACATTCGCGACTTATCAAGCCCGCCGAACCACCCGTACACGGTTGAGCAAAAGGGAAGCAGCAACCCATTGATTGACACAGGCGGTTTACTTGAATCTATAACATGGCGCAAGGTATAAGGAGGGGGAAATGCCACAACATTTTAATTTTAAGAGGCTTGTTGAAAGATACAGCACAGATTTTGTCGCAGAAATCCCTTCTGATGGCTATTATGACGATTACGGCGACTTTATAAAGGGCGAATCCAAAGAGGTAAATTTGCGAGGTGCGATTATATCACACAGAGAAAGCAAGATTTTTCGTTCCGAGGGAACATTGACGGGTCAAGACAAAGCTTTATATATGCTTGAGCCGCTTGAAAGCTCCCTACAAGGCGCGAAAGTCGTTCACGACGATAAAATATACTCTATTGGTGATATGCTTGAAAATGGCGAATTTACGGGCGTTTGGAACTATACGCTAAAATTTGTTTCGGTATTTAGTGAGGTCAAAAAATGATAAATACAGAGAATCTTTATAAAACCGTAGCAAGCGGAATGAAAAAGTATGTCGGCTGCCCTGTTATAAGAACGAACCAAAACCAAACCCCGCCTGCTTATCCGTATATATCGTACACAATCACAACACCTGCAACCGAAAACAAAGGTACATATGGTGAATACGAGGACGGAAAGGCAAGAAAGCCTGTCAAACAGATTTGGTCTATCACAGCGCAATCTGACGACGATTTAGAGGCGTTAAACCTTTCAAATAAAGCCCGTGAATGGCTTGATTATTTTGGCACGGTTTATCTTGACGATAACGGTGTAATTGTTGAATCTGTAGGAAATGTGACGAACAGAAGCAATTTGCTTACGGCAGAATATCAGCACAAATACGGCTTTGACTGTTATTTCTCTACATTCGATGAAATTGAAATTTCGACGAATGATATTATTGAATCTGTTTCTTTTGATGGAGATTTTTCAACAGATTAAAAAGGCGGTGATGGAGAATGACAGATGAAAAAGTTATAAATCAGGCGATAGCGGACTTTGACAGTATTGAAGCTGCTATAGAGGAATGCGGTGTGAATATTCCTTATGGTACAGACACAAGCGAATACGGAAGATATATAAAAGAGGCGCACCAAGCATGGCGCACAAAAATCATGGGCGCATTTCAGCAATATGGGGCGCGCACTAATTACGAAAATGCTTTTCACAGATGGCATCACGACGGAATATACCCCGTACACCATATGATTTGTACAAATTGTGATAGGATGTTTTATTCAATAAATGCAAATGGAGAAACTTTTGACTTGTCGGCAAGATTAAGAGAGTGTGGTGTGAGGTTGGACACAAGCGCGTGTACATCTTTCGATTATTCGTTTTATGGTTGCAAATCAACAACCATTCCCGAGTTAGATACCCGTGGTGCAAATAAGGTTGCGAATGTTTTTCCGAGTACGCTAACGGTTGTGACTGTTGACAACCTTATTTTGCGTGATGATGGAAGTCAAACATTCAATAATGTATGGGACTGGTCGAGTGCCATCGAAAATATCAAGATAACAGGGAAAATCGGTCAAAACGGTTTTACTGTTTCTTCGTTATACAATCTAACCCGCGAAAGCCTTTTGAGCATTATAAACGCTCTGCAAGACAAGTCCTCCGATACAAGCGGAACAACATGGATAGTGACTTTTGGAACTACAAATCTTTCAAAGCTGACAGCAGAAGAAAAACAATTAGCAGAAAACAAAGGATGGAATTTAAGGTAATGGAAAATGTAATTGAAACATTTGAACTTTCGACAGAACATAACAACTACCCGAATTTTACGGTTTACGACCGCTATTTCGACGGAGAACCCTCAGGATGGAGAGTAATTACGAACGAGGGCTATGTGTTCTACGACACAACCGAGAACAACATAATGTTCGACCCCGAAACGGAGCAGGAAATTCCCGTAACCTACTACTACACCGAGATGCTTTTGACGAGATATTTTAATTGGGATAACTGGTCACTTGTGGCAGTACCGCGCGATAGCGTGAATGAAAACTTTATCTTCGGTGGCGCGAATAACGACCACGAAACAATGTAACGATTAACCCGAAACCGTCAGGGATTAAAGGCGGTAAAATCAAAAATATATTTAAGGAGGCTATGAAAATGGTAACAGATGTAAAAGTAAAAATCGAATTGTCGCGACCTGCAGGCACTGCAGGTTTTGGATTTCCTCTTATTGTTGGCTGTGTATCCGATGCAGAAACAACTCCTATTGTGGATTATACAGAGTGTTATTCTATTGAAGATGTAAAAACGAAAGGTTTTGATGAAGAATCCGAAGTTTATAAGGCTGCAAATAAGATATTTATGCAGGAACATAGTCCTGAAAAAGTAGCCGTTATGTCTTGTTCAACTACTGGTGGAGCAAGTGGTGAACACGGTTATCTTAGCAGAATTAAGGCGAGAATTGACAGAGGTTGGCGGCAGCTTATTATTGTTTGCCCTGAAGTCAATTGGGGAGAACTTGCCGAATACATTGAAACGACTAATAAGATGTTGTTTATTCAAGCAACAAATTTGACAGATTTCTCCGATATGCCAAAAAGTTACGACAGAACGGTTATTTTTGTAAACAGCACACCTCACGCGAATGCGGCACTTGTCGGAGAAACGGCAGGCAGACCCGCAGGAAGTTTCACTTATAAATTCAAGACACTTAAAGGCGTTGAGCCGAATGATACATGGTTGGAATCGCAAATCAGAACTATGCACGAAGCTAACCGTTTTGGTTATATAACAATGGCGGGTGATGCTGTTACATCGGAAGGTTTTGCGGTAAGCGGAAAATATATCGACCAAACCGACAGCATTGACTATGTTGTGAGTCAAATTGAGTATCGTATTCAAAAGGTTTTCAACGGAACAGCGAAGGTTCACTACGATGATAGAGGAATCGCGCTGCTTGGGTCTGCAATCACTTCCGCTTTGCAGGATGCGGCCGTAAATGGAATTATCGCAACCAAAGAAGATGGTTCTTACGATTATTCCGTTTCCGTTGTGCCTCGTTCTGCTACTACAGAAGCGGACAGAGCAAGCCGCTCGTATAAGTATGGTACATTTAGGTTTGCTCTTGCAGGTGCAATTCATTCTTGCGAAGTTAACGGAGAAATTACATATTAAGGAGGTATAAATAATGTATTCGTCTTATAACGCAAAAGATTGTTCGGTCATTGTAAATGATGTTTATATCACAGGTCTTGCAGAAGAATTTTGGAGCTTTGAGAAGGCCGAGGCGTTTGCAGAAAATTCTGTAGGCGCAATGGGTGATGTTGTTCGTTCCGAGATTAACAACCCGATTTATAATGCTACTGTAACCATTCAGCAGACAAGCCCGCAGGCTAACTTTTTGTTTGCGCTTGCGAAGGTAAAAGAGCCTTTCCCTGTGTGGATGATTAACAGTAAATTGGGGCGCAAAGAGGGCGGTGCAAAGGCACTTATCACCGAAGCCCCCTCGGATGTATATGGTACTTCCGCAGGCGACCTCGATTTTAAGTTCGATATTTACGATGGTGATATTGTAACCGAATAATTTACAGAATGTTAAAAGAAAACTAACATTAAGTATAAATTATAGTGATATAATTTTAATAGCGGATTGTGACTACAACAAAATAAAGCCACTTTCCGCTATTTCCATCTAAAAATTACAAAATACGGAGGATGCTAAAATGGCTAAGTTTTATACTGTAGAAAAGGAAATCGGTGGAGTAACATACAAATGTCAGTTTAATGGCATTTCGGCAGCGTTGAAAGCTCTTGATGATAGTTATATCGAAGGGTCTAACAATACAAGCCTTGAAAAGCTCTCTGAATACCTTTTCAAAAATGTTGTGGTTGAGCCGAAGGGACTTACCGCAGATGATTTTGACGATATGGAAGTTTTCCAAGAAGTTATCGGATTTGCGAGAAGAACAATGCAGGGTTTGGAAAAGCCTGTTGAAAAGGCAGAAAATAAAAAGTAAAACAAAAGGGGGCATAAAAGCTCCCTTTTTCATTCGGTGATATTATGATTGTTGATAGAAAAATAAATAATGTCGTTTATAGTGCAGAGTTCAAAGGGATGGCTTATGCTGTTGAAATCTCGGAAATCTCGTCAGCAGAAAATTCTAAATTCAAGACGGCAAAAAAGCTGTTCAAAGAAGTGTTAATAAGTCCGAAAGTTACTATTGACGATTTTGACACATTATCAGAATTTGACGAAGTTTTTTATTTTTTACTTGATGTTGCGCAAGGAAATATTACCGAAGAAATAATGAGCGAATCACAACTAAAGAAACGAGCGCGAAAAAACTGGCCGCTATGGCGGCTTGTTTTATCGAATCGCGGTTTTAGTTATCAGACCGTTTT
This sequence comes from Clostridia bacterium, assembly GCA_045591265.1. Lineage (GTDB taxonomy): Bacteria > Bacillota > Clostridia > UMGS1883 > UMGS1883 > UMGS1883. The sequence goes on along the minus strand of JAZNSQ010000043.1, from coordinate 12,981 downwards.
TGGAAAGCCTTATTTATCGCAACAAGATGTGATTGAAGCGAATTTCGCTCTTGATATGCAGATTGAAGCAGAAAAAAAGGCTGCAAGAAAAAAATAACAAACATACCCCCTGTTTAGGGGGTATTTCTTTTAATTCTCCAAGAAAGGAGGTTAAAAATGTCAAATGTAATAAGAGAAGATGTTATAGCCGTTGGCTTTGATATAGATTTTAAGGAATTTAAAAAGCTAAAAGAAGATGTAGAAGCCCTAAAAAAATCGTTTTCGGGCGATATGGGCGGTGATGCTTTTGAGGACTTGAAAAAGCAAGCTAACGGTGCTTCCGATGGAATGGATAAAGCAAGGAAGTCGGCGAGAAAGTTAGGCGACGGGCTTACACACCTCGGCAAAAAGGCGGCAATAACAGCATATAACGGCTTGAAAAAGGTAGCAGGAATTTCCTTCAAGTTGTTAATAGGCGGTATGTTAGGAGTCGCGGCGGCGGCGGGGAAAATAGCTTATGAATCCATACAGGCTTATGCAGAGTTTGAGCAGCTAAAAGGCGGCGTTGAAACACTATTCAAAGATAGTGCCGATATTGTGATGAAAAACGCAAACAACGCTTACAAAACGGCGGGGCTTTCTGCAAATGCTTATATGGAAACTGTCACAAGTTTTTCGGCGAGTCTTTTGCAAAGTTTAGGCGGCGATACTGCAAAGGCGGCGCAATATGCGGATATGGCTCTTTCCGATATGGCAGATAACGCTAACAAAATGGGTACGGATATGGGAAGTATTCAATATGCGTATCAAGGTTTTGCGAAGCAGAATTATACCATGTTGGATAACTTGAAGCTCGGCTATGGCGGTACAAAAACCGAAATGGAGCGACTTGTAAAAGATGCTGCAAAAATAGACAAGAGCATTGATGCAAACAGCCTATCCTATGGAAATGTCGTAAAAGCAATTCACGCTATACAAAAGGAAATGGGTATTTACGGAACTACCCAAAAAGAAGCAGAACACACCATCACGGGTTCGTTAAATTCGATGAAAGCCTCATGGGGAAATCTGCTTACTGCAATGGCGAGCGGCGAAAATATAGACCAATGTATAGAAAACATGGTTTCCTCGGTTGAAATTTTCGGAAAAAATGTTATTCCTGTGGCCGAAAAAGCGTTGGTAGGCATTGGAACATTGGTTGAAAAGTTAGCCCCGATAATTGCAGATAAATTACCTGACCTTGCAAACAAATTACTTCCTCCGTTGATAAAAGCGGCTACAACTTTGATAAAAGGGCTTGTAAAATCGTTGCCGAGCATTCTTAAAACGGTTGGAACGACCATTGTTGATATTGTGGGCGACCAATTCCCTGTACTTAAAGGCTTTGGAAAGCTTATTGCAGATAACGCCAACAAGGTGGCGAAATTTATTCCTGTTTTGTTTGGTCTTGTTGCTGCGTTTAAAGCGTTCAAAACAATAAAATCTGTCACATCTGTATTTGGCGGTTTTGGAGGGGGAAAAGGAAAGGCATCAGAGGACGGTTCAGGCGGCTTTATAGGCAGCCTAACAAGTACCTTTGGTAAACTTGCAAGAACAAGCCCCGCGACAATACTAAAAGGAATGGCAAATCTCGCCCTTATAATAGGCGGGTTTACCTTAATTACTGCGGCGTTTATTTCGGTTGCGCCTGACCTTGCCGAATTGTCTGATGTAAAATCGTTAATTGAAACGGTTGCTGTAATCGCGGCTTTAGGATTGGTTGCTACAGAACTGTCTAAACTTGCGGAAATAGCAGGAAAGATACCGATAACTACGGTGCTAAAAGGGTTGGCAAACATGGCAATGGCGATTGTTGGTATGTCGGCTCTATTTTTGATTTTAGGTGCAACATCCATGTTGGATTTTGACCTTAAAAGAGTGCTTGCAATTGCCGCGATACTTGGTGTTCTTGGCGTGCTTGGCGGTGCATTGGTATTATTTGCGGGTTTGGCGGGTGTTATTCCAGTACCTCTTGTACTTATGGGATTGGCAAACATAGCATTAGTTTTAGCGGGTCTTACAGCTTTAATTCTTGCGTTCGGTGCGCTTGCACAAATAAACGGAATCCATGAATTTATTGAAACGGGCGGTGAGCTTCTTGCAAGTCTGTTCAATGTTATTGGAGAAATAGCGGGTTCGCTGATTGGCGGTATTGGTGAAGGAATATCAAACTCACTACCGACAATAGGCCAAAATTTAGCCGACTTTGCTACATCAATAAAGCCCCTGTTGAGCGTGTTTAACGGCATGGATTTGAAGGGTGCGGGTGCATTCTTTGTTTCTATGGGTGCTTTTTTGGCATCAATAGCAGCGTCAAACGCTTTATCGTTTTTTACTGGCGGTAACGACTTTGAGGGCATTGCAGAGGGTCTAAATACATTGTCAACAAGTGAAGGAGTTAAAAACTTCTTTACTATGGTAAATGGTTTAGAGGATTCTTCGTTTAACAAAGGAAAACTATTATTTGAGTGCCTTGATGGTATAAGCAATCTTCCAAATGTTGGCGGTCTTGGTCAACTATTCACAGGCACAAACGACTTTGAGGGTGTAGCAAACGGATTAGGGACTTTAGCATCGAGTACAGGAGTAAGAGATTTCTTTAAAATGCTCTCGGATATTGGCGATAATGCGTTTAATTCGGGAAAACTATTCTTTGAATGTTTAGACGGAATCAGCAATCTTCCAAATGTTGGCGGTTTTGGTCAGTTGTTTAGCGGAACAAACGACTTTGAAGGTGTTGCAAGAGGATTAGAGAAGCTTTCGGGAAAAGGCGTTAAAGATTTCTTTGCTATGGTATCTAATCTTAGCAATGCGGCCTTTACAAATGCAAACCTGTTCTTCGAGTGCATGGACGGAATCAGTAATCTGCCAAATGTGAACGGTTTTGGTCAGTTGTTTAGCGGAACAAACGACTTCGAGGGTGTTGCAAACGGCTTGACAAAATTATCGGGTGAAGGAGTTAAAAACTTCTTTGCTATGGTACAAGGTCTTGAACATGACACATTTTCCAAAGTCACTTCATTGTTTGAAACTCTCGGAAATATAGATGTTGAAAATGAGGGCGGTGTTTTCCAAGCAATAGGAGATTTTTTCGGGGGAGAAAACGATTTAGCATTTGTTGGTGAACAGTTGGGAGCTTTTGCAAAAAAATCCAAAGGGTTCTTTGAAATTTTGCAAAAGCTCGACATAAACACCATGAATGGATTGTGGGACTCTTTAGCGCGAGCAGGAGGGTTGAGTGTTGAAAATCTCGGAAAAGTTGTAGATGAAAGCATAAACCATATCATTGATAAGACCGCAGAGCTGCCGAATAAAATGAGCCAAGTTATAAAGCAATCAGGTAGCGTACTGGCAAATAGTTTTGTTGAGGTGTGGATAGAGGCTGTAAAGGCATCTGTTTCCCCCGTAAACAAGCTGCTTCAAGGTGCAAACTGGGTTTTGAAACAATTTGGTTCTAAAAAGAGCTTGATTTCTTGGACTCCTTATGCAAAAGGAACAAACGGACACAAAGGTGGAAATGCTCTTGTAAATGATGGTAGAGGTGCTGAATTGGTACAAATGCCAAACGGAAATACATTTATTCCTCAAGGAAGGAATGTATTTATTCCGAATGCGCCTCAAGGAATGAAAGTTTTGTCTGCTGAAAAAACAGCCCTTTTGATGGGTAAAAGAACACCTACATTTAATTATGCTGATGGAGTCGGCGAAATTGATATATGGAGTTTTATAGACAATCCAAAAGGACTTGTAAACAAGATTTCCGAAGGTATCAGTTATAGAACGGAAAACAATCTCCCCAAATATCTTGGCGAAGCAATGGTTTCAACAATTTCGGAGGAAATGTCGTTGTGGACTGGTAAACTGTTTGAAGAAGAAGGAGCAAAAAGCCTGTCAAGCTATGTGGCCTCAAAGGGTGTTCGTCAATGGCGTTCGACTGTAATCCGCGCCCTGAAAATGGAGGGGCAATACAGTTTGATGAATGTCGCAAGAACACTATTTCAAATGAGAACAGAAAGCGGCGGCAATCCATTAGCTATAAACTTGTGGGATAAAAACGCAAAAGCGGGAACGCCGTCTAAAGGCTTGATGCAAGTAATTGACCCAACATTTAAGGCGTATGCAAGAGAAGGATTTGACAAAAATATTTATGACCCGTTAAGTAATATTTTGGCTTCCATAAGATATGCAGTTTCCCGATATGGTTCTTTGAAAAGAGCATATCGCGGTGTAGGATATGCGAATGGAGGTTTTGCAAATACCCCAAGTATTTTTGGCGAAGATGGTTTAGAAGCTGCTATACCGTTGTCAAAAGATAAGCGCAGGCGCGGAATTGGTTTATGGGAGAAAACAGGCGAAATGTTAGGGGTTTCCTATACACCTGAAACAACAAGCGGGGATAATTACGCAAATGCCCGCTTTGAACAAAACACATATTCGCCACAATTTACCATAAATGTAACTGGTTCAAACGACGAAAGAAGTCTTGCACGGAAAATCAAAAGAATTGTACAACAGGCTATTGATGATGTTGTTGATGAAGCAGAAAGAAGCAATCCCAAATTAAGGGAAGTATAACGAAAGGCGAAAGGGCTGTGAAAACAGCCCTTTTGTGGTGAAAAGATGGCACTTATAAATAATATATATGTGTTAGTTAAAAATGAATCTATCAATAATGATGTAGAAACGGTAACACATCCTACAGAGTTAGGCCTTCCTGTTTCGGACTCAATACGCAAACAACCTGTTTCTATAGAATTGTCGTGCGTTATAGCGGACACAAAAAATATGACCGCGAAAACAGCAATATCCAAGATAAAAGCATTACAAAGCAATGGTTCATTGATAAAGTATGTCGGGCAAGCAGGCACATATACAAGTTTGCAAATTCAGAGTTTTAAAGAGGACTACTCAAATAAAAATTACGGCGGCGCATTGGCTGAAATATCGCTCAAAGAAATAAAGACGGCAAAAAGCGCGTATGCAAAAACAACGAGTACCAAAAAGGTAACATCCACGAAAAGTAAATTTTCGGTTGGTGACAAGGTTGTTTTTGCAGGTGGATATGTCTATGTTTCGTCGGATGCAGTAAAAGCAGCCGCGAAGCGCGGCAAAAGCACTTGTAAATTAACACGAATAAGTACATTGGCAAACGCTTTACACATTTACCACTTGATAAGTACAGACGGAAAAAAGGTGTATGGATGGGTTGATGCAAGTAAGGTTTCGGCAAAAAGCTCGACTACCTCAAATTCGTCAAACGGTGGAACGCAACAGGTACAAAGTAGCGGTAAAAATGTAATATATCATACCGTAAAAAAAGGAGAAACGATATATAAACTTGTAAATGTTACATACAAGGGCAAAGGTTTTTCTGCTTCAAAAACAATAAAAAACAATCCAAATGCTTTTTCTCGAAAAGGTGATGCAAAAACCTTGAAAATCGGTGCAAGATTAAGAATGTATTAAAGGAGTAGGCAAATGGCAAAAGATACGATTGAAATAAACAAAGAGCTTATACCGTACACATTCAAAATTGTTCTTGGTTCGGAGGAATTTACATTTAGAGTTGATTACAATAACGAGGGTGATTTTTTTACCATTGAATTATCAAAAAACGATGTTGTTCTTTGTTCGGGTGAACCTATTATGTATGGCAGAAAATTGTTCGCAGATGTATGGAAAGATGGTTTTCCTGCCGTTGATATAGTACCTATAGACCCGTCGCGCGAGTACAACGCTGTTACATATGAAAACTTGTGTGATGGTGTTTTGCTTGTTATAGACAATGAAGAAGAAACGGTTGTTGGTGGTTAATTATGAAATCAAGAGTTGTTTTAACTGATAATACAGCGAAGCACAAAAGCCGCTTGGTAAAGGCACTACAATCCGTAAACCTTGAAGATTTTAGCACAAAGCCTGATGGTGTTTGGGGAAGTTTAGCAACGATTAGATGCGGTGATGTAATAATAAAATCAACAGATTTAGATTTAGAGTTTGACATTCCATTCGATGATAACCTTGAGGCAAACGAAGGGGAAATAACTGTTTATAATCTCTCAAATAATACTATAAACAAGTTAAAACCAAAATCAAAGCTGTCTATAGAAGCTGGCTACACGGGAGATGTAGGCGTTATTTTTAGTGGGTATATAACTAAAGTAAGCACTCATAGAGAGGGCGCGGATAAAGTAATCACCATAAAAATAATAGATGATATAGGCGAAAAAGAAAGCCTGAACTTGTCGTACAATGCAGGAACTTGGGCAAGCCATATCCTTGATGATTTGTTGAAAAGAACTGGGCTACCGATAGCAAAAAAAGCATTCGCACGCGATTGGCAATATGAAAACGATACAACCATTGATGAACCTCTTGAATCTGCTATAAAAAAGTTTAGCGAAGTGTGCGGCGTAAGCACATTTACAAGCAAAGGAAAAATCTATAGTTGCAAGGTTTCAAATGTTTCTAATGATATTGTGTTCAATGTAAACGAAGGTACGGGAATGATAGATACCCCTTCACAATTTGAGGAAACTATAAGAGCAGAAGATTACGAAGATACAATAGAAGGATACGAGGTTGAAATGCTCTTGCAGCACAGAATAGCTGTTGGTGCTTTGGTAAATTTGAAAAGTGAGAAATACAACGGACAGTATTATGTAAAAAGCGGCAGACACACATTTAATGAATCGGATTGTATAACTACAGCAAAAGTAATATCGAAGATAACCACGGCTAAGGTTGAAAGATAGGAGGGGCGATATGTCGTCATTGGCAACGATTGTAAAAAACATAGTTGAGGAAGAAAGCAAGAAAATTCATGTTGCTTTTATAGCCAAAATATTAAGCGTTAGCGAAAGCAAAGCGAAGATACAGCCTTTAGGTTTAATTCGTGATTATGGCGGTACTTCTCAAAAGCAAGCTCCTATTACTAATGTTCATATTTCATCATCTGCGAGATATAAATTTGCTACAAAAAATATCAAAGATGGAAGCCAAAAAGAACAAACAGTTGCCGTGCCTACCCCGATTGCCAAAGGGGATGTTGTACTATGCGTGTGCTGCGACAGAAACATAGCGGCAGCGTTAAGGGGCGAAAACTCATTGCCGCCTGCGGGGTATCATAGTAAATCTGATTGTGTTATCGTTTCGATAATTTAAGGAGTGAGCAAATGACAGGGTTTATGTTGAAAAATGGTGATTTGTCAATAACAAATGGTGAAATAGATATGGTAGAGAATGACGAACTTACCATACAAACTATTCAAAGTGTTTTATCGACCAACAAGGGGGAATGGATGTTCAATGCAGACGAGGGAATTGACTTTGATACTATTCTTGGTAAACAGAGAATAAAGATAAAAACGCCCGAGGATTCGTTCTATCTAAGCCAATATACAAAATTGAGAGAAGATACCAATATTATGACAGAGAAATTGCGAAAGCGATTAGATGGAGAACAGTAATATGGATGAAAATGCAATTAAGAGCGAAATCGAACAGGCCGTAGCACAAGTGGACGATTCATTAACGGTTGATAATTTTGTTATGAATTATGATTCCCAAAGAAGAAAATTGACCGTTGGATTTACAGCAAAATCATCAAGCGGTGAAGCATTGGAGGTGAATAATATATGGTAACAGCAACGGGATATAGGCGGCGAACATTTGAGGAAATTCTAACTGCCAAAATTGAAAAGGCAAAAGAATTATTCGGGGAAAATATAAACACCGAAGAAAACACAGCCCTCGGAAAATATATTCGCATAAACGCTTATGACCAATACAATGTAGAGGAAATCGCGGAGAAGATTTATTATTCCATATTTCCGCAAACAGCATCGGGTCAATCGTTGGATAGGCTTGGATGGATTGTCGGAATTACAAGAAATGCCGCAGTACCTTCTCGGTATCAAGTCACGGTAACAGGTACAGAGGGGGCGATTGTTGAATATGGTTTCTTGGTAAGTACAGAAAGCGGAATTAACTTCTATAACACAGAGGAAGCGACAATAGGCGAAGATGGTGAGTGTGTTATTGAAGTTGAGTGTGTAGAAGCTGGCGTTATTGGTAATGTTGCAAGAAACGAAATAAATAGAATTGTAAGACCTTCCGCAATGATAGAAAGTGTAGAAGGATTGTGGAATGTACAAGTTGGAGTCGATGAAGAAAGCGACTATGATTTTATTAAAAGGTTTGAGATTGTTCGTGAAGGAAAAGGGAGCGGCAACGAAACAGCTATTATTTCCGCATTAACGAGCATTCCAACAGTACATGGAGCATATTTGCGAGTAAATGAGAGCGCAACAGAAACAGTTGACGGAATGCCGCCAAAAACAATAGCGTGTTATGTTGATGGTGGAGCTACTAAAATGCAAGAGATAGCAGAAGCAATATTTGATAAAAAGCCTGTTGGTATAGGAACATATGGCCGAATAAGCAAAACTGTGACCTATGGTGCGACGAATTATACTGTTAATTTTTCATACGCCGAAAATGTACCTATCTATATCAAACTTACACTTACAACAAACGATGAGTTTGAAAGCGACGGAAACGAAAAAATTATGCAAAATATTGTGTCCTTTATTGATTCGTTGGCAATAGGGCAACAATTAGTTACAACAGCCTTGTACAAACAAATTTACAGCGTTGCAGGCGTTGAAAGTGCTTCGGTTGAGGTTTCTACAAACGGAAACACATACAGCACAAATACTATTACAGTTGAACCATATGCGTGCTGTGCTTTTGAAGAACTTGAAATAAACGGAACTGTTATGTAAGGGGTGATGGCAATGGCTGAATTTTATTTTGATAATTTAGCAAAAAATCTACCTGATGCGTACAAAAAAGACGGAACATCAAACAATTATAAAATATTGGAAGTCGAAAGAGCTGCAAATGTTGAATTGCGAACCATGCTTGAACAGATTGAAAATATTTTAGATATTAACAATGCGACAGGGGAAACATTAGATTTGTACGGCAAGCGTTTTGGTCAACCGCGAGGAATGGCTAACGACTCCCAATACAGAGCAATAATAAAATCAAAAATAGTTCGATGCTTTTGTGGTGCTAATTATAAGGATGTAATTGATTCTATATGTTTCACATTTAATTGTGGCATTGATGATGTGCGAATTATAGAAACAGAAGAACCAGCGAATGTTTTTCTTGATAAATTGCCGCTTGCAGATATTGTTGAGGCGGGATTTAATACAACACAAGCACGACAGGTTATAAAAAATCTTCTTCCCGTTGGCGTGTCATTGGAACAAGTTTCTTTTGATGGCACATTTGAATTTGGAGCAACAGAAAACGAACATGACGAAACAGCAGGATTCGGCGATACGGTGGACGGTTCAATCGGCGGTTATTTAGGTTGGACAGATTCACAAGACCCCGTATATTCCTTGCCTGTTTAAAGGAGGTATATTTTATGTCAAGAAGATGGATTGAGCCGCTGCATTGGGAAAATGCAGGTTCAGAACCGAGCGAGTATTTAAAACAGAATGGATTTATGGCAGGAGATAAACCGCCTGCGGATTTGTTCAATTATTTCTTGCACACGGGCGAACAATGTATAAAAGAGTTGCAGCGAGAGAAAATTGATATTTCTAATGCGACAATAGATAGAAGCGCAAGTTACCAAAAGAGCGTTGGTGTAAATCCCGCAAAACACGCAAAAATAAAGGAAATCGGCGGCATTACAAGAAAATGTACAAACTTGTGGAAACCTTTTGGCGGTTCAGCAAACGGAGTTTATGTCGATTGTGAACTATATGACTATGTACAGCTTCATGGAACTTGTACCGAATCAACCAATCTTCTTTCAAAAATCAAACTATATGCAGGAACATATTGTTTGAGTGCTGCAAGAGATTATAGCGGATTTCCATCGGACAGCAATAGTAGGGTAGATATTGTAGGTGACGGTTTTGTTGCGAGCATACCGAACAATGCTCCAAATGATTATGTTGCGACTTTTACTATAGAAGAAGAAGAAGAAGTTACTTGTAGAATAAGAGTTCAACAAGGGCATGAATACAACCTTTGTAAACTTTATCCAATGTTGAGTCGTGACGAGGCTTTACCATATGAGCGTTATTTTGAGGGATTGCAAAAATCACCTGTGACAGAGATAAAGAGCGTTGGAACGAACCTGTTTGATGTAAGTAAGATACCAACAAGGGACAACATAGCCAATAACGGCGACGGGTCTATTTCTGTAACTGGTTATGGAATATCTACTGGAAAAACGCTTAAACAGCTTTGCCCTTCCTTAGAGGTTGGAGATACTGCAACGCTCAAGATGGTTACTGATGGAATGCAATTTATTTATTTGAGTCAGTGGGATAATGTTTGGGATGTAGGCGGCACGATTGATATAGCAGGAACACACCTTAATTCAACTGTTTACTTATATTGCAAAAACCAAAATGGAGTTTATTCAAAAGCTACCATTTCGGATATAGTTGTTACTGTTAGTAGGACTGGTTCGGGAGTGGTCAATAGAGAGGATATGGTTTGTGCAGATAGGAATACTAAATATACACCATACCTGAAAGCAACTACTTATCTTCCCGAAGATTGGTTATTCCTTGACGGTTACGGAGAAGGCATAAATTCAGATTATTGCAACAAGATTGTTTTCGGAAATGATAACAACTTTATAAAATTCAGGAAGTATGTTGAAAGAACAGAATTGTCAACCTATCAATGGAATCTCAACACAGAAGGAACAACGCATTGGTGGAGCGCAACATTGAATAATTGTAAATCTCCATCTGTAAACACAGAAATGGGTTGTTTTTTAGCGGCTAATTATAATCCAAGAACTGCAGCAGGAATGTCCGCAAGCGTGGCTGGTGAAATTGCCCTCGATGTAGGTGGTGTTATTCGGGTAAATACAGGAAGCAATACAGAACAACCGCAGGGAGAACTATTATATATTCTCAAAAGTCCCGTTGAACAAGACCTTCAAACTGAATTTTGGCCTTATGATAATTCTATTGAAGTTTCAAGCAATGGATTGATTACAATGGTGAATGCGAGAAAGTATGATGTTCCTTCGGTGATTGAACTTTATTACGACAACCACGGTATTTTGGCGGCCTATAATTTTGTCGGTAATTTGATTGGAATTGCTAAACTTGCAGAAAAATCAAAGGAAGCACTTAAATCTTTATACGCTTATAGCGCGGAAGAAGCTGCGTCTGTAAATATGTTAAAAGTCACAAAAAAAGGTGATGATTTAGTGATTCCAACAACAGGTGTATATATTGTTTATCTCACAGATGGAAGCTCGAATTACACATCTATTATTATAGTAGATTCGGTGACTCACCCATCATGCAATGGAACGGTTTATTTATCCAATTATTATCCTTCGGTTGCTTTAAATTCACAGGGTAAAGCTATTGTTATAAGTAACCATTCTACTATTAACGCTGAATATGCGTTAAAATTGGGCGATATTTAATAAACATATACATTTTGCGCCGCATTGTTATAATATAGTTATAAAGTATTACGAAACGAATCATCAAGGAGGAATAGGGATGTGACATCAGAAGAAATTGCAGTACAACTTAAACACCACCATGACGAAATTGGAAGCCTAAAACACCGAGTGAAAAAATGCGAGGAAGAACAGAGCGTTTTGCACAAATTGGTAAATTCCACAGATAGACTTGCTCTCAATATGGAATATATGGCGAAGGAACAGAAAAAGCAGGGGGAACGCCTTGAAAAACTTGAACATGAACCTGCGGAAGAATATAAACACTATAAAAGGCTTATAATCGGCTGCATAATAACAGGCTTTGTTGGCGCGGCGGTTGGAGCTATTATAACCGTGATTATAGGAGGATAAAAAATGCTTGATTTTATTGCTACTTATTGGATGGAAATTTTGTTTGCTTTGGTAGTTGTTGCCGCTATTGTCTTTTTGGCGGTTAAGGGCAAAAAGAAGATTATTTATAATATAATTTGCGCCCTTGTGGATGAAGCCGAAAAGCAGTACGGTTCTAAAACAGGAAAGCTCAAATTTTCTTATGTTTTGGAAAACATATATTTGATGCTTCCTGCTACATTCAAGTTTTTTATTTCGTATAACACGCTTGAAAAGTGGATTGAAAAAGCACTTGTTGAAATGAAAGAGTATTGGGAGGAACAGGCGAATATCGCCGAGTAAAAACTATACATCTTTGGGGGAATGACAGCATGGGTATCAAAGCGTATTCAAAAGCGAAAGACGGAAATAAGAAATTATCAACGAATTTCAGAGTTAAAGAATTTGCTTGCACAGATGGAAGTGACCCTATTTTCATAGACTCCGATTTGGTGAATGTCTTGCAAAAGATTAGGACACATTTCGGAAAGAGTGTAACGATTACATCTGCATATCGCACGCCGCCGAAAAATAAAGCGGTGGGCGGTCAGACCTACTCACAGCATTTATACGGAAAGGCGGCCGATATTAAGGTTAAAGGTATCGCGCCGAAAACGGTTGCCGCCTATGCTGAAAAGCTGCTGCCGAAAAAAGGCGGCATAGGAATTTATAGCACCTTTACGCACATTGACACGCGCCAAACAAAAGCGCGGTGGAAAGGATAACAAAAAATCAGCCTCAAGGTTTTATGCCTTGAGGCTCTTTTTTTATTCTTCAATTTGCCATTCAATTTCAAATTTTTCTTTTTCGAGCTTTTCTTTTTCGTCGATTTTCTTTGTAAGAATTTCGATTAGTTCAGGTTTAGTTTTTGTGACCTTTTCGCCGTTTTCAAGCTGTGCAACCATTTTCTTTGCTTTCTTAATATCTTTATCAAGTTTTTCAATTTCAAGCTCTAAACCTTTGACAGCGTATTTTAGAATCTCTTTTTGATTTAACATTTTAATCACCCTTTTTTATATTTTGTATTATCTCTTTCTATTATTATTATACCACAAATGTGATATAAGTAA
>JAZNSQ010000042.1:0-7674 GCA_045591265.1 Clostridia bacterium | reverse complement strand
TGAAAAAATTTGATTTGATTGTAACACGTGAAGTCTGCCGTTTCGCACGAAATACAGTTGACACTCTCACCCACACTCGTGCTTTGAAAAATCTTGACATTGAGGTTTTCTTTGTTGATGATAACATCTGGACAATGGACGGCGACGGAGAACTGCGTCTGACGATTATGGCAACGCTTGCCCAAGAGGAAAGCCGAAAGGTTTCCGAGCGTGTCCGTGCAGGTCAGCGTATCAGCCGAGAGAATAAAACGCTCTACGGCAGCGGAAACATCCTCGGCTATAACCGTGTTGACGGAACTTATGTCATAAACCCTGAACAAGCGGAAACAGTGCGGACTATCTTTGACCTTTACGAGCAAGGACACGGCACAATGAAGATAGCGAAAATTCTTCGTGAGCAAGGCAGGCTTACTGCAACGGGAACAACCAAATGGACTTGCAGTAATGTGAGCAGAGTTCTGAAAAATGCTACATACAAGGGTTGTATCTGTTATAACAAATCCCACGTCAACAACTATCTGGAGCAGAAGCGTATCCATAATCTTGACAGGAGCAGTTATGTATATGTTGAGGGCGACTTTGAGCCGATTATTTCTGAGGAACAATGGGAAAAGTGCAACAAGATAATCAATTCCAAACGTAAAAGCACTCTCGTTCAGAACGGCGAAACAGTTAAGAAAAGCAACCGCATTTCAACGGATTTATGGGTGCAGAAACTGCGCTGTGTCTGCGGCTCATCTTTCCGCAAAAATCGTTATCACAAGGATAAAGACGGCAATATCACTTACAACTATGTATGCTACAATCAGGTGAACAACGGCAAGGCAACGGAGCATAAGGACGGCGACGGATTTTGCAACGAAGCTTCAATTACTCAATGGAAAATGGATATGATGGCAGAGCTTTTGTTGCAGTCGGTATGGCAGAGCAAGAGAAAGGAACTTCTTGAAACTCTTGACGGCATCTGTAATTATTACAAGGCTTCCTCAAAGCAGAATTGCTCCGAAAGTGTAATTTTCATTGAAAGTCAGATTGATAAAGTCGAAGAACGCAAGAAAAGTCTGATTACTATGTTTGCCGACGGGAATATCACAAGAGATGAGTTTGTGGTTATGAAAGCGGAATATAATGAGGAAATAAAAAAGCTCTGCGAACAGAGGGAACGTCAGAGCGAGCAAGAGAGTATTATGAATGGTTGCATCTCGGAAATATCTGCGGTTGCGAAACAGCTTGGCAGAATGCTTGAAAGCTCCTCCCCCGTATTTCAGAGGGACAGACTTAACGAGCATATCCGTTCTGTTATTGCGGATAATCGAAAGTACACTTGGAATGTTACGATTAATCCCAGCGAAGATAACAAATACAGCACCGCTGAGCCTGATGGGAACTGTGCTGTGATACGGCTGGGTGAAAGTGCGTCCATATTGAGTCACCCGCACAGGCTGCATTACGCTAAGGTAGTCAAACCTGAATTCGCACTCGTATGGGACTTCAAAATCACATACGAAATGGCGAAAAACTGGAGAAAAGCGCAAGGTGCCTATCTCCGACAAAACCAATGGAAAGACTTGACCGTAAGGGTTTGTCTTGATGTTGGGTGAATAAAAAATAAGTCCCGTATCTGATGTAAAAATCGGATACGGGATTATTGTTTTGTCGAAGCTATAGAAATGGTTGATTTTTTTGTGGTAATATGGTAGAATGAATATGTATAACTATATACATTTACATAGACAAAAGAGGTATTTATGGAAGATAAATTTGTGTTTAAATTAGGTGAACTTTTCTGCGGTCCCGGCGGCATTGCTTGTGGTGCTATGAAAGCAAAAAGCAATGACGGCAGATTAAGTATAGAACACGCTTGGGCAAATGATTATGACTCGGATACTTGCGAAACATATATAAAGAACATCTGCCCCGATGCACCTCAGACTGTCTATTGTGGTGATGTACGAGAGCTTGACATAAACGCATTAGGCGATATAGACGCATTTTGCTACGGCTTCCCCTGCAACAGCTTTTCAAGTGTAGGTGAACACAAAGGTCTTGCAAATGAAAAATTCGGGCAACTTTACTGGTATGGCATAGAGGTATTAAAAAAATATACACCTCAATGGTTTTTAGCTGAAAACGTATCTGGCATACGCTCAGCAGGCTCTGGCGACTTTAAAGTGATTTTAGATGATATGAGAGCCGCAGGCTATCGACTTAATGTGAACTTATATAAAGCAGAGCAATATGGTATTCCACAGACAAGACACAGGGTTATTATAGTCGGAATAAGAGACGATTTGCCTTACGAATATCGCGTTCCTGACCCTGCTCAGTATATAGATTGCGACATATCATCACGAACAGCACTCGCAAATATCCCTAAAACAGCACCAAACAATGAAATAAGAAAGCTCACTAAAGATGTTGTAAGACGTCTTTCCCTCATAAAACCCGGAGAGAATGTATGGCAAGCCGAAGAAAGACTGGGAAAGAAATTTCCCGAAGAGCTTAAAATACATACAAAAACAAAGATAAGTCAGATATATCGTAAGTTAGACCCCGACAAGCCAGCATATACAGTTACTGCTGCGGGTGGCGGCGGAACTTTTATGTATCACTGGACTGACAGAGAACTTACAAACAGAGAACGTGCGAGAATTCAGACCTTCCCTGATGATTATGAGTTCATCGGCAAATACAGTAGCGTAAGAAAGCAAATAGGAATGGCTGTACCTTGCAGATTATCCGAAATAGTTATAACAGCTATTCTAAACACATTTGCAGGGATAGAATATCCTTGGGTAAAGCCCAATTTGGAGGAATAACAATGATTAGAAGGTTTGATGAAATTACAAAACAACCGACTTTTATTCACACAGGATTTGATGAGCCTGTATTATATGCACC
The DNA here is from genome assembly GCA_045591265.1 of Clostridia bacterium. Taxonomy (GTDB): domain Bacteria; phylum Bacillota; class Clostridia; order UMGS1883; family UMGS1883; genus UMGS1883. Next base: position 4,773 of record JAZNSQ010000042.1, on the reverse strand, counting down.
TGCAAGGTTGGAGCAATTAACTCCTTGCAATTCGCTCAAAATTGTGACTGCATTTACTGATTGTGAGCGCATTTCAACCCATATGATTAACCTTGCAGATGGCATAAAGAGTAATAGATTTGTCAAGGGTATGTCTGTGGATATTTTGCTCGGAATGACGAAATCAAGCCTTTCGTTGAAAAAGCACCAAGATATTTGTCGCCTACTTCGACATCTGAATTCTTCAAAGGGAATGCCAAAGGTTACTTGTAGATATATTTGCAACGGGCCCGAAGTTCATTCTAAGGTGTATGTGTGGAATTATCCTGATGAACACGTAGGAGAATTGCCTTATATCGCTTACTGTGGCTCGCTCAACTATACGATGAACGCTTTTTATAAGCGCAGAGAATCTGTTAGTATGTGTAGTTCCTTAGACGCACTTGAATATTATAAAAGCTTACTGCCTGATACTTTGGATTGTTTCGACCCTATGGTTGCGGAAAAGCTGAAAAACGTAGTAAATAACTCCCCGTCAGTAGCAGAAGATGTTGACAACTCTGAAAAGGATTATCTTGAATACGACAAGGAAACACCAGTCGGAACAATAAAGGTATCCCTTCTCCGAGCAGACGGTAGTGATACAGGCTACGGTTCAGGTATCAACTGGGGTATTCGTAAAAACGGTACAAAGCGAAATCCAAACCAAGCATATATCCCCTACAACCACCAAGATAAAGTTGACGGATTTTTCCCTGACAGATTATCTCCTGATGATGAGAATTGTCCTATTTTCAAGGTTATTACAAAGGATTTTGGTTCTTTTCATATGCGAATGGCTCAGCAGGGCAACAAAGCATTACATAGTGCAGAAAGCAATTCCATTTTAGGAGAATGGATACGCAAAAGGATAAATGCTCCGTCAGGCGGCTATGTTACAAAACAAATGCTTGAATTGTACGGCAAAACTTATGTGACATTCAGAAAGTATGCAGATGGAACGTATCTTTTGGATTTTTAAAATAATTCAATTAAAAGGCAGGTGAAATTTATGCCTAATTATTCGCCTCTTAGGTATCCCGGAGGAAAAACAAAACTATCACCTTTTGTAAAATACATTATAGAAGAAAAGATAGAAGAAAACATCACTACATATATTGAACCTTTTGCCGGTGGAGCAGGAATAGCATTAGATTTGCTACTGAATAATGTGGTTGATAATATAATAATCAATGACTACGATAAAGCTATATATTCGTTTTGGAAAGCAGCAATATTTGAAACAAAAAGGTTTATTGCCGAAATAGAAAGAGTAGATATTACAATAGAAGAATGGCAACGCCAAAAGGAGATATATTTAAATAACAGGAAAAAATATTCGTTTGAATTAGGATTTGCCACATTCTTTTTAAACAGAACAAATCGCTCCGGAATAATCACTGCTGGTCCTATTGGTGGATTAAATCAAAATGGCAACTATCTCATTAATGCCAGATTCAACAAAAATGAATTAATTAACAAAATACGCTCTATATCTCAAAGACGCAGTAGCATTAAGCTGTATAATAAAGATATACGAAAATTCATTCAACAAGTGGTCATTCCCAATCAAAATAATGCGGTTATATACTTTGACCCGCCCTATTTTGTTAAAGGAAAAGAATTATATAAAAATTATTTTGTTGCTAAAGACCATTCTGAAATATTTGAAAAAATAACGCAAAATGTAATATGCCCATGGATTATCACTTATGATGATGTGCCATATATAGCCAACTTATATAAAAATTATACATGCAAAAGATATGATTTAATATACAGTTTGGCTAATAAAGGGAAATCTTCTGAGTTAATTATTTTTAGCGAAGAAAGATTATGCCCAAGCAAAGATGAACTAATGAATTCAAATTTAAAAATAGACATACGTTGAAACAAAGAGGTGTACTATGATAATTAAAAGCGCTTACATTGAAAAATTCAGAGCATTGAAAGACGTTGAGTTTGAGCTTGGCTCAAAAATCACTGCTATTGTTGGACATAACGGCACAATGAAAACCACCATTTTAGGCATCTTGAGTCAAACGTTCACTATTAGTCCTGGTCATATTATGTCTGGAGAAAAAACAATTGACGGCTATAATTTTCATTCACAATTCAAAGAAAAATTTAAATTATCATCTAAAGACAAGCCTGGTGAGCACAAATGGAAACTGGGTTTAGCAGACGGAGTATACAAATCTGACTCCTTTGAAGCGCATAGCATTCCGCGTGATAAAAGCAAAACAGAAGGAATCCGATTTTGGTCAACAGAGGGGAAAGGCAAAGACACAGGCTATCCACAAGTACCAGCATATTATATTAGTTTAAAACGAGTTACTCCATTAGGAGAGGAAAACAAAATCGATTATGTATCAGAACTTAATGATGACGAAAAACAGTTTCTGGTTACAGAGTACAAAAATATTTTTTCTTCAACTCAGCAAACTGCGTTAGATATAGATTCTATTTCATCATCGAACAAACATACCGCTGCTATACATCCAGCTGAATATGATGCTTTGGCTATATCAGCAGGACAAGACAACATCGCCAAAATACTATTAGCAGTCTTATCCTTTAAACGTTTAAAGGATAAGTATAAGGATTCTTATAAAGGTGGTATTTTATTAATAGACGAGATTGAGTCAACGTTTCATCCATCTGCTCAAAAAATACTTATAAAACGCATATATAAATATGCTAAAGACTTTGATATTCAGTTTATTTTCACAACTCACTCTCCAACAGTCATAAAATCAACTTTTTTTGATAAATATAATAAGAGAGAAGCTCAATTATTATATTTGAAAAAAGTCGGTGATAAAGTGAAAGGATACAATAATCCTGATGTTGATAGCGTAATTTCCGAGTTGTCTGGCGAAGTACTAAAAAAGAAAAAAACATCTTCAAAAATCGAAATTTTTTGCGAGGACGTTGTTGGTCGTAATATTTTAAAAGCGTTTTTGTCCTCTTATAAGAAACACTACAAACTGTCATCTTGCTCATTAGGTGCTGAAGAATATCTTGAATTATTGCGAGTGAAGCTCAAATCTATAACAGATTCAGTAATTATTCTTGATGGTGATAAAAACACCACAAAATACAATAACAACCTGAAGAAAATAGAAGCTAATAATGTAATATTTCTTCCGTCGTCGCATTGTCCAGAAAAAATGTTTTATTTATTTCTTTATAATTTACAAGAGGATGATGCTTTTTGGGATAATTCATTAGGTGGCTTTGATAAAGAAAAGTGCTTTTTAGAATATCCGACATTAGGAGATAATGCTAATACCGATATGTATAAAAAATGGTTTGAAAGTGTAAGACCATATTTTGGAAGAGGTTACAAGAAATTGTTAAATTATTGGATTGTAACCAACAAAGATGAGTACGAAAACTTTATCTCAAAATTTAAAGAAGCGTATAATATAGTTGCTACAGCAAGAAAAAGCGAAACAATAACTTAATTCTCACTCCTCTGCCATCGTTACAACACACATTTTTAGTGTGAAAACATTATATATTCTCCTCGTTAGTGCCTTAGACCACAATCTATATTGCCTTGCTTTTCGCTACGTTGCATAACGCAAAAAATCCCCGTTTTTCTTCCTAGATTTGTCCCTTTTTCTGAGGCAGCATTGCCTCATCCACTCGGAGAGCGCAAAGACTTCTGATAGCCCCGCTGTCAAAAGTATCTTTGCGTTACTTCTGAAAGAAGTAACAAGACCAGAGCAAGCTCATTCAAAAGGCAGAAATGCTCTAAAAAAGTGATTTACCTCCACCCCTATACTGCCGGAAAACCGAATATTCCAGATAGCTGTTTTTGTGTATATTGCACACGAACAGCTATTCTTTTATCCCGAAAAGGAGCTTCTATGAGTTTCTTTTTCGGGATTTTTTATGTAAACTGCAACAAAACACGAACGGGAAACACAGCACATTGCCAGTCGAATAATCCCTATTGCTATCAGCAATATACCCCCGGAAAATCGGCTTTTTCAGGCCCGATATTTCTGCTATTTTGTCAATTGTGCCGAACATACATTTCGTAGTATAATGAAAGTGCGAACAAAAAGAGTGCACTCGTTCGCAGTACCTTGAAAATTTAATATACCTCCACCCCGAATGTCCTTTACATATACGAAAAGTGTATGTCAGCTTTACGCTGTATCACATTTTAAGGAGGAATTTCCTATGAGAAATCCAAACTGGGACATCTTCGGGGAAGTCAAAGAAACCGTCAGCGTTCCCTCTGCCGCAGAATATTACGGTATGAGCGTACGCAATGGAATGACCTCTTGCATTTTCCACGAGGACAGAACTCCGTCTATGAAGTTGTACGACGACCATTTTTACTGCTTCGGTTGCACCGAATACGGCGACGTTGTAAAGCTTACCGCAAGGCTGTTTGGCTTGACGCAGTATGAAGCGGCGAAAAAGCTCTGCTCTGACTTCGGCATTATTCATTCAAGAGATAAACCGATTATCCGACAGAAAATACGCGTACAAAGCCAGAGAGAAAAGGAGCAAAGGGTATTCCGCATTCTCTCCGATTATTGCTCATTACTACGCAGATTTCGGACTGAATATGCACCGAAAAGTGACAGCGAAGCTCTCCACCCTTTATTCACCGAAAGCCTGACACAGCTTGAAATGTATGAGCATTTCTGTGATGTTTTTATCTCAGGCACAACAGACGAAAGAAAGGACTTTATGGAAAACTGCAAGGAGGTAATCGATTATGCAGACAGA
>JAZNSQ010000041.1:0-4469 GCA_045591265.1 Clostridia bacterium | reverse complement strand
AACAACAAAACACGTTGGTGTAAATGGGTCAATAAAGAACAGACAAATTGTTCCAACAATACGAAGCATCGTTATGAAGTTTGGAATATTTTTGATTTTATTCATTAAATCAGTTCCTTTTTTCATATTAAAGAACATTTTACCACCTTTTATATTAAATTTCAAGTCATAATTGCAATACTTTGCATCTTTTTTACGAAATTTATATAAAAATGCTGTTTTACACTTTGTCCTCACGCTAAGTTCGAGCCCCCGAATTCCTCACCAACGTATTTTTTTCTCTTGGGCCTTTAGTTTGAGCGTTGCAAAACAATCCGGTGAATTGTTTTGCAGCTCAAACTCCCTGCGAGATGAAAGCGAGTCTTTGACGATGCTTGAATCCGTTTCTGCGGAGCGGAAAAAGGCTCATCAACGCAAAAAGGACGCCTATTGGCGTCCTTTACGTTGGCTTTCTCTCGCAAAATAGATACAGTGTATTTAAGTGAAATATCTCGCTTTGCTCGATGTGAAATAATTTACTCCGCAAATTATGAAATAGAAAACTATCGTTTTCTGTGAAATAAAATAAATCCTTTTTCACACGCCGTAGGCGTATTTCATATTGCGCAGCAATATTTCACGCACGAAGATGCATTTCACAAATCCTGAAAGGATTTATTTCGTTGAAAAAAGCACCGACAAAGTCGATGCTTTTTTCTGGAGGCGCCACCCAGACTTGAACTGGGGATAAAGGCTTTGCAGGCCTCTGCCTTACCACTTGGCTATGGCGCCATTTGACAAAAGACGCTAAAAAGCGTCTTTTGTATTTGGAGCGGAAGACGAGATTCGAACTCGCGACGTTCACCTTGGCAAGGTGACGCTCTACCACTGAGCCACTCCCGCATTGGTGCCTCCGACTGGAATCGAACCAGTGACACATGGATTTTCAGTCCATTGCTCTACCAACTGAGCTACAGAGGCATTTGGCGACCCGGATGAGGCTCGAACTCACGACCTCCAGCGTGACAGGCTGGCGTTCTAACCAACTGAACTACCGGGCCAAAATGGTGGGAACAATAGGGCTCGAACCTATGACCCTCTGCTTGTAAGGCAGATGCTCTCCCAGCTGAGCTATGCTCCCACATTACCGACAGTGTCGACAACGTTAGTTATTATAGCAGAGGCAGGCATAAATGTCAATAGTTTTTTTAATATTTTTTTCAGAGCTTTTTGTTTAGGCCTTTTTTAATCCCTTTTTTGTAAAATATATGCTCTTTTTGAATAGAAAATAATATTTAACAAAAAATTCAATATATAAAGGTTGAATTTTTCTTCTTTTTATTGTAAAATAATCCATAGTGATTTAAGCTTGGGTAATATAACCCCATAAACCGAAAGGAAAATTTCAATGTCTAATTCTACTTTAAATAAAATTCAGTTCTTTTTAAAAACGTGCATTATAACACTTCTTATGCTTATTGCAGCACTTGGCGGAATTTACTTTGCCAGGATTTACACAAATCCTTACAGTATGGACATTCTAAATGAGTTTAGCGAGGGAACGCTTGATGAGGTTGAGATGTCTAAGGAAAGGTGCAACATACTCATTTTAGGAACGGACAAGTCCGGCTCTCTTACAGACGTTATGATGCTTGCGCAGATTGACCCTGAAAATGAAAAGGTAACTGTTATGTCAATTCCGAGAGATACAAGAGTTAAGTATCGCGGAAAATGGATGAAGATAAATTCCGTTCACGCTACGGGATTTAAAAAAGGAATTCCCGAGGGGATTGAGGCGTCAATCCTTGCCGTAAGAAGCCTTACGGGTGTGCCGATAAACCATTTTGTGAAGGTTAATTTTAATGCTTTCAGAGAATGTATTGACGAGCTTGGCGGAGTTGACTTTGACGTTCCGCAGAGAATGAAATATACTGACCCGTATCAGGACCTTTATATTGACCTTCAAAAGGGTATGCAGCATCTTGACGGTGACAAGTCAGAGCAGTTAGTACGTTTCAGGCGCTACAAAAACGGCGACCTTGACAGAATTAAGGTTCAGCAGGAGTTTTTACATGCCATTGCTGACCAGCATCTTAAATTAAAGAATATAGGCAAAATCGATAATCTTTATAAGATAGTTGCTAAAGATATGGAAACCTCAATGACTATTGATGATGCCGTTTCCGGAGTAAAGCAGGTTTTATCTATCGGAAAAGAAAATATAAATACAATCACTCTTCCCGGTGAGGCGCGCTATGTCGGAACGGCTTCCTATGTTATCCCTTCAATGGACGAAATAGAAGCTGTTTGCGCAGAGAATTTTGGCTATGGCGCTTTGGATGAATAAATTGGCAGATTTGTAAAAAAATACTTGCAAAAAAGTGTCTTTGACGTTATAATAGATACGATATACACATAAACGGAGGAAACACACCTTGGATAATGTAAATGTTAAAATAACCATGCAGGGTGGCGGGGAAATCACTCTTGAGCTTTATCCCGAAATTGCACCCAAAACGGTTGATAATTTTAAAAAACTGGTGGAGGAGTCCTTTTATGACGGACTTACCTTTCACAGAATTATAAAAGGCTTTATGATTCAGGGCGGGGACCCGCTTGGAAATGGTATGGGCGGAAGCAAAAATAAAATCCCCGGTGAATTTAAGCTTAATGGTTTTAATAACACGCTTAGGCACACACGCGGTGTAATTTCAATGGCGAGAAGTCAAAATCCTGACAGTGCATCAAGCCAGTTCTTTATTATGCACGAGGATGCGCCCCATCTTGACGGAAGCTATGCTGCTTTCGGAAAGGTTACTAGTGGAATGGATATTGTGGATGAGATTGCTTCTACCCCTGTTGGTTTTGATGGTCAATCCCCCATTTGTCCTCCAGTTATTGAATCCATTGTTTTAATTTAAGCTTTCAAAATAATTTTATTATTTTAATTTTTAAACACGAAAGGATGTTTTAAATGTCAGTAAAAGTTGCTATTAACGGTTTTGGCCGTATCGGTCGTTTGGCATTCCGCCAGATGTTCGGTGCAGAGGGTTATGAGGTAGTTGCAATCAACGACCTTACAGATCCTAAAATGCTTGCTCATCTTCTTAAGTATGACTCATCACAGGGCAGATACGATGGTCACACAGTAGAAGCTGGCGAAAACTACATTGTTGTAGACGGAAAGAAAATCACTATCTACAGTGAACCTAAGGCTGCAGACCTTCCCTGGGGTGAAATCGGCGTAGACGTTGTGCTTGAATGTACAGGTTTCTACTGCTCAAAGGAAAAATCTCAGGCTCATATAGATGCAGGTGCTAAAAAGGTTGTTATTTCTGCTCCCGCAGGAAATGATCTTAAGACTATCGTTTACAGCGTAAACGAAAACACACTTACAAAGGACGATACAATTATTTCTGCAGCTTCTTGCACAACTAACTGTCTTGCTCCTATGGCTAAAGCACTTAACGATTATGCTCCCATCCAGTCAGGTATCATGGCTACAATCCACGCTTACACAGGCGACCAGATGATTCTTGATGGTCCTCACAGAAAGGGTGACCTTCGCCGTGCACGTGCAGGCGCTGTAAATATCGTTCCTAACTCAACAGGTGCTGCAAAGGCTATCGGTCTTGTAATTCCTGAACTTAACGGCAAGCTTATCGGTGCTGCACAGCGTGTTCCCGTGCCAACAGGTTCTACAACAATTCTTACTGCAGTTGTTAAGGGCAAGGATATTACTAAAGAAAGCATCAACGCTGCTATGAAGGCTGCTTCAAGCGAGTCATTTGGTTACAACACAGACGAAATCGTATCTTCAGATATCGTTGGTATCCGCTATGGTTCACTCTTTGACGCAACACAGACAATGGTTGCTAAAATCACTGATGACCTCTATGAAGTTCAGGTTGTTTCATGGTATGACAACGAAAACTCATACACAAGCCAGATGGTAAGAACAATCAAGTACTTTGCTGAACTTGCATAAGTTTATTTAACCGAAAGCAGAAAATCCGCCGGACTGTTACGCTCGGCGGATTTTTTAATCGGGAACATTTTTTATAATTCTGTACCTTTGCATATTTTTACTCCAAAAGCAGAGAATTGTAAAAAAGAAGAATTCTTTTAAAAGGAAGTGTAATCAGAATGTACAGGATAGCTACAAAGAAAGTTCTTAATAAAAGCGTTACACAGATGGAAATCGAAGCGCCCCTCGTTGCCAATAAGGCAAAAGCAGGTCAGTTCATAATTCTCCGCGTTGACGAAGAAGGAGAGAGAATCCCCCTCACAGTTGCAGGAACAGATAAAGAAAATAAAACAGTAAAGATTATTTTTCAGACAGTCGGCGCAACAACTTTAAAACTTGCTGAAAAGAACGAAGGCGAATATATCTCCGATTTTGCAGGCCCTTTGGGAACACCCACACACACAGAAGGCATAAAGAATGTCTGCATAATAGGCGGTGGGGTAGGATGCGCTATTGCTATGCC
>JAZNSQ010000040.1:0-5780 GCA_045591265.1 Clostridia bacterium | reverse complement strand
TACCACCAACTGCTGCGCCTCAAACATGATGTTGTCGTATGCCTTGCGAATCTCAAGCTGTACCGCCTCTTCCTCGCCCTTTGCGATGCGGTCACTGCCGTTCTCACCAAAGTTTCCGTCCCACCAGCTTTGCAGCTCTAAGGTGGTGATGTCCAAAAACTTCGCCAAGCCCTGTTCGCAGGCAACCTCTTTCGTTTTCTGCACCCGCATGAAGTAAGCGTTAACGCGTTCACGCAAATCAGCCGCCGTCCATTTCTTCGGTCTTGCCATCAACGCCACCTCCTTCGTAAAAAACCTTTATGGCACTGGCAACCTACCAAAACTCAGCACCGCGCTCTTCCCCAAACGGAAGCCTTCCAACTGTTGCACTAACAAACTGAGCCAATCGCTCCATTTTCTCCCCAAATGGGTAACGCACCATAGAGCTATTAGCCTTATATCTCGACCTCAAAAAAAGTTGTATTTTCCCCCTGCCCGCAGGAGAAAAGAATAAAGGACTACGGACAGGGGGGTTACAAAGGAGGTCAATTCTGACGGGAGCAAGTAGGCAATTCCTGCCCCTACACGCAAAATATTACAACTTTTTTGCCCCGTCAATAGGGTCGTGTTTTCAAATGTCGCCTTGTGCGGTGGAGTACAAAAAATTACAAACTTTTGCATATAACCCTTTGCAACAAAAAAGACACGACCACCCTTTCAAGTGACCGTGCCCCTCTTTTTCCGACACCCCTATGCTGTTGTACCATTCCTGTTACTTACCCTGTACCATGCCTAACCCTTATTTGCCTACCATTTGCTCACTATGAGTAAATTGACCTTGCTGATAATAAAGTTGACCATGTGAATCTTTGTGAGGTTTCATGTGTGTGTATAGCTGATAGTGATATTGGGAATGATTTGTGTGTGTCTGTAGCTATATATACGCCCGTTCTTCCAACGCACCCCCGCTTTTTCCGCTACCCCCTCACCGAATAACCCCTTGACTGCATAACACCTCACACAGGCCAGCCCGCCACCACCAAACAACACAGCCACCACACAGTCAATTGCCCATTGCCCCATCACAACAGCGTTTCACCCAATGTTATTGTTTGGATAACACCCTCTAAGCTATATTCAATCTACATCCAAACTTGTAATTGCAAGTTGTAATTGACCATAGCGTTATACTTTTCTGAGAATAATGGATGTAGTTTATATAACACTCCCCACACATCACACTAAGCTATAATAAGGAACAGAAGGAATATTGTAATCTACATAGGAACAGATAAGTTAAAATTACATTTCACTATGTAAAGTATATATTATATATATTATATAAATTATATATAATTTACATTAGCTAATGTAAATTACAATAAACCTAATGTAAGCTATAGGGCGCGGGATTACATCGCGTTGTGTAACATCATGGACAAACACCGCCGGAAATTACATTGCACAGTGTAAAACCATCGGAAAACAACAGCATAAAAAGCAAGAGGGACAGTGCCGGAGATCATCCGACATTGTCCCTCTTTTTACATTTCACTTTGTAATTTTGTCTCGCTCCATCGTCTCGCTGATAGCGCGGCGAATAAATGCGTTTATGCTCCTGTCCCCCATCGCTTCAGCGTGTGCAGCAATGGCAGCCTTGTCACCTTTCGGAACTGCAACGCCGATTCGGTCAAGGTTTTCAGCGTCCCATTTTCTGTTTCCATTTTTTCGGGCTTCTGTATATTTTCGCGTCATGACTACACCCCCTTTTGTATTTTATATTGTACCACATACGCGGACACTGTGCAAGTGTACATTTTTCACAATCGCCACTGTAAAACTTTGTGCATTTCGCTTCTTGACATCCACTGTAACAGTGGTTACAATGAGCAATGTAAAAACCACTGCAACAGTGAACACCCCCCGACCACCACGCCAACAAATTACAAAGGAGAATGTAAAATGCGTAACGACAGAAAAGCAGTTAAGACCGCCACCATCAGCCGCGTGCAGGGCTACCACAACGGAAACTTCAGCGGCGAATCCTACGCCTTCGACGGCTTCACCTCTAACAAGTATTTCACCTCTGACCGTTTTATCAAGCTGGATGAGATGTTCCGCCGTCCCGATGGCAAGCCCCTGCAGGGCTTTGGTCTTGAGATCGAGACCGAATGCACTGGTATTCGCAATGTGTCCGTTCTCGCCGAAGTGCTGCACAAGGTCATCTTTGCCCATTTTCCCGCTGACCTTTTCAAGCTCCAGCACGATGGCTCTTTGGACGGTGACAGCTCCGCCGAGTGCATTACGCAGGTTATGACCCGCGAGTTTATCCGCAACAACTACGCCAACTTTAAGCTGATGTATGACACCTATTTCCCCGCTTTTGGTATCTCCGCCGCCTCTACCAACTGCGGTATGCACTGCAATATCTCCCGCGCCGTATTTGGCAAGGATGAAAAGACACAGACAGAGGCCGTACGCAAGCTGTACTACATTATCAACCACCATTTCGACCTTATGTGCGCATTGCTCCACCGTAACCGCCGCGCCACCGGTTACTGCTCCAAAATGCGTTGCGAGAAAGACTATTGCAAGACGCTGAATCTCGCCGCGCAGGCCTGTTCTCACGGCGTGGCTTTTAACCTCGGTCACTGGAACGCAGGACGCATTGAGCTGCGCCTCGTGGGCGGTCAGACTAACTACGCTTGCTTCCGCAACACGATGGAATCCATCTTCCATCTGTGCGCCGCCGTCAAGAAATTGAGCTGGAATGATTGCGATGACGTTACAAAGATTTTCGCGGGCTGTAACCAGTATGTGTATGACCGCCTCAAATCTTTTGTCCGCCGCGCCGATTGTATCACCGATGACCAGCTTGCCACCATCCGTGCCACCGTCAAGCGTGAGGAGCTTATCTAAGCTCCCACGCCCAACGGCGATTACACCAGCAAATGTAAATCCATCCCATCAATCTATCTGAAAATTACATGGAGGTTTGTAACTATGAAACACGCGACCACTCGAAAGAAGATCATTGCCCTGTACGGCATTAACAACATCCTTTGCATTCCCTACGCTGATTTGCAGACCCTTCTCAAGTTCGAGAATGCCACCGCCTACACGAGCGGAACATATGGTTGGAACGCTGACATTTACGAGATTGACGGCGTTGCTATTTGCACAGGCTACCGCCCTTTTGGTCGCAACATTAACCGCGACACCGTCCGCAAGTACGAGCGACTCGCCCGCGATACCGTCGCCCGCTTCGAGTTTCCCTTCAACTGGGAGGATTTGCGGGACGAGCTGCACGCGCTGACTCTGCAGTTCATCGCCGAAGTCACTGCAGAATAATTACACCGCCCCGTGTAATTCCTACCCATTCAACCACCACGCCATTACAGGGCGGCGTGTAAATCATACCGCCGCCCACCCTCAAAAATTACATGACAAGGAGTAAAAAACTATGTGTATTATTGCTGTCTCCCGCGCAGGTGTGCGCCAGCCCTCTATGGACGAATTGCGTCAGATGTTCCATTCTAACCCCCACGGCGCAGGTTACATGACCGCCCGTAATAACCGCGTGGAGTTCTCCAAAGGATATATGACATGGGACGAGTTCGCCCACGCCATCAACTATGAGCAGTTCACCGCCGCCGATCCCGTTGTGTATCACTTCCGCATTTCTACACAGGCGGGTGTAAATCCGCAGATGACCCACCCGTTCCCCTTGACCGCCGACATCCGCAAAACAAGGATGTTGGAAGGTGGCTGCCCCATTGGCGTTGCTCACAACGGCATTATTCAACTGACTTCTGACCGCCGCGACAAAGAGTACAGCGACACCGCCCATTACATCGCGGAGTTCTTGCGCTACCTTGTGCGCACCCCCGATGACTTACACAACGAGCATATTTTGGAGGCTATCGAGCGCACCACGGATAGCAAATGGGCGTTGATGGACGCCAGCGGCTACATTGCCACCGTGGGCAGATTCATCGAGCATGACGGCGTAGAGTTCTCCAACGGCACATTCCGCACACCACTCCCCCGCAAGCAGTTCCGTTTCAAAGGCTTTGAAAACGACCTTGCCACCAATGATTATTACATGACGGGCTGTGATTGCCCGCCCTTCACACTGGAATAATTTACAGGAGGACATGTAAAATGTTCTACTACTACCTCGGCGCAATTACATTCGCCCTTGTAATTTCCCTTGCCATCACCCGCTTAATTGACACGCTTGAGCATCCCCGCAAACGCAAACATAGACGATAAGTGACCGTTGTATTTTTAGGAGGATAACGCTATGGTAACAACTGGAACGCCTTGCAGACAGTGCAAACATGGAAAGAAACAGACCTATGAACAACCATGTTGTTGGTGTATGTCAAACGAAGATATAGCCCTTGGTCATCATTTCCCAAACCACCCTGTAAACTTTACAAGGTACGAGCCAAAAGATGACGATAAACAGCAAGCTATTTCCGTTTTATAACCACGATAATTTGACCCAACCACCACGCCAAAGCTGACCTAACGGCTATACGGGGAAGCACCTTGACAACTGATGTATAATGAAATCACAAAGGAGGATTTCCCATGATTCGATTTTACAGCGACCACATCCGCTACTTTGACCGTAACGGAAAAGAAATTACCGATGGGTGTACCATCCGATACACAAACGGAAAAACTGCAAAAGTGTGCCTCACTGCTGACGGACGGCTTGGCACGGATGCAACAAACCCCGTATGGATTGCGCGGGGTCGAGCCGTTCCCTACGAGTTCGGCGTTTACCCTCTTAGCATCAACGAAACGGATTCTTGCGAGGTAATCTCATAACCCCATTTAAAGCCCCTCTACGCCCTTGTAATTCTACCTGCCAAAATTCCCCACCTTAACCGCTACGCACGATGCAGCGAGGTTTGGCGGGGCAATAAACAAGAAAAACGGAACGGTGTTCGCCGTTCCGTTTCTTTTTCCCTTATTCCTTACTGTTCCACACAGGGGATTCATCGACTACGATGGACGCTTGCAACATACTCTTGTAAATTTCTGCGGCATCTTCATCTTTTTTCTTTAGCTCCTCATAGATAGCTCTGATGAAATATGCCGACTCGGCAATTAGCTTCCATAGCGCGCCACTCGTTTCCAGCACAACCTCTCCACTGCTTTTCACTTCAAATTTAATCATCTTTTACAACCTCCCATGTAATTTTCACGCCATCCCTTCACCCGCCGCAAATCGTCAACGGTGGCGAAGTTCTGCAGTGTTATCATGTTTCCGTATGTTTCCCGCAGTTGGATAATCATCTCCACTTGCCACGGATAGCCCACAGCTTTCGTGGTCGCCGTGATGGAGTAACCATGCAACCGCCGCTCCAGTGTAACCACCTTGCCCGCTTCCTGTGCTTTGTTGAGATACTTCAAATCGTTATCGCTCAGTAACCGAGTCAAGATTTACACTCCCCCTTGTAATTCCGTCAGCACCACAGGCTCACTCAAGCCCGTGTCACGATACTCAATGTACCGCTTCGGCGTACCTCGATTGGTAGGCTTAATGCGCACGATGCGCACCTCTAAGCCGTAGGCGGTGAGGATGGCGCACAGTTCCCGCCTATCCTCTTCCTTCTCGATGGGGACGGTGATGCGTACCCAGCTTTCATTCATAAGGCCACCTCAATTCTTTGTGGCAGACGGGACAGACGCGGCTTTTCGGCGGCACTTCCCATTCGGAAAACTCCTTTCTGCAAACAGGGCATTTATACCAGCTCCCATCGTGGTTAGATGTTCCAAGGAGA
>JAZNSQ010000039.1:0-6218 GCA_045591265.1 Clostridia bacterium | reverse complement strand
ACTCTTTACAGTGAAAACATAAAGAGTGCCGATGTCGCAGCAATGATGCTCAGAGAGATTATGCGCTCTTTCGACAATGAAATTAACACATGTGGAAAGCTGCAAGGGGTAGAAAGCGAAGAAGCAGAACCGCAAGTATCGATACCCTTCGGAGGAATAATTTCCGTCTAACGATATGCAACACACACACGGCTTTTAGGTGGGCGAAAGCCCTCAATCACCTCCTTTCTTTGATATAGGGCAGCGGGGTTTGGGCATGCCCCGCCGTCCACCTAAGAGCCGTGTAAAAACTACCGCAGAGCCTTTGAGGGAGCGTGACCTGCTCACATGTAGTTCCTTCTGTTTGGGGAATTGGCGGGGTTGTAGCTCCTTTCCCGCCCGTTCCCTCAAGGGTTCTGCACAACAAAGAAAGAGAGGTAAAAAAATGAACATCAAGGAAGTTTTAGACAAGCATCTCAAGTGGTTAATGGATGAGGAAGGCGGCAGCAAGGCAAACCTCAGCGGGGCAGACCTCAGATGGGCAGACCTCAGCAGGGCAGACCTCAGAGGGGCAAACCTCAGAGGGGCAGACCTCAGAGGGGCAGACCTCAGAGGGGCAAACCTCAGAGGGGCAGACCTCAGAGGGGCAGACCTCAGCAGGGCAGACCTCAGAGGGGCAGACCTCAGCGAGGCAAACAATATAGATAAGATTTTTTGGGATATACAAACAGCATTTTATCCCTTGCAGTGCCCCGAAAAAGGAGAGTATACAGCGTTCAAGAAAGCTAGTGGGCTGATTGTAGAACTGCGTATTCCCGCCGATGCAAAGCGTTCGTCCGCAACAAGCCGTAAATGCAGAGCAAGCAAGGCGGTTGTAGTCAATATTACAGATTGCAACGGGAATACAGCCGGAAACGAAACAGTAAGTAACTATGACCGAAACTTCATCTATAAGGTTGGAGAAACCGTTGAGGTTTCTAACTTTGACGAAAACCGCTGGAACGAATGTGCCCCCGGCATACACCACTACATGACATTTGCCGAAGCAGTTAAGCACTTTTGAGGAGGGAGCTAAACATGATTAGAACTGATGCACCGCACGCAAAGCCTTACAGCAAGCTCCGTGGACTGCTGAAAGAGTATGACTATCGGCAGAGCGACATTATTAAGATGCTCGGCTGCTCACAGAGCTACTTTACTCAGGCAATAAACGCAAACACGCCTTGGCGTTTAGATTTCTGCTACATCATCTTGGACAAGTTCCACATTCCTCACAGCGAGTTCAACTTGTACTTCCCGAAGGATGGTAAGGCGGTATGACATGGGGACATTTCTTTTTTTACTGTATGCCGTTCATACTGCTGGCTCTGATGTGTGTGCTTTGTTGGGAGGAGAATTAGCATGAACATCGAAAATCACATGGCCTTATATGACCCCTATGAATGGATGACACGCTGCAAGCGAACCGATGATGACTGGGATAGCTACAAAGAACTCGATAACGAATACGACTTTCGCTGCGACGCTTGCAATGAGGGAGCATATTACAGCGAGGAAAGCCCGATAGACGGTATCTGCAAGAGTTGTTACACCAACTTCATAAACCGCATAGAAAACGAACTACAAGCCCACAGCACCATTGCAGAGCGTGAAGTTTGGCGGGCATTTAAGGAGTTGATAGAAAATGGCTAAGTTAGTGTTCTTCGACGACAAGCATGAGTACCAAGTGGGAGAAGAAATTCTCCCTTCCGTATCCGAGATACTGCGCTTTATCACGAGGGAGATGTATGACAACATCAACCAGTACACGCTCGACCAAGCCGCTGACAGGGGCAAGAGGGTTCACGCCGCTACGGAGAACCTTGATAGATATGGCGAGGTGCAAATCGACGCAGACATACAGCCCTATGTGGAAGCCTACATCAAATGGCGCAGGGAATACGACCCGCAATGGACAAGAATTGAGTACGCTTGCTATCACCCCGAAATGATGTTTGCCGGTACTCTCGACCGCTACGGAACTATCCGAGGTGAGCAGTACATTGTGGATATCAAAACCACTTCAACGCTCCACACCCACAGGGAAACGGCACAGCTTAACGGCTATCAGAAGTTGGCAGAAGCCAACGGACTCAAGGTGGACAAACGAGCCATTCTCCAGCTAAAGAAGGACGGCACGTTTAAGTTTAAGCCCATAGACGAGGACGACTCCCTGTTTATGGCATGTTACACAATACACAAAGCGACAGAAAAGAAAAGGAGGAAAAAATAATGAGAGGATACGAATTGTACGACAAGATTATCAAGCTGGTAGACAAGGGTCTTAACGGAAAGGAAATAGCAGACCTTCTCCACATATCAGCCTCAACCGTAAGCTATGTTAAAACCGCTGCGAGGGCTTGCAGAGAAGAAGGTGAAATCAGCGCATCAATCCCTGACAGAATAGTAGATTGGGCTACTGAGAAGTTTGGCGTAACTGAAATCAAGAGAACAACTGAGATTAAGCTTGGTGAGAAAACCGCCGAAGACGCTAACAACACTCTGCTCCTTGAAGCTATCTGCCTTAACAACAAGCTGCTGAAGCAGAACATCGCTGCCAATGAGCGCATTGCAAGGGCGTTGGAACATATTTGGTCTAAAGAGGAAGCGGAGGTTTAACAATGGAAGAAGTAAGACAGGAACAACCCATTGAGATAGCGACCACGGAGCAACAGAGCGTTGCTCCCATAGCACTCAACTATCTCGATAACAGCATAATGAATAAGGCATACAAGACGGCATCCGTAATTGCCACCTCTGACCTTGTTCCCGATACCTACAAGGGTAAACCTGCGAATGTTCTGATGGCAATGGATGTGGCAAGCCGTGGCGGATATTCTCTGTTTCTCGTAATGCAGAACCTTTACATAGTAAAAGGCAAACAGGGATGGAGCGGACAGTTTTGTATAGCTGCTATAAACGCCTGCGGTAAGTTTTCCCCCTTGAAGTTCGTAGATGTAACTGAGGGCGGTGGCGGCTGCTATGCAATGGCGACAAGGCTGGCTGACGGAGAAGTCTGTTGCTCTCCTGCGGTAACTATGGAAATGGCAAAGGCTGAGGGTTGGTTGGACAAGAACGGAAGCAAGTGGAAAACTATGCCGGAGCTTATGGCGAGGTACAGAGCGGCATCGTTCTTTGCAAGGCACTTCTGTCCTGATGTGTTGTTTGGCATGTACACGGCTGATGAACTTAAAGATGTTCACGGCAACGACGAACCCGCAAACGAAAAAGTAACAATAAGAATTTAAGGAGATAAACATGGTAATTAAGGGTGACGGCTACGAAAGATTGTACGCTGGAAAGCTGGTAAGCGACCCCAAGGTATCAACTTTCGGTGAAAAACAGTACGCAAGAGCAAAGTTTGGCTTGCGCTACGCTGACGGCGAAAAGGGCATTATCGATGTTGACACGAAGTTTGAACTGGCTGAACGCTGCAAGGACTTGAAGAAGTTCGACGGTGTTATTGTCCTCGGTAAGTTGGATAACTGGGAGGACAAGGACGGTAACAAGCGTTGGTTCTTAGCCGCCGAAATGGTAACTACCGACCTCGGTGCAGTTTACAGGGCTATGAGCAAGACCAATGGCGTAAAGGCAGAACAGTCCAGTTTTACGGAGATAGCTGACGAAGAATTGCCCTTTGTATAACGAGGTGGCGCAATGAAGTATCTGAAAGTCTTTACAGACTTTGCGGACAAACTGGAATTGCTCGGAGATGCTGAGCGTGGGCGTCTATTCACGGCGATGCTGAAATACGCAGAGTCGGGAGCAGAGCCGGAGCTTAAGGGTAACGAGCGTTTTCTATGGGCGACAGCAAAGGTAGACATAGACCGACAGCGTGAAAGCTACGACAAGCGTTGCGAAACCAATAAACAGATTGCCACGAATCGTTACCAAGACGCACCAAAAAGCACGAAACGTAACGAAACGTGCCAAGACAAAGACAAAGAAAAGAAAAAGAAAAAGAATAATATCCCACCCATACCCTCCCTGCCGGAGGATGTACAGGCAGCTTTTAACTCATTGCAAGCACCTGATGATGCTGCTGCAACACATAAATTGGTGTCAAACACTCTTACCAATCTTGGTTTTGATGTAATCAATGAGTATCCAGTAGCAGATAGAGGGGATGGCAGAAATGGACGGATTGACATTTTTGCAGAACGTGACGGTTATCGCCTTGCAATAGAGATAGACCAAAGCACTCCAAGAGTTAAGTCAGTGTTCAAGTTAAAAAGCATGGAGGACTGTTTTAGGCTTATTCTCTTGCGTAACTACGATGGAAATCCTCATGGGTGTGAAATTCCTGTTATGGTGCTTAAGAGTTTGAACAAAGAGGACTTGAACACTAAACGCTTTGACAGCTTTTGGAGTGTTTACCCCAAGAAGACTGCAAAGAAGGACGCTCGTAAGGCATGGGATAAGCTCAAGGTTGATAACGAGTTGTACACCTTGATTATGAAAAACCTTATGAAGCAGACAAAGTCGCAGGACTGGTTAAAAGAAAATGGCAAGTATGTTCCGTATCCTGCGACATGGCTGAACGGTCATCGGTGGGAGGATGAAGTGGAGGTATCAGAGCAAGTGACTCCCACCGAAAGACCGAAATATGAAAAACTGACACTGAGGAGGTAGCCCAATGAACAGAGAAGCTGAACGCTCGGTTCTCGGTGCAGCCCTCAAAAGCGCAGAAGCTCATACGCTGGCAAGGACTGAATTAGTCGCAGAGGACTTCGCAGTAACCGAGCATCAGGTAATCTTCTCTGCTATGTGCAAGGTATTCGACAAGGGATTGAACCTTGACCCGATAACCCTTGCCGACGAACTCGGAACGATGCTTGCAGAGGTTGGCGGTATAGCATACCTGACAGGGCTTGTAATAGACACAATAACAGCCGCCAATGTTGAGCATCACATCCAAATAGTCAAAGAGTTGTCCCGCCGCCGTCATTTCCTGACCGCCATAAAGGAAATAACGGAGCGGATGGAAAGCGGAGAAGATTTTGACTTTCTTCAGGAAACAGTTATTGCAAGTGACAAAGCCAAGGAGGATGCGTCAAGCACAGTACAGCTTGTAGGCGACCATGTATTAGAAGCCCTTGCAGAGCTTACAGAGGGCAAGCAGAAGGGCTTGTCTACTGGGTTCTTAGTGCTTGACCAAACCCTTGGTGGGCTGAACAAAGGCCATGTGTGCGTTGTGGCTGGTCGTCCTTCGATGGGTAAGACATCCTTTGCGGCGAACATAGCAACCAACGTGGCAGAGCGAGGGTTGACGGTAGCGTTCTTCTCTCTTGAACAGCCCCGCAACGACATCGCAAAGAGGATGCTGGTTAGCACTTCAGGATGTTCGGAGTACGACATACACGCAGGAAACACAAAGCAGATTGAACGGCTGTCCGCTCGGATTGATGCGATAAGCAAGTGGAACATGAGTATCTTTGACAACGCTTACAGCATCGAGAAGATACGCGAGAAGTGCTACTCCTTGAAGCGTAGGACGAAAGCCCTTGACCTTATAGTGATTGACTACCTTGGACTTATCAAAGCGAGGCAGAAGAAGAACGGCACAAGGGAACAGGAAGTCGCCGAACTGAGCCGCACACTCAAGCTACTTGCAAGGGAAATGGACTGCCCGATACTCCTACTGTCACAGTTAAGTCGTGCGCCGGAGCAGAGGACAGACCACAAGCCGATACTGGCAGACCTGAGAGAGTCGGGCGCAATAGAACAGGACGCCGACGAGGTAATTTTCCTTTATCGACCTTGGGTTTACGACCACAACGCCAACCCAAACGAGGCGGCGATTATCGTAGCAAAGAACCGCAATGGAAGGACAGGCGAAATTGACGCAGAGTGGGACGGCGAACACTTTAAGTACACGGACTTTGTGCTTGAGGAAATCCCCGAACCACAGCAACAGGAATGGGAGGATTTATGAAATACCAGCTCTTACAAATAATCAACGGCGTAGAAAACATAATCTACGAGAGCGATAAGGCTTACGAGATTAAGCGCAGATACGACATTGACGGTATGCAGCGTATCAGAATAAACGGCAAGATGCTGCTAATATTTCAAGCTTGGGATTGGGTGAATGGCCGACCCATAAGGGAGTACAAAACGAGGAAAGCCCCCGAAAAGCTGCTCACCACGGCACGCAAGAAAGTTAACTTAGTGGACGCTAACGGCAAGATTATCGCACG
>JAZNSQ010000038.1:0-31937 GCA_045591265.1 Clostridia bacterium | reverse complement strand
CGAAGCACTCGAAGGTAACCCCGTTACCATCCGTTTCTTAGATCCTCCTCTACATGAGTTCGTTCCTACTGAAGAGGCTGACATTAAGGCTCTTGCAGACGCTCAGGGTAAAACAGTTGAAGATATCAAGAATATCATCACCGGTCTTCACGAGTTTAACCCCATGATGGGTCACAGAGGCTGCCGTCTTACAGTAACATATCCCGAAATCGCAGCAATGCAGACTAAGGCTGTTATCCGTGCAGCTATCAACGTTAAGAAGGCTCATGCAGACTGGAACCTTGTTCCTGAAATTATGATTCCTCTTGTAGGCGACATCAAAGAGCTTAAGTTCGTTAAGGACGCAGTAGTTGCAACAGCTGATGCTGAAATCGCAGCAGCTGGCGTTGACCTTAAGTATGAAGTTGGTACAATGATTGAAATCCCGAGAGCTTGTCTTACAGCAGATGTAATTGCATCAGAAGCTGAATTCTTCTGTTTCGGTACAAATGACCTTACACAGATGACTTACGGTTTCTCTCGTGATGACGCCGGTAAGTTCCTTGATGCTTACTATGATACAAAGATTTTCGAAAACGATCCGTTTGCTAAACTTGACCAGACTGGCGTTGGTAAGCTTATGGATATGGCTGTAACACTTGGTAAGAAGGTTCGTCCCACAATGCACTGCGGTATCTGCGGTGAGCACGGCGGCGACCCCGTATCAGTTGAATTCTGCCACAAGATTGGTCTTGACTACGTGTCATGTTCACCTTTCCGCGTTCCGATTGCACGCCTCGCAGCAGCTCAGGCAGCTATCAACAACTAATAAACAAAATAAAAAGCTTTGCAGAAATTCTGCAAAGCTTTTTATTTTGGGAAATTATAAATTTACTTTTCTAACATTACTTGAAATGTCAAAAGTTACATTTGAAGTAGAACATCTTTTCTTTGCATAATTAGTAGACAAAATTCTGCTTAAAGCGTATATATCTTCACTTGTATTTAGCTCAATGACATTAGCATTATTATGGATTTTCTCATCAATTGCCCCTGTACTAATGAGCTTATTCAATAAAACATCATTTTGTTTATCTCGCCCTGATTCAAAAAGCGAATTATAAACTAACTTAACAGCATAATCTCTGTAAAAGGTGTTACTTGAGTTTATAGAGTCATATTCTTTTTACTTAATTATATTTAACTCAAGCATTTTATCAAGTGCACTGTCGTATTTAAACTGTCTCCAGTCTGATGCATTTTCACTATATTCTAAGGCTCTTAAACAAAACGTTGCAAACTGGTTCGAAGTTAAAACCCCTGTACCATATTCAGTCTCACTTATTCCTTTTGTGTATCCATCATAATACATTTGTCCAACATAATGACTTGCCCACTCTGGCACATCTGTAAAAGGATGCTTTTTGGGATTTGATAAAGACTCTGATTCTTTCCTCAGCATTCTTACAAAGGGAACGCCCCCCTGCACCCTGTCACACATTTTATCTAGGTCAAAGCCGTTATCTGTCCCTTTAAACAAGCCCATATTATATAACACTCCAGCTTCATAATCATACTGCGAAGAATAGCTTGCATATACAGGCATTATTGGTAACATTATTAGTAAAGTTAATATGGTACAAATTATCTTTTTCATCTTTATTTCCTTTCCTACTTTTTACAAAATTAAAAGACTTTGAAATTAATTTTAACACATAAGTGTTCGCTTGTCGACATATGTGTTCATTACATCTTTGAAAATAGCGTATACTATTTCAGAGGTGATAATATGTTTATGCCCATGCTTGATTCCGTCACTGTTGGAAAAACAGTTGCATTTTTCAGGAAACAAAAAGGTATTTCTCAAGAGGTGCTAAGTGGCTTGGCAGACATAGGAAGAAGTCATCTAAGTGCTATAGAACGTGGAGAGCGTAAACCAACACTTGAAACGCTTTATAGAATTTGCAGTGCTCTCAATATAAAAATGAGTACCTTTGTGCTTAAATTAGAAGAAAATCTTTGATGGTAAGCACATCCAACCTATCGCAAAAAACTTACAAATTATAATAAAAAAGCTTTGCAGAAATTCTGCAAAGCTTTTTTATTTTGCCCTTATTATTTTTAATAGAAATACAATAAATATTATTGGATAAATTATGTTTGATACTAAACCTGCCTTAAGCCCAGCGCTTCCCCAAAGTGGCATTGAAGCGATAAAGCCCGTAAAGAAAGACGCCAGCGAGCAGCCGATATCCCCAAACACTGCGATTGCGCTGTAAGCTGAACCTGATTTATAGTTAAATTTATCAGACGCTATGGAAAGCACCCCAGGCCACATAAGGCTTATTGCATATCCGCATAAAGCGCAGCCAAAAAGCGCTATGTAGGGATTTTTACAAAGTCCTGCGGTTATGTAGCACAAAATACATAAAAACGCGTTTAGCCCCATATGGCGCATTAAATTCTTAACTTTTCCTGCACCATGGATAGTTCTTCCTATTCCCATAAAAAGTGCGAAAAGGCACGGACCTAAAAGGTCACCTACTGTTTTATCAACGCCTAATGCCTCCTGCGAAAAGGCAGACGCCCACTGCGCCATTCCCATTTCGCTTGCACCTGCACAAATCATAAGTGCAAGCACTATAAGAAAGTTTTTATTAAACAAAAACTCTTTAATGCTACTTTTTTCCTCAAGCTTTGCACTTTTTATCGGCACCTTTAAAAACATAAAAGCGTTTATAAGCGGAATAAGTCCCCAAAAGATTGAAATAAATCCCCATGCTTCGCTTTTAAATACTCTTAATGCGAGGGTTGAAAGAAGCACCGTAAAAAATTGACCCCAACAGTAAAAGGAATGTAGAAGAATCAGTCCATTCCCTTTTTTTGTTTCAGGAAGAGATGCAACTATAGGATTAATTACAACTTCAATAAGTCCCCCGCCTATTGAGTATATAATAATTGCAAGAGAAAGTCCCCAAAAAGCATTTTCAAAGGCACGAGCAAAAATAGGCATCGTAAAGAGACCAAACGCACAAAGAAATTGCGAAAGCACTGCGCTTGTGCGAAAGCCAATTCTGTCAACAAATAAAAACGCCAAAAGGTCAACTAAAATTTGCACACAAAAGCTTAAAAGAGTAAGCGTACCAATCTGGGCATAGCTTATATTAAATTCGTTGTGAAAGATTACAAACAGAAGCGGTGCAAAATTAATTGTCACCGCTTGTGTAAAATAACCTACATAAGAGCATATTCTTGTAGAATTATAGTTCATATTTTACGCCGACTGCTCTTCTTCCCTTTTTCTTACGAGCTTCGGCTCTTCTCCTTCAAATGTTTCTTTTGTAAATATCGCACTTTCAATCGTTTTGTCGGACGGAATTTCGTACATTGCATCCGAAAGCGTTTTTTCAACTATTGCACGAAGTCCCCTTGCACCTGTATCACGCTTGATTGCTTTTTCTGCAATAAAATCAAGCGCTTCTTCACTTATTTCAAGCTTAACGCCATCAATCTCAAAAAGCTTTTTATATTGCTTGATAAGTGCATTTTTCGGTTCTGTAAGAATTTTCTTAAGCGCCTCTTTAGTAAGAGATTCAAGAGTAACCACAACGGGCACACGACCAACAAGTTCGGGAATAATACCAAACTTTAAAAGGTCCTGCGGTTCAACGTTTTTAAAGGTTTCGCCTACATCACGCTTTGCCTTGCTCTTTACTTCTGCACCAAAGCCTACGCCCTGTTTTCCGATACGCTTTTCGATAATTTTGTCAAGTCCTGAAAACGCACCGCCGCAGATAAATAAAATGTTTGTTGTATCAAGCTGGAAAAACTCCTGATGCGGATGCTTTCTTCCACCCTGCGGGGGAACAGATGCAACCGTGCCTTCAAGAATTTTTAGAAGCGCCTGCTGAACACCCTCCCCGCTTACATCACGGGTAATTGATACATTTTCACTCTTTTTTGTGATTTTATCAATCTCATCGATATATATAATTCCGCGTTCTGCTTTTTTAAGGTCATAATCTGCCGCCTGAATAAGCTTTAAAAGGATATTTTCAACGTCCTCACCAACATAGCCTGCTTCAGTAAGACTTGTGGCATCGCAAATTGCAAAAGGCACCTGAAGCACCTTTGCAAGCGTTTGCGCAAGGAGTGTTTTACCGCTTCCTGTTGGGCCAATCATTAAGATATTACTTTTTTGAAGTTCAACATCGCCGGTATCAATATTGGAATTTATCCTTTTATAGTGGTTATATACTGCAACTGCAAGGCTTTTTTTTGCTGACTCCTGACCAATTACGTAGTCATCGAGCACCTCTTTAATCTGTTTTGGAAGAGGGGTGTTTTCGATTTTTTCTGCGCATGGAGCATCTTCATCCTCGTAGTCAAAGTAGTCATTCCCCAGAACCTTACAGCAAACCTCTATACATTCATTACAGATATATACGCCGGGGCCTTCAACAAGCTGACTGACCTCATCATGCGTTTTTCCGCAAAATGAGCATTTTATCTTTAATTCATCTGTTTTTGACAATCAAATCAACCTCTCAATCACACTAAATAAGATTAAAAAGCTGCACTGCGCACAAATTCAGTGCATTAGTGCAGCTTTATCTTTATCTTGCAGTAATAATCTTATCAATCAAGCCATAGTTAAGCGCTTCCTCTGCCGTCATGAAATTATCACGCTCTGTATCACGGACAATTTCTTCAAAAGGTCTGCCTGTATTTTCGCTTAAAATATGATTAAGCTTATCTTTCATACGGATAATTCTGTCCGCATGAATCTTAATATCTGTTGCCTGACCCTGCATTCCGCCAAGTGGCTGATGAATCATAATTTCACTGTTAGGAAGGGCAAATCTTTTACCCTTTGCACCTGCTGAAAGCAAGAATGCACCCATACTTGCCGCCATACCAACACATATGGTTGACACGTCACATTTAATGTACTGCATCGTATCATAAATAGCCATACCCGCAGTAATACTTCCGCCGGGACTATTTATATAAAGCATAATATCTTTATCGGGGTCTTCACTTTCGAGAAAAAGCATCTGTGCAACTATTAAACTTGCGGTCTGGTCATTAACCTCATCGCCAAAAAAGATAATTCTATCCTTTAAAAGACGGCTGAATATGTCATATGACCTCTCTCCATGACCTGTCTGTTCGATTACATAAGGTACCAAGCTCAATTTTATTCCTCCTCAAAAAGCATTTAAAATTTTACTCTTCTGTTTTTTTAGTAGTCTTTTTTGCAGTTGTAGTTGTCTTTTTAGCTGTTGTTGTTTTAGAAGCAGTCTTTTTAGCAGGAGCCTTTTCACCGGTTTCCTTTTTAGCAGTTGTAGTCTTCTTTGCGGGAGCTTTCTTTTCTTCTGCTTTTTCTGTTGTCTTCTTAGCAGTAGTTTTCTTAGCAGGAGCTTTTTCCTCTCCCTCTGCTGCTTCTGCCTTCTTTTTAGCAGGAGCTTTTTTAGCCTTACCTACTTTTGCTTCCTTAACAATAGCGTCAATAGTTTTCTGTGTCTTTAAATCTGCCTTGATAGCTTCTGCGTTCGGCATCATATATTCTTTAACCTTTTCTACTTCCATACCATACATTTCAGCCATTTTCTTAAATTCTGCTTCAAGGTCTTCGTCTGTAACTTCTACGTTTTCAATCCTTGAAATTTCAGAAAGAACAAGCTGACTCTTAACAGTCTTTTCGGCAGTTTCCTTAAGCTGGTCGCGAAGTGAATCCATTGTCATACCTGTATACTGAAGGTACTGTTCAAGGGGCATACCCTGACTCTGCAAACGATAAGAAATATCCTTAATCTGATTTTCTATCTGATTTTTAACCATACATTCAGGAATGTCAACCTTGGCATTATCTACAACGATATCTAAAACTGCATCCTCAAACTTACGGGTTGCTTCAGCTTCTTTAACTTTTTCAAGCTTTGCTTTTGCGTCATTTTTAAGTTCTTCGAGTGTATCAAATTCGCTTACATCCTTTGCAAACTCATCATCAAGCTCGGGAAGTTCCTTGTTTTCAACGCTGTTAACCTTGCACTTAAATACTGCTTCCTTACCCTTTAATTCTTCTGCATGATAATCTTCGGGGAAAGTTACGTTTACGTCAAAGTCAGCACCGATTTCTTTATCAGCAACCTGTTCTTCAAATCCCGGAATGAAGCTATTGCTGCCGAGAACCAAGCTAAAGTCCTCACCCTTACCGCCTTCAAATGCTACACCGTCAACAAAGCCTTCAAAGTTAAGGCTTACCTTATCGCCCATCTTTGTCTTGCCTTCTGTAACAGTTGAAATTCTTGCAGCATTTTCCTGCATTCTTGCGATTTCTGCATCTACTTCTTCTTTCGTTACATTATTAACCTCTTTTTCAGCGGTTATACCTTTATATTCACCTAAAGTTACTTCAGGGCGAACAGTTACAAGCGCGCTGAATACAAAGTTTTCACCTTTTTCGAGCTTAACAACGTCAATCTCGGGCATATCTACTGGCTCAAGAGCTTTTTCCTCTATAGCTTTATCATATGCATCGGGAATTACAAAGTTTATAGCATCATCATAGAAAATTGCCTCTGTATAATATTTTTCAATAATTCTTCTGGGCGCTTTACCTTTTCTGAAGCCCGGAATGTTTATTGACTTAACATTCTTTTTGTAGCTTTTTTCCATTGCCTGTTCAAATTCAGCAGCGTCAACCTCGATTTCAAGATAAAATCTCTTGTCCTTTTGCTGTTCACTCTTCAATACCTTCATAATAGTTTCCTCCTATTGTTTACGGCACTCACTTGTGCCACATCAAATTATATTTATATCATAAAACAGTGCATTTTGCAAGTGTTTTTTAACAAATATGGTTAAATTATGAAAAATGGTTTAAATTTTAAAAAATCGGCAGAAACAAGCGTGCATTTGGGGTGTTTTATTTCATAATTTTGCGCACGGTTTCCGTGAAGATGCCCGAAAATGCATCTTTCAACATTATATTTATCGATTATCTTTAAAAAGTTTTCATCAGGCGGGTAATGAAGACACGCCACAACCTTATCTGAAAGCTCCTTTGCCTCTTTAATAGAAGTTTCAAATCTTATAAGCTCACGGTTGTAGATTTTCATATCCTCCGCCTTAAATGAGGCGTCCGTAGGCGATTTAGACCCTTTTGTTCCCGCGATTGAAATGCCGTCACAAAGATACGCGTTGTTTTTCATAAAGCTAACGCTTTTTATATCGTTTTTTTCTAAAAAGGCATCCATTTTACTGATAGTTTCCCACCAGTAATCGTGGTTTCCTTTAGATAAAATCTTTCTGCCCGGTAGGCTTTCGATAAACTTAAAATCAGGGAGCGCCTCGTCAAGATATGTCGCCCAGGAAAAATCACCGTTAATTATTACAAAATCTGTTTCTTTTACGCTCTTTTCCCATTCGCACCTGATTTTCTCAACATAATTATC
Organism: Clostridia bacterium; assembly: GCA_045591265.1. Classification (GTDB taxonomy): domain Bacteria; phylum Bacillota; class Clostridia; order UMGS1883; family UMGS1883; genus UMGS1883. The sequence goes on along the minus strand of JAZNSQ010000038.1, from coordinate 24,498 downwards.
CCATCCAGTACCAAAAATGTCCATTGGCTTGTTTATTCCAAGTGGTAAATGTAAATCACTTATTGCAAAAATTGCCATAACAAACTCCGAATAATAAATTTTAAAAAACAAATAATAAGCCTGTAAGCTATAGCTTATAAAGTAAAAGAGGTGAAAGTTTATGAATAACCTTAATTCCAATTCGCCCATTAACGGTGTTCATTGCGTTGTAAATGCTTGTGTTTATCACACAAAGGACAATGAATGTCTTGCAGGAAAAATCACCGTAGGCGGACACAGTGCAGATTCTAAAAACGAAACAGACTGTGAAACCTTTAGCAAAAAAGATTGCTAGCTAATCTAATAAGCAGCCGAACTGCAAAAGCAGTTCGGTTGCTTATTATCTTGATAAAAATTCGTTTACTACTGACTTCATTTGTTCTTTATTACATACTGTTTCAAATCTTACCTCTTTTTCTTCAAGTGAAGAAAGTGAAGCAGGAATTCTTAAATCATAATTTTCTGAAAGAACCTCAAGGAGTCTGAATTCGTCAAGCTCTAAAGTTTCCCCTGAAAGTGCTGACAAAACATCCCCGTTAAACTTAAACGGACTTGCAGTTGATGCAATAATTGTTTTGGTGTTATCCCCTGTTTCTTTTACATAGTCGTTATGAACGCTTACTGCAACAGAGGTATGAGTATCAATAACATATCCAAATTTATCATATACATTGCGGATTGTTTCTTTCGAATTCTCTTCACTTGCAAAGCCGCCGTAAAAGTCCTCTTGTATGAGATTTAAAATTTTATCTGAAACCTTGTATTTACCTTCTTTTTTAAGAAGGCTCATATAACCTGAAACCTCTTTATCATCACTATCAGAAAGAATGTATAAAAGTCTTTCAAGATTTGACGAAATAAGAATATCCATTGAAGGTGATGTAGTAACATAAAAATCACGGTTTCTGTCATACACGCCCGTATTTATAAAATCGGTAAGAACATTGTTTTTATTTGATGCACAGATAAGCTTATTTACGGGAAGTCCCATTCGTTTTGCGTAGTATGCCGCAAGGATATTTCCAAAGTTACCTGTCGGCACACAGATATTTACCTTTTCCCCGCTTTGTATTTCGCCAGCCTTAAGCATATCGCAATAAGAAGAGAAATAATAAACAATCTGCGGAACAAGTCTGCCCCAGTTTATTGAGTTTGCAGAGCTAAGTGCCTTGTTTTTAAGAGAAAGCTCCTGTTCGTAATCTCTGTCTGTAAAAATTTCTTTAACGCCGTTTTGAGCATCGTCAAAGTTACCATTTACAGCGCTTACAAATACATTTCCACCCTCTTGAGTACACATCTGAAGGCGCTGAATACTGCTTACGCCTTCATCGGGATAAAAGACAATAATCTTTGTTCCCTCAACATCACGAAAGCCCTCAAGCGCAGCTTTACCCGTGTCACCGCTTGTCGCAACGAGGATTACGGTTTCGCGGTCAAGACCAAGCTTTTTTGATGATGTTGTTAAAAGATGAGGAAGAATCTGAAGAGCCATATCCTTAAATGCACAGGTCGGTCCGTGCCAAAGCTCTAAAATGTACTGCTCACCGTTAAGCTTATATACGGGAGCAATATTCTCCGTTTCAAACTTTTCTTTAGTGTATGCCTTGTTTATGCAAGAAAGAAGCTCTTCATCAGTAAAATCAGTAAGGAACCTTCCTATGATCTCCCTTGCTCTTTCAAGGTAATTCATATCTGCCATCAAATTTATGTTGGATTCTGAAATAACGGGAATGCTTTCAGGAATGAAAAGCCCGCCGTCAGAAGAAAGTCCCTTTACGATGGCCTCCGAACTTTTTACACTTACGCTTTTGTTACGAGTACTATTATATAACATATTATCAATCCTTTAAATAGCTACAATATTTACAAGTTTTCCGGGAACTGTGATAACCTTTTTAATTTCTTTTCCCTCAATAAGAGCTTTAATCTCCTCATTTTCCATTGCGGATTTTTCCATATCTTCACGGCTAATGTTTGCATCAACCGTCATTTTTGCCTTTACTTTACCATTAATCTGCACAACAATCTCAATTGTGGAATCAACACAAAGTGCCTCTTCGTAATTAGCCCAGCTTCCGTCTGAAAGAATTTCCCCAAAAAGCTCATGGTAAAGCTCTTCAGTCATATGCGGGGCAAACGGATAAAGAAGAGTGAGAAGTGTTTTATACTCTGCTTTATTTATACTTCCAACCTCGTAAATTTTATTTACAAGCGTCATAAGTGCTGCAAGCGCCGTATTAAACTTCATATTCTCGATATCGGAAGATACCTTCTTAATAGTCTTATGCATAGAACTTACAAGCTCATCACGGTAAGAGTCACCGTCTATAAGCTTTGTGTTAAGCTCCCATACTCTGTCAAGAAATCTCTTACAACCCTTCATACTGTTCTCACTCCACGGAGCTGCCTGCTCGTAGTCACCCATAAAGAGAACATATGCACGAAGAACGTCTGCGCCATAGATATCTACAACATCGTTGGGGTCAACAACGTTACCCTTACTCTTACTCATTTTATCACCGTCAGGTCCTAATACAAGGCCCTGCGCAGTTCTTTTCGCATAAGGCTCACTTGTTGGAACAAGTCCAAGGTCATAAAGGAACTTATGCCAGAAGCGTGAGTAAATCATATGCCTTGTAACGTGCTCCATACCGCCGTTGTACCAGTCAACATTCATCCAGTAGGAAAGCGCTTCCTGGGATGCAAATTCCCTATCATTATACGGATCGCAATAACGGAGGAAATACCATGATGACCCTGCCCACTGTGGCATTGTATCGGTTTCTCTTTTTGCGTCTTTTCCGCATTTGGGGCATTTGCAGTTTACAAATGATTCTATCTTGGCAAGCGGACTTTCGCCGTCTGAACCCGGTTCAAAATTCTCAACCGGAGGAAGACGAAGCGGAAGCTCCTCATAAGGCACGGGAACTATTCCGCAGTGCGGACAGTGAACAATCGGGATAGGTTCTCCCCAGTATCTCTGTCTGTTAAACGCCCAGTCCTTCATCTTGTACTGAACGCCCTTTTCACCGCATCCCTTTTCTTTTAATATTTCAAACATTTTCGCGATTGCTTCCTGCTTTGTTGTAATGCCGTTAAGAGAGCCGGAATTAACCATTTCACCGTCACCGGTATATGCTTCTTTAGATATATCTCCGCCCTTAATTACTTCGATAATATCAATGCCGAACTTTTTAGCAAAGTCATAGTCACGGCTGTCATGCGCGGGCACTGCCATAATTGCACCGGTACCATATCCCATCATTACATAGTCTGATATGTAAATCGGGATTTCTTTTTCTGTAATGGGGTTAATTGCAGTAAGACCGTCAATCTTTACGCCTGTTTTATCTTTAACAAGCTGTGTACGCTCAAACTCACTCTTTTTAGCGCATTCCTTTTTGTAAGAATCAAGCTCATCAATGTTTTTAATTGAATTCTTGTACTTTTCAATAATGGGATGCTCGGGTGCAATTACCATGAATGTAACACCGTAAAGAGTGTCGGGGCGTGTTGTATATACACGAAGCTTTTCGTCATTTTCGCGGATTGCAAAATCTACAAATGCACCCTCTGACTTACCTATCCAGTTTTTCTGCTGAAGAATTACGTTTGGAAGATAGTCAACCTCATTTAAACCTTCAAGAAGCTTATCTGCATACTCTGTAATTCTTAAGTACCATACTTCTTTTGTTTTTTGCACAATGTCACTGTGGCAGATGTCACACTTACCGCCTTGTGAATCCTCATTTGAAAGGACAACCTTACAGCTCGGGCAATAGTTTACGAGTGTTGTGTCTCTGAAAACAAGTCCCTTTTCAAACATTTTAAGGAAAATCCACTGAGTCCACTTATAATAGCCCTCGTCTGTTGTATCAACAACTCTTGACCAGTCAAATGAAAAACCAACTCTTTTAAGCTGCTGTGTGAATTTTTCAATATTTCTGTCAGTAACCTGTCTTGGATGAACGCCTGTTTTAATCGCAGTATTTTCCGTGGGAAGTCCGTATGCATCAAAGCCTATGGGGAAAAGAACGTTATAGCCTTCAAGTCTTCTTTTTCTTGACACTACCTCAAGACCGCTGTATGCCTTAATATGACCTACATGCATACCGCTTCCTGAAGGGTACGGAAACTCAACAAGCGCATAAAATTTAGGCTTGTCAGAGTTATTCTTTGCTTCAAAGGATTTGTTTTCATCCCAGTATTTTTGCCATTTGGCTTCAATTTGTTTAAAATTATATTCCACTTTATTCATATCCTTTCCAAGATTACTGTTCGTTTTCAAATTCAACATCTATTCTCTCGGCATCTGCCCACAGATTTTCAAGTCCGTAAAATTCACGCATTTCAGGACTGAATATATGAAGAACAACGCCCTCAAAATCAATAAGCGCCCAATCGGGATTTTTTATTCCCTCACAGCTTGTGGGGTTTATCCCCGATTTTACCATTTCCTCAATGGCCGAGTCGTATAGCGCGCGCATCTGTGGTGACGAGCCTGCAGTGCAGATTACAAAAAGGTCTGCAATTATCGTTTCGCCATTAAGATTTAAAACAACTACATCACGCGCTTTTTTCATATCAAGTGCTTTTGCAAGCTTTTTTGCAATTTCAATTTGTGTCATTCTTTGCCCTCCCGCTTTTTACAAGTTCATTAAAGGCATCTATCGAATCGGGATGAATAAGCGTTCCCTTTCTTATAACGTGCTTTATCGAGCATCCTATCGCATATAAAAGCGCTTCATCAAGCCCAATTTCCGTAAGCTTTCTTATTTCGTCTGCCTGCTGGATTGTCCTTCCGGGCTCTGTCATATCAGCAATATAGATTACTTTTTCAAGGTCACTCATACCCACTCTTGCCGTTGTGTGATAGTAGATTGCATCTAAAATCTCGGGGTCTGTAATTCCGTAATCCTTTTTTGCAACCTCACGCCCGAGATACGCGTGAATAAGCGCCTTTTCCTCTTTTGCATAGCTATCGAGCTTCACACCGTATTCCTCGCAAAGAGTAAGCATACTTTTGTTTTCAGCCTCGTCCAAATTCTTGGCACAATCGTGAAGCATTGCCGATATTTCTGCCTTTTCTATACTAACGCCGTACTTTTGTGCAAGGCGCTTTGCTTCATCAATAACCCCGAGTGTATGATTATATCTTCTTTGCTTTTGTTTTGCTTTAAGTTTTTCTAAAATTTCACTTTTTGTCAAAGCCGTTCACCTCGTATAAAGTTCACCTTTAATTATATAATCTAAAACCTCTTTTGGCAATAATTTTTTGCAATCTTTCCCATTTTTTATTCTTTGCCTGATGTCTTTTGAAGAGATTTTGATTTTTTCCATTTTAACCTCTTTAAAAGGCGGGTAAACGACTCCCCCCTCACGGGGAAAAACAAGCACTGTCGAGGCATCTAAAATCCTTTGTGGCTCATGCCAGCTTTCAAAATTATTGTATGAATCATCACCGATAATAAAGTAAAGCTCATCTTCAGGATAGAGCTTTTTAAAATACTCTATCGTGTCTGCACTGTAAGAGATTTCGTCCCTCTTTAGCTCATAATCACTGACAAACATTTTTTCTTCATTTTTCACAATACATTCAATCATTTTAAGCCTGTCCTCGCGCGAAACTTCACCCTCACGCTTATGCGGGGCATTTCCCGTTGGGATGAATATGAGTCTGTCTAATTTTTCATTTTCAATTGCTGTGCGTGCAACCTGTAAATGCCCGTTGTGAATGGGGTTAAACGCACCGCCGAAAAGACCTGTTTTCATAATAATCTCCCTTAAAATTATTTTGGAAGTACTATTTCTTTATTTTCTTTTGAAGGTCTGTAAATAACAAACTTGTTTCCTATGCACTGCACGCCGTCTGCACCGATTTTTTCGCAAACCTCATCACAAGCGCCCCTTGTAGACATAAAGGAGGTTTCAAGAACTGTTATTTTAATAAGCTCCCTCTTTTCAAGTGCAACGTCAAGCTCGCCTAAAAGCTCGTCAGTTATTCCGCCCTTTCCAATCTGGAAAATGGCGGTTTTTTTATTTGCAAGTGCGCGCAAATATGCGCGTTGTTTTGATGTTAACATAATTTTTACTCCGTATAATCAAATTCAAGCTCGTACATACGTACAAGATTTCCCTCACTGCAGCCCATCTTTTCAAGCGCATCAATTACGCCTTTACGGCGAAGCGCAATCTGGAAGTACTGCACGCTTTCCCCGTCTTCAAAGTTAGAGTGGCGGAGAAGCTTTTCAATATAAGGGCCTTCTACAACAAAGGTTTCACCCTCTTTAGTAATTGTAAAGGGTTCTTCCTCAAAGTCTTCTTCGATATAATCAGGCTCAAAAACTTCAACCGGCTCTAATGTATCAAGCATTGATGCAATATGCTCAACAAGCTCTTTCGTTCCCGTGTGAGTCGCAGCACTCATTTCAAAAAGCTCTATCCCCTTTTCTTTTATATAAGCACGGAAGTCATCAAGAAGCTTGGGGTCCGTTAAAATATCTGTCTTGTTTGCTACAACGATTTGCGGTCTTTCGGAAAGCGTTTCGCTATACAAATGAAGCTCACTGTTAATTTTTTCGTAATCTTCAATAGGGTTTCTGCCTTCAATTCCCGAAACGTCCACGATATGCACAATAAGGCGTGTTCTTTCAATATGCCTTAAAAATTCGTGACCAAGGCCAATGCCCTCATGCGCGCCCTCGATAAGACCGGGGATATCCGCCATAACAAAGCTTTTATTATCACATTTTACAACACCCAAGTTCGGCTCAAGCGTTGTGAAATGGTAATTTGCGATTTTAGGTCTTGCCGCACTGACAACGGATAAAAGCGTTGATTTCCCCACGTTTGGAAAACCTGCTAAGCCGACATCTGCAATAAGCTTAAGTTCAAGCACTATCTCGCGCGTCTGCCCTTTTAATCCGTCTTTTGCAAATTTGGGGGCTTGCCTTGTTGCTGTGGCAAAATGAACATTTCCCCAACCGCCGTTTCCGCCCTTTGCGGCAACAAATTCCTCTTTATCAAATGACATATCTTTAATAATGCCACCTGTTTTTTCGTCTTTAATTACTGTTCCAACAGGCACTTTGATATAAAGGCTCTCGCCCTTTCTGCCAAAACTGTTACGCGCCTTTCCATCCTCCCCGTTTTTAGCGGAGAAAACCTTTTTATTTGAAAAATCAATAAGCGTGGTAAGAGTTTTGTCGGCAACAAAAATTATGTCCCCGCCTTTTCCGCCGTCACCGCCATCGGGACCGCCCGCGGGCACATATTTTTCACGGTGGAAAGACACAAGTCCGTTTCCGCCGTTACCTGCTTTAATTGTTATGTGTGCTGTATCTACAAACATAATAAAACCTCATAAAATAAATTAAAAAACAAAAGCTCGGAATTCTTCCGAGCTTTTTTTGATTTATGCAGTATAAACACTAACCTGCTTTTTATCTTTGCCCTTACGCTCGAACTTAACCTTACCGTCAACAAGAGCATACAAGGTATCATCGCTACCGATGCCTACATTGATACCGGGATGAATCTTTGTTCCTCTCTGGCGAACAAGAATGTTACCGGCAAGCACAGCCTGACCGTCAGCACGTTTAGCACCAAGGCGCTTTGACTCACTGTCACGACCGTTCTTTGTAGAACCTACACCCTTTTTGTGAGCGAACAACTGAATATTTAATGAAAACATTATGTTTCACTCCTCTCATAATCTTTAGGAAGTATCTTATTTAAAAGATACCTTAATGTACTTTTTATATTGCGCTGAAAGCTCCTCTACAAAATAGATAAGCGAATTCAGCATTGCATCTGCTGATGCATGGCGAACATCTTCTATTTTACAATCGACAAACCCGTCAGACTGCTCGTAAGTAAGTGTTGCCAGATTTTGTTTTTCTATGCCGTTAATGGTGAGCCACACAGCGCCCGAAACAGAAGCACAAACGATATCCTTGCCACTTTCGTCAAAGCCCGAATGCCCCGAAACAGTAAACCCTGCAACCTTTCCATCGGCATTTTTGTTAATTTGAAACTCAATCATAATTATGCATTAATCTTCTTGATTTCAACTTTTGTGTAAGGCTGACGATGACCATTTTTATTTCTGTAGCCTTTTTTGGGCTTCATCTTGAAAATGATAATCTTCTTGCCCTTTGTCTGACCAAGGATTTTACCTTCAACAGTTGCACCTTCAACAAAGGGTGTACCTGCTGTGAATTTACCTTCGTCACCGATAGCGAGAACCTGGTCAAACTTTACTTTAGAGCCGTCTTTACCTTCGATTTTCTCGATAAAAACAACGTCACCAACTTTAACCTGGTACTGCTTACCGCCTGTTTTAATTACTGCGTACATGTTTGTTGCACCTCCTGTTTTTACAGACTCGCTATTAAGGCAAGCTAATGCTTTTAAAGCCTCTTCTATGCGGTTACCATAGTATAATAGCATAAAGAGTGCGCTATGTCAAGCGATTTTGCTAACTTTTTTTATTATATGGACATTTTGGAAAATTAGGTATATAATCTTTTAAGGGGTGATACAAATGCACGTTACAGATAGCAGATTTAAAAACGATTTATCACTTAAAATAAAAGTCAAAGCCTTTCAAAAGGGTCTTCCTGACGGCGAGAAATATGTTACAAAACTCTCTCTTTTACCAAATGAGTTTTTTATTATGTATGTGACGGAGGGTATTGTTGCATTTCGCCATAATGAAAACGCTTTTAAGTTAAAGAAGAATAACTTTATTATTGCGCGCGAGAGTGACTCGCTTGAATTTATGTTTTCCCGCAAAAATCCCTGCACTTATTTTAAGATAGATTTCTTTGATAATACCCCGACTCCCCTTTTTGATAAGTACGGCTTAACTTCAGGCAGAAACTTTTGTTATGATCCTTCCTTTATAATAAGCCTATTTTCTAATCTTTTATCTCAATATATTAAAGCTAACGACTCCCTTCCCCCTGCACTTATTGAAAATCTGTTTTATTATCTTTCAGATTCTTTCGAAAAGAAAAGTGTGACGGAGAAAAACGTCTACAAGCTTGCGGAGGAAATAAACCAAAACTATCGCGAGGAGATTGACGTTAGAAAATACTCTGAAAGTGCAGGCATTACTTACGAAAGGTTTTCGCAGATCTTTAATAAAACTATTGGAGAAGGACCACATAGATATCAGCTTATAAAGAAGATTGAAGAGGCACAATATCTTATTATTTACACAGATTTACCGATTAACGAAGTAAGCAAGCTTCTTAATTTCAACAGCCCGCTGTATTTTAGTAATCTCTTTAAAAAATATACAGGGGTATCACCTACGGAATACAGAAAAACATATAAAGAAAAGGCTTGAGAGTTCTCAAGCCTTTTTATTTTGCAATATTTATGTCACAGCAGAATGTCCCCATGACTTCTATCTAGGGTATGTGTCAATAGAACCGTCCCCTTGACACCCACATTATACAACGAAAGCGTTGTCAAAATAGATTCCAAACATTTATTATCAATTGAATAAACCCTACTCCAAATAAAACACCAGTAACAAACCTTCTTGTATTATTTGACATAATATAAAAAAGCAATTGTATCACACCGTCTAAAATTAACGGAATAAGTAACAACATACATACTATGTTAGGTATTGAAAAATCAAAAACCAGCAGAAAAAACGAACAAACATATCCGACCAAAACTCCTGTGCAACGGGCACATAAAGGGAATTGATATCCATAGAGAAAAAAGCTTCTTTCTGGCTTTTGATGACACCCCCACAACTTCTTTGTGATAGTCATAGCTTTAACCCATTGTTTTATTTTTTTATCCATTATGCTTGAAACTTATTTCCGCAACCTTTACACATCCAATATGTAGTTGTAGTGGTCTGTTTTCCTTTTCCAGTTGCACCACACAATAACCCCAACGGACCACAAAGCAAAAATCCACAACAAGCATCACTGGCATTGAAATCTTTACCTTTTGTTGATACTTCTGATACAGGAATAACATCATAACTTCCACAACGCGGGCAATGAAGTCCAGATTTTTGTGTAACAATATTTGTATTCTCTGTTTGATTGTTAGAGTTATCAATATTTTGAATTGGAGTATTTGTTGCATTTGCACCTACTGGAATATGTGGTTTGTTGTCAGCATATTCAACCTCGTATTCACCACTCATACCAAATTTCGTTTTTAATTCCACAATTTCATCTGGTTCATTAACAACTACATTAAATGTAGCATTTTTGCCAAATCTTTTCATTGTACTATTAAATGAAAGCATATGTGTTCCAACTTCAACAGGTATTTCAAGAACCCCGCCATTTTTCAATTCTCCCACAAATGTATTCAAAAGATACACATTATGATTTTGGGCACTTCCAGCAAAACTAGATTTACGCTTTATAATAATTGTCGCCATTACATTTACCCCTTAAAATTTATCATTCGTTATAGATTTATATACCAAGCAAAAGAAAGTGTTGTCAAAGCACTTTTTAAGCACTGAAAAAGCTCTTAAAATAAGGGCTTTTTAATTATATTTTTTCCTTTAATTTCTTCACAGAAGAAACAAGCATTCTTCGTAGTTCGATACATTCTTCCTGAAGCGACTTAAAATCTTCTTCAAACATACCTTCTACATCAAGCAAAATTTCAAGCCAATATTCTGTCTCGTTACATTCTTTTAAAGCAATTTCAAATTTTGAAATGAAATCCTTTGTCCCTTGAGCATATTGAGCCTCATGAATATTTGCACCAACAGAAGTTCCGGAACGAAGAAGTTGATTTATCAGGGCATGCTCCACATCATTTTCTTTCAACTCTCTACAAAGCCAAACTATTGACTTGGCAAATTCTTTGGACTTTGTCCTTAATATACTTTCAGACATAAAAACTCCTTTTAGTTTACAGTTTAGAGTTATGAGAGTGCTTTGCATTCGTTATGATATGATTGCCTTCTTAACATGAACTGCACCAAAGGTGCATCATAACTTCACAGAGCGAATCTAAACTCATAACTTGCCGAAGGCAATCTAAACTGATAACTTATTTCGCAAGGTTTTGTGATTTTTAGTTTAGAGTTTAGAGTTATGAATTTTGCTAAAGCAAAATGTTATGATATCATTATTTCTTGCGAAATAATCATAGTTGATTTGACTTTGTCAATGTTACGGGGCAAAGCTCCTTATCCTCAAAAGGGCAAAAACTCGCATCCTCTACCCTATTAAAATTTCATGATATTTAAAAGCACATAAAATCACTATTTTATGTGCTATATTTCCCTATATTTTCAGGTTTCAGGCATCAAAATAGACCTCAAGATTTTTTCATCTTAAGGTCTGTTTTTTGTTTCTATAAGAATATTAAATTTTGCCTCGGATAGAATATCTATCTTTGCCCTTTAACATAGATCCTATTTTGTAAATATTTTAATTATCGTTATTTACAATCAAATTGTATTCATGTAATTATACCGTTCTTGCTTCATAAAAAACCAAGTATTGTTCACTTGAACTTTCCCCATCAAGATTACAATTTGATGCATAACTCCACTCTAACAATATTGATTTTCCTTCTAACAATTCATCTCTAAACATATGCCTTACTTTTTTGACGTTCACCAACAACTTATCAAGTTCTTCATCACTTAGAAAATTTTCATTTCCAGATACGTTAGACAATCTCATTTCTGAATTTAAAGTTATTGAAACTTCTACATCTTGATGTGTAACTAAATTCCATAAATCTTTATTTACGGCTTCGATAATGACCTTATCGTAGAAAACATTTAATGTACCACTTTTATGTGCTACAAAATAAGGATAGTAAATAACAAGTCCTTTTTCTTCCAATTGACTATATAATTTATCTGCGAACTGTTTTACTTCTGATGCACTTTTGCCGACTAATCGAGGTAAATTCAAATCATTTCCTCTATTTACAGCAGAACGAATAGTCCATAATTTTGTATTATCTAGTTTCACATCAGGAGTATATACTTCCCATGGAATAGTAGGTAGAGAAGATTCTTTTAATTCGTAAAATCCCATTAATTTATTCATTTTTTAAATCTCCTAATATATTATTAAATCTCTTTCCCGAAACTTCTTCGTATATGGAAATAGCATATGAGTCCATCATACCTGCTATGTAGTCACAAACCAATCGTTTTTGATAATCTTCCTCTTTGCAGTCTATGTTATATCTCTTAACATTATTTTTAGCACGATACTCAGGTGGAAGCAGTTCAGTGTTTTTTATATAAAAATCCGAAAGATATTCTAATAACAACTTCCCCTTTTTTTCATAAATGAAAACTTCATTCGTGTTAGTAAGACATTTAAATGTAATTTTTTTTAATCCTTCTGCTAATTCACCGAAATTTTTAAAACCTAGTTCTTGACTATTTTTCGTTCCAGTCTTTTTAATAAAATTATCGTCTACATCTATTATACCAATATCAGAAATTAACGTGTATACAATAGCTGAAGTTAGCTCTTGTCTAAACAATTTGCTGCATTCTGAAGATTCAATATCTTCTTTGCCATATCCTGCTCTTTCTTTTGCATCCGCTACTAATTCGCATAGTTTTTTATATGATTCGCTATCCCCATAAGTAGAATAATAATCATGAAGTATTTCATCTATTGTAAATGCTTTTACCCTCAAGCCATCTTCTAAATCATGGGCAGCATATGCTATTTCATCAGATAAATCCACTATTTGAACGTCAAGAGTTCTTACAACGATATCGTTTTTTTCTATGAATTCCTGCAACATTTTATAATCATCATCGTAAATAAACTTAGTATTACCTGGTTCTCGCCTTTTATAATACTTTACCACACTTAATAATGTTCTATAGTTTAAATTCAATCCTTGAAACTCTGGTTTCTTTTTCTCAATAGTAGTCAATATTCTCAATGTCTGTGCATTTCCTTCAAAACCACCTACATCATCAAATATCTTATTTAGCATAGCTTCACCTGCATGTCCGAAAGGGGGATTCCCAATGTCGTGAGCTATTGCTCCTGCTTCAACAACAAACACCTCATTATCAGTATACTTTAACTGACGTGCAATCGAGCGTGCTATCTGCGAAACCTCTAAGCTGTGTGTTAATCTATTTCTGAAAAACTGGTCATTCTTTACCCTTAACAACTGCATTTTTCCTTGCAATCTTCTAAACGATGATGAGTACATTATCCTTGAAAAATCTCTTTGAAACTCACCTTCAATCCTTTGTCTCGTTTCTTCCTGATAAGCTTTTTGAGACATACAGTCGCTATTTAATTGTCTACCATATTTTCGTTCAACTTCATCAGCAATTGAATTTAAAGTGTTATCATTAATCACTATACTCGCTCCTTCATTATTTCTAACACAACCATTTCTATGTGTTAGGATAAAATAATTTTGTCTAATATATTCAACAGACAAAATACGTTCAAGCTAATATCACTGTTACTATATCATAATAATATCGATTTAGCAATCGATATCATTCAAATTATTAAATAAAAATTATTCTTAGTTATTATCAATCGAAAACACTTCTCTTTTACGCAACCGTTTCAATTCTCACCATATGTTTTTCATTAATCCTTCGAATTCCGCACACTGCCTGTTTTTCGAAATACTTTATGCCGAATGCATAGTCCCCAAAAAGGAACGAACAATAAATATCTTCTCCTTTGGAGTTTTTATAAATCGGAAGTTGCTCCATTTCAACGATTATAACATCAAGAATTTCTCCAATTAATCGTCCCTTCAAGTCATTTTTCAACTTTTCATCAGTGGCATCACAAAAAAACTTTCCCTGTCTTAGACGTTCCGCAATGTCTGGATGAACAAGCAAAATATAATTACCATTAATTTTATCTGTATGCCCCCTAGCCAAAGTAGCACGAGCAAATCGTATTGCGTTGTCGGATATATGATGCCGTTTTTTTGAACTAAGAGCGTCTCTTTCATAAACTTGTCCTTCTGCAAATTGCACATTAGTCCCTCTAGAAAGCTCACGTATACTTATTCGTTCAATTATACGCCACCTTTCATTATAAGGTGCGTTTTTCAAATCATATATGTTTGCGGCAACAAAATTATCTTTCAATCTTTTAACAAAGTAATCATCATTTATAAAACTTATATAATTTGGACTATCGTTCATTGTATGATACTGTCCACAAAACTTAAAGCAAATAGATTTACTTTCAGACATTTCATTTATCATTTTATACACAACCTAATTTCAATTAACTAAATTTTATCATAAGACAAAATTTCTGTCGACTCCCATATATTCTTTTTAAACTATGTTTCTTATAAAATTATATCTTACTCGCCGCCGCATTGTCAATTGTTTTCAAGAATATTAATTTTTGTCTCTGACAGTGTATTTAGCCCTGCCAGTTAACTTATAAACTACATTAAAATTTTTCAGGTTTAATAATGAAAAATAAATTCAAAAGCTTAATTTCTTAAATTAATTTATCAAAAAACAGGAGGTTTACTTATGAGAAAGAAGAACTACAAAGGAAGATGTAAAAAAAGAGTATTGTCAAAATGTATTGGGGTTTGCCGAACATACGATGCTTTGCAATATGCTTATGCGGACATACTCGAAGAGAATGTGGAAGTAAAGGAATTCCAGTGTAACGTACCATTAAATGCAGAAGAATACACAACAGATTTCTTCTGTGAACTCAAAAATGGTGATGTAATGGTCAGGGAATGTGTGTTAAGAAAGCACCTGACAAAACCTATGACTGTAAAGCAACTCGATATTTCAAGAGAGTATTGGTTAAGGCACGGTGTTGAAGATTGGGGGTTAATTATTGATGAAGAATAAGTTAATGAAAAAGGGAAACTGCATCATAAGGGTTTTAGATGAAAAGGATAGCAGAGTATTTGTAATTGACTGTATAAAGAAAACTATGCCATATTGGTGTGATTTATCGTTGCTTTCAGACTTTGAAATCTGTTATGAAAAATTTGAAACATCCACAGAGGAACTATCCGCTGCCGAAAAAAGAATAATGCACGAAAGATATACTTTGATTGCAGGAATCCTTCCATTCGTGTCGGATGAGAAAATGAGATGCATGATGATTTCAAAAATATCAGAGCAGTACAGTGTCAGCAAACAAACCATCCGAAAGTATCTGTGCTTGTATCTTGCGTATCAGGATATAACAGTTCTCGTTCCTGACAAAAAGGAAAATACAAGGGAACTGACCGCAGACGAAAAGAATATCAGATGGGCTTTAAATAAGTTTTTCTACACAAAGAATAAGAACAGTTTAAAGACTGCATATACAATGATGCTGAAAGAAAAATACTGTGACAGTTCCCATAACCTTTTACCTGATTATCCATCCTTTTATCAGTTCAGGTATTACTACAGAAAGAACAGAAGCCTACAGAAGTTCTACATATCAAGAGATGGGCTAAGTGATTATCAGCGTAACTCAAGACCGCTTACGGGAAATGGCATACAGGAATTTGCAAGCTCAGTCGGTGTTGGAATGCTTGATTCAACCATCTGTGATATCCATCTTGTGAATGAATCAGGAGGTCTTGTAGGACGACCCATTCTGACAGCCTGTATTGACGCTTACAGCAGTTTATGCCTCGGATATACTCTTTCATGGGAAGGAGGAGTTTACAGTCTTACAAGCCTTATGACAAATGTTATAAGCGATAAGAAAGATTGGTGCAGAAGATTTGGTATAGAGATTGACAAAGATGAATGGAACAGTAATAGCATCCCTGCAACTCTTGTTACTGATATGGGTAGTGAGTATAAGTCAGAAACTTTCGAACAGATTGCTGAGCTCGGTGTGTCAGTTATCAATCTTCCTCCCTATCGACCTGAGCTTAAAGGTGCAGTTGAAAAGTTCTTCGACCTTATTCAGGAAATGTATAAACCTTATCTTAAAAATCGCGGTGTAATTGAAATAGATTATCAGGAACGCGGAGCACGCGATTACAGGAAAGATGCTTGTTTAACTTTGGAGGAATTTGAAAAGGTTATTCTCCGCTGCATAATCTTCTATAACACAAAAAGGATTATTGATAATTTCCCATATACAGATGATATGCTTATTTCAAATGTAAAACCTTATGCAAATTGTATCTGGAACTATGGCAAAACACAGACAGGTTCAAATTTAATTGATGTGGATTATAAATCTCTTGTCCTTACGTTGCTTCCGAGAACTGAAGGAAAATTCAGTAGATTCGGATTGAAAGTAAATAAGTTGAGATATACAAACGATGACTATACAGAAGAATTCCTTAAAGGGGGTAATGTTACTGTAGCCTTTAATCCTGATGATGTAAGCACCGTATGGGTGATTGATAAAGGTAATTTCATTGAATTTGAACTTATAGAATCACATTACAAAGAAAACACTCTTGAAGAGATAGAAAGGATGCGGGAAAAGCAAAATGAGCTTATTAGAGAAGCTCAGGAGGAAAATCTTCAGGCTAAAATATATCTTGCAGGATATATAGAAACCATTGCAAGAAACTCTGAAAGAATGTGTGATGTGAATATAAAAGGCATTAGACACAACAGGAAAAAAGAACGTAACAAAACACATATTAATCATTTAAGAAAGGATGTAGCACTTGAATAAAATAATTGAATATTTACCCAAAATGAAAACGTCAGAAGAGCTTATTAATGCACTAAAGGTCCTACCTGATTATTCAGAAAATATATATCAGGAAGATTCTGTTACACGCCTTGTAGCACTGTCTGACTTATACAAAATATATATTCCATCATTTATGTCTGTGGAAATATACAGCAAGCTATATTTAGCATTAATTCGTTCTCTCAACAAGAAACAAACAAAGGCAGCAACAATGCAACAGAATGAAAATTTCAAGGCTGTTCTGAATCAAGAATACAGAGGTATTATAGGTGGAAGTGACAGTTTTACTATCATAGGAAATTCAGGTATAGGTAAAAGTTCAGCCATTAGTCGTGCTATTGAATTAATAACAGAAAACAGAGTAATTGAAACAGAAAAACCGTATTTAAAAATAATACCGTGTGTTGTAGTTCAATGTCCTTTTGATTCATCTGTTAAAGGTCTTCTTTTAGAAATCTTACGAAAGGTTGATGAGGTTCTTGAAAGCAGTTATTATGAAAAGGCATTAAGGTCAAGAGCAACTACGGATATGCTTATTGGAAGTGTAAGTCAGGTAGCGTTAAACCATATAGGAATCCTTATCGTTGATGAGATTCAGAATGTGGTAAACAGCAAGAATGGGAAAAATCTTGTGGGAGCTTTAACACAACTTATTAATAACAGTGGTATCTCTATTTGTATGGTTGGAACCCCTGAAAGTAATATATTCTTTGAACAAGCAATGCAGCTTGCAAGAAGGTCTTTAGGTTTACAGTATGGTGCAATGAAATATGATGATAATTTCAGGAACTTTTGCAGGACACTTTTTTCATACAGGTATGTAAAATATGAGACTAACTTAACAGACGGGATAATCAGATGGTTATTTGAACACAGTGGTGGAATAACATCTGTTGTAGTCTCTCTTATACATGATGCACAGGAGCTTGCAATACTTAATGGCAGTGAGAAATTAAATGTGGATAATCTTACTGAAGCTTATAAGAAAAGACTGTCACTATTGCATAGCTATATCGAGTCTCAAAAGCCTCTCAGAAGCTCGCACAGGAAGAAAGAAGGAACTAATGCATCTCAAATTAAAAACGTCCCAGAAGGGCAAATAACGCACAATCTGATGACGGAGATTTTAACCGAATCAAAGTCCTCTCAAATCGATGTTCTTCACCTCATAAAAGATAGAATACAGGTGGAGGAAATTCGGATATGATTACCTTTTTTCCAACCTTTTATCCTGATGAATTGGTATATAGTTTACTTTCAAGATATTACTCAAAATCAGGATATCCTGCATATATCTTTGCTGCAGAGGATTTGTTTGAAAATAAGATTATAAAGCCTGATATTGAATTTCTTAATCCATTAAAAAAAGAAGTACTTGATGTCATCACAAAAAATACTTCAATAGAATCCATAATCAAAGACCATACTATGTTTCCTTACTACGGGAGATTCATTAACAAAGAACGAAGACGGAAAGCATATGAAACCTTAATGGAAATGAGTGGGAGTATATATAACCTTCTTGCTATTCCAACAAACAAAGAAAAAAGGTATCTCAGGTATTGTCCATATTGTGTAGAAGAGGACAGGGAAAAATACGGGGAAACATATTGGCATAGAACACATCAGATGATAGATGTTAATATATGTCCTATACATAGTTGTAAACTCATAAACAGCAGTGTGATAATAAGTAGCCGAGACAGTCCTAAACTTATAACAGCGGAGGAAGAAATTAATCCATTTGCAGAAAAAACACTCTCAGAAAATGTATCAGAAATTAACCTTTCTCAATATGTTATGAGGGTATTTCAAAGTAATATTGATATAAATAATGATATCTGTATGGGTAAATTTCTTCATAGTCAGATGTATGGTACAAAGTATGTTTCTATAAGAGGGAAACAAAGGAATATGAACCTCATAACTAAAGACTTTCAGGAGATGTATAAAGACCTTAATAATGATTTTAATGAAAGTTGGCAGATACAAAAACTTCTTAATGGATACAGGGCAAATACATATGAGGTTTGTATGTTTGCTATGTTCTTAAATGTTCCTTATGAAAAATTAATTAATATGACTTTACCTGATAAAACACAAGAAGAATTATTTGATGAGAAAGTAAAGAAACTTCATAAAGAAGGACTTAATTATCAGGAGATTGCCAAAAGATTAAACGCATCATATAACGTGGTAAAACCAATAGGAGAAAACCTATATGGGACTTATCCTGCAAAACCAAAACCAAAACCAAAACAAAGGAAAGACAGAATAAACTATTCTGGAAAATGGAATCAGATAGATATAGATACTCTTCCTTTGGTTAGGGATGCAATAAAGTCTCTTAATGGAGATAGGGATATTCCGCCCAAAAGAATTACTGTTTATGCTATTGAAAAGCTTTTAAATCTCCCAAGTAAAAGAATATATTATCTTCCCTTATGCAAAGAAGAGATATTAAAACATAAAGAAACACAGGAAGAATTCTGGACAAGGAAGATAACATGGGGAGTAAGGAAAATCATAAGAGAAAATTTATCCCTGAACTTAACCAGAATACAAAGTATCACAAACATAGAAAAAGAGAATATTATCAGATGTATTCCTTATATCAAAGATGTTAAGATAAGAGAAAAAATTAAAAGCCTAATATGATTTTTTCTTAATCAACAAAGACTTAATTTCCTTTAATAGAAGCAATTTTTCAGAAAGTATAGGGAGATATTTTTCAGTTGCCGCCGCTTCCCTACTAGTTCGACCTGAAGCCGCTATATATAGATATAGCCCCATTAATAGATGATATGTATATATCTCAAATACAAAAATATAAAAAATAATATTATTTAACCACTTTCAAAATAATATTTTCATTGATGGAAAGAGACCTGATATACTATATATACAAAACAAAAGGACCTACAAATATGTAAATTCAGGTTTAAATATAAAAACCTTACACTGAAGAATGGTGTTTTAACACCTTGTTCAGTGTGCTAACTGAAGGAAGGTGTTTTCAAACAACTTTCTTTAGTGTATTCCTTGCTGTGTGTTGGTCAAGGGTGAAACGAATCGCTGTAAGCGACCTTGACATAACCAGAGGAAGGAATGAGATTAGTAATTATATAGGTGAAAGATTTTTTGATTGCAATTAACCCAGCATCTGATATAATGAAATATATTAAAACACGTGTTTCGAACAGGGTAAAATACAAAATTTGAAAAAGTTTAAGACAAAATCAAGAATTCACTATAAAAAACAAGGGAAATTCTAACTTAAAAAAATAGTAAAGATATGTGATATATAAATATATAAATTAAAACATTTAATTGCAAATTTTGAAATTAAGTTTTTACCTTTAAAAATAGATAAAAAAGTGGGATACACAAAAAACTTTTCAGGAGGAAGTCCATGAGAACAGATAAAAAGATGAGAAGGTATTTAGAGAAGACAAACTCTAACATAATAAAAAACTATAAAGAAGTGTGTAAAATACTCCGTGAAGAGGAAAAGACTAAAGCGGAAAAAGAATTACAATTGGAACAGTGGAAATGTTATTTTGATTTTGAAATAAAGGGACAAAAATTTATAATCAAAAAAGTTTATACTGAATTGTTGGTAAAGAGCAAAGAGAAACTCTATGAAGAAAAGCAGAAAGAACGTGAGACAGAAAATTCAATAAGTCGTATTATGATTCGTAAAGAGTATAGAGAATTCTTGTTCCCTATTTTATTTTATCTATTAAAAGAAAAAACAGTAAATACAATTCTTTGTGCCAAAGTGGATTTTGCAGAGAAGTGTGGTTTTTTTAATAAGAGTATTATAGGAAAAAGTAAAATTGAGAATTATAGCAAATATAGAGAACTTCAAAAATCAGAGTTCCCTAATAAGAGATATTGGAACTTCGATATGGAAGAATCTAATTATTTTAATTATCTGCAATACATAAAGAATAGTGCATTTGGAATAGTACAAAGAGCCCTAAAAGCATTGCAAGACGTAAATGTTTTGGAGTTTTCCGAGGAAAAAGTAGGTATTACATTTAATAAAAATATTAAATCTATAAACGAACTATCTTCTGAGGAAAAAGAAAAATACAAGAAACTTGATAAAGAAGCACTCAATGAAGTTCTTCCACTGTACAATAAGAAAACAAAAAGAAAGAGAAAAAGTATAAAGGAAAAAGATTTAATACCATATCCTAACCTTTTGCAGGTATACTATAAAAAGCGTAATGCGTTGGTACTTTCAAAATTAGAGTATGATTCTGTTGCTGATTATTACAAGGTTAAACTGACTGATTTAAATAGTAGAGTTTTAGAAGAGTTAGATATAATAAAAAGTGAACAGGAATTAAAAGAGTTTCAGAGAAAGCTAAATGATAGATACTCTGATAACCTACAATCTAATGCTTTGAAAAATTATAAAAAGAAAAGTGAACAAACTAAAAATTTGACTGAAGTGGAGAACTGTGAAGACGGAGAATCTACTGAAAAAATTGAGTATTATAATAAAATAGAAATAATTGATCAACTAGTTAGTTTTGAATCTGTATATGATGTTAAAGCTGAATAAGGAGTAATTGAGATGGAGCTATGGACGAATATGTTCATAGCTCTTTTTTGTTTTTCATTCTCCATTAAAAATGAAAACTTTTGTGCAGAAAAACAGAGAATAATTATGTGCAAGGCTTTTTCTGCTTGGACAAGAGTAATAAAAACTAATGGAGGATTAAATGAAAAAAACAAAAAGAGGATTAATTAGAATAATTGCACGTATTTGTACAGCAATAATATTATTGCACTTAACCAACAACTTAACAAAATCGTACATATTGAATTTAATAATAGAAGAGTGTGTATCAAGGTTGATATTTGACTTTTCTAGAAAGAAGAATTTATTTATTGAAGAAAACAATGTTTATTTTTGTATAAAAATAAATGTAAAATTTCGGACAATACAAAAAAAGACTGTGAAAAAAATATTATTAAGTTGAATATACAACTGACATTGAAAATATTAAAAACCAAAAAATTATTGGTCCAGGCAGAATCCCACCAAGTATATACTATATATAAAACAAACAACAACTAAATATGTAAATTCAGTTTTAATTGAACTCACGGTATGTGTAGGTTAAATACCTCACACGCTGTGGGTTCTTTTTTTATGCCCAAAATTGAATGATTGGAGAATCGAAACGATTCATAAGTAGTGTGGGAACTTGCCAGTTATATATTAATGACACTCTGGAAAGACGGAGAGAAAGAGAGGTATCATTATGATTACCAACGAAAAAGTCGAATGCTACAATTGTGGCGAGGAAATCTTAAGAGAGGAGGGGTATGAGTATAAGGATGGCTATCTTTGCGAATTCTGTTACAATGACGACTTTGTACTTTGTGAAGATTGTGGTTCGCTGATCAAAATCGAGGATAGCAAGGTTATTAATCCACATCTTGAAAACAAAAAGTATGTATGCTCAAACTGTGTAAACAATTACCGCCGCTGCTCTCATTGCGAATCATTAGTGTCAAGTGATGAAGTATGGGCAAGCGATTCCGATGTTGTTATTTGTAATCGTTGTGATGAATTTTATTACATATGCGAAAGTTGCAGATGTATTGTTCATGAAGATTCGGTTTACTACTCAGATGGATATAATTACTGTAGCGACTGCTATGATGATTTGGATTCTTCCTACATACAAGAATATAGTTATAAGCCTGAACCTGAATTTTTAGGAGAAAGCCAAGAAGGGCTTTACTTAGGAGTAGAGCTTGAGGTTGATGACGGCTGCAATCTTAAATCAACTACAAAAAGAATCTATGAGGATTTTACTGATGTTTACTTAAAACACGATGGTTCTCTTTCCTCTTCGGGATTTGAAATCGTTTCTCATCCATCAACATTGGAGTACCATACCTCTGATTTGGGATGGAAGGAAATAATGGGAGTCTGCTTGGAGAACGACTACAGAAGCCATGATACAACAACATGTGGACTTCACATACATTTGTCAAGGGCTTTCTTGGGTAAAGATGAAATAGAACAGGATTTGAATATCGCAAAGCTTATAATTCTTTTTGATAGATTTTGGGAGTCTCAC
The DNA here is from genome assembly GCA_045591265.1 of Clostridia bacterium. Taxonomy (GTDB): domain Bacteria; phylum Bacillota; class Clostridia; order UMGS1883; family UMGS1883; genus UMGS1883. The sequence goes on along the minus strand of JAZNSQ010000038.1, from coordinate 1,682 downwards.
ATTCTTCCTTTTTCAAGGAGAAATTATAACGCCCTGCAACAGTGGGCTGATAAACCTTGCGTGGAATGTCTGGACACAGATACGGAAATAGAGATTTTCGATAAGGTTAAGACATACAAAAACTCAGGTCGTTATAAAGCAATCAATCTTCAGAATACAGAAACAATAGAATTCCGACTGTTCAGAGGAACTTTAAATTTTAATACTTTCCTTGCATCGCTTCAGTTCGTGGTCGCTATCACAACATTTGTTAAATCTGTAAAACTCAACGATATCTTCTCAGCATCATGGGAAGATATTTTTTTATGCACAGAATATCAGGAACTCAAAGAGTATCTTTGGAAGAAAAATCTTTTGAAGGAGGCAAACTAACAATGTGTATTATTGCAATCAAGAAAGCTAATCAACCGCTTCCAGATGCGAAGATTATGGAAAGAATGTTTCAAAACAACTCAGATGGAGCAGGATTCTGTTACTGTCAAGACAGAGAAGTAAAGATACAGAAAGGTTATATGACATATGAAGCCTTTTCAGAGGCTCTTGCTAAGGTTCTCGAGAAGATAGATACATATGCTACCCCGATGATATTTCACTTTAGAATTGCCACTCATGGTGGTATAAATCCATCTCTTTGCCACCCCTTCCCCATCAGCAAAAATATGTCTGATTTAAAGCATCTAACAGTCTCTACAAGCCTTGCAATAGTTCATAATGGTGTTATACCTATCAAGACGAGGAACGCAGTTTCCGACACGATGGAGTACATTACAAAAGGTCTTTATAAACGACATCGAAGAGACAATAGATTCTACAAAAACAAGAAACAAAGAAAAGCCATACTTGCTGAAATAAATAACAGCAAGATGGCTTTTTCAGATTGTGAAGAAAATATTTACCTTATTGGCTAGGGCGGTAAGCTTTACGAATATGATCACTATTTTGATGTAGCTGTTGAGATAAAAGAGGTGTAAAAGTTAAGCGAAAAATAAAAAAATATGCCGCCCCCAATAAGCCTCAAAAGTCTATAAAAGAGCAAAATGTATGACTAATAAAATGCACATTAATACTATTTAATGATTGGGGAGCGGTTCTTTTATGAGAAAAAGTCTGTGCTTGGTTTATTTAGTTTTATGTAAAATCTGAGAAGGAGAGAAGCCAGTTCGTCTTTTAAACAGTTTACTGAAATAGTATATGTCATCAAAACCGCTGAGAATTGCTACCTCGCTTACATTTACTTCACCTGATGCCAGAAGGTCATATGCAGTGTTTATCCGCAAACTTATTATATATTGTTGCGGAGACTGTCCATAAGCTTGTGTAAATAATTTCCTAAAATAAGACACACTTAAATTTAAACTCTTTGACAAGGATTCAATATTTATATTTTTTCTAAAATTTGCTTGAATATATGTACGTGCGGTTTCTAGCTTCTCTGTATGTGGTATTTTGTTATTGGAAAGTGAACTTTTGATGAGTTCATAAAGAATGTCAGAAATCAATGCCCTGCACTTGACCGCAAAAAGAGGACTTTTCCCCTCCCATAAGTAAGCTATATCGAGAAATTTACTGATAATACCTGAGCCAATATTTTTAAAATGCAGATAGTCTTTATCAAAATATTTTTTGGAGTCTTCATTAAGCATGAGATTGAAAAGTCGGAGGCCAAGCGGTCTTAGGAAGAC
>JAZNSQ010000037.1:0-6566 GCA_045591265.1 Clostridia bacterium | reverse complement strand
TTAGAGCTGCAAAGCTGGTGGGACGGAAACTTTGGTGAGAACGGCAGTGACCGCATCGCAAAGGGCGAGGAAGAGGCGGTACAGCTTGAGATTCGCAAGGCATACGACAACATCATGTTTGAGGCGCAGCAGTTGGTGGTAGAGAAGGGCACGAAAGCTATTGGCTGGGTGAACTTCCTGCTGAAACAGCCTCGTTTCGGCGGCTATCAAGACAAGATCACGCAGAAGGTGGATACCACGGTGAAAATCGTCCATAGCCCCACGGTAGAGGAGAGTGACTTCCAGTGAGTTTTTTTGAAATCACGGTTTTGGGGCTGCTGACGCTCAACTTGCTGATTGCGGCGGCGGTGTTCGGTAAGGTCTGTCTGCCCAGCGAGGAAGAGAGAACGGAGCGGGAAGTGGAGCGTGAGATGGAGCGCGACAAGGCAAGCCGCAATATCGATGAGGGCATTGCCAACATTATGAGTTATTCCGTCAACGGAAAGACGGGATTTGAACAGGATGAATTTTAGGAGGTGAAGCGGGGCTATGAGAACGGTACAGGAGATTTATGACGAGGCCATTCGTCTGATGGATGCTCAGAACGAGAGTAACGGACAGACCAACACGGCTGACAACAAGGAGTACGTTTTCAGAACGCCCGATTGCCTCAATCGCTATATCAACTTGGTTTACCCATACTCGGACACCTATGTGGCGCGTGAGGATGGTAAGCGGACGGTGCATCCGAAGCTGACGGCAATGACGGACACCGTGGACATGGACGATTTGATTTGTTTCTCGGTGCTTGCACCTGCGCTGGTGTATGAGCTGCTTTTGGAGGAAAACCCCGATGTGGCAAGCGCACGGTGGAAGGACTATGAGAGCGCATTGCAGATGGCGAAGAATACGCGCCCTGCGGCTGTTGAGAGCGTGGATATGCCTTACGGCGGGCTTGAATACGGCGAATTTTCAAGATGGTAACTAAGCGGCTATACCAAGCTGCATAAATTTTAAGGATTTTTCACCCGACCATAGGTGGAAAGGAGAACGCAATGGATATTGAGACCAACATGGAGCAGATGGCAAACCAGCAGGATGCTTTCTTGGAGGGCTGGGAGCCTGCAGACCAGCAGGAGACCGAAACGGCAGAGATGGACACCGTTGAAACTGAGGTGGAAACGGACGAGGTAGACGAAAAAGCTGCTGTGGAGCAGGCTGAGGAGACCACCGAGGCAAATACCGAGACTACTACCGAGACCGAGGAGACCGCAACGGAGACGGAGGAAACCGCTGCTGAGAGTGCGACCGAAGCGTCGTGGATCGTCAACTACATGGGCAAGCAGGAAACCCTCACGAAAGCCGACATCACCCCCGAGCTGTTGCAGAAGGGTCGTGATTATGACCGCATTCGCGCCAAGTACGATGAGGCGAAACCTGTAATGGAGCTGTTTACCGCATTTGCGGAAAAAGCCAACATGAGCGTGATGGACTACGCAAAGCACCTTCGTGCTGAGGCCAAACGCGCAGAGGGCTTGAGTGAAGCAGAGGCTGCCCGTGCTATCGACATCGAGGACAGAGAGGCCGCGCTGGCTGCCAAAGAGGCAGCAGAGAAGAACGAACAGCAGGCAAAGGAAACTGAGGCGGCAAAAGTCCGCGCTGACCTTGAGCTGTTCGGCAAACTTTACCCCGATGTTTACGAGCAGGCAAAGAGAGATTCCTCTGCTATCCCCAAGTCCGTATGGGACGAGGTTCATGCCGGTGAATCACTGGCTGTGGCGTATAAGAAATACGCTGATATGCAGGCTGTGGAAGCAATGAAGCAGATGCAGGTTCGTGTCGCTGCCGCAGAGCAGAGTGCGAAAAACACGGGTCGCTCCACGGGCAGTATGAAATCCGCAGGTAACGACACAAAGAACACCGATGCCTTTTTGGAGGGCTGGGGTGGCTAAGTGAATATTTCCTCTTTGCCTCGATATGAGAAAGAGAGGAATTAAAAATGGCTATCAATTACGCAACTAAGTATCATTCCAAGGTCGCTGAGCGATTTAAGAAGGGCAGTATCACCAACGCAGCCGCCGGCAACGAGTACAGCTTTGTCGGTGCCAAGACCATCGTTATCAGCTCTGTCGATGTCGTCCCTCTGAACGACTTTGACCGCGAGGCCGGCTCCAACCGTTTCGGTGCTGTGACCAACCTTGGCGACACCAAGCAGGAGATGCAGATGACGCAGGACAAGTCCTTCGTGTTTGCTATCGATGCCGGTGACAACTCCGATCAGGCCATCGACAAGGCCGCAGGCAAGGCTCTGCGCCGTCAGATCGATGAGGTCGTGAATCCCCATGTGGACAAGTACCGTCTCGGCAAGTGGGCTGATGGCGGCGTTGAGGTCAAGAGCGGTTCTAACTCTGCTCTTACCAAGTCCACCATCCTCGCAGCCATCATCAAGGCCGGCGGCGAAATGAGCAACGCTCTTGTTCCCGAGGGTGGTCGTACCCTGTACATCCCCATCCGCAACTATCAGCTGCTGGTGCAGGCTGACGCTGTTGTTTCTATCTCCGATGCCGGTATGGCAAGCGATGCCGTGGAGAAGGGCGTTGTGGGCGTTATCAACGGCAACAAGGTCGTGCCCGTCCCCGATGGCTGGTTCCCCGAGGGCGTGGAGTTTATGGTGAAGCACAAGGGCTGCACCGTTGACCCCGTGAAGCTGGCGAACTACTACATCCGCAGAGATGCACAGGGCTTCGATGGCCCAGTGGTCGAGGGTCGTATCTACTTCGACTCCTTCGTCATTGAGGCGAAGAGGGCCGGTATCGCCGTGTACAAGCTGGGTGTCTAACTGAATACTTAGCCCCAACCATAGGGCTCTCTCAATTCACGTTGAGGGAGCCCTTTTTTGCAAAATGAAAAAAGGAGGAGTGCATGGCAACCGTTGATTTGGGTCATCTGAACCCGAAACAGAAACTATTTTGCCAAGCCCGCACACGGTATACGGCTTACGGCGGCGCACGAGGCGGCGGCAAGTCCCATGTGGTGCGCATTAAATCTATTGGCGGTGCGCTGACCTACGAAAAAATTCGCATCCTTATCGTGCGAAAAGAATACCCCGAATTGGAACAGAGCTTGATTATCCCCATGCGCGGCATGATTCCCGCTGAGGTGGCAACTTACAACGGCGCAAACCGTATGTTTACCTTCGTCAACGGCTCCATTATCAAGTTCGGTCACTACGGTGACAGCGATGTGGACGAATATCAAGGCCAAGAATGGGATTGGATCTTCATGGACGAGGCAACACAGTTCACGGAAGATAAGTTCCGTAAGCTGGGTGCTTGCTTGCGTGGCGCAACGAAAATTCCGAGAAGAATGTATCTGACCTGTAACCCCGGCGGCGTGGGTCACGAATGGGTAAAACGCCTGTTTGTGGACAAGGAATATCAAAAGGGCGAAAAAGCATCTGACTATACCTTTATCCCCGCTACGGTGGAGGATAACCCCCAGCTTTTGGCGGCAAGCCCCGAATATTTGCAGATGCTGGAAATGCAGCCCGAGGATGTGCGCCGCGCTTGGCGTTACGGCGATTGGGATGCACTGGCAGGCACATTCTTCCCCGAATTTCAGCTTGACACCCATGTGATTGAGCCGTTCTTCCGCATCCCCGATGAATGGAAGAAATATCGCGCATTTGACTACGGTCTTGATATGTTCGCCTGTCTTTGGGTGGCGGTGGACTTTGAGGGTCGGTGCTATGTGTACCGCGAGGTACAGCAGCCCAACCTTATTGTGTCTGAGGCGGCAAAGCTGATGCTGGACTTGACACCGCCCCACGAAAAAATCGAGTTTACCATCGCTCCGCCCGATATGTGGAACAGGCAGAAAGACAGCGGCAAGCAAATGGCGGAGGTGTTCGCCCACAACGGCGTGGGCATTGTAAAGGCCAGCAATAACCGCATTCAAGGTTGGATGGCGGTGAAGGAAATGCTCAAGCCGCTGAAAAATGAGAACGACAAAGCAGGCGTGTTGGTGACAAAGGAGTGTCGCGGCCTTATCCGCAACATCCGCCTCATTCAGCACGACGAGAAAAACCCCAGCGATTGCGCTACCGAGCCCCACAGCATTACCCATATCTGCGATGCCCTGCGCTACTACTGCATTACCCGCACGTTGGGCGCAGAAAAGGTCATTGAGGAAGAGTGGGACGATGATGCCGGTATGGACTACGACGCTCAGATGACAGGCGGCGAGGTCAGCGACAGTTATCTTACCTACGGAGGTGAGTAAATGGCAGTAATTACGGGCACCCGCGATATGCAGGTGCTGAAAATCAAGAAATTCCTCGGCTTGAACGAGAATCCCGATGGCGACACGGTACTGAAAAACGGCGAGTTGTCCGCAATGCGGAACTTCCGTATCACCAAGGATAATCACCTCCAAATTCGGCAGGGCTACAAAACCGTGTTAAACCTCGCTGACAGCCTTAAAGAGCTGACGGGGCCAACGACCCTCAGCGAAGCACAGACGCGATGCTACGGCGTTTGGCGGGGGTTTGTGGCAGGTGTAGAGCATACCCTCGCAGCCTACGGCGGCTATGTGTGGGATGTGACTTTGCGGGGTGCAAAATCCCTCGGTGCTGTGACAATGGCTGAGACCACGTTTTTCGGCTTCGACAACAAGGTGTATCTGCTGAACGGGCATGAATATCTATGTTGGGACGGCGGCGCGGCAACGGGCTTTACAGAAGTTGAGCCCTATATCCCCCTTGTGCAGACGGCGACCACGCCCGAGGGCGCGGGCACGCTGCTGGAGGAGGTCAACCGCTTGACCAACAAGCGGAGGGTGGAGTTCTCCCCCGATGGCACGGCAACAACATTCCAGTTACCCGAAAAGGGCATTAAGGCGGTTACTGGTGTCACGCTGATGGGTGCTGATGCACAGTATACGGCAGACTTGGATAGCGGCACAGTTACGCTAAATAGTGCGCCTGCGGTTGGTGTGAATACGCTGGAAGTCACTTACAGCTTTGGTGACGGTGCTGCCCACGAGGTAACGGGTATGCGCTACAGCGAGTTCTACAACGGCTCTACGGACGGACGCATTTTCCTCTATGGCGATGGCAGCAACAAGACCATCTACAGCGGCATCCGCTACGACACGGGCAAGCCCAGCGCAGCGTATTTCCCCGATTTGTTTGAAATCGCTGTAGGCGAGGACAACACCCCCATTACGGCGTTGGTGCGACATTTCTCCCGCATGATGGCCTTTAAGCCAAACAGCGCATGGTCTATCCAGTACAACACCATGACACTGGCAGACGAGAGCGTGTCGGCGGCGTTCTATGTGCAGCCTGTGAACCGCCAGTTCGGAAACGATGCGGCGGGACAGGTGAAGCTGCTGGAAAATAACCCGCTGACCATTGATGTGGGCAGCGTGTACCAGTGGAAGAGCGCAAGCACGGGTACGGGCTATATCACCAACACGGAAAACAACGCCAAGCGCATTTCTGACAGAGTGGCAGAAACTCTGCGGAGTTTTGACTTGCCAAATGTGCGTACATTCAACATTAAGAACGAGCATGAGTATTGGTTTTTGTGTGATAGCAGGGCTATTATTCTCAATTACGCCAATAACACTTGGTACTACTACGACAACCTCCCCTTTGCCTACTTGGTAGAGGCGGAGAACGAGGAGTACGGCTTCTGCAACGATGGAAGAATGGTGCATTTCAGCAGACAATATCCTAACGACGATGGTGCGCCTATTGATTGCTATGCCGCAACTGGCGCAATGGACTTCGACAAGGATTGGCTTTTGAAGTACAGCCCCATGCTGTTTGTGGCAATGGAGCCCGAGAGCAATGCACGAATCTATGTAACGGTGGAGACCAACCGCCGCAGCGATTACCCCAAGAAGCTGATTGCTTACAACTTGGCAACATTCGCGCACATGGATTTCAATCACTTCTCTTTCGGCACAAACCGTAAGCCGCAGGTAAAGCGGGTGAAAATGAAGGTAAAGAAAGCCACCTATTACAAGCTGATTTTTGAAAGCAACTCTGCTACTGCAACGGCAACGGTTATCGAAACCGACATTCATCTGCGCTACGCAGGCAACGTAAAGTGAGGTGTGTAAATGGAAAGAATGACACCCGAAAGGGTCAGTAAAGAATACGATGCCGCGCTGCAGTTCAACACGGGTATCAACCTCTACGACACTGTGCAGACCAACGAGAATTTTGTCATCGGCAAACAGTGGGAGGGTGTGAAGAGCAACGGTTTACCTACGCCTGTGTTCAACTTCCTCAAGCGCGTGGTGCTGTTCTGCGTGGCAAATGTGACCACGGATAACCTAAAGCTGAACGCCTCGCCCATGACGGGCACTGCGCCTGTGGCTACACAGGTGCTTGAGGTATTCAGCAAGATTCTCAACGGACAGTTCGCCCACATCTTTGAGCATAACAACGTGGTGGGCTTGACGAAGGAGTTTTGCCGCAACAGTGCTGTGGACGGCGATGGATGCCTGTATGTCTACTGGGACGATACGGCAGAGACGGGGCAGGCCAGCCGTGGCGACATCCGCGTGGAAAGCCT
>JAZNSQ010000036.1:0-28366 GCA_045591265.1 Clostridia bacterium | reverse complement strand
GTAACAACAGGTTCTACAACAATCCTTACAGCAGTTGTAAAGGGTACAGACGTTACTGTTGACGGAATCAACGCTGCTATGAAGGCTGCTGCTTCAGAAAGCTTTGGCTACAACGAAGACCAGATCGTTTCTTCTGACGTTATCGGCATGAGATACGGTTCACTATTCGATGCTACTCAGACAATGGTTTCTAAGGTTAGCGACGATATCTACGAAGTACAGGTTGTTGCTTGGTATGACAACGAAAACTCATACACAAGCCAGATGGTTCGTACAATTAAGTACTTTGCTGAACTTGGCTAATATTAAAAACGAAAGTCCGGAAGGAATCTTCCGGACTTTTTTTGTGCAGATTTTTTTCTATGTTCTTTTGTAACCATAAAAGAATAAAAAGAAAAGTTCTTTAGAAATCCCAGTGAAGCACTGATGCCGTGCCATTTTGAGCGCCAAAATGGCGAAAAGCGTCGGGGGCTTGCGATTTCCCCCGAACCCCTTAAAACGCCCTCGCAGGGGCGCAGGAAATAAATTCCCCTTTCCTTTCTGCAATATGGGTTTTATTTTTCTTCGTTTTTTGTCTTAGAACCGTCGTCTTCAAGGAAACACTTAGTTTCCTGAAGACTAAAATTGCTCGCCCGCAGAGGAAAATGATACTCGCAATTTTTCGGCAGACGACAAAAACCTCCGAAAAACCTTGCTATATCTCTATACTTAACTAACATCTTCCGCTTTCTTGAGGTTTATAAATTCACTTTTCTGACTTGAGCAAAAATTGCCCATAACATTTTCCTTTGCAAATGGGCAATTTTTAGTCATGCATGTCAATATGTTTGACATTTAAGACGGCGCAACAAAAGAAAAGAGAATTTATAAACAAAGACCATCTCTTTATCAAGAAGGTGATGTTTATTCCATTGGCCCTGCCAGGCCGTTTGGGGCCCGGGGAATCGGAACCCAAAAGCTTTGGTTCTTTTGGTTACAAAAGAACAATAATTTATTGACTTTATTTCGCGAAAGTGGTATATTATTTTTATACTATTTTAAGGGGATGTTACAAATGGATATTAAGGTTATTAAAACTCAAAGCCCTAAACAAAAGCCTCAAAAGGGAGAGGCTCTTGGCTTTGGTCACGTTTTTACTGACCATATGTTTGTTATGAACTACACAGAGGGTAAAGGCTGGCACGATGCAAGAATCGTTCCTTTTGAAAACATAAGCCTCTCACCTGCTGCGATGGTCTTCCACTACGGTCAGGAAATGTTTGAAGGTATGAAAGCATACTTAAGCGAAGATAATAAGGTTTACCTTTTCAGACCTGATATGAACGCAAAACGTACTAATATGACAAATGAAAGACTTTGCATTCCCGAAATTCCTGAGGAGGATTTCGTTGAAGCTGTAAAGGCAATTGTAGATATTGACCGTGACTGGATTCCTACCGGCGAGGGTGAGTCTCTTTACATAAGACCTTTTATTATTGCAACAGACGAGTTTTTAGGTGTTGCACCTTCTAAAACATATCAGTTTATTATAATTCTTTCACCCAGTGGCGCGTACTATGCAAGTGGGCTTGCACCGGTTGGCATCTGGATTGAGGATGAGTATGTTCGCGCAGTTAAGGGCGGTATGGGTTTTGCTAAAACAGGCGGCAACTACGCTGCAAGCCTTATTGCACAGGTTAAAGCACATAATGACGGTTACTCACAGGTGCTCTGGCTCGATGGTGTAGAGCGCAAGTATATTGAAGAAGTTGGCGCTATGAACATCTTCTTTAAGATTAACGGAAAGGTTGTAACCCCGATGTTAAACGGAAGTATTCTTCCCGGTGTTACAAGAAACTCTGTTATTAAGATGTGCGAGCATTTAGGCTTTGCCGTTGAAGAAAGAAGAATTTCAGTAGATGAGCTTGTAAAGGCTGCAAATGATGGTTCACTTGAAGAGGTATTTGGTACAGGTACTGCAGCAGTAATCTCTCCCGTGGGCAAGCTTCGTTATAAAGAGGACGTTTTCGTTATTGGTGATGGAAGCATTGGAGAACTCTCACAAAAGCTTTATGACAGCTTAACAGGTATTCAGTGGGGTAAGCTTGATGACCCGTTTGGCTGGAGAGTAGAAGTTAAATAATAAAACAAAAAGTCGTAAGAATAAATTTTCTTACGACTTTTTTATTGCATAAAAGAACACAGTCTTCAAAATCGAAGACTGTGTTTTGCTTATTAAAGGTTATTTGCTACGTATACAGCGAGTTCTAAAAGATCCATTCCGTCAAGAACTCCATCATGACCTGATGCCATATCAGCTGCCTTAAACTGTCTTAATGTAAGAGCGCCATTGGGATCATACTCACCATCCACGTTCACTGCTATATACACTGCAAGGTCCAAAAGGTCTAATCCGTCAATAACTTCATCCGGATCATCGTCAACGTTACCATACTTAAAGAGCTTTGCTGTAACCTCAATATCTGCTTCAACCACTGTATCAGTTGTGAAGGGCACATTACTCTCACCAACATACCAGTCATCAAATCCTTTACCTACAGGAATAACTGTGGGCTGAGGAAGTGCAGTAACTGTCTCGCCGTCAATAACTGACTCTGAAGAAACTTCTGAACCGTCAGCATTTTTAAATACAACGTTGTATGAAACTGTTGTAATTCTGTATCCCTCATTTGAAAGAGGATCGTCGCTACCTGTCATACTTGAGAAACCTGAATAGATATCAACCACTGTCCCCTGAGGAAGACTAACCTTAAAACTTACTTTACCGTCTTTACCTGCAGTCTTCTGGTCAATAAAAAGGATTTGCTCATCACTAAGGTTTGCCAAATTAGCATTTGCCTCAACAACGAGAAGAGATACAAAATCTCCTTCTTTAATTCTATTTTCTACTGTCGCGGATGGTGTTACTGTACCGCTTTCCACATCAAGACCTGCTGCAAATGATGATGTTGCCATTCCAAGCACTATAACCGCAATAAGCAATATTGAAGTTATCAATTTTCTTTTCATTATTTGTACCCTCTCTTCTAATATATGTATTCTTCTAATTTTACTTTATTATAGCATTTTCTGTTTCCCTTGTCAATCATATAGTTTTGTTTTTTCAAAGCTTGTCACTTTCAACAAAAATGGCGGCGCAAATATAGGCAACTTGCCAATATCTGCGCCGCTTTGTTTTTATTTATTTAATGATATATATAGCTTTTGCTGTACGTGTAACAGTTCCGTCATAGATTACAATAAGTCTGTTCGGAGAAGCCTCACTTGCATCATCAATTTCAAGTGAATCTGTTTCAACCCACTGCACACCCTCGCTTGTAAGCTCATATACCGGAACAAGCTTATTGCTTCTTAAGCACTTAATCTCCAAATCAGGAGTTGTCTTCCATGTATCACCCGAAGTAGTATCAGTAGGCACTACATAGCTCATTTCCAAAACTATATCCACTACATTTCCGGAGGTAGCATTTATATCTTCTATATACGATACGGGAGTACCATACATAAAGAAGTAAGCACCTGACTTGTCTGAAGATTTCTGAAGTCTTCTTACACTGTTGTGGTCTTCGTCAAATGAGTAGTTTGCAAAGTCAACCTCCTGAACGGGGCTTGATGCATCGTACCAGATCATAACAGATATAATTTCGCCGCTTGAGTTGGTTATATATCTGATAACGTCACCCTCATCTGCGTTATTTGCACTGGATTCTGCAACTGATGACTTGTAACCATCAACAGAAACCTTAACATCCTTCGGCTCTCCTGTTGACCCGTTTACATAACCAAGAAGGTGAATCTGACCGTTATATACATATTTTCCTGTAACAATCATATACGGAGATGAGTTTGTGAAGCGTAAGTTGGGGTCAGTACCATAAACGAGTACATATGCCGCAACTGAATTTTCATTTAAGTCGAAAGCTTCTACCTTAACTGTTTCTGAAGCAGGGAATGCCTTGCTTCTTGAAAGGCTTGCATAGTCGTTATATGCCACTCTGTTATCTGGAACAAAGAGAATTTTTGTATTTGAGTCAACCCTGAAGCTTGTTCCTGATTGCTCTAAAGTCGAGCCTGCTGACTTAACGGTGCTTGAACCATCTGAATACTTAATCGCACGAGTAAATGAATCCCCTTCACCGCCAGCAGAAACCATTGTGTCGATTGATGTTACTTCATTGTCACCTGACACTGAATATCTTATCGGCTGATGATGCAAAATATTTGTTGCACCGTCATTTGTAAACGCCGTTGTATCCGCAGAAGCAATCTTTGTAAGAAGTGTGCTTGCAAGGTTTTCACATGCAACACGCTGTCCGTCTACCTTAAGTGTGCTCTTAACATTTAAAACAGTGTCTGTTCCGCTTTCGTTGATAATTCTTATTGCGTAGCCTGTTCTTTCTCTGTTTTCACCTGCAAAAAGAAGATATCCGTAATTGTATGAGCCCATCGAAGTTGCAGAGTAATTTACCGCTGCAATCTGACCTGTGTAGTCAAGATAGATATTGTTGTATGTCTGTCCTATTTCAAACGGTGCTTTTTGTTCTTCCGAACCGCCTGAATAGTTATCATAATCTACTGTAAGATAAATATCTTCTCCGTCAAGACCTACTTTTCTTGAGGTGTTGCTTCTTGATGTAACCTCACCTCTTCCGGAATAAGCTTTCTTTGTAACGTATACCTTATTTATAATGTTACCGCTTGTCCCTGTAGGTGACTTAAGAATATTTAATACGTTGTAGCTTGAAAGAGTAAGCGAATCAAGGTCTGTAAGTTTTCCGTCAACGTAAATTTCAGGTCTTGCATAGGTGCTTGATTCAAACTGATAATATGAATTTCCGTCATAGGTTTTGCCAAAACGAAGATTTACTTTATTATCTGTTCTTGAATAGCTCTTTACCACACCTACAAAGTAGTTTGTGATTTTAGCAAGCTTTACGTAATTATTTGTAAGAAACTCAATTTCACCGCTTACAAACTCATAAGTGCCGCTTTCAAGGTCAGAGCCAACCATTGAAGGCATATACTTACCGTTGTAGATAAATGTGTAACCTGTAAGAGATTCTGTCTTTGCATTTCCGTTTGCATTTGTGTATTTAAATTCAGTATCTGTAATATTTTTTGTATCCTGCTCTTTTACGATTAATGACTGATTTAAGTTACTTTCGGTAATGCGTGTTATTTCTCTGTCCATTTCAGAGTAGAAAGCCTTTATCTGCTTACCTAAAAGGTCTGCAACGTCTACGTTTCCGGAAAGCATATCACTCATTTTGTAAGTTCTTTCTACACCGTTAACTGTAATTAAAAGCTCATTTTTACCAATTCCGGGAGCCTGTGATGCAAGACTTGTATAGTAGTTTCCTGATACATAGCCGTCAATTTCCACGAGCTTGTCGCGGCCCTCTTCCTCGATAGTACCACTACCTATTTCGTAGTTTACGTTACCCTCTTTATCTTTAACGGGAACCATTATAGGTGCTTTGTATGCATTACTTACTAAAAATGCAACTGTGCCACGGCTTGCAGGCTTTGTTACGTCTGCCATAACAGCGCCCTGGGTAATGCCGAATTTATTTGCTGCCATGATAAAGCCAGATGACCATGTTGTAGCGTTTCCAAGCGCTTCAAGCTTTAATTTTTCGCTTTCTGCAACACCTGCATAATCTATTGCGCAGAGAACCATTTTTATAATCTGCTCGTAAGTAACTGTTTCCTTTGCCCTGAATGTACCATCATCAAAACCATTGATGATGCCTGCATCAACACAAGCCTTAACATAAGGACGTGCCCATGCGCTTGATGAATCTTCATCAAGGTCTTTAAAGCCTGTTACAGCATCTACAGGTAGATTTGTTGCAATTCCTTCAAATCTTGCAATTACAGCAGAAGCCTCTGCTCTGGTAATTGAACCGTCGGGTCTAAAGGTGCCATCCTCATAACCCGTTATAATTCCATAAGCAACGAGTTTTTCCACTGCTTCAGAAAGCTTTGTACCCCCTGAAATATCTGAAAATGTTGAAGCTGCAGAAGCGGGGGCTTCAGCAGTTTCCTCTGCCATAATTCCTACTGATGAAAAAATCATAAGAAATGAAAGAATTAATGACAGTATTACTCTCATCTTTTTCATATTACCTCTCCTTTTCCTTGTGTATAATACCGAAATATCTACGATTATATTTTACATTATAAAGCAGTGCAAGTCAATAGAATAATCTTCCATTTACTCCTTTTTGCGACTTAATTTATCATTTTTTCTACATAGAACAAGCGAAATTATCCCCACTATCATAAGAATAAACGCAAGTAGCTGCGAAACTCTTAAGTTACCGAGGTATAGACTGTCCGCACGCATTGATTCGATAAAGAATCTGCCAATGGAGTAAAGCGTCATATACATAAAGAATGTAAACCCGTAAAATGGTCTCTTTTTGTGTAGAATAGCCAAAAGAACAAATACCAGAGTGTTCCAAAGCGATTCATACAAAAATGTGGGGTGAACAATCTCTCCGCCGTTTATACTCATTCCCCAGAAAAACGCACATTCTCCGCCAAAAGCCTCTCCGTTTACAAAATTACCCCAACGGCCTACCGCCTGTCCTATTAAAAGACCGAGTGAGCAAATATCAAAAAACTTAAGAGGGTTTATTTTTTTTACTCTGCAAAAAATGTATGCCGTAAGAACTGCGCCTATTATTGCACCATAGATTGCAATTCCGCCCTCCCATATCTTAAAAATGTCAATGGGGTTATCTTTATAGCT
Organism: Clostridia bacterium; assembly: GCA_045591265.1. GTDB lineage: Bacteria > Bacillota > Clostridia > UMGS1883 > UMGS1883 > UMGS1883. The sequence goes on along the minus strand of JAZNSQ010000036.1, from coordinate 21,609 downwards.
GTCCCACGAAAATAAAACGTAATATGTACGGGCAAAAACAACTGAAACGGGAAGTGCCCAAAGTACCAAATCCGTAACATTTTCGGGATTTTCGCCCTCTTTCTTTGCAATATGTGAACAGTATAAAACTGCAAGAATAATGCCAACCGCAATAATAATTCCGTACCAGTGCACCCCGCCCTCGCCGATTTTAATTGCGATTGGGTTTATATTGAATTCGATTCCCAATTTGGGGAAAGATATGTTATTTATCATTTTTTCTTTGGCAGTATTACACTCATACTGCACGCCTCCTTACGAAAGAGTTCCTTTACGCGTGCATTCGCCTCTTCTACACTGGCGCTTTCACAAAGCCCGGGATATTTTAAAAGGTCTATTCCTCTGTGGTATGAAAAGACATATTCATCTCCAAAGCCCTCGACACTGTCAAGCATTGTATAAAATTTTCCAAGCATAACCTTCTTTGTTCTTTCAAACGCTTCTTTATCTATGCCGTTTTTAGCTGCATTTTCAAGAGTTTCATAAATCTTTTCCTCTACCTTTTTTATGTTTTCAGATTCTCCGGTAAATATAGCATAGGCACAGCTTTCTTCATACTCGTAAAAAGCGCTGAAGGTGTGATTTATGTCTCCCTCGTTATAAAGCTTTTCATAAAAAGCACTGCTTCTTCCAAAAAGAACTAAAATAAGTGCCGTTGTCAGAATTTCACGCTTTAACATTTCCTCGCCCGTTTTTCCGACCATACAATCCTTTATTCCAAGGCTAAACATCGGTACGGGGATATCGAATTCTGCTTCTATATATTTTTTATTTACGTCTTTATCTTCTTTCGGGAAAATCTGTGTGATTTGAGTTTTTTGCGCGTCCTTCTTAATATATTTATCTACAAGCTCGGCTACGCTGTTTTCGTCAATATCGCCCACGCAAATAAGAGCCATATTGGACGGATGGTAGAATGTGTTGTAGCATTTATACAAAAGTTCGGGCGTGGTTTTGTTGATTTCTTCAACACTTCCTGCAATGTTTGTCTTTACAGGATGATTTTTATACATCGCCTCAAGACAGTTGTAAAAAAGCTTCTGCTCGGCATCATCTTCATACATTTTTATTTCCTGCGCAATAATGCCCTTTTCTTTTTCTACATTTTCGTCTGTAAAATACGGAGTTTGAACAAAATCAAGCAGAATTGATAGGTTTTCGTAAAAGTGTTCCGTACAGCTGAAAAGATAATTTGTTATACCAAAGCTTGTAAAAGCATTTGCACTTGCACCATATTTTGAAAATTCATTAAAAGCATTTGTCCCGTCAGGCTGTTCAAATACTTTATGTTCAAGAAAGTGTGCTATTCCATCAATAACGCTTGTTACTTCCTCTTCACCGGGGACAACAAATTTTGTATTAATAGAGCCATACTTCGTGCTGAAGGTTGCGTATTTTTTTGAAAACCCTTTTTTCTTTAAAATTACAACCTTAAGCCCGCTTTCGTGTGTTGCTGACAAAACCGTTTCGTCAAGCGATTTGTCATAATTCTTTACAAAATTCATTTATATCACCCTACTCTCCGTCTATATAATAAACTGTATCTAAAACCATTGATTTTGCTATGTCCTTGATATCTTCAAGCGAAACTTTTTTTACCATATCCTTCATTTCTTCTATTGAAATGTCAGTACCTAAAAGCAATTGCATGGTATAATACTCCTCCATAGAGGCTACACTGTCATAATTTGCCTGATAGGCGCTTGTTATCTGCTTTTTGGCTGCCTCAATTTCATCACTTGTGATATCTCCTGATATCATTTTTTGTTGTTGCGCCATTATTTCGTCATACGCCTTGGAAAAGTTTTCAAACTCGACACCGCTTCTTACTATCATAATATTTTTGAGTCTGTCAAGACTGCTTGAAACATAATAGCAAAGGCTGAGCTTTTCTCTTACATTTTCAAAAAGCTTGCTTGTTGCACTTCCACCGAAAATTGAGTTGTAAACAACTGCAGATGGGTAATTTTCGCGCGAGATTTCTTTTTGTGCACGCCATCCCATGCAAAGTTTTCCTTGCGTTACGTCCATCTTATCGGTAACAGTATTTACTTTTCCCGCACCCTTAACGTAAACAGCTTTACTTACGGCGCCGTCTCTTTCGGGAAGATTGTGCGTCATTTTTTCTACACATTCTGTTGCCTTTTCTTCATCAAAATTCCCCGTGATGATAAAGTCAATTCTGCTTTCCTTTAGTATTTTCTGATAGTGGCTGTATAGCTCATCTTTATCAATCTTTTCAAGCTTATCAATATAGCCAAGGGGATTTATTCCATAAGGCTCATTTTTGCACATTTCCTCCTGAAGTCGTAAAACACTGTAGGAACGCTTGTCATTTTTTTGGGAGAGGATGGCATCACGGATATTTTTCTTTTCCGTTTCAACGACATCTTCTTTAAAACTTTTGTTTACACCTGAAAAAAATGCAACTTCTTTTAAGAGATTCATTGCATCCGAAAAATTAGAGTTGTTTATTACAGTGTCGCAAACTGTTTTGACGCCAATTTTTATAATCTGCTGTTCAGAATATTTTGACGCCCTTGCAATAAGGTCCGCACCATACAGATTTTCAAAAGCTTCCGATATTGATTTAGAGTCCGGGTATTTCTCGCACCCCATACGCATTACAGCAGTAAGAAGAGTGTTTTTCGTTACCTCTTCCCTTGTTAAATCTCTGTAAATAAGCACGCATGAACGAAAGGATTTAAACTTTGAATCCTTTATCATATAAAGATTAATACCTTTTTTTATTTCCTTTTTTATCATGTAATCATCCCTTTATGTAGGCAGCATTGCTGCCTTTTATTTATTCATCATTTCATCTGTAGCATTTTTTGCGCCCTGCGCCATATCATCAACCGCATCAGATGCCCCGTTTGCCATGTCTTTTACGCCATCTGCTGCATCATCGACAATATTTTCTCCGTCTTTATCCATTTCGTTTAATTCGTCAGTGGTATCATATTCTGCGGAATTATCGGTGTTTTCAATCATTCCGTCAGAATCGTTTGCTGTGCCGTTTCCGTCACTTGTCCCGCACGCTGCAAAGAGCATACCGCATACTAAAAGCAAACAAATAGTTTTTTTCATATTTACATTTCCTTTCTTTGTGGAGAGTGTTTTCTCCGTAGTATCATTTTTATTATTTCCTTTTTTTATAAAAATAACAAAAATATCGGAAACAAAATATGACATTTTTCATATTATACTACTGTAGGGCGACCTACTTTATTATATATAATATTTTGAGAGGAGATTTACTATGTTCTTTGGAAATAATAACTGTGGCTGCGGTTGCGAATGGATTATCTGGGTAATTATTATCGTCCTTCTCCTTAACTGTGCTTGCGGCGGAAACAATGGTTGCGGCACAAATACCTGCGGTTGCTAAATTAAAAATAATTAAAGGGGGCTGAATTTCAGCCTTCTTTTTTTATTTTATCTGCAAACTGTAAAAGTGCCTTTCCTCTGTGACTGATACTGTTTTTCTCTTCTGGCGAAACCTCTGCAAGTGTTTTCTGAAACTTTTTTACAAAAAACACAGGGTCATAGCCAAACCCGTTTTCACCGCTTGGCGCGTGCGTAATAAAGCCTTCGCACGTGCCTCTTGCTTTTATGGTTTTCTTTTCGTCAATATAAGTAATTGCACAGACAAACCTTGCCGTGCGTTTTTCATCTGGAATGTTTTCCATATTTTTAAGAAGGAGTTTTACTCGCCCCTTATCATCAAGCCCTTCTCCGCCGTAGCGCGCACTGTAGATGCCGGGCTCTCCGCCTAAAGCGTCAACCTCTAAGCCACTGTCATCCGCGATTGCGGGTGTGCCGGTAGCGTCAAATATAGCTTTTGCTTTAAGATAGGAGTTTTCCTCAAAGGTAGTGCCTGTCTCCTCAACATCAATATCTACTCCGGCTTCCTCCTGACTTATTATCTGAAATCCCTTTAAAATTTCACCAAATTCTTTTATCTTATTTTTATTTTTTGTTGCAGCTATAATTTTCATGCTTCCAACTCCTTTTTAGTAAGATTTAGTATATATCAATTAAGAAAAAGTGTCAAGGCAAGGGCGAAAAATATGCGGAGTGTCCTTAAGAACACTCCGCATATTCGTATTTTTAATCGAGTATAACTTTTACCGGAATTCCTTCAGGCACCTTGTAGGTAAATACGGGTTTATCACCCTCAAAATACCATTTTGTAGAGATTTCACCAACTGCCGAGGGGTACTTAACCTCAAAACTTCCCAATTCTTTAATCATATGAGGTTTAAGCACTATCTCTGTAAATCCAGGCGCGCAATCATTTATCCTGATGCCACCAAGATATTCAAAGAACCACCCTGCAATAGAGCCGAGTGAAAAATGCGCCATACTCATAGAAATATCGGGGTCATTTTGCCCCCACCAGCTTTCCGTAATAGCAGTTGCTCCTGTGTCTAAAATATATCCCCAGGACGGGAATGTTCTCTGCATAAGAAGCTTATATGCTACATCTAAATGGCCAGTATCTGCAAGTACTTCGGGCAAAAATCTTGCACTTACGAAGCCTGTTGTTACGTGGTAGTCTGCTTTCTTTATATATTCCACAAGAGTTTTTGAAAGCACGTCTCTCTTTTCCTCTGGCGCAATATTAAATGCAAGCGGAAGAATTATTCCACACTGATTTTTGGCATCGTAGTCAGTGCCATTATCTATAAGGTGGAGCTTGTTAAACTCCTGGCGTGCAATTTGTGCCATTTTTCTGTACTCATCACGCTTATCTATTTTGCCAAGAATATCTGCAATTTCAGATACGCGGTCAAGCATATGGATATACCAGCATCCTCCAAAATACACTGTACTTGGATTTTCCCCTGTTGGATTGAGCCAGTCACGATACTGCCATTCCTCATTAATAGTGGGAAGAATCATACCGGGAAATTCTATCCTTTTTTCGACAAGCTCAACCATTTCGCCAAATCTCTCTTCAAGTATACCCTTGTCACCGTAAAATTTATAAAGAGTATATGGGATTTCATAAACCTCATCCTCCCACGCCCACGGACCCTCGTGCATTTTCACGCCGTTATCTGTCCAGCGTGCAAGGAAATCAGAGTTATCTGTAAGCCAGCAAGCAGTGTGTGAAAAAATCTCCGAATCACCGTTCCAGAAATTCTTTTCACGCGTGGGGCAATCTGTCGGTCCGTTGTGTACGTTATTAAGCCAAGAGCGCTTTGCTGCATTAAAGATATCCATAACAAGCTTATTATCAGTTTTTATTTCGCCTGCCATGGTAAGGTCTGTACGGATTTCGAGCGCTACAACCTCTTTTATCTGGTCTAATGAATCAAGTCCTTCAATCCAGATGTATCTGTAACCCGTATAGGAAAAACGGCATTCGTAGGTTTCTGAAGGCTCACCTTTTGCGTAATATACGTCCATATTACGCATAAACGCCTCACTCTTTCCTCCTTTAGAGCAGTCCTGCGGGTAAAACGGTGTTATGTATGCCCCTTCATGAGGTGTTTTTTCATCAATAAGATGCTCACAATAACGAATCTTTATTTTCTGACCTGCTGTAAGATTTTTAAAAGTAATTCTTGCGCGGCCTGCAACACAAAGCCCACAGTCATACATCGGGGTATTTTCCCTTATAAGCGTGTAGTCCGTACAAACTCTCTCCTCCGCTTTTATTATAAGCGGGTAGGACTGCTTAAGAAGCATTGTGTTCTCGTTATTTTGGCGTGCAACCACAAATGCGTAGTTCCGAGCATCTGCATCCTCATCGCACCAATGGGGATTTTCAAGCCTTGCATCGTACCTTTCGCCATACTGAAGGTCATTTTCAATAAGTGGCGCAGGTGCACAAAGCCATTCTTCGTCTGTATAGATGCACTCTTTAGTTCCATCGGCATATGTAAATTCAATAATTGCCATAAATTCCGGCTCTTTAGCTGTAAGATTGCCGAAAGAATAGCAGTTGTAAGATCCGTTTCCAAGTTGAGCACCTATCGTATTTTTACCTTTTTTAAGCATAGGCAAAATATCAAACTCCTGATATTCCTTCTGATAGTTTGTGCAAAAAGGCATAAAGAAGCTGTCTGTAATTCTCTGTCCGTTTAAGTAGGGTTCATAAGCCCCTAAAGCCGTTGAATAGAGCTTTGCCTCCTTGGGCATCTCCTTAAGCTCAAACTGACGGATATAGTAAAATGACTTTCTTAAAGCGATCGGGTGAAAAGGCACAGCATACATATTGCCTGTCACCTTTGTTGATGTTTCAAAGCCCTGTGGTTCCTCTGTTTCCCAAAAGCCTATAACACGCGTTTCTATAAAGCTTTCGTCAGTTACAATTTCCTCAACTTCCCCATCTTTATAGGTAATTCTTATTCCACCTGTCATTGAGGAGGAAAATCTTTCATCGTCATTTGACTGATACGCCCTTATGTGAAGATTATTTTCCCCTTCACACAAAAGATTTGTTACATCTGTAAGAGGAATGCTTTTTACCTCTTCTGCAAACTGCTTGCCATTGAGCCACAAATCAAAGATATTGTCGCACGTAAAGGAGGTTTCAACCTTCAAAACCTCTTTTTTAGGAGTGAATAATCTGCATGCATGAAACCTTGTTAATGTTTTAGGCCAGATATACATTGCATTTGGGAAATTCGGGTCCTTTGGAATGTTAAATTTAAGGATTTCAGATTGAGGGGCTGAAATAAAAGATGCCGCCCCAAAATCCTTTTCTGTTTTTGTATATTGCTTTAATTGCATAATTAATTGCCTTTCTGGTTTTACTTATGCTTTCTCCTTGCTATTAACTGAAGTATTACTACAATAGCTACAAGAGATAATCCTATGCTATCTGTAATTAAACCCGGGTAAATAAGAAGAAGACCTCCGATTAAGCTTAAAATGCGCTGATACCACGGCATACAAGAAAGTAAGTACCCTTCAAGTGATGCCGATACTGAAAAGATGCCAATAAGTGATGTAATAACAATAAGCACTATTTCAGGAGCTGTCGTATCTATAAGAAGAAGTGCGGGATTAAGCGCAAAAACGTAAGGAACAATAAATGCACCGATTGCAAGCTTTGTTGCAGTTACCGCAGTCTTCATAGGATTTGCCTGACCTATCGCCGCGCCGGCATAAGCTGCCAAAGCTACGGGAGGAGTTAAATCCGCAACTATACCAAAGTAGAATACAAAGAAATGTGCAGCAATAGCGGGAACGCCCATTCTAACAAGAATCGGGGCACACGTTGCGGCCATAATACAGTAGTTTGCAGTAGTGGGAACGCCCATTCCAAGTATAATACAACATATCATTGTTAAGAAAAGAGCAATAATGACCTGATTTCCTGCAAGAGCGACTATGCCGTTAATCATTAAGTTTGCAAGGCCTGTCATAGTAATTGTGCCTGCAATCATTCCTGCCACACCGCAGGCTGCCGCAACGCCTATCATTCCCTGACCGCCGGCAGCAAGCGCCTCCCATATTCTTTTGGGAGTAATGCGGTTTTCTTTGTTAAATAAACTTACAATAATTGCCGCAACAATAGCTATTGCAGCCGCATACTGAATAGAACGCTGTGTAATACTTACAAGATATATTAAGAGAATTAAAGGAATTAAAAGATAACTCTTTTTAAGAAGTGGTAAAAACTTCGGAAGCTCCTCTTTAGACAGACCCCTTAATCCTTCCTTTTTTGCTTCAAGATGAACAGTAATGAATACGCCTGCAAAGTAAAGTATCGCAGGAAGTATCGCGCGCACAACTATATTACTGTAGGGAACGCCTATATAATCTGCCATCAAAAATGCTGCCGCACCCATTATAGGAGGCATAATCTGACCACCCGTAGAGGCTGACGCTTCTGCCGCTGCAGCAAATTCGGGCTTATAACCGGTCTTTTTCATAAGCGGAATTGTAATAGAGCCTGAACCTACAGTATTTGCAACTGATGAGCCTGAAACCATACCCTCAAACGCGCTTGCAACAACTGCAACCTTTGCAGGTCCGCCTGAAAATCCGCCAACGGCTGAATTTGAAATATTTATAAAGAAATCGGCTATACCGGTTCTTTCCAAAAAAGCTCCAAAGATAATAAACACTATAATAAATTTAGAGCATACGTTAATGGGTGTAGATAAAATACCCTCTTTTCCATAAAAGAGATAGTGAACAATATAATTAATCCTTCCCCAGAATGTAGGGTTTGAAAGTCCACCGATAAGCGCATACAAAATAAATCCGCTTGCAACAATAACTATCGGTATACCAACACTTCTGCGGCATGCCTCTGCAGTAGATATAATGCCTAAAATTCCGATAATAATCTGATACCACAAAAATCTGCTTCCCTGCTGAATAATACTTTCCGCATTAAAGGCAAAATACAAAAATGCACCTGTTCCCGAAATCATTAAAACAAAGTCATACCAGGGCATAAAGTTTACCCTTTGTTTTCCTTTTCTGGCAGGGTAAACAATGTATGCAAGGCAAACAATAAATGCCACAAATGTAGTAAGTCTTAATTCCTCAAGCCATGTAGCAAACAATGTTACATATATGCAAAACAAAGAGAAGACTGCCAAAAGGCACGTAACAACCCCTTTTTGCCATCCTTCCCATATTCTTATATTTGACTCTCTGTCAAACTTTTTCATTACTGCATCTAAATCCATGGGCTTGTGTTCTTTAGATGCCTTTTTAAAAAATGCCACTTTTTAACCCCCTTGTGTACTAACAAAAAGCTGCGGCGAAAAGTTTTTCACCGCAGCAAAATTTACACAAAAATTTATTCTACCGGTACTTCTACGCCTTTTTCAGCGAAGTATTTTGCTGCACCTTTGTGGAACGGAACTGTCATACCGCTTGTTGCATTTTCGATAGAAAGCTCGCTACCTTTTGCGTTTTCCTGAGTAATTGCTTCGATATTATCAAAGATTGCAGCAGTTAAGTTGTAAACATCTTCTTCTGATGCGCTTGCGCCTACTATTAATGTAGCCTTTACTGTAACAGTCTTTACATCTTTGTCCTGTCCCGGATATGTGCCTGCAGGGATTGTATGAACTGTGTAGAAAGGATTGCTTTCCATAAGCTTTGTTGCAATTTCTCCGTCAATAGGAACAAGGTATGCACTGTTTGTTGTGCAAAGCTCTGTAATTGCAGGAGTGGGAGGACCTGCAACGATAAATGCCGCGTCAATCTTGCCGTCCTTTAAAGCGTCTGCACTGTCTGCAAAAGACTGGTACTGTGCCTTAATGTCCTTTTCAGTAAGACCTGCTGCTGTTAAGATGTCGATAGCATTAAAGTATACACCAGAACCGGGTGCACCGATTGAAACTGATTTGCCCTTTAAGTCAGAAACTGACTTAATTGCAGGGTCCATTGTTACAAGCTGAACTGCCTCTGCATAAAGACCTGCAACTGTGCGGAATGATGAAATCTTTCCTTCTTCTTCAAATGCACGGATGCCGTCCCACGCATAAGCCATAACGTCTGACTGAACTGTACCGAGCATATAGTTACCTGCATCAATACCCTGAATATTTGCCTTTGAACCATCTGTTGAAACAACAGTTACGTTGATGCCTGCGTTATTTTTTATGTACTGGCCCAAAACTCCGCCGTAGCCATAGTAAGTACCTGCTGTGCCGCCTGTACCCATTGTCATATTTTTGCTGCCACCACACGCTGTCAAAGCAAAAGCGAGAATAACAACTAAAACAAGTGATAAAAATTTCTTCATATTTTTGTCCTCCTAATATTTATCTTAATATATTTATTATACTCCATTTATATCCTTTTTTCAAGTAAATTTATAAACTTAAGAATTTATACTTCAATTCCCAAAAATTTCTTAGAAAGAATACCCACAAAGAAGGAGAGCACTGCAACGCCAATACTTATAAGCGCCATTTCAAAAAAGCGTGACTTAAAGTTTTCGCCCTTTGCTACAGATGTGTAATATGTAAACGCAAAAATTATAACAACTACCGTCAGAAGCATACATACAAGTGCCGAAAGATACGCTTCTTCGGGAAATGCAATATAAGGTGCAATTAAGAGAATTACAGTTATAAGGTATGCTATTCCTGTGTATGTGCATGATTTTAAGGCGTCTCCTCTCCCTTCTGAACGGGCAGATAAGAATTCACTCGATGCCATAGAAAAAGTGGCGGAAATTCCAATTATAAGCCCTGAAAGAGCAACAAGCTTTGTGTTTTGCAGAGCAAATGCAAAGCCTGCAAGTGACCCTGTAAGTTCAACTAAAGCATCGTTCATCCCAAGCACCATACTGCCGACATACTGAAGCCTTTCCTCATCAAGTATATCAAGGAGCGCATGCTCGTGTTCTATTTCGTCCTGCCTTATTTTTTCGCTTTCTGAAACCTCTTTTGCGAGGAATTCGTATTCTTTCTGTGCACATTCCTCACCGTTTTCCATAAGCTTTACCGCAAAAGTAAATCCTAAAATTCGGGCAATCCACTTATACTTAAATATCTTTAATTTTTGAGGTTTCATCTCAATGCCCGTATAGCTTTTCCATACTTCGTAATGACTTTTTTCTTCACGCGAAAGCCTTAAAAGAGTCTCCTTATTTTCTTCACCCTTGGCAAAGCGCGCAATAGATGCATAAATATAGCTTTCATTAAGCTCATTTTGTTGCATTTTCTTTATAATGGAAAGAGCTTTTTCCCTTATTTTATTCATTTGACTTCTCCTTGTGTAAAAAGAATTTACTACATTATACCAATTTTTAAGCAAACAGTCAATATACGTAAAAAAGGTGTTTAAAAACTTTCGTCTTTAAACACCTTTTATTATTAGTCTACAAGTTTGATAATTGCCATCGGGGCATTATCACCACGGCGTACGCCTGTTTTAAAAATCTGTGTATAGCCACCGTTGCGTTCTGCATACTTTGGAGCAAGTTCATCAAATAACTTCTTAACAACATCTTCCTTTGTGATGAAGCTAAGTGCCTGTCTTCTTGCGTGAAGGTCTCCTCTTTTACCGAGAGTAATCATTTTCTCAGTAATGGGGCGAACTTCCTTCGCACGTGTTACAGTTGTTTCAATTTTACCATTTTCCAAAAGAGCAGTTACCATACCGCGCAGCATTGCCATTCTCTGGTCTGTAGGACGACCGAGCTTTCTTGTTCCGGGCATTGATATTCCTCCTTAAAACTTCTGATAATAAAACTTACAGGTAATCAGTCTTCATCCGGTGCAAATGAGAAGCCGAGAGATTTAAGCTTATTGCAAACCTCATCAAGCGACTTGCGTCCAAGATTTCTTACCTTTATCATTTCTTCTTCCTTGCGAAGCGTAAGGTCTTCAACTGTGTTGATACCTGCACGCTTGAGGCAGTTGTAGGAACGAACAGAAAGGTCAAGCTCTTCAATAGTCATATCAAGCATTTTTTCCTTCTGTGTTTCTGCCTTTTCAACCATTGTTTCTACGTTCATAGCTTCGTCTGTAAGCTGGATAAAGAGCATCATATGATCATTTATGATCTTTGCAGAAAGGCTGATTGCCTCATCCGCAGTTTTTGTACCGTTTGTCCAAACTTCAACAGTAAGCTTGTCGTAGTCTGTATTTTGTCCTACACGGGTGTTTTCCACATAGTAGTTAACCTTTTCTACAGGTGTGTAGATGGAGTCAATCGGAATAAGACCGATAAGCGGCTGAAGAATCTGCTTGTTTCTGTCTGCAGAAACATAACCTCTTCCCTTATTGATTGTAATTTCCATATACAGCTTTGCATCCTCGTTTAAAGTTGCAATGTGAAGGTCACCGTTAATAATTTCAACGTCACTGTCAGTCTTTATATCGCGTGCGCAAAGCTCGCCTGCACCTTCGGCTTCAATATAAACCGTTTTGGGTGCATCTGTATAAAGCTTACAGATGATACGCTTCATATTAAGAACAATTTCACTTACATCCTCTTTAACTCCGGGGATTGTGGAAAATTCATGCTGAACATTATCAATCTTGATAGAAGATATCGCTGCACCTTCAAGAGAAGAAAGCATCATTCTACGCAATGAATTTCCAAGGGTTGTACCATATCCGCGCTGAAGCGGAGCTACAGTGTACTTACCGTAAGAACCATCCTCGCTGAGCTCTACTCTCTCAACACGAGGCTTTTCAAATCTTAAATCAGTCATTCTATAAAACCCTCCCACTTTTTTATTTTAATAAAATACCCGAGGGGTAAGCTATTACTTAGAGTACAACTCAACGATGAGAGTTTCGCTAACCTCGTAATCAATATCTTCACGAGTTGCAAGAGCTAAAACCTTAGCAGTGCTTGCTTCTTTGTTAACTTCAAGCCACTTCGGAGCTGTTTTGCTGTCATTAGCCTCAAGTACAGCTTTAATTTTGGGAGAATCCTTGCTCTTATCTGTAAGAACGATAACATCGCCTTCGCTGATAAGATATGAAGGAATATTTACCTTCTTACCGTTAACTGTAAAGTGACCATGTCTTACAAGCTGACGAGCCTCAGCGCGGCTCATAGCAAAGCCTGCTCTGTAAACTACGTTATCAAGACGGCTTTCGCAGATTGTAAGCAAGTTTTCACCGACAATACCGGCTTTTTTACCTGCAAGCTCAAAGTAATGAGCAAACTGGCTTTCCAAAACACCATAAATACGTTTTACTTTCTGCTTTTCACGAAGCTGAAGTCCGTATTCTGATACTTTCTTTCTTCCCTGACCGTGCTGACCGGGAGCATATTCTCTCCTTGCAATAGCACATTTGTCAGAATAACATCTTTCGCCCTTTAAAAAGAGCTTCTGTCCTTCACGGCGGCAAAGTCTGCACACCGCATCTGTATATCTTGCCATATTACTTCTGCACCTCCATCACACTCTTCTTCTTTTGGGCGGACGGCAACCATTGTGCGGAATGGGAGTTACGTCTTTAATCATACTAACTTCCAAACCTGCTGCCTGAAGGGCACGAATTGCGGCTTCACGGCCTGCACCGGGACCCTTTACGTATACTTCAACAGTTTTAAGGCCATGCTCCATAGCTGCCTTTGAAGCTGTTTCTGCTGCCATCTGTGCAGCAAACGGAGTGCTCTTTTTAGAACCGCGGAAACCAAGTCCACCGGCACTTGCCCAGGAAAGAGCATTACCATTTATGTCTGTGATAGTAACGATAGTATTGTTGAAGGTGCTGCGAATATGCACTGCACCGCGCTCAATATTCTTACGTTCTTTTTTCTTACGAGTAGTTCTTTTTACTACCTTAGCCATGCTCAATCCTCCTTACTTCTTCTTATTAGCGATTGTACGCTTGGGACCCTTACGGGTTCTTGCATTTGTTTTTGTTCTCTGTCCTCTTACAGGAAGTCCACGTCTGTGACGGATACCTCTGTATGAGCCAATTTCTGTGAGACGCTTAATGTTAAGTGCTACTTCTCTGCGAAGGTCACCTTCAACCGTATATTCACGGTCAATCGCTTCTCTTAATTTACCAATTTCTTCTTCTGTAAGGTCCTTTACTCTTGTATCAGGATTGATACCTGTTACTTCAAGAATCTTATCTGCACTGGTTCTGCCGATACCGTAAACATAAGTAAGTCCAATCTGAACTCTCTTTTCACGGGGCAGGTCAACACCGGCTATTCTCGCCATCTGCTAATACACCTCCAAAAATATTTTACCTTTGTTTATTGGATTAGGGTAATTGATTATGCGTTTTGGGCAATCATTAAATGATTTCAGCCGCGCCCGAAACTGACTTAAAAAATCAGCCCTGTTTCTGCTTATGCTTGGGATTCATACAAATCACCATAATTTTGCCTTTTCTTTTAATTATTTTGCACTTTTCGCACATGGGTTTAACTGAGGGTCTTACCTTCATTTGAAATACCTCCTCTTAAGCATACGGGAGCCAATCCCGATATGCCTTATACTTTTTTAATTTGCATACTTTTAATTTGTCGTCCTCAAAAGGCGTCAGCCTTTCTTCGTCCTTCGCATCAAAATTCTGGCAAATTCTAATGCGTATAAGGTCGAAGAGTTTTAAAATAGAGAATTTAGAGATTAATCAAACAAAATACCGCAGAGAATACTTTTTGTATTTTCAAGGGATTTTGTGAAGGGTAATCCAAAATTATCATTTTAAAACCACATCGGGATTGACTTCCGTATGCTTATTTATTTAGCTCGCCATGTTATTCTACCGCGAGTGAGGTCGTATGGAGAAAGCTCCACAGTAACCTTGTCTCCGGGCAAAATCCTTATAAAGTTCATCCTTAACTTACCGGATATATGTGCTAAGATCTGATGACCGTTGTCAAGCTCTACCTGAAACATAGCGTTGGGCAAAGCTTCAAGCACTGTACCTTCTAATTCTAATACATCCTCTTTAGCCAAGGCTACAACCTCCCTTTTTTAATAAAACTTCCAAGCTCTTTTCTGATATGTGCATCGTAAAGAGTTTCTCTTTCAGAAAGCTTTTCAAGGCTTCCTAAAACCTCAAGATGCTTTTTCTTTTTCTTTTTGGGTTTTTCAATAGTTTTTGTCTTACCATTCGCAATAAAGGCAAACTCACCCTCGGTACGAAGCACCACAAAGTAAGAACCTTTATCGTGACCTGCAAGACTTTTTACTACTAATCCGCTGTTCATACTTTCACCTACAATGTAAGGAAAACAGGTCCGTTTTCCGTTATTGCGAGGGTATTTTCGTAATGAGCCGAAAGCAAACCGTCACGCGTTGTAACAGTCCATCCATCCTCATGATTGAAACTAACCTCTTTACATCCTGCATTTATCATAGGCTCTATCGCGATTACCATGCCATTTACAAGGCGCACACCCCTTCCTTCTTTTCCGAAGTTTGGTATGTCCGGAGACTCATGAAGATTCTTTCCTACGCCATGACCGACAAGCTCGCGAACTACGCTAAAGCCATTTTCCTCGGCATAGCTTTGGATTTTAAATCCGATATCTCCCACCCTGTTACCGTGGCACGCAACTTCTGCACCCTTAAAAAAGCACTCTTTAGTCACATCAATCAGTTTTTTTGCTTCCAATGAAATATTTCCTACGGGAAAGGTTCTCGCCGCATCGGCGTGATAACCTTTTAAACAAGCTCCCACATCCACGCTTACGATGTCGCCTTCATTTAAAACCACCTTGTCAGACGGTATTCCGTGAACGACGACACTGTTAGGTGAGATGCAGCTTGCTGCGGGAAATCCGTTGTAATTCTTAAATGACGCTCTGGCTCCATTTTTTATAATTGATTTTTCAATTATATCGTTTAGCTCCTTTGTTGTCATTCCGACTTTTATACTTTCCTTAGCAAGTAAAAGTGCTTCACTTACAACTTTTCCCGCATCTTTAATTATTTCAATTTCTTGTTTGTTTTTTAGTACTATCATCAGTCCTCTACTCCTAAAGCCTTCAAAACAGCGCTTGTTGTTTCTTCTATTGTACTTACGCCTGCGATATTTTTAAGCACGCCTTCGTTTTTATAGAAGTCAATAAGCGGTTCTGTCTGCTTGTGATAGACGTCAAGTCTCTGACGGATAGTTTCCGGAACATCATCCGAGCGTGTTATAAGCTCTGCACCGCATTTATCGCATATGCCATCAATCTTCGGAGGATTGGCAACTACGTGATAAGGCGTTGCACACTTTTTACACTCACGTCTTCCGGAAAGTCTTTTTACGATTTCTTCATCCTTAACGTCAAGATTAATTGCAGCGTCAAGAATGATACCGTTTTCTTTCAAGGTCTGGGCCTGAACGATTGTACGCGGAAAGCCATCTAAAATATAGCCTTTTGAGCAGTCAGCCTCACCAAGTCTTTTTAAGACCATATCAATTACGATACTGTCCGGAACGAGCTGACCTTTTGCTATATAATCCTCTGCCGCCAAGCCAAGTGGTGACTTTTCTCTGATAGCTCCTCTTATTATTGCCCCGGTGGAGATGTGCGCTAAATTAAGGGTTTCGCTGATGATTTCAGCCTGTGTTCCCTTTCCGCCTCCGGGGGGGCCCATAATCGTCAATTTCATAATTTCCCTTCTTTCAGGATTCAAGCAACTTTTTTCCTACCTTACATCATTATTCAAGGAATCCCTTATAATGACGCATAATCATCTGGCTTTCAACTTCACGAGTTGTTTCAAGAGCAACACCAACTACGATAAGAAGGCTTGTTCCTGTAAGTGAAAGTGCAGAAAGGTCTGCAGGAAGAAGACCTGTGCTTGAAAGAACCTGTGTCAAAACAATGGGTAATACTGCAATGATTCCAAGGAAAATTGCACCGATAAGTGTAATTCTGCCGAGAACCTTTGAGATATACTCTGTTGTCGGTCTGCCGGGACGAATTCCCGGAACCATACCGTTGTTATTCTTAATATTGTTTGATACTTCTATAGGATTAAAGATAATTGATGTATAGAAGTAGGTAAAACCAACAATCAATAAGAAATACAAAATCGGATATACAGGACCAGTTGTAACAAACTGTGTTATTTTAACAAGTACTCCTTCTGTCTTTCCGAAAAGCTGTGCAAGTGTTCCCGGGAATGTCATAATGCTCATTGCAAAGATAATCGGGATAACGCCTGCCATAGAAACCTTAATCGGAATGTTGGAGCTCTGTCCACCGTACATTTTTCTTCCTACAACACGCTTTGCATACTGAACCGGAATTCTGCGCTCTGCCTCGTTAATGAGTATAACAAACATTATTGAAGCTACTGCATAAATTACAAGTGCAATAAGCATATACCAGCGTCCTGTGGGGATAAAGCTCATCCAAGCGTTTTTAATCATAAGCGGAATACTGCTTACGATACCTGCAAAGATAAGCATTGATATACCGTTACCAATACCTTTACCGGTAATTCCTTCGCCAAGCCACATCAAAAATGCTGTACCTGCCGTAAAGGAAAGAACGATTGTTAAAGCTACAAGGAAGCTTGGCACGCCAGAAACGTTCATTATAGCACCCTGATTATGAAGGGTTACATAAAGACCGTAAGACTGAATAGCTGCCAAAACAACTGTTAAATATCTTGTAATCTTTGTAATTTTGTTTTTTCCTTCTTCACCTTCCTTGCTCATTCTTTCAAGAGCAGGAATTGCTACACACAAAAGCTGAACAATAATTGAGCTGTTGATGTAGGGTGTGATTGACATTGCAAAGATAGTAGCCTGTGAAAAAGCACCACCTGAGAATGTATCAAGCAAGTCAAAGAGGGTGCTTCCCTGTGAGCCTGAAAGCCAAGCCTGCAAAGCAGCCTTGTCAATCCACGGAACGGGGATTACACTTCCAAGACGAAATACAACCAAAAGCAATATTGTGTAGATGAATTTTTTTCTTAAATCCGGGATCTTCCATGCATTACGTAATGTTTGCAGCATTTTAGATCACCTCCACCTTGCCACCGGCAGCCTCAATCTTCTGTGCAGCACCCTTTGTAACGCGTGCCACTTTAACTGTAACCTTCTTATTGAGTTCACCGCGACCAAGTACTACAACTCCGTCAAGAATTTTAGAGATAACTCCAGTTTCTTTCAAAAGAGTAGCATCTACCACTGTGCCATCCTCAAATTTATTGAGTTCAGAAACGTTAATTTCTGTATATTTGTTAGCAAATATATTTGTGAAACCTCTCTTGGGCAAACGTCTGTAAATAGGCATCTGTCCACCTTCAAATCCCGGTCTTACGCCACCGCCGCTACGAGCGTTCTGACCCTTATGACCGCGACCTGCTGTCTTTCCGTTACCGGTACCTGCACCTCTGCCCTTTCTCTTGGCTTCAGTTTTGCTGCCCGGTGCGGGACTAAGCTCATTAAGTTTCATATTGCTACACCTCCTTAAATTAGATTTCTTCTACTTTAACAAGGTGACACACCTTGTTAACCATCCCTCTGATCTGGGGATTATCTTCATGCTCCTTAACGTCACGAATCTTTTTAAGACCGAGAGCCTTAACAGTAGCAATCTGGTCCTGCTTAGAACCAATAACGCTTTTAACAAGTGTTACTTTAAGCTTTGCCATTTTTTACTCCCCCTTACAGTTCTTCTACAGCCTTACCTCTTAAACGAGCAACCTCTTCTGCACTCTTAAGAGATGAAAGACCCTGAATTGTAGCTCTAACTACATTTCTCGGATTGTTTGAACGAAGGCACTTTGTTCTGATATCTTTGATACCGCAAAGCTCTACAACGGCACGTACTGCACCGCCGGCGATAACTCCTGTACCTTCTTTTGCCGGCATAAGAAGAACTCTTCCTGCGCCGTACTCACCAGTTATTTCATAAGGAATTGTCGAACCTGCTAAAGGAACAGAAACCATGTTCTTCTTCGCGTCTTCAATACCTTTTCTGATTGCATCCGGAACTTCGGCTGCCTTACCCATACCGCAACCTACCTTGCCGTTTTCGTCACCTACTACAACAAGTGCACTAAAACGCATGGTACGTCCGCCTTTTACAGTCTTTGCTACGCGGCTTATGTGAACAACCTTTTCCTTTATATCAAGTGTTGATGCGTCAATACGCTCTGACATAATCTCCCTCCTTCTTTTAGAACTTCAGGCCGCCTTCACGGGCGCCTTCTGCAAGCTCAGCAACTCTACCGTGGTAGATATAACCGCTACGGTCAAATACAACCGTTTCAATACCTTTTTCGGCAGCCTTCTGAGCTACTAACTTACCAACTTCTTTTGCTGCTTCCTTGTTACCGCCATAAGTTTCTTTAAGTTCGAGACTTGAAGCGGATACTAAGGTTACGCCGTTTTCATCATCGATGATCTGCGCGTAAATATTCTTAAGGCTTCTAAATACGTTAAGACGGGGGCGCAGAGCTGTACCACTGATGTGGTTACGAATACGGCCATGTCTTTTGATTCTTGCCTTATTGCTGTTAGTTTTGCTAACCATATCGCTTTATCTCCTCTCTTACTTCGCTTTGCCGGCTTTACCTTCCTTACGGATGATATATTCGCCAACATACTTAATACCTTTGCCCTTATACGGCTCCGGCGGGCGTTTTTCTCTTACTTCAGCTGCAAACTGACCAACTGCCTGTTTGTCTGTACCGCTGATAATAATTTTGTTAGCGTCCGGAACTTCCACCAAAACTCCTTCGGGGGCGTTCATCTCAACGCTGTGAGAGTAACCAAGGTTTAACACAAGTGTTTTACCCTGCATATTTGCTCTGTAACCAACGCCGTTAATCTCAAGTTCCTTTTTAAAGCCTTCTGTTACACCAACAACCATGTTGTTAAGAAGGGTTCTTGTAAGGCCGTGAAGAGCCTTATGCTTTTTGATTTCGCTGGGGCGTGTTATTTCAACAACGCCGTTTTCCTGCTTTATAATCATATCACCGCAAAGCTGCTTTTTAAGCTCACCCTTAGGTCCTTTTACTGTAACGAAGTTGCCATTATCAATGGTAACTGTTACGCCCGCGGGAACGGTGATAGGCATTCTACCTATTCTTGACATTTTTTCACCACCTAAATTAATAAATAATTACCAAACAAATGCAAGAACTTCTCCACCGATTTTTTCGGCTCTTGCTTTTTTGTCTGTCATAATCCCCTTTGATGTGGATACAATTGCAATACCAAGGCCTTTAAGTACTCTCGGAAGCTCTTCACAACCGGCATAAACTCTTAAACCGGGTTTAGAAACTCTCTTAAGTCCTGTAATAACCTTTTCTTTATTAGCGGCGTACTTAAGGGTGATGTGAATCATGCCCTGCTTTCCGTCATCTACAATATCATAACTTTTAATGTAACCTTCCTCAAGAAGAATCTCGGCAATTGCCTTCTTCATATTGGAAACCGGAACATCAACTGTTTCATGCTTTGCTGAATTCGCATTACGGATTCTTGTAAGCATATCAGCAATAGGATCTGTGATTTGCATGAGTAAACCTCCTTTTCCAAATCTTTATACTTACCAGCTTGCCTTTTTAATTCCGGGAATTTCTCCCTTGTATGCAAGTTCTCTGAAGCAGATACGGCAAATGCCATATTTTCTCAAATAACCGTGAGGTCTGCCGCAGATTTTGCATCTGTTATAGGCTCTTGTGCTAAACTTAGGTGTTTTCTGCTGTTTTAAAACCATTGCTTTTTTAGCCATTATTTATACCTCCCCTTAGCTTCTGGCAAAGGGCGCACCCATAAGTTTTAAGAGTTCGCGGCCCTCTTCATCAGTTTTTGCAGTAGTAACAAATATAATGTCCATACCTCTGATTTTGTCTATTTTATCATATTCAATTTCAGGGAATATGAGCTGTTCTTTGATACCGAGAGAATAGTTTCCTCTACCGTCAAATGAATTGGGGTTAATTCCCCTAAAGTCTCTAACGCGGGGAAGTGCTACGTTAAAGAGTCTGTCTATAAACTCATACATCTTTTCGCCACGGAGTGTAACCTTGACGCCGATGTTCATGCCTTGTCTAAGTTTGAAGTTAGCAACAGACTTTTTAGCCTTTGTGATAACGGGCTTCTGACCTGTAATTGCTGTAAGATCACTAAGCGCAGCATCGATAACCTTTGCGTTATCCTTTGCTTCACCAAGACCGATGTTTATAACAATCTTATCTAACTTCGGAATCTGCATGGTGCTTTTGTAGTTAAATGTCTTAAAAAGCGCCGGTGCAACCTCTTGTGTGTAAAGAGTTTTCATCGTTGACAATGCACTTACCTCCTTTCAATTAATCCAAGTTTTCATTACACTTCTTACATGTACGAACTTTGTTTCCGTCAGTAAGAATTGTGTAGCCCACTCTTGTAGGCTGACCGCATTTAGCACATACGAGCATTACGTTGCTGATATCAATTGCTGCTTCCTGGTGGATAATTCCGCCAGCTTCGCCCTGTCTACGGGGCTTTTTATGCTTTGTAGCCATATTGATACCTTCAACAAGCACACGGCCATTTTCACGGTCAATGCTGAGAACTTTACCTTTTTTACCCTTGTCGTTACCGGAAATTACGATAACCTGGTCATTCTTTTTAATATTGATGTTCACTGTGCGCACCTCCCATTAGAGTACTTCGGGTGCGAGTGAAAGAATCTTCATATAATCGAAGTCTCTCAATTCTCTTGCAACCGGTCCAAATATACGAGTTCCTCTGGGGTTTTTATCTTCTTTAATGATTACTGCGGCATTTTCATCAAATTTGATGTATGTTCCATCGGCTCTTCTTGCGCCTTTTCTGCTACGCACGATAACAGCCTTAACAACATCACCCTTTTTAACCATACCGCCGGGAGCTGCTTTCTTAACTGAAGCAACTACCACATCGCCAATATTGGCATATCTTCTGAGGGAGCCTCCCAACACTCTGATGCACATAAGCTCTTTAGCACCTGTATTGTCGGCAACCTTCAATAGAGTTTGCTGTTGTATCATGTTTTTTCACTCCTTCTTGTTTTAGAGAAGAATTATTTAGCCTTCTCAATGATTTCTGCCAATCTCCATCTCTTATCTCGGCTCAAAGGACGTGTTTCCATAACTTTAACACGGTCACCTATACCACATGTGTTTTCCTCATCATGAGCTTTTATTTTTACAGTTCTTTTAACAACCTT
>JAZNSQ010000035.1:0-16862 GCA_045591265.1 Clostridia bacterium | reverse complement strand
CAATTTTGAGAGTGCAAATTACATTCTCTATATTCGGTGACTATGACGCAGAGGTCACACCCGTTCCCATTCCGAACACGGAAGTTAAGCTCTGCAGTGCTGATGGTACTTGGCGGGAAGCTGCCCGGGAGAGTAGGTCGTTGCCGGAACAAACGAAAAGAACACTTACAATCGTAGGTGTTCTTTTTTTGTTGATGAATAATGAATATTGAATAATTCAGGAGGCTTTTTAAAACAAGCCAAAAAATGTACGTCCCCAAATGGCCCTGTAGTATCTGTATATGAGGGAAAAGGTAGATATGAAAGTGCGCTCGAGACCTACGAAGATGCTTACGGAAAAATAAGCGAAACAGAGCTTCAGGATGAAATGGCAAGTGATTTTACCGAAAAGCTTTTTAAAAATGAAAAAGACCTGCTTGATTTTATAAATCACAGCAAGTCGCTTGCAACAAAGGTAAAGGATATGTGGTTTTAGGTTCTTGATAAGCTTAATATCCCGTATAAAGAAAATGAACGCTCACTCTGGGAAAAGTGCTATAAGGAAGCTTCGAAGGAAGCAAAGAACGGCAAAAGCGGAAAGAACGGGGAGGTTAGGTATAAGATAGATATGAGTGCTAATTTTTCTGGAGAGGACTCAGATAAAGAGCATTTAATAGATGTTATGATACATAACTTTGATAAAATAAAAAACGATGCAAGTGTTTTTGATGTTCAATCTAATATGATAGATAAAAACGAAATTGCATCTGCAGGCATATATAATTATTTTAAATCTATAGGAGGAAAAGCATTAAATCCCCGCATCGGCATTGTAGAATTAAATAAAAAAGGGGCAAAATCTACAACTTTTCATGGAATAGGTAAAGAAAAATATACTGCAGTAGTGGCAATTAGACCTGTAATAGAAAAAGGAAAGATTGTTGATTTTCAGAGCAATTGGAAAAACAGGGGATACGATACTTATGCTATTATAGGTAAAGGTTTAATAAGTAACAAAGAAAATGTCATCGGAGTAATTGTCAAATCATACCCGAAGAATAACCTTAATAATAAATTTTACCTGCATGAAGTTATAAAAATAGGAGTCGACTCAGACACGACGGTTGATAACAACACGACACATGTAAACGAGTCAACTCCTACTATCAACAATGTATCACAAGATAAACCTGTTGTCAATACTCATTCTATGCAAAACGGCGGAAATAATTCGTCAAAGGAGCGTTCACGCATAGCATCTGCAGCAGAAGCAAACAGGGAGAACCTTGACTCCGCAGCGGAATATGAGAAGTTAAGAGGAGCTATAGAGCAGTTGAAAGGCAAGAGTGAGGGCGGAATTGTAGTAAATGAGCACTCAATAGCCTTAAAAAAGAGAGATATTACTTCCTATGTAAGCATTCAGAAGATGGCGCAGGATTTGGGAATGAAGGCAATTATAGTTGAGGGACTTTTTGAAGACAGTGAACAAGCACTTGACGGCATTATAACACCGCAAGTGGTGTTTATAGATGTCGATGCAGAAAACCCCGCACGCTTCGTAGCAACGCACGAATTTAGCCATAGAATGAAGCAGGCAGCGGCTAAGGAATGGAAAAAGTATCAAGACTACGTAATTAAGGTTCTTAATGAAAAAAAGCTTACAGGGTCAAATAAGACGGCATATGAGGTTCTTTATGACGCAACAAGGAAAGCATACGGTAATAAGAGTGATAATTATATCCACAAGGATTGCCGCAAACGAAAAAAACGCGAAAATGTGTGTGTTTGGATTTCATATTCACGAAGGCGAAAGCTGTACTGGAAATAAAGAAGATATATATGCAAATGTAAAAACACACTATAATCCAAAGGATTGTTTGCATCCTTATCATTCAGGTGATATGCCCCCGTTATTTGAAAATAACGGAGTAGCGTTTATGATATTTATTACGGACAGATTTACAGTCGAGGAAATGCTTGGGAAAACCATAATTATACACTCTAATGAGGATGACTTTACAACCCAACCTGGCGGAAATACAGGGGAGAAGATTGCCTGTGGGGTAATAAAAAGAAATGCACTATACAATAATTAGATTGACTTTTTGTTTTGGATGTTGTAAAATGTAAAAAATTAAATATTGTCACACAGAGTGTCGGTGGCACTGCGTAGGTGCCTTCGGTGAAAAGGGAACACGGTTAGAATCCGTGACGATAACTGTCGCCGTATATATCGAATGTTTTTGTGATTCGTTGGTGAAAGCCAGTCATTGGGAAACTGAGAAGGCAGAGCGCAAAAATGCAAAGCATTGCTTTATATGATGTGAGTCGGAAGACCTGCTTTGATATTATTCCGTATGGGAATAATTTTTTTGTGTGCCCGAAAGTATTTTTTCGGCTTTGTTTTCGTGCGCAAATTGTGATTTATCACAGGAAAAGTCAGCTGTGGTAGTTTTTTAACTACCACAGCTTTTTTATATAGATATTTTTACGAAAAGGATGATTATAATGAAGAAAAAAATTTTGTGTCTGTTACTCGCATTTACACTGCTGTTGGGAATAATGGTAGTTTTTGCGGAAGAAACAAGTGCAGAAATTACAGTTTATGTTACTGTAAGCAGGTATGGAGAAATAGTGGAAGACGCAGATGGAAATGTTATGTGTCAGGTTCCCGTAATATTGGCAGGAAAGAGTGAATACATCATAGATGACGCTTTACGTTCACTTCACAAAAACCATTATCCTGATGGGGAATCTGGGTATGCCTCCAGCGAAGGAAAATGGGGGCTTGGAATAGATGTTCTCTGGGGAGATACAAGCCATAATTTTGGCTATCAGGTAAATAGCGGTAGCGAAAAAGTTAATGGGCTTGACCATGTTATAGAAAGCGGAGATTATATTGATGCGTACATCTACGAAAATGATGAAGAATTTGAAAGCTATTCTTATTTCGATTTAGCAAATAAAGAGATTTTACTGGATGAATCGGTTGAACTGCAGTTGCTTTATGCAAGTGGTTATGACGAGCTTTGGAACCCTATTTATTCTCCGTGTGAGGGTGCTATAGTTACAATCAACGGAGAGGAAAGTGATGTTATAACAGACAGTGATGGTAAGGCTACGCTTTCATTTGATGCGGAAGGTACATACATTATCTCTGCTAAAAAGACAAAGATAGTAGATGACAAAACTGTAACTGCGATTATTGCGCCCTCTTGCGTTCTAAAAGCTAAAATGTTACCTGAAATCAAGATAATCCATAACATTGCAAAGGGTTATTCTGAAAGTGATTTTAGTCTTGATGAGAGCAATCTTCCGTGGATTATTGCAGATTTGATTTGTTATGAAAAACTGTTCCCGGAAAGTGAAAACTACCTTAGCGAAGAGCGAAAAGAAGAGGCAAGAGATGCTTTGGTAGAATATTACAGTAATGCGGATAGACCGGGTGATTTGGCAAAGACAATTATAGCTCTTCGCAGCCTTGGTTACGATGCCCGAAATGTGTACGCAAAAGACTTTGTGATGATTGATTTTGTGGAAAGACTAACTGATTTGGTTGATGCTCAGGATGAAGAAGTTACCAATGTATTCAGACTGCCATATGTAATATTGGCGCTTACACAGACAGAAGATTACGCAACTGATGAGCAGCTGCAGTGGCTTGTTAATGAGGCTATCGGAAAAAAAGATATTTGGATGGATGTAACGGAAGGGACAGATGCTTTAGCACCGATGATTATGGCGCTGAGTCCTTATTATAGTGATTATAGTTCTATAATAGAAGATGCAATCGAAATACTAAAAGGAGAGCAACGTGAAGATGGCTTAATAGACGGCTATGAAAGCTACGAGGCAGCATCGACCGGACTTGCGCTGTGTGCTTTGTCTGCATCCGGGATAGATGCATCCGTGGTTAAAAATGGAGAAAACAGTTTGATTGACGGACTTCTTTCAACTGCAGACGATAGCTTAAGCTATTTCCCGAATGCATTTGCGACGGAGCAGGGATTTCGTGGGCTTTTGGCATGGCAATTATTCAAACAAGGAAAAAGACTATATGACTTTTCGTCACAACCTATGGAAGAAATAAATATTACCGGTGTAGAGCATTGCCCTGTGGTATTTGAAGTTTCGCCGGTAAGCGCCACCGTTACTATTGAAAATATGGCGGCTCTATATGGGAATACTTTTGATTTAAATGAAGGAACTTATGCTTATACAGCCTCGGCATCAGGTTACTATGAAAAAGCAGGAACAATCGAAATTACAGCTGAAGATGTATTAAGCCGAACTGCAAAGAAGATAAATATTTCTCTATCTGCAAAAGGCGGCGGACTTTCAAGCGGTGGAATAACCACTAAGGATGACGAAGAGAAACCTAAAGATGAAGAAAAAGAAACACCGGTTTTAAGCCCTGTTGAAACTGTTTTTTCGGATATATCAAAAAACGACTGGCATTATGATGCTATTTCGTATGTTTACGAAAAGAAACTTTTTAATGGCACAGGTGAAAATTTTGAACCAAATAAACAGATGACAAGGGGTATGCTTGTTACAGTTCTTTACAGATTAGCTTCTCCCTCAGAAAAGGTCAATGAGTTGACGTTTGCTGACGTTTCCTCCGATGCGTGGTATGCTGATGGTGTTAGGTGGGCGGCTGCTAACAAGATTATAACAGGCGTTAATGAACATGAATTCTCTCCTGAAGCAGATGTTACAAGAGAACAGCTTGCGGTGATTCTGTTCCGTTATATGTTAATAGCAAATAATGGTGAATATTCAGGTGTAGAAAAAGACTTAGCACAGTACAATGATGCCAAATATGTATCTGCATACGCTATGGATGCAATGAAATATGCGGTTCAAAGCGGTATTATAAACGGAAGAGAAGGGAAAATGCTCTGCCCCGATGATAATGCAACAAGAGCAGAGGTGGCAACAATGATTATGCGATTTGCGGAAGTGATAGGAAAATGAGAAAAAGAATATTTACGGCAGGCTTTTTTGTTTTAATAGTTTTAGTTATGTTTGTATTTGGATTAGGTGTAAAGCAGGCAATTAATTCAAATACTACGGAAAAAGATGTTATAGAAAAACAGGTGCAGGAAAATAATGCACAAACTGCACCTGTAGAAGAACCTATTTACGCTCAAAAAGAGGAAAAAACAGAACCTCAATATGAAAAAGAGGAGATTAAAACTTACACATGTAGTTTGATTGTAAGATGCGATGCTCTTCTTGAAAAAATCGATAAGCTTTCCGAAAATAAACGGGATTACGTTCCTCCAAATGGCATAATTTACAGTGGAAGCAAAATAGAAATCAATGGTGAAGAAACTGTGTTTGACGTTTTAAAACGTGAGACAGAGGCAAATAATATACATCTGGATGCAGAGCAATCTATAGTTTACAATTCTGTATATGTTAAGGGAATAGGAAATTTGTACGAGTTTGACTGCGGAAATTCCGGCTGGATTTACACTGTAAACGGAGAAAGCCCTATGCATGGTTGTTCTCAACATAAGGTTAATAATAACGACAAAATTGAGTTTATTTATATCTGCAGGTAATAAAAAAGCCATCGGCTCTAAATAGTGAGCAGATGGCTTTTTATTAGTGTATAAATAATGTAAGTAATTGTCAGATTTTGGTGAAAGATTTGTTGACATTGGTAGCTTATTCTGTTAAAATTAGAGTCGTAAAGTAAAAGAAAATTATTTTATATTCTTTATTTTAAAGGAGAGGGTTAAAATGAAAAAGACAATTAAACGCAGCTTTGCACTTTTAGCTGCATTGGTTGTTGTATTCATGTGTGTTTTAACACCTGCTTATGCAGAAGTTGTTGCAGATGAAACACATTATGTTTACACAGACGGTGAGGAAAGCGTTGTGCTTGACCTTACAAATTATGACGACGCATCAGCTTATTTTGATGACGGTCACTATAATGATGATATTTCATCAACAGACGGTCTTTTTGAAAAGCGTGCAAAGACGGCAGAAGAGGCAAAGCAGACAGAAATTCCCTTCTATGCAACTTTCTGGGCAATACTTCCCGCTATTATAGCTATTGTACTTGCCCTTATTACTAAAGAAGTTTATTCTTCGCTCTTTATCGGTATTGTTGTGGGTGGTCTTTTCTCGACCGCGTTCAACCCCGTTTTAGCAATGGATAACATTTTATCAAGCGGTATCGTTTCAGCAGTAAGTGACACTGCAGGTATTTTTGTGTTCCTGGTTGTTCTTGGCATTATTGTTGCTCTTATCAACAAAGCAGGCGGAAGCGCCGCATTTGGTGAATGGGCAAAGAAAAATGTTAAGTCACGTACAGGTGCGATGCTTGCTACATTCGTTTTGGGCGTACTTATCTTTATTGATGACTACTTTAACTGCCTTACAGTTGGCTCTGTAATGCGTCCTGTAACTGATAGCCACAAGGTTTCAAGAGCAAAGCTTTCATACCTTATCGATGCAACGGCTGCACCTATTTGTATGATTGCTCCGATTTCTTCATGGGCAGCAGCGGTAGCTTCATATGCAGAAGACGGACAGGGCCTTGCGCTCTTTATTAAAGCAATTCCGTATAACTTCTATTCACTTCTTACATTCGTGTTTGTAATTGGAATAACACTTATGAAGTTTGATTTCGGTCCGATGAAGCTTCACGAATACAACGCTATTGAAAAGGGTGACCTTTACACTTGCGGTGACCGTGCTGAAAGCAAGCAGGTTGAGCATTCTTCAAAAGGTAAGGTAATCGACCTTGTACTTCCCGTTGTTATTCTCATAACTCTTTGTGTGTTTGCTCTTATTTACGTTGGCGGGTTCTTCAGTGGTGAAACATTTGTAAATGCATTTGCAAATACAGATGCAACTGTTGGTCTTCCGTGGGGTGGCATAGTTTCACTCTTAATCATCATGATTTATATGCTCCTTCGCAGAGTTATGACATTTAAGGAAGCAATGGAGTGTGTTCCAAGCGGATTTATCGCAATGGTACCTGCGATATTCATTCTTACATTTGCTACAGCTCTTAAGAATATGACGGGCCTTCTTGGCGCTAAAATATTTGTTGCAGACCTTGTAAACGGCGCTGCAGGTGGACTTACAGCTATTTTACCTGCAATTATATTCCTTGTAGCGTGTGTGCTTTCATTCTCAACAGGTACATCATGGGGTACATTTGGTATCCTTATCCCGATTGTTATTACAATCTTTGATGCAGGCAGCCCAATGCTTATTATCTGTATGTCAGCATGTCTTGCAGGTTCAGTTTGCGGTGACCACTGCTCTCCGATATCAGACACCACAATAATGTCATCAGCAGGCGGTGAATGTAACCACATTAACCACGTTTCAACACAGCTTCCTTATGCGATAAGTGTTGCTGCGATATCGTTTGTTACATACATTCTTGCAGGATTTATTCATAACGCGTGGATTCTTCTGGCTATTGGCGTGGTACTTACTATTGCATTCTTGTTTGTGATGAAAGCAATAACAAAGAAAAAAGCCTAAATAAACTTAAAGGGAATTCGGTTATTCCGAATTCCCTTTAGAATATAGATGATTATATAGATGCATTTATAATAAATCATAACAGTTAAGGAGACAAAAAATGTGTGCAAAACGAAGATTTGGTGACAGAAAAGACGGCACTTTATTAAGAAATTTAGACTCGATGCACTTTCTTATGCCACTTATTTATCCAAACAGATGTGATAACGAGGCGTTTATTTCAGAAAGAATTGATTTAACTAATATTAATAAATATATTGAGGAAAAAAACAAGGATAACCCTGAATATAAGTATAATCTGTTCCAGATAATTGTGTCTACGGTTTTAAAGACCATTACACTCAGACCGAAGATGAACAGATTTATTGCAAATAAAAATATGTACCAAAGAAATGAAGTTACAGCATCTTTTGTAATTAAAAAGGTGTTTGATGATGAGTCGGAGGAAGGAATGGCACTCATCCGCGCAGAAAAAGAAGATAACATTGAAACTGTGCGAAAAGAAATATATAGGCAGATTCACCGTTGCAGAAAAGAAAAAAAGCAGGATTCAACGGTCGAAGTTATGAATATATTTAATAAGATGCCAAGATTTATCTCAAAAGCTTTGGTAAGATTTGTATGTGTTCTTGATAGATTCGGAAAAATCCCCAGTCCTGTTATATCAACAGACCCGTACTATTCATCAGTAATTCTATCAAATCTTGGCTCTATTAAATTAAAAAGCGGATATCACCATCTTACAAACTGGGGGACAACATCAATATTCGCTGTAGTTGGTGAAAAGAAAATAAGGCCATTTTTTGATGAAAGCGGAAATGTCACAATGCGTGACAGTGTAGATATCGGACTTACTGTTGATGAAAGAATTGCCGATGGTTATTATTTTTCAAAAACCGTTAAGCTTATAAAAAAATTACTTGAAAATCCGGAACTTCTGGAAAGACCGTTTGGAGAAGAGGTAGATTATGAGTAAAAGCATAGTAAAAACACCATGGAAGGATTTTATGGGCGATGTTCCTATGAATCTTGACTATTTTGAGGGAACAATGTTTGAAGCTGTTGAAAAAATAGCAGAGCAGTACCCAAACAATATTGCCTTTGATTTTATGGGTGTTTCCACTACATATTCAAAGCTTGTAAATGAAGTAAGAAAATGTGCAAAGGCGCTTAAAACCATTGGAATAAGAGAAGATGACAAAGTTACTATTGCAATGCCAAATTGCCCGCAGGCAATATATGCTTTTTATGCAATTAACCTTGTCGGTGCGGTTGCGAATATGATTCATCCGCTTTCTGCAGAAAAAGAGATAGAATTCTATCTTAATGAGTCAGAAAGTGTTACTGCCATTACACTTGACCAGTTTTACGGAAAGTTTGAAAAAGTAAGGCAAAATACAAAGGTTGTAAATATTATTATTGCAAGTGTGAAGGATGAGCTTTCAAAGCCGATTAAAGCAGGTTATATGCTTACGGAAGCACGTAAAATTCAAAAAATTCCCTCTGATGCACCGGTTATAAGATGGAATGAGTTTTTGCATCTTGGAAAGTGCTGCTTTTATAATTACAGTGTTAAGAGAAGAAAAGATGACCCTGCCGTTATTCTTTATTCAGGTGGAACAACGGGTACAAGTAAGGGAATCGTACTTACAAACGGAAACTTTAATGCTCTTGGCCAACAGGTTATTTCGGCAAATCCTATGTTTAGGGTAGGAGATAAAATGCTTGCGGCAATGCCACTTTTCCATGGGTTCGGACTTGGTGTTTGCGTTCATACAATGCTTACAAGCGGTGGAAGATGTATATTAGTTCCAAGATTTACACCAAAGAGCTATGCTAAATTGATTTTAAAATACAAGTGTAACTTTATTGCAGGCGTACCAACTCTTTACGAAGCACTTTTAAGACTTGACTTTATGGATAAGGCTGACTTAAGCTCACTTAAAGGTGTATTCTCCGGGGGAGATTCGCTTTCAATAGAATTAAAGAAAAAACTTGATAAATTCTTATATGACCATAAAAGCATGATTCAGGTGCGTGAGGGTTATGGCACAACGGAAACTGTAACCGCGTGCTGTCTTACTCCTGCTACTATGTATAAAAAAGGAAGTATAGGAATCCCATTTCCTGATACCTTTATAAAAATCGTAAAGCCCGGCACTGATAAGGAGCTTCCGTATGGGGAAGAGGGTGAAATTCTGCTTGCCGGTCCTACTGTTATGAAAGAGTATATGAATCACCCCGAAGAAACCGCCCAGACACTCAAAAAACACAGTGACGGACTTACCTGGGTTTATACAGGTGACCTCGGGTATATGGATAATGAAGGATTTATATACTTTAAAGGCAGGGCAAAAAGAATGATTATAACATCAGGCTACAATGTTTACCCTGCGCAGATAGAAAACATCCTTGATAAGCACGAAAAGGTGCAGATGAGTTGTGTTATCGGTGTGCCTGATGAATACAAAATGCAAAAAGTAAAAGCTTATGTAAAGCTTGCAACAGGAGTTAAGGCAAGCGATGAGCTTAAAGAAGAACTTATGCTTTACTGCTCAAAAAACATTGCAAAGTATTCAATGCCGTACGATATTGAATTTAAAGAAGATTTGCCTAAAACACTTGTTGGAAAGGTTAACTTCAGACTTCTTGAAGAAGAGGAACTTAAGAAAATAGAAGCAGAAAAAGAGACTGCATCTGTTTAATTAAGAAAGGTGAATTGTAAGTGAGAGCAATATTACAAAGAGTAAGTTATGCTCAGGTAACAGTAGATGGAAATATCATAGGCAAGATTGAAAAAGGTCTTTTGGTATTTTTAGGCGTATGTGATGAGGATGACGAAAACGATTTAAACTATCTTGTTGAAAAAACGGCGGGACTCAGAATTTTTCAGGATGAGAACGACAAAATGAATTTAAGTGTTGAGGATATTGGAGGAGAAATTCTCGTTGTCTCGCAGTTTACACTTTTTGGTGACTGCCGAAAAGGTAAAAGGCCAAGCTTTTCTTCTGCAGGAAAGCCCGACTATGCAAATGAAATGTATGAAAAATTCATTAAAAGCCTTAAGGAAAGAGGCATTGGCGTAAAAACGGGAATTTTTGGTGCAGATATGAAGGTAGAGCTCTTAAATGACGGACCTGTAACACTTCTTCTTGACAGTAAAAAACTCTTTTAAATTTATATTAAATATCTTTTCCGGCTATAATTAAGATATATAGAATTTCCGTGTAAGTTGACACGAAATCTTATAGCGGTATAATTAATTTGTATATACTATAATTAAAAGGAAGGGATATTTATGGCTAAAAACAGATATAAAGGTGATTATCCGGTTATAGGTATAAGGCCGATTATCGATGCTCGTAGAGGCCCGATGAAGCTTCGCGAAAGTTTAGAGGAGCAGACAATGGCGCTTGCGCTTGCTGCAAAGAAGCTTTTTGAGGAAAATCTTTTCTATTCAAATGGTGAAAAAGTAAAGGTTATTGTTAACGATACAACTATCGGGCGTGTTCCCGAAGCGGCGGAATGTGCAAATAAATTTAAAAAAGAGGGCGTTGATATCACGCTTTCTGTAACTCCTTGCTGGTGCTATGGCTCTGAAACAATGGATATGGACCCCAATACTATTAAGGGCGTATGGGGATTTAATGGTACAGAGCGTCCCGGCGCTGTGTATCTTGCAGCTGTTTTGGCGGCACATGCACAAAAGGGACTGCCCGCATTTGGTATTTATGGTCATGAAGTGCAAGACCGCGATCAGGTTACACAGATTCCTGAAGATGTAAAAGAAAAACTCCTTAGATTTGGTAGGGCTGCTATAGCAGTTAGTACAATGAGAGGTAAGTCATATCTTCAGATTGGCTCACAGTGTATGGGTATTGCAGGTTCAATTATTGACCAGGACTTTATGGAATCATACCTTGGTATGAGAGTAGAGAGTGTTGATGAGGTAGAAATTCTCCGCAGAATGGAAGAAGGCATCTACAATAAAGAAGAATTTGAAAAAGCTCTTAAATGGACTAAAGAGCATTGCAAAATGGGTAGAGATGACAACCCTGATTTTGTTAAATTCTCCGATGAAGAAAAAGAAAAACAGTGGGAATTCACAGTTAAGATGTATTGCATAATTAAAGACCTTATGGCAGGAAATGAAAATCTTCCGGAAGGCTTTGAAGAAGAAATGCTTGGACACAACGCTATTTTAGGTGGTTTCCAGGGACAGAGACAGTGGACAGACCATTGGCCGAACTGTGACTATCCTGAAGCGCTTTTAAGCTCAAGCTTTGACTATCAGGGCGCACGTGAGCCATACACACTTGCAACAGAAAATGACGTGTTAAACGGTTTGTGTATGCTCTTTATGAGACTTCTTACTCACCGTGCACAGATTTTTGCAGACGTTCGTACGTACTGGTCTGGTGAGGCTACAAAGCGTGTAACAGGCTATGACCTTGAAGGAAAAGCAAAAGAAAACGGCGGACTTATCCACCTTCTTAATTCAGGCGCTGCTTGTCTTGATGCATGTGGAGAATGCAAGGATGAAAACGGAAACGCTATTCTCAAAAAGTGGTGGGAAGTAACCGATGAAGATATTAAGAAGATGACAGACGCTACGGTTTGGTGTGAGGCTGGCTTTGATAATTTCCGTGGCGGCGGATTTTCAAGCCACTTTACAACACGTGCACAAATGCCTGCTACAATGATAAGACTTAATCTTGTTAAAGGTCTTGGACCTGTTATGCAGATTGCAGAAGGCTGGACAGTTAGTCTTCCTGATGAAGTTTCTGATGCTCTTATGGAAAGAACTAATCCCACATGGCCGTGTACCTGGTTTACACCAAGATGCACAGGTGAGGGTGCGTTTAAATCAGCATACGACGTTATGAACAACTGGGGTGCTAACCATGGTGCTATAAGCTATGGACACATTGGTGCAGACCTTATAACAATGTGCTCGATGCTTAGAATTCCTGTTTGTATGCATAATGTTCCTGAAAAAGATATCTTCAGACCGGCATCATGGAATGCATTTGGTATGGATAAGGAAGGACAGGATTACAGAGCTTGTGAGGCATATGGTCCTCTTTATAAAAATATTTAAATTATTATTTCCCTGCAATTTTAAATTGCGGGGAAATTTTTTATTGATTTAGGCTTTAAAATAGGGTATAATAAATAATAAATATTAAGGGGAGTTTTGTTATGGCAAACAATATATGGCATGATATTTCACCGAGAAGAATAAACAAAGAAGATTTTATATGTGTTATTGAAATTTCAAAAGGCAGCAAAAAAAAGTATGAGCTTGACAAAGAAACAGGCTATATAATGCTTGACAGAATTCTTTATACATCAACTCATTATCCCGCAAATTACGGATTTATTCCAAGAACGTATGGTGACGATAATGACCCGCTTGATGTTCTTTTAATCTGTGCAGAACCGCTTGAGCCGATGTCTTTGGTGCGTGCATATCCGATTGGTGTAATTGTTATGGAAGACAATGGGCGAAAGGATGAAAAAATAATAGCAATTCCTTTTAATGACCCGAATTACAATCACTACAGAGATATCGACCAGCTTCCCAAGCATATCTTTGACGAAATGCGTCATTTCTTCGAGGTATATAAGAATCTGGAGAATAAATCTACTGCAGTTGATGAGGTCAAGGGAAGAGAAGATGCCATTAAAATTATTGAAGATGCAATGGCGAACTATGTTGACAATTTCTGCAAATAAAAGCAGGTGAAAAAATGGAATGTGTTTTTGATAAATGCTATGATGCAATAAATTGCGCAAATGAGAATAAAACCTTTGGATTTTACTATTCAGAGAAACAAAATCCCGACTTAAATATTCACATACACGACTGTTGTGAAGTTCTTATATGTGTAAGCGGTGGTATGAGCTTTCTTATAAATGACAAGGTGTATGACGTAAATGACGGAGATGTGTTTATAATCAATCAGTTTGAGGCACACAAGATTACCTATGCGCAGGATAAGACGTTCCGTAGATTTGTTATGCAGGTTCATCCGCAGTTTTTGTATTCTCAGTCAACAGTTAAAACAAATTTGTCCTTTTGTTTTTATTCAAGGGGAAATGGCATATCAAACAAGCTTTCGCTTGATAGCAGTGACAAAGATAGGCTTATGAACTTGATTGATAAGTTAAGCAAAACATCGGATTTCGGCGATGATATCATTAAAACAAATATTGCAACAGAAATGCTTGTTTTGATAAATTCTGCTTTTATCAAAAGTGCAAATAACCTTGAAATTGGGATTGACAACGATGCCATAAAAAAAGCAATCGATTACATAAACGATAATTTTAACTCAAAGCTATCTCTTGAAAAAATTGCATCAAATTCCTTTGTTTCTGTAAACCAGCTTTGCAGGCTCTTTAATAAATTCTGTGGTACAACGGTGTCAAAGTACATAGTGTCAAAAAGAATTACAGAAGCAAAAAAGCTTTTATCATCAGGGAAAAGCGTTACTGAAACTGCTATTTTATGCGGATTTGAAGATTATGCGAACTTTATACGTGTGTTTAAAAAACACGTAGGCACAACCCCTGGAAAATATTGCGGAATATAACGATTTTTTATTGACCGCATTTTATATATGGTATATAATTAATACAAGGGATTTACAATATAGAAAGGTTGGTACATTATGAAAAAAAGCTTAGTGCTTATTTTATGTTTTGTAATGCTGATAAGCTCATCAATATCTGTTTTTGCACAGGGCGTAACGCTTTATGCACTCGATGGCCGTACCCTTATTGTTGATGAGGCGCTTGTGCCGCAGTACACAGCGGAAGGAATGGGCTGGTTTAGTGACAAGCCCGTAATTATGTATGCACTTGACGGAAGAAATCTCACAGTTGCATATAAAGATGTTTCCGCCTATAAAAACGTAGGATGGTACTTATATAATGACCTTCCTTCAAGCGCTAAAAGTAAAATAAAGCAGGTAGAGTTTGTGACAAAGGCGCCTGAGGTGTTAGCTCCGCAAACTCCAAACACAACTCCTCAGACTTCCGAAAAAACAAAGGTTCAGTACACTGACGGCACTGTTGTTTCTGTTCCTACAAGCCAGATTGAAATGTATAAGGCGCTTGGGTGGGTAGTATATAGCGGAAATATAAATACAAATCCCATTGAAGAAACAGTAAAGCTCTATAACTCTAATGGTGAAACAATCGTTGTTTCAGCTTCTGAAGTAAATAAGTACATAACAGCAGGTTGGACCAAAACAAATCCTAATGTGAAAAATATGACCATTTATAAATATGATGGTACAAACGTAACCACGAAAGAAATCACAAGTGACTTGTATAATGATTACAACAAGCAGGGATACTACTCAAATACGGAGGAGGCAATCTATGCTTATGCCGCTTTTGGTGATGAAAACACCCAGGGCGCAACACAGCTTCTTGAAGAAAAAAAGTACGAGCTTGCATTTAGAATAGTCCAGAATTCACTTGAAAAAATGGGCGAGAGCAGTTCTGAATACGTGTCGATGCTTCACTATCTTCGTTCTACAGTGACAACTGCATGGAGAGATGCTGCAAAATCACCGCTTGGATATATAAATCACTGGTTCAGTGAAAAAGATGGGAAGACACTTGTTGTTTTTGAATACAGAAATGTAAGCAACAACAGAATTTCGTCATTCAGAATTAATTTTGATATATGCGATAAAGACGGAAATGTTATCGAAACAAATTCAGGCTCTTACTATGTAAGTAATCTCCAGATGACGCCATGCGATAAAAAGAGAGTTGCATGGGCTATAAAAAGCGGAAATACAGCTGCAGGAATTAAGAACTTACGTGTAACGGAGGTTGTTTTCTCCGATAATACAAAATGGACTCCAACAGCATAACTTAAGTCCATAAGGTTTAAAACATATTAAAGGGATTGCACTGCAATCCCTTTAAAAATACAGAGGTGTTTTATGAATATAGAAAAATTAAGGGAGATTATTAATTATCACAGTAATCTGTATTATACAATGGACGAACCTGAAATCTCGGATTTTGAGTATGACAAGTTAATGAGTGAACTAAAAAAAATGGAAGAGGAAAATCCGTCACTTATAACTCCTGATTCGCCTACTCAAAGAATAGGCGGCAAGATTCTTTCCGGATTTGATGAAGTGGAGCATACCGTTCAGATGCAAAGCTTAAATGATGTTTTTGACAGAGAAAGCGTAATTGATTTTGGCAGAAAAACGAAAGAAGCTCTGGGCGAGGATGTAGAATTTGTGACAGAGCTTAAGATTGACGGACTGAGCGTGTCGCTTGAATATAAGGACGGATACTTTTTCCGCGGTTCAACGCGCGGTGACGGAAATAAAGGTGAGGATGTTACAGAAAATCTTAAAACAATAAGAAACATTCCCCTTAAATTAAATAGTAATGTTCCGTATATAGAGGTGCGCGGTGAGGTTTATATGCCTTACAAAAGCTTTGAGAAATTAAATTACGAGCAGGAGGAAAAGGGGCAAAATCTCTTTAAAAATCCCCGTAATGCCGCGGCAGGCAGCTTAAGGCAGCTTGACAGTAAAATTGCAGCGCAGAGAAAGCTCGATATTTTTGTTTTTAACATTCAACAGCTTGATGACCCATCAATTAAGACTCATAAAGAGTCTCTTGATTATCTAAGTGAGCTTGGGTTTAAAACTATTCCCGTAAAAAAGGTTTTTAAAACGATAGAGGAAGCTTTTGAAGAAGTAGAGCGAATTGGAAAAATGCGCGATACACTCGATTTCGACATCGATGGTGCAGTTATAAAAGTAAATTCACTTTCTCAAAGGGAAAAGCTTGGCAGTACTGCAAAATGCCCCAAATGGGCGGTTGCTTATAAATATCCCCCGGAAATCAAACCGACTGTCATCCAGGATATCGTGGTGCAGGTTGGGCGAACAGGCGTACTAACGCCCAAAGCTGTTGTTTCTCCTGTGTTTCTTGCAGGTACAACAGTAACGAACGCCACCTTGCATAACCAGGATTTCATAACTGAAAGAGATATTCGGATCGGTGATACCGTGCGTATTCGCAAGGCGGGTGAAATTATCCCTGAGATTTTGGATGTTGATTTTAGCAAACGTCCTGGTAATACGACACCATACAAATTGCCTAAAACTTGTCCTGTTTGCGGAGCGCCCACACAAAAAGATCCTGAAGGAGCATTTTTGCGCTGTACAGGCGCCGAGTGTCCTGCTCAGCTCTCAAGAAACATTGCCCATTTTGTAAGACGCGACGCAATGGATATTGATGGTCTCGGTTCCGCAATTGTTGATGGTTTAATTGCTTTGGGACACATTAAATCTCCTGCAGATATCTATTATTTG
>JAZNSQ010000034.1:0-160340 GCA_045591265.1 Clostridia bacterium | reverse complement strand
TACATAAGCGGAATGGTAATGACGGAAAGCGTATGGGAAATCATCGTCATGGAAGCTCCCGTTTCCGTGTCGCCGCCGTATGCGGCAGGATAGACAATGGTATTGAGCCCCAGCGGCGTTGCAAAACAGATGAGTGCCAAGGTCATAATCTCTTTGCTTGTGCCTAAAAGCTTTAAAATCAGCATCAGTACGGCAGGGATGACAATAAGGCGCATCGCCGTCGCTATGTACACCTTTTTATTCAGAAGGAGCTTTTTAAAATCGTAACCGCCGATTACAAAGCCCGCCAAAACCATCGCGACCGGTCCCTGACATGCCCCTGCGTTATCAAATGCGGTCAGCAAAAAATCCGGTACATACGGCTTTAAATTCAGAAGCCCGAGCGCCATGCCGACGAGAAGTGCAATCATGGGCGGCGTAATCAATCCTTTTTTGAGGTTTGTAAGAAGGCTTACGTTCTGCGCCTTCGGAATCAGGATATAAAGCCCCCATCCGCTGCACAAAATAGCAACAACCAACGTAAAAAGAGAGTACTGATAGAAGAAATCGCTTCCCCATACTCCTAAAATAATAAAGTTTCCCATAAAACCGTAGTTTCCGAAGGTCAGCGCGTATTTATAGATATTCCGCTGATATGCCGCTTCGGGCGAGGAAGCATGGTTTCTTACAAACAGCTTCGAAAGCGGATATGCAAGCGCAATTGCCAGAAGCACGATGACGGCGCCGTACAGAATCAGCACAGAATTTTCCGTAAAGGTTTTTACCGTACACTTTGTCATCTGCGTAAAAAGCGACAACGCGGGAACAAAAATATAGGTTTCCAGTTTTGCCATTGTCACATACGCATTTTCCGGTAAAATACATTTTTTCCGAAGGAGAAATCCGAGGGCAATCAGAAAAAACATCATCAGCATTTGCTTTAAGGTAAGAAAAAATATATCCATTTTCCCCATTCCTTTCTCTCGGGCAGGCTATGCCCTTCGCTTCCTACAGTAAAAAAGACAGATTCCAATATGAAATCTGTCTTAGAATTTGGTGACCCCTACGAGAATCGAACTCGTGTTACCGCCGTGAAAGGGCGATGTCTTAACCGCTTGACCAAGGGGCCGCATATGGTAGCGGCGAGTGGGCTCGAACCACCGACCTAACGGGTATGAACCGTTTGCTCTAGCCAACTGAGCTACACCGCCATATGTCAATCCTTTCGCGTGACAAATCGTATTATAATATAGCCAAGGGAAAATGTCAAGCTTTTTTTTGGTAAAATTCTAATTTTTATGAAGATAGTCTATTGCCTCAAGGTATCCGTTAAACCCTTTTCCGCATATAGTCTTCTCTGCATAGAGAGAAACAAAGGAGTGGCGCCTGAATTCTTCTCTCTCATTAATATCTGAAAGGTGAACCTCAACCGTTCTTATTCCCACCGCTTTAAGCGCATCTAAAATAGCTATACTTGTGTGAGTATATGCAGCAGGGTTTATTATTATTGCATCAAACTTATTATATGCATTTTGAATTTCATCTACTATTTTTCCTTCGTGATTTGACTGGAAAAAGGTTACATCATCCCCGGAATTTGCAGCCTTTTCCTTTATAAGCTCAATCAAATCATTATATGTATTTTTCCCGTAGATATCAGGCTCACGAATTCCGAGCATATTAAGATTTGGTCCGTTAATAACAAGAATTTTCATATTATCACCTATTACTAAATAAATTTATTATTTCATCTGCCGTTTTTTCGGGGGAGGAGCCATTTTCAACCGCTATATCGCAAAAGCTTTCATATAAAGGAAGCCGTTTTTTATAGAGCATCTTAAGGGCGTCTTCTCCTTGCGAAAGCGGTCTGCCCTCGGTTTCGAGCTTATCTAAATCTCGCTTTAAAAATACCACAAAGGAATTTTGCCTGCACAAATCAAGATTTTGTGGCACAGTTACAATGCCACCGCCTGTTGAAATTACAAGCCCGCTTTGCTTAGAACACTCAAAAAGCACCTTGGTTTCCTCGCATCTAAAGGCTTCTTCGCCTTGCGTTTTTATAATTTCGGCAGGACTTACTCCACAGTTTGAAATTAATTCATCCGTGTCTGTAAATTCACGCCCTAATTTTTTAGCTATGATTTTCCCTATTGTTGTTTTGCCGCTTCCTGGCATACCGATAAGCATTACATTTACGGTTTTTCTCTCAATAAGCTTTATAGTTTCTTCGATTTTACTATCATCGATAGTTTTATCATCAAAGATTTCGCACCCGCGCTTTGCCTGACCAACAAGCATAGCTACCCCGTTTACTGCCTTTATTCCTAACCTTTCGGCATCAAGTAAAAGGCGTGTTTTCGCTGGGTTATAAATAATGTCAATCACGCATTCGACATTATAAAACTTCTCAATATCGACAGGACTTTCCATAACATTTGGAAACATCCCAACAGGGGAAGCGTTTACTAAAACATCGCAATCGTAAAATTTTTCAACGCTTCCCTGCTTATTTTCACTATGGGTAAGAATTCTTACACTTTCTGCCCCCAT
Organism: Clostridia bacterium; assembly: GCA_045591265.1. GTDB lineage: Bacteria > Bacillota > Clostridia > UMGS1883 > UMGS1883 > UMGS1883. The sequence continues at coordinate 157,811 of JAZNSQ010000034.1, read as the reverse complement.
ATTTTCGCATGCAAGTTTTATAGGCTTGGATGCTCCGCCACTGCCTATTATAACAACCTTTTTTCCTGATAGGTTTTCGTCCGCCCTTTTTAGAGTATGGCAAAAACCAAAATAGTCGGTGTTATAGCCGTAGAGCTTACCGTCCTTATTTAAAACGGTGTTTACTGCACCAATTTCTTTCGCCTCGGGCGAAATATAATCAAGATATTTCATTACTTCCGTCTTATATGGAATGGTAACGTTAAGCCCGTCAAACTCGCGTTTTTTAAAAAAATCCTCAAGCTCGCTTTCCTCTATTTTTTTTGTTTCGTAATTATAATTTGCAAGCTCCCTATGAATTATAGGTGAAAAGGATTTTAATGGCTTATTTGAAATAAGGTAGAAATTTCTCATGCTTCTCTGTAGCTCCCTAAATATTTAACGTGTTGCTCGCCCAATGAAGAAATGAGGTTATCCATAACTCTGCCAAGCTTTTCTGAATACACCGGCACTTCAAGGTCAAAATAGAACATAAACTCGAAGTCACTTTCAGGGATAGGACGGCTTTCAAGCTTGAGTATATTTATTCCGAAAGCGTGGAAGTACGCCATAACACTGTAAAGTGAGCCCGGCTTATGAGGCGCCTTTATAAGAAGGCTTGTTCTGTCGGCACCCGGATAAATTTCAAGTGTTTTTGAGAAACAGATAAACCTTGTATAGTTATTTGAAGTATTTTGCACATATGATGAAAGAACGTCAATTCCGTAATGCTCTGCACATTCTATTGATGCGATTGCAGCGATTGTGTTGTCCCCTGATTCTGCTACCTTCTTTGCAGCAAGTGCAGTATTTTCGCAAGGAATAACCTTAATGTTTTTATCGAGTGAAGACAAAAATTCACTGCACTGCGAAATTGCCTGCGGATGTGAATATATCTCTTTTATATCAGAAAGCTTTGCGCCTTTTTTTGCAAGAAGAGAATGCTCAATCTGCATTTTTGTACTGCGTACAATGCTGAATTTATACTTTGACATCAAAGAGTAAATCTGGTTTACCGAGCCTGCAGTACTATTTTCAAGCGGAACAACGCCGTACTTGCAAAGCCCACTTTCAACCGACTGGAAAACCGCCTCAAAGCTCTGGCAATACATAATTGAAGGCTTTTCGAAAAGCTTTTCACAAGCGTGCATACTGTGAGCACCCTCAACGCCCTGACAAGCCACGACTGCTTTTTCAGGGAAGAGCCGGGGAGTGGTATTTACTGCGTTTTCGATTTTCTTTGCAAGTTCTGAAACGCCCAAAATCATTCTGTTTTGACAAGCTTTGCTTATTTCAAGAATTGTACTGTAGAGCTTTCTTATATAATCTCCGTATTCCTCACCTGCAAGGTTTTCAACCTTTTCAAGAAGCGCACGCTCACGCTCACTGTCGTATACGGTAAGATTGTTTTCCTTTTTATATTTTGCAATTTCCTTACTTACTTCCATTCTCTTTGTAAAGAGAGAAACAATCTCATCATCGATTAAGTCAATCTGCTTTCTTGATTCGTTAATGTCCATTTTCTGTATCCTCTTTCTATAATATAATATCTGCTATGGCAATCAGCGCAGCCGCCTCAACACAAGGCACGGCGCGTTTTACTATGCAAGGGTCATGCCTGCCGTTTATCACAAGCTTTGTATTCTCCATTGTAAAGAGATTTACGCTTTCCTGCTCTCTTGAAATCGAGGGAGTGGGTTTAAAGGCTGTGCGGAAAATAATTGGCATACCGCTTGTTATTCCGCCTAAAATCCCACCGTGGTTATTCGTTTTTGTAAAAACCTTTTTGCCGTCTGTATAAAAGGCATCGTTATTTTCAGAGCCTCGAGCACGACTTCCATCAAATCCGCTTCCAAATTCTATTCCTTTAACTGCGGGAATTGCAAAAACCGAGCTTGAAATTTTTCCCTCTAATCCTTCATAAAGAGTGTCACCAAGCCCTGCGGGAAGGCCCAAAATTGCGCATTCCACCACGCCTCCAATGCTGTCACCTTCCGCCCTTGCCTCTTGTATGTTTTTTTTCATAAGCTCCCCTTTTTCATCATTTAAAACGGGGAACGGCTTTGAAAAAACAAAATCGTCTTTATTTACGTTTACACTATCAAAAGAATCGTCCCTGGTATTTCCTACGGAATAGATATGTGCACCGACAAAAACACCTTTTTCTTCAAATATTTGCTTTAGTATTCCGCCTGCGATACACATACACGCCGTAAGTCTTCCCGAAAACTCGCCACCGCCCGTCATATCGTGCTCTAAGCCAAAACGTGCCCATGCAGAAAAATCCGCGTGGGAGGGACGGGGAATTCTCTTTAAGTTTTCGTAATCCTTTGAGCGTGTGTTTGTGTTATATATAACTGCATGCAGTGGCTCATTTGTGGTTTTTCCGTCTTCTATGCCGGAGATAAAACAAACCTCATCCTTTTCTTTTCTTGGAGTAGAAAATTCATCCTGCCCCGGTGCGCGTCTCTTTAAAAAGGCTGAAAGCGCATCTTTGTCAATCTTAAATCCTGGCGGAAGCCCTTCTATTACAACTCCTATTTCGCTTGCGTGCGATGCCCCATAAATATTTAATTTTATTTTATTATTCTGATAAAGACTCATTATTCACACTCCAGATGCTTAAAATCATCAAAAAAACCTGTGTATGATTTATTTACCGCTTCGGCGCCCTTTATTGTTACCGTTCCTTTTGAAACGAGTGACGCCACCGCCGAGCTCATAGCAATTCTGTGGTCGTTATAGCTATCTACCACTCCGCCAGTAAGGTCAGCTTTTTGAACTATGATGGCTTCCCCGTCAAAAGAAATATTGCCTCCAAGGTTGTTTATCATTTCAAGTGTCGACTTTATGCGGTCACTTTCTTTTTCGCGAAGACGCGATACATTTTTAATTACTGTCTTTCCGTTTGCGCAAGACGCTAAAACGGAGAGTACAGGCACTAAATCGGGGATGTTTTCCGCATCAATCTCTATTGCGTGAAGAATTGATTTTTTTACACTTATTCTATCTTCCTCCACTTTTATGTCTGCATCCATCTTTTTGAGGATTTCTATAATTTCGCAGTCGCCCTGCTTTGTTTTAAGAGAAAGATTTCCCACCTCAATATCACCGCCGATAGCACCCAGTACAAGCCAGAAAGCTCCGTTTGAGTAATCACCCTCGGAAATAATTATTTCAGGGGCTTTAAGAGGTTTATCAGGGATAAAAAATGTATTTTCTTCTCTTTTTACTTCTATTCCGAACTCTTTTAAAACGCCAAGCGTGATATCAATATACGGGGTTGACACCATCTTCTCCATAACAGAGACGCGCCCTCCCTCGCCCAAGGAAAGAGCTATAATAAGCCCCGATACAAATTGAGAGCTTATATTTCCTGATATTTTATACTCTCCCTTTTTTAGTTTTCCTTTAACTTTTATAGGGAACTGATTTTCTTTATAATCTATCTCTGCCCCATTTTTTACAAGGGCATCGCAAAGGGGCTTTATGGGCCTTTCGGCAAGCCTTGGCGCACCGGTAATAATTACTTCCTTCCCAAGCGCTGCTACAAGCGGAAGCATAAAGCGAAGTGTTGTTCCGCTTTCATTACAATCTATTGTAGCTGGCGCTTGGCTTTCTTTCATTTCGCCTACAATAATTTCTTCATTATTATATGTAATTTCAGTCCCAAGTGCCGTAAGGCAGTTTATGGTTGCTAAAATATCTTTAGAAAGCCCTCTGTATTTTATAGTCGTCTTGCCTTTTGAAAAGGCGCTTAAAATCAGTGCTCTGTGTAAGTATGACTTTGAAGAAGGGGCCAAGACCTTTCCGCACATTTTTTGGGGATTAAGAGTTATATCCATTATATCCCCTCCCCGATAATTTCTCCAAGCTCTCTGGCACTGACTCTTTTACACTCACATTTACCTATGCTCTTTACAATGGCAATGTCTATAAAGTCACCGTTTGCCTTTTTATCGTGAAGTGCTGCGCCCAGAAGTTCTTTTGCGGCAAAATCACAACTGTGCGGAAGAGAAAATCTATCGAGCATTTTAAGTAAAATCTCGGTTAAGCCTTTTTCGCACTCACCGCGCTTTTCAAGAGCATTTGTTATTATATACATTCCTATTGCAACACATCTTCCGTGAGTAAGCGTATAATTTGAAAGCTTTTCTACGGCGTGGCCGACAGTATGACCGAAATTGAGAATTTTTCTTATTCCGCCTTCAAATTCGTCTTCCCTTACAACCTCGCTTTTAATTTTTACACAGCTTTCTATAATTTTTTCAATTTCTTTATTTTCAAGTATCAGCGGAACGAGAGCTTTATCATATATCATTGCATATTTAATGATTTCCGCCATGCCGTCTTCATAGTAAAGAGGGGGAAGTGTTTTTAAAACATCTATATCACAGATAACTGTCTTTGGCTGATAAAACGCGCCGACAAGATTTTTCCCCATTTCAAGGTCAATTGCGGTTTTTCCGCCGACAGACGAATCCACCATAGCAAGAAGGCTTGTGGGAATCTGCACGAAATTTATACCGCGCATATACGTTGCAGCGCAAAATCCCGCTAAATCTCCCGTAACCCCTCCGCCAAGGGCGAAGACGGTATCCTTTCTGCCGAATTTATTTTCCGCAAGAAAATTTAATATGCCAAGATAAGTGTCTATGTTTTTAGACTTTTCACCTGCGGGAAAGGTATAAGAATACACCGAAAAACCGCTTTTTAAAAGGGAATCTGAAACGCTTTCCCTATAAAGAGGCGAAACAAGTGAATCCGAAACCACGAGTGCCTTTCCCGAAAGGCCTTCCTCCTTTGAAAGCGCGCCGACATTCTTTAAAATTCCTTTTCCTATATGAACATAATAGCTCTTTGAAGCTTCTACTAATACATTTCCCATATTAACCAATACTTTCTTTTATTCTTGTCCCCTCACGAAGGAGGGCATTAAGCTCATCTCTGTCACCGTTTTGCACGGCTTTTTTATATTTTTCCAGCTCTTTTATAAGATTTTCTATCTCAAATGCAAGGTTTTCTTTGTTTTCCATAAAAAGCTCTGTCCACATATCGGGGTTCAGCTTTGCAACTCTTGTCATATCCTTATAGCTTCCTGCAGAAAAGCCCTTATGAACCTTTGAATTGGGGCTTTTTACATAAGCGCTTGACACAACGTGTGCAAGCTGAGAAGTATAAGCTATAATTCTGTCATGCTCACCGGCAGACGTTATTGTAACACTTTTAAAACCGATACTTACAAAAAGCTCTTTAATGCTTGCAAGAGTTTCAATTTTTTCATTTTTATCGGGCACCAGAATCATTGAAGCCGACGAAAAAAGTGATGCCCTCGAATGTGCGAAGCCCGAAAAATGTGTGCCTGCCATCGGATGCCCGCCGACAAAGGTAAACCCGTGTTCTTTTGCGATTTCAAACCCTTTCTCGCATATTTTATTTTTTACTCCGCCACAGTCTATAACAATGGTTTTGTTTGAAATAAAGGGCGCAAATTCACGAAGAAAAGTAATTGTTGCCTCAGGATACAAGGCTATTATAACATAGTCGCACTCCGAAATGTTTTCTTTTGTAAGCTCATTTTTCATAAAGCCGTTTATCGTTGCACTCAAGCAAACTCCCTTATCCTTATCGTACCCTAAAACCTCCGTGTTTTCAAGAGAGGAAAATGCTTTTAAAAGAGAACCGCCGATAAGTCCCAGCCCTGCTACTGCTATTTTCATAAAATCCTCCTTATAAAATAGCCTCAAGCACTTTATTTACTGACTTTGTGAGGTCCTTAAATTGCTCGGGAGTGAGAGATTGTGCACCATCGCAAAGAGCGCGTTGAGGGTCATTATGAACTTCAATCATAAGTCCGTCTGCCCCAACCGCCGCTGCAGAAAGCGCAAGCGGTTTTACAAGCCTTGAAATTCCGCTGGCATGGCTCGGGTCAACAATAACGGGAAGGTGACTCAATTCCTTAAGCATCGGAACGGCTGAAATGTCAAGCGTATTTCTTGTGTATGTTTCAAAGGTTCTTATTCCTCTTTCGCATAGAATTACGTTTTCGTTACCCTCGCTCATAACATACTCGGCACTCATCAAAAGCTCTTTAAGTGTATTTGCAAGACCGCGCTTAATAAGGATGGGCTTTTTGGTTTTTCCGAGTTCTTTAAGCATCTCGAAATTCTGCATATTTCTTGCGCCGACCTGAATAACGTCAACATCTTCAAAAAGAGGAAGATGATCTGCGTTCATAATTTCTGTAACAATGGGAAGCCCTGTCTCCTTTTTCGCCTCAATAAGAAGCTTAAGCCCGTCAGCGCGAAGGCCCTGGAAATCGTAAGGTGAGGTTCTGGGCTTAAATGCGCCACCGCGAAGATGGGTTGCCCCTGCTTCCTTTACGCTTTTTGCAACCTCTATAATCTGCTCTTCACTTTCAATAGAGCAAGGCCCTGCAATTATTGCAAAATTTCCTGCACCGATTTTTGTGTTTCCAACGTGTATACAAGTATCTGTACTCTTAAACTTTCTGTTGGCATTTTTAAAGGGCTCCGTTACGCGCATAACGCGTGATACGATATCAAGGCCTTCCAAAAGCTCAATATCAATACGGCTTGTATCGCCAATAAGACCGAGAACAGTCGTAAATTCACCCTTTGATATATGAACGTCAACATTTTGGCCTTCTATCCACGAAACAAGATTATCAAATTGCTCTTTCTGGACATCATTGTTTACTACTACTATCATTTCTGTCTCCCCTTTAAACTAAAATAGCTCTGCAGTGATAATCACTGCAGAGCCTCAAAATCAAACTCAAACTCTTTTTAATCGCAGCAAAAATCACTTTTACTTTGTAAGCTGATAAAGTAAAAGTAAAAATATGCAAATGCGATAGCAAGAATTATCATTTCTTTTCTCCTTCAAAATTTCTTTTTACCATATTACCACACTAAATTGTTGTTGTCAACACATTTTTTACTCTTCTTTATCAATATTTTCTGCGCGGTTACTTAATTTTACTTTGAAAGTCTTTTCTTTATACTTATTTCCTTCGGGAACTTTCGCTTTAACCAAGACGGTTTCTCCTGACTTATAATAGGTTAATCTTTCCTGAAGCTCGGCTATTGTGCTTACAGTATAAGAATCGATTTCTGTTATGATATAGCCTTCTTTTATTCCTGCTTTGTCAGCGGCTAAATTTTCCATAACAGATGACACAAACACACCAATAGGCATATTAAAGCTTTCTGATGCATCACTTGTTACATCTGCACCTGTAATACCCAAGAAGCCTTGTTTTTTCTCATCTACCACGCTTCTTGTTTCTTTAATCATAAGCTCATCTATTATGCTTTCTACGTCGCTTATCGGGATTGCATAGCCCATTCCTTCAACGCCGTTTGACGCTATTTTAACGGAGTTTATACCAACAAGCTCTCCGCGCATATTAAGAAGTGCACCACCGCTGTTACCCGGGTTTATGGCAGCATCTGTCTGGATAAAGGCATTTGTCACAAGGCTTGTTCCATTACTTGCTTCCATTGTGATTTTTCTGTTTACTGCGCTTATTATACCGGTTGTTACCGACTGACCGTAGCCAAGCGCATTACCGATTGCAATTACACTTTCACCAGGCTTTAGCTTTGAAGAGTCCCCAATTGTTGCAGTTTTTATCTGCGCAAAGATTTCTGCGGGGATGTCTTTTAACATAACGGCAATAACCGCAAGGTCTTTATCTGAATTATAGCCTTTTACTACTGCCTGGGGAATATTTTTATTGTCCTCAAGCATGCTTGTTGCCTCATTTTCTGCCTCCTCAAGTTGTTTTTCAACGGGGCTGAAGATTACGCTTAATTGCTTTGAATTGGCAACAACGTGATAGTTTGTAACTATAAGAAGCTCACTGTCATTTTTGCCGATTATAATTCCGCTTCCTGAATTTGTGCTTTCCTGCTTATATTTTCCGAAGAAGGTTAAAACCTCCGACTCTCCGCGGTTTGTTATTGCAACTATTGATGGCATACATTCCTCGGCAATCAGTGCGATGCTTGAATTTATTTCACCCTCGGCCTCTGTTTTTGAAACAGCAACCTTGGTTGATGATATAGGCATTCTTGACATTATAACCTTTCTTGTAATTTCTGAAGAAAAGCTAAACGCCGTACCAAAAAGAAGTCCTGCTACCAAAGAAAGCGCCACTACCCTCTTCCATTTGCTTTTCTTCTGGGGCGAAGTATGACTTTTGACTGTAAAGTCTGCCTCGTCAAATTCCACAGAATTCATTTCCTCCGCCATTTTTTCTGTGTTTTCTGTACCTTCTGTTGTTGTTTCTTCATTTATATTATCAAATTCATTATACATATTTGCGCCTCCTCGCTATCTATATTACCATAATACAAGCTAAATGCATATAAAAAATGATAAAAATGTGAAATTTTTTTTAACATTTCCTTTTTTTAATAAAAATTTGTCTTGCATTTTTCCTAATTAGTGATATAATAATGATAATCGTTTGTTAAACATTTGCATATAATGAAACTATATTCCGCCTTATTCAGTCGGTAGTTTTTGGGTTTCCCGCTGCCGGTGGCAGATGAAGGGGAACACAAAAAACGCAGTAGCCGAATGGTTTGAGCAGGCACTCTGTCTGCGAAAAAGCTTCGTTGCTACAAGGTGTCGTATGCACTTGGCAGCATCTTAGACAACCGTAACAAAGTCTGCACTTTTTGTTCTTACAAATTCAATATTCCTCCTTAGCTCAGTCGGTAGAGCACGCGGCTGTTAACCGCGTTGTCGTTGGTTCAAGTCCAACAGGGGGAGCCAAAATAAAAGGACGCCTGTGGGCGTCTTTTTATTTTGGCATTTCCTTTATTTGAATTTGTGCAAGCTTAACGCGCCTTAACAGCCGCGTAGCGGCGTTAACTGAACCGAGCCTGACCGCCGACAGTGTCGGATGAAGGGAGGGCGCAGGGCTGTGCAGCGGTCGATAGATAACGAGGGAGTTTACTCCCGAAGATAGATATCGGGTACCGCAAAAGAGGAGTTGGTTCAAACAAAAACAAAAGACCACATAAAGCGGTCTTTTCTCTTTTAGTTTTATTTGTTTTCAAAAAGTTCTTCCATACTGACACCAAGTATCTTTGCTATAACAAAAATCTCTTTATCTGTTGCACTCCGCACTTGCCCCTCAAGCTTTGAATAACTTGTCGGGTTCATATCGCACCCCATAATTTGCATTTGTGCAATAAAGTCCTTTTGTTTTATTCCTTTTTCTTTTCTTAATCGCTCTATGTTTTTTCCAACTAAATTTTTATCTCCATATACCTGTTTTCTGATTTTCATAATACATAATTCCCTTTTAGAATATTTTTTATTAGTATATTCCAAAAGCGCCTTGACATAATTCCGTATTAGAATTATAATTAAACTAATTCTTTTTTGGAATTTAGAAATTATATTATTCTATTCAGGTGACTATTATGACCATAAAACTTGAACTATTAAAGAACTATATATCCGATTTTATCAATCAAAAATTGGATGATTTTGAAATCGATGCATCGCAAATTGCCGATTCAGTTGCTATACAAGTACTTTCTGAAATTCAAAACGTGATAAGAAATGAAAATTACTCTGACTTTGATGCTATTGAAGAAATTGTCAGTATATTTGAAAAATATAAAATTGATTTTGGCGCTCGCCACGATTTTTAATGCCTGACAATAAATAAAAAGAGAAACACCAAGCTGTGTTTCTCTTTTTGATTTCAACTCACTTATGATACTTTTCATTTGCATTAATCTTAAATGCGCGGTAAATCTGCTCTTCAAGTACAAGACGTGCTATGCGGTGAGGAAGCGTCATTTTGCCAAGGCTAAGCTTAAAGTCTGCACGGCTTTTAACTTCATCAGAAAGTCCGAGCGAGCCACCTATTACAAAGGTTATGTCCGGGGCTTCTAATTGTATGGAGGAAAGCTTTTGTGCAAGGTCTTCACTACTTAGCTCTTTTCCCTCAACACACATTGCAACTACATAGTCATTTTTTGCTATCTTTTTTAAAATCTCTTCCCCTTCTTCTTTTAAGACCTTTTTTCTTTCGCCTTCCGAAGGAGAATCGGGGATTTTTTTGTCGGGCAAAACGATAGAATTTATTCTACAAAAACGGCTGATACGTTTTTCGTATTCAGCCATTGCTTCAAGAAAATAGCTTTCCTTAATTTTCCCGACACTTATTATATTTATTTTCATTTTCACACTTCCATTTTTTCGCTTATAGAGTTTCTGTTGGCAACATATAAAAAGACATCTCTTCCAACCTTAAGACCTGCACCCTCAATACTTTTGCAAACGCAGTCGTATGCGCATTTGGGGGTGTTATTGTCACTGCTTAAGTGCCCGAGAGTAATCTTTCTTACCTTTCCCTCTCTTGCAAGCTTTGCGCAAAGTGCACCGCATAATCTGTTTGAAAGGTGGCCAAAATCTGAAAGAATCCTCTCTTTAAGTCTTTGCGGATATGCACCGTTTATAAGCATATTTTCATCATGATTTGCCTCAAGGAGCGCTATCTGACACTCGGAGAGAAGGTCATATATATGCTTTGAAACCGTTCCCGTATCTGTCATAACGGCACCCTTTTTTCCACAGTAAGAAAAAACGAGTCCAACGCTTTCTGACGCGTCATGCGAGGTGGAAAAAGGATATATTGCCGTTTCATTTATTTTAAAAGGAATTTCAGCGGATATGTAATGAATAAGAGAGTCATCAATTTTGCCAAGTGTCCCTATCATCCCTTTCCACGTGCCGATAGTAGCATAAATCGGAAGATTGTAACGCCTTGCGATTATCCCTACTCCTTTAATGTGGTCTAAATGCTCATGCGTAACTATTATTGCATCAAGATTTTCGGGTGGCATCCCAAATTCTTTCATTTCCTTTTCAAACGCTTTTCCTGTCAGACCGCAGTCTACAAGAATGGAAGCGTCACCGCTTTTTACAAGTACAGCGTTTCCACTGCTCCCTGAAGAAAGCGGGCAAATTGTCATACATTTTTCCACTTTCAGTCCGCCTCAAATATACGTTCTATCTTAACTCCGATTGAGCGGAGTCTTCTTTCAATATCAGAGTAGCCCCTGTCAATGTAGTGCGGGGATAAAATCTCCGTCACACCGTCAGTTGCAGCGGCGGCAATAATCATAGCTGCCCCTGCGCGAAGGTCAGTTGCGGTAACAGATGCGCCTGTAAGCTTTTTCCCTTCAATCTTTGCCTTTTTTCCGTCAATTTCTATCATGGCACCCATTTTTTTTAGCTCATCAACATATTGATATCTGTTATCCCACACATCTTCAATCATAGTGCTTTTCCCGTTTGCTGTCGAAAGAAGCGCAACCATCTGTGGCTGAAGGTCAGTGGGAAATCCCGGATAAGGCTTTGTACGCACCTGTGCGCCCGAAAGCTTGCCCGTGCTTTCTATTCTTATTGAGTCATCATATTCTGTTACATTTACGCCCATTTCCTCAAGCTTTGATACTAAGCTTTCCATATGCTTGGGAATAATGTTACGAACAAGCACTTCCCCTCCTGCAGCGGCTGCAAGGAGCATAAAAGTACCCGCTTCAATCTGGTCGGGAATAATGCTGTAGGTCCCGCCGCGCATTTCCCGAACGCCTGTAATTCGTATGACGTCAGTACCTGCGCCACGCACCTGAGCCCCCATTGCATTTAGGAAATTTGCAACGTCAACAATATGCGGTTCTTTCGCAGCATTTTCAATAATGGTCTTCCCCTCCGAAAGCACTGCCGCAAGCATAATATTTATTGTTGCGCCTACACTTACGGTATCGAGGTATATACTGTTTCCCTTAAGCTTTTTAGCTTCCACGGAAACAATCCCATCTTTAACATCTACGTCTGCACCAAGGGCACGAAAGCCTTTTTCATGAAGGTCAATCGGCCTTACCCCGAAGTTACATCCGCCGGGGAGTGCCACCTCTGCCTTTTTCATTCTTCCTAACAGCGCACCAAGGAAGTAGTAACTTGCGCGCATTTTACTTGCCAGGGCAGTCGGCGCAATATGTGTTTTTATTTTCGTTGAGTCTACACTTATGGTGTTATCGTTAATATAGGTAACCTTTGCACCAAGTGAAACCAGCATATCTATAATAAGTCTTACGTCTTTGATATCAGGAATATTTTCAATGCGGCAAACACCGCTGACTAAAAGCGTGGCAGGAATAATTGCAACGGCGGCATTTTTTGCACCGCAAACAGCAATTTCGCCGAAAAGCGGTTTTCCGCCGGTAATCTCAAGCTTTTCCAAAAATCTGCACCTCTTTTGTTCAAATTACCAATAATATAATACACTATTTCTTTTGTAAATGCAATGGTTTTATTTTAAATTTATATCGTGTTTGCTCCCTTGACAATATCTGATTTCCGTTATAATATGAAGCTGACTGATGGGAGGGAAAATGATGAGCAATCTATTATCTGTAAAAAACCTTTCCGTAAGCTATGACGGAAAAAGTGTATTTAAAAATATCAGTTTTGATGTTTCAGAGGGGGATTTCCTCGTAATATTCGGCGAAAACGGTTGTGGTAAAACCACACTTGCAAACACTCTTTTAGGATTAAAAAAGCCCTGCGGGGGTGAAATACTTTTTAGTGAAAGGCTCTTACCAAACGCCATAGGCTATCTTCCCCAGCTTATCGATAAAAAAGGGGGCTTTCCCGCATCTGTCTTTGAGGTTGTTATTTCGGGATGCCTTAACAAGATGAAGCCTTTTTCCTTTTATAAAAAGAAAGAAAAGCTTATTGCAAAAAAGAATATGGAGCTTTTGGGAATTTATAATTTAAAAAATGAGTGCTACAAAAATCTTTCGGGCGGACAGATGAGGAGGGTTCTTCTGGCGCGTGCCCTTTGCGGAGCAGAAAAGCTTATTATTCTTGATGAGCCTGTCAACGGACTTGACCCGTCCGGCAAGGCGGATTTTTACGAAATGATTTTAGATGTAAATAAATCGGGCGTGGCAGTCATAATGATTTCACACGATGTTCATTCATCGCTTTCTGTTTCAAAGCACGTCCTGAAGCTTTCGGAAAAAGACTTTTTCTACGGAACTCCTGCCCAGTACGAAGAAAAAACCCTTCTTGATGAGGAGAATTAAAATGGAATCTATTTTTGAATTATTTTCATATTCTTTTATGCTCCGCGCACTTATCGTGGGGGCGCTTGTCAGCCTCTGCGCTTCTGTCCTTGGCGTAAGTCTGGTTCTTAAGCGCTACAGTATGATTGGTGACGGCTTAAGCCATGTTTCCTTTGGCGCGCTTGCTCTTTCGGCGCTTCTTAATACTGCCCCGCTTTTAGTATCTATCCCGATTGTTGTTATTTCTGCATTTTTTCTTTTACGCATTTCGGAAAACAGCAAGGTGGGGAGCGATTCGCTCATTGCCATCTTTTCTTCAGCGTTTCTTTCTCTTGGAATTATAATTACAAGTATGTCGCAGGGGATAAATTCCGATGTATGTAACTATATGTTCGGAAGTGTACTTTCAATGAGCGAAAGTGATGTTTTCGTAAGCGTAATTCTTTCAGTTTTCGTTTTAATTATTTATGTATTGTTTTATAACAGAATTTTTGCAATCACCTTTGACGAACCTTTTTTTAAGGCAACAGGAGTAAATACAAACTTCTACAATACAATAATTGCAGTTTTAACTGCTCTTACGATTGTTCTGGGAATGAGGATAATGGGGTCACTTTTAATTTCAAGCCTTATTATTTTCCCTGCTCTCAGCTCTATGCGGCTTTTTAAGTTTTTTAAGGGGGTTATTATTTTTTCTGCCATAATAGGAGTTGTTTGCTTTTTCATCGGGCTTATCCTTTCGTATTATATGGAAATCCCCGTTGGTGCAAGCGTTGTTATGGTAAATCTTTTCTGCTTCTTGGGGTGCACGCTAATATCAAAGCTAAAAAACGCATAAGGAAATCTTTGTAAATTTTTAATTAATTCTCTTGTAAATTTTTATTTTGTATAGTATAATGCTTAATGTTTAGTGTCAGGAGGTGTTACTTTGCGAAAAAAATCTTTCAGCGGTTTTGTTTCCTTTTACAAATGGCATATAATTTTTACTCTAATCGTTTTTATCTGCCTTTCTTTTATGGGAGGAAAGTTCTTTTCCAAGGTAGAGGGTGACCTTCGCATCGGTTATAGCGCAACTGTTCATATGAATGCACAGACATTTAGTGATATGAAAGGCGAGTTTGAGCTTCTTATAAGAGACGCTAACGGTGACGAAGATAAGAAGGCCTCTGTAGAAACGTTTGCAAGTGAAAATATTGAGGATGTCATTAATTCTCTCAAAAGTAATATTAAATCGGATAAGTTTGATATTTACATAGCTGATAAGGAAGCTTTTGAGGCTATAGAGGATAAATCAGTTTTTGCCGACAGTAAAAGGTATTTTATCGCCGAAAACTCAAGGCTTGACACTTTAAAGGACAAGGACGGAAGAATTTTTGCGGTTTCTCTTCGCGATAATTCTCTTGCCAAGGCGTGCGGGATTTCGGAAAATGAAAATCTGTATATTGCTGCGGCAAAGGATAAGGGAAGCGGAGAATCAACTCACCGTAAAAACGGAATGAATATTTCAGGGTATATAATTGAAAATAGAAATAAATATAATATGAATTAAAGAAAGGATGTTTTATTATGTTAACAGCTTTTGCAGCAAACGGCAGCGAAGCACAAGGTGCAGCAGGTGGCGGAATCGGAATGATTATTTACCTCGTGGTAATGGTCGCAATCTTCTACTTCCTTCTCATCAGACCCCAGAAAAAGCGTCAGAAAAAAATGATGAATATGTTAGACGCTCTTCAGGTTGGGGATGAGGTTGTTACAGCAGGCGGCATTGTAGGAAAGATTGTTACAATCAAGGAAGACACTGTAACTCTTGAAACAGGCGCTGACAGAACAAAAATTACTTTTGAGAAAAACGCTATCAGCAGAGTAAACACAATTCATGAATAATTAAAATACCCCCCGAATATTATTTACCGTAATATTTTGGGGGTGTTTTTATGCATTTTAATATGGCAGGCAAATTAAAAAGATTTGTCATTTCTTTTTTTATTTCTCTTTTAATTATTTTCGTATTTATAGGTGTTTTTTCGCTCATTCTTCCCCATCTTTCATCGGCAGACACTGTTTCTTTTTACATTAAAGGTGCGCTTCGGTTCGTTTTTTGCTTTCTGTGTGCGTTCCTTTATTCAAAAGGTGCCTCCTCCCGCGGATTTTTAATCGGAGGGGTAGTGGGACTTATTTTATTTGTTTTTACACTTTTTTCCTTAATTTTAAATGGCGAAACTCTTGGCGTTCTGGCAATAATAAAAGAGCTTGCACTCTACTTAATTATCGGGATGGCGGGTGGAATTACGGGAATAAATATTTGATTTTTCTATTGACTATCTTGCCATTTCTTAATATAATAATAATGTTAGTTTAAACAAACAGAGGAGGAACACAAATGAAAGCAAAAAGCGTTATTTCATTTTTGCTGGTTGTAGTGCTTATCGTTGCATTTGCCTATGTTGCAGCGTTTGACGTTAAAATCGGCAATATTGAAATTCCCAGTACCTTTGATAAAGAAAAAGGTATAAAGCAAGGTCTTGACCTTGTAGGCGGTTCGGTTATTGTTTTTGAGCCGGACGTTGAAGATTTAAGTAAAGTAACTGACAAGGATATGGACGCCGCTGAAAGCGTTATTCGTACAAGACTTGACGCAACAGGAAATCAGGAGGCGACAATTTCTCGTCAGGGAGATACAGCTCTCCGCGTAGAAATTCCAAACATTGACGACCCGCAGGAAGCCGTTAAAATGATTGGTTCAACAGCAAAGCTCGAATTTTTGGATGCCGATAATAAGGTTATTATGGACGGCTCTGACAAATACATTTCAAACGCTGTAGACCAGTACGGTCCTGTAAACGACGCAGGCGAGAGTCAGTATTATGTTTCTGTTACCTTTACAAAGGAAGGCAGAAAGATATTTAAAGCAGCTACCGAAAAGGCAGTTTCGCTTATCGGCGAAAACAAGAACTTTATCAGCATCGCACTTGACGGCAAAATCCAGATGAGCCCGAGCGTTGATGAGGTTATTGACAGCGAAGGCTGCATTATTACAGGTGGCTACACTGCACAGGATGCAAAGGATGTTGCAGACCTTATAAGCTCCGGTCAGCTTCCTTTCTCACTTAAGGATGCAGAAATCAGAAGCGTTGGACCGACACTTGGTTCAAAAGCTCTTTCAACATCACTTACGGCAGCTCTTATAGGCATTATTATCGTTATGCTCTTTATGCTTATTGTTTACCGCTTGCCCGGTCTTGTTGCTGACGTTTCGCTTATCGCATATATCTCTTTGGTAACACTTATTATGGCGGGCTTCTTCTTTACAGATTTCCGCGTAACTCTTACTCTTCCCGGTATTGCCGGCGTAATCCTTTCAATCGGTATGGCTGTTGACGCTGACGTTGTTATCTTTGAAAGAATTAAGGAAGAGCTTCGTGCAGGAAAGAGCGTTGGCGCGAGTGTTGACGCAGGCTTTAAGAGAGCAATCACATCAGTTATTGACTCTAACATTACAACAATTATTGCCGCAGTTGTTCTTTACATCTTCGGTACAGGTACAGTAAAGAGCTTCGCTATGACACTTTTTATTGGTGTTGTTGTAAGCATGCTCACCGCTGTAACACTTACAAAATTCCTGCTTAAGCATATTGTAGGATTTAATATTAAGAATCCCGTACTTTACGGAGCATCGAAAAGGAGGGGTAATTAATGTTTTCACCAACAGCTAAAAGAAAAGTGTTCTTCTCTATTTCAGCAATCTTAGTTGCTGTAAGCATTATTTTCCTTATAATTAACGGACTTAACTTCGGTATTGACTTCACGGGCGGTACAACGCTTCAGTTTGACCTTGGCGATACAAAGTATACATCAGATATTGAAAAAGAAATTGAAGATATCGTGAAGAAAGAGGGCGGGGTTACCGATATCGCTGTTCAGAATGTAGGAGAAAACGGTGTTTCAATAAAAACTCCTGAACTTTCAAATGAAGTAACCGATAAAATCATTGAAGCTATTAAAGAAAAATATTCTCTTGAACAGAAAAACGTTCTTTCTAACGAAAAGGTTAGCGGTACAGTAAGCGGTTCTCTCATCGGTGATTCATTTAAGGCAATTTTGCTTGCAGTTATCCTTATGCTTGTCTACATTTCAATTCGTTTTGACTTTAAGTCAGGTACTTGCGCAGTTTTGGCACTTGCTCATGACATAATCATTATGCTTGGCTTCTACGCAATATTTGGCTTAACAGTAAACACAGGCTTTATTGCAGCAGTTCTTACGATACTCGGTTATTCAATTAATGCTACAATTATTGTATTTGACCGCGTTCGTGAAAACCGCAAGATGATGAAGAGAGCGTCAAATGATGAAATGGCTGATGATGCAATCCGCCGTTCATATTTAAGATCTATCAACTCTTCAATTACTACCCTTGTTACAATCGGTGCACTTTACCTTGTTGGTGTTACATCAATTAAGGAATTTGCTCTTCCGATTATCGTGGGCATCTTTGCAGGAACTTATTCTTCACTTTTTATTGCGGCACCGTTTTGGGCTTGGTGGAAAAATGCAGAAAAGAAATAATCCTGACATAAAAAATAATATTATGAATAAAATACCACTGCGAGATATCGCAGTGGTATTTTTGTTTGGAGGGAAATTATGAAAAAGCTTATTTGTGTTCTTTTAATTGTCTTTTTATTTACTTCCTGCACTAAAGAAGCATCTCTTACTGTTTTTGCGCCTTCAAACCGTGCATACGGCTGGGGAATGAAGCGTGGCGAAAACGGGCCTGAATTTACCCAAAATCAGATTGAAACAATGGAAAAATACAACTGCATATACAGGGGAAATCCAAATGAAAAGGTACTTTATCTCACCTTTGACGAAGGGTATGAAAACGGATATACGTCTGTTATTTTAGACACGCTTAGGGAAAAGGGCGTTCCTGCGGCATTTTTTGTTACATCAGCTTACGTAAAAAATGCGCCCGAGCTTGTTGTGCGTATGAGTCGCGAAGGGCATATAATCGGAAATCACACCGCAAATCATCCTTCTCTTCCTGCCATTTCCGAAGAAGAAATACAAAACGAGCTTAAGGAGCTTGACCGCCTTGTATATAATCTGACGAAGAAAAACTGCACATATTTTCGCCCGCCAAAAGGGGAATACAGCGAAAAAACGCTTGATATTGTAAATAAGCTTGGCTACAGAAATACTTTTTGGTCATTTGCCTATGTTGACTGGGATGATAAGGCAGATTCCTCTACCGCAAAAGAAAAAATTTTAAATGGATTTCATAACGGCGAGGTCCTTCTTCTTCACGCCACGGCAAAGGCAAATGCAGACTGTCTCGGAGAAATCATAGATATTGCAAGGCAGAAAGGCTATACTTTTAAAAGCCTCGATGAATATAAAAGCTGATAAGTGAAAACATAAATATATAATATTTTTCGGGGTGACTTCTGATGAAGACTTTTAAAAAAATTATCATTGTATCTTTATCCGCCTTCTTTTCTCTTTCTCTTTTATATGCCGATGTTTTATATTCCTTTCCTTCTGAAATAACAATGTATAAGGGGCAGGAGCATAACAAGAATATTGGTGCGGGGGTAAATATTGGCGGCATTTCAAATGAAATCTGCGCTTCAAAAAATGACAGCCTTGTCCCCTTAAAAAAAGGGGAGTTTGAAAGCACCCTCACCGTTGCAGGTAAAATTCCATTTAAAAAAGTAAAAATCAAGGTAAAAGGTCAGGAGGAGCTTTTTGCCTCGGGCGCACTTATCGGGATGAGGATATTTAATAAAGGTCTTATCGTTACGGATACAAAAAAGTTTACGGATACCAATTCTAAAAAAACATCTCCCGCTTCAGAGGCAGGAATCAGGCAAGGTGATGTTATAGTTAAAATAAATTCCTACCTTCCTGAAACGAGCGAGAAGGTCTCAGGACTTCTTAAAGAGGGAAAGAACGAAATTGAAATTTTGCGCGGAAACCTAAAAATGACTTTTTACGTTACCCCAAAGCGTGATTTCTCCGATAATTTACTTAAGCTTGGCGTAATGGTGCGTGACAGCACTGCAGGTGTCGGCACAGTTACCTACTTTAGTCCCGACAATTTAACCTACGGCGCTCTCGGTCATGGAATAAGTGATTCCGATACGGGCGTTCTTTTTGATACTCAAAAAGGCACTGTTGAAAAAAGCCACGTTGTTTCTGTAAAAAAGAGTGAAGAAGGCTCCCCGGGGGAAATTCTGGGCAGTTTTTCAACAGATGGCGATATCCTAGGCACTGTTGAAAAAAACTGTGATGAGGGGATATTCGGGCGCCTTGTTTCAAATCATAATCTTGCGGGAACCTCTTACCCCGTAGGTCTTATAAGTCAGGTGGACGTGGGGGATGCACAAATTCTTTCCACCGTTGATGATTCTATAAAAAGCTATGAAATAAAAATTCTTCGCACTCTTCCTTTTAAAACCGCCTGCAAAAGTATGATAATTGAAATTACAGACCCCGAGCTTCTTCAAAAAACAGGCGGAATTGTTCAGGGAATGAGTGGCAGTCCAATCATTCAGAACGGGAAACTAATTGGCGCAGTAACACACGTTTTTGTTAATGACCCAACCCGTGGGTATGGAATATTTATTGAAAATATGCTGGAGAAGGCAGGATAAGCTCGCCATTGGAGCGAAATATGGCAATAAAGTTTAAGAGAAACACCATAGGGTGTTTCTCTTTTTTTAATTCATTTATTTTATCAGGCATTAGAAATCGTGGCGGAAACCAAAATCAATTTTATATTTTTCAAATATACAAACAATCTCCTCTATAACATCAAAATCAGAATAATTTTCATTTCTTATTACGTTTTGAATTTCAGAGAGCACCTGTATAGCAGTAGAATCGGCAATTTGCGACGCATTAATTTCAAAATCTTCCATTCTGTAATTAATAAAATCGGATATATATTTCTTTAATAGTTCAAGTTTTATGTCCATATTTATCTCCTCACAAATTAAAAAAGTGCGCAGCCGAAGCTACGCACGAAAAATGCATAGCCTCAAATGCTGCGACACATCTTTTACGCCATATAGGTGCAAAAATAGAGGTTGCATTTTTACCAATATAAAATGCACCAACCATGGCTAAAATATTCAGATGTGTCGCAAACAAATTATAACATGACGAAAAGTAAATTGCAAGGAAAAAATAAGCTATACAATAGAGGGATGTCCCTAAAAGTTTTTTATTTTAATGCTTCCCCTTTGGAAGCATATACCAAATTAAATTCTACTTCATATCCCCATAATAAAAGGCGTTTGGCAAATCTTTCCAAATTATTTCCAGAAATTAACATTTTTCTCTTGCATTTATTTCCATTTTATGGTAATATACTAAATGAAATTTATTTTACAGGAGGAAAAAAGTATGAAAAACAAGATTAAGCTATTATTGGTGGACAATAACAACGACTTATTGTCGCAAATGAGCACATTCTTTAACAATAAGGAGGATGTGGAGGTTTTAGGTAAAGCAAACAGCGGTATAGATGCTGCCGATAAAATCAAAGAGCTTTTGCCCGATGTTGTTATTATGGATATCGTTATTCCCGGACTTGACGGGATAGGTCTTTTAAAGAAGATTAATACCCTTCCCTCTTCCAAAAGGCCCGTTGTAATAATTCTTACAGGCGCAAAAAAGGAGAATGTAACGAATTTATGTATGGATTTAGGTGCGGACTATTTTATGATTAAGCCGTGCGAATTTGAAACAATTTATGAAAGAATGCATCTTTTATGTGTTCCTAAAATTGCAAAAAAATCAGGCGGTGCGTTTTCTCATCCGTCAGCTCCCCATGGGGACCGTCCGTCAGACAGAGCAATTGAAATATCTGTCACCAACACAATTCACTCTGTTGGAGTTCCTGCAAATATCAAGGGCTATCAGTATCTGCGTGATGCAATTATTATGAGTATAAAGGATACAGAATTAATTAACGCCGTTACAAAACAGCTCTATCCCAAGGTTGCCACAAGACACAACACCTCTCCAAGCCGAGTTGAAAGGGCAATTCGCCACGCGATTGAGGTTGCGTGCATCCGCGGAAATGAAGAAGAGCTTTATAAGCTTTTTGGCTACACCGTAAGTAACAACAAGGGAAAGCCTACAAATTCTGAATTTATTGCGATGATTGCGGACAAGCTCAGGCTCGAGATGCTTGTATCCTGATGAAAATAAAAAAGCTCCTTTTCGGAGCGATAATCGGACTTGTGAACGGGTTTTTCTCCTCTGGCGGAGGGATAATTGCCGTGCTTGTATTAAAAAAGCTCTTAAACCTTGACGAAAAAAAGGCGCATGCAACTGCCATTGCGGTAATTTTGCCACTTACTATTTGCAGTCTTTTTGTTTATCACAGCTTTGGCTATACAAATCTGCGCCTCACGTTTCTTTGTTCAATCGGCGGGATTGCGGGCGCTTTTATCGGGGCAAAGCTTCTTACAAAATTAAAAAAGGAGTACATTCGGGGCGGATTTGGAGTCGTTATGATTATATCTGCCATAAGAATGATATTTTTTAAATGATAACAGTATTAATAGGATTTTTTTCAGGAATTATAAGTGGCATGGGCGTTGGCGGGGGTATGATACTAATTCCTGCACTTACAATGCTTTCCGGTGTTTCGCAGCACACTGCGCAAAGCATTAATCTTTTTTATTTTATACCAACTGCCCTCGCCTCACTCATCGTTCATATAAAAAATAAGAATATTGAATACAGCGCCCTTTCAATTATTATAACGGGAGTAGTATTTTCCGCTTTGGGAGCTTTCATTTCCTCAAAGCTTTCGGCGGATATCTTAAGAATTTTATTCGGGATTTTTATATTTGTTTTTGGAGTCATAGAGATACTCGGTTCTTTCAAAAAAAATAAAAGCATCTAATACTTAGATGCTTTTATTCATTATTTATCGGCAAGATATTTATTTATCTTACTTACAAGCTCATCACAATCTACGCCATGTACCGCACAAGCCTGCTCAATCGTTTCACCGCTTGCAGACGGACATCCAAGGCAGTGCATTCCGATTTCAAGGAAGAAAGGCGCTGTGCCCGGGTCTATAGAAAGGACTTCTAAAATTATAGTATCTTTTGTAATTTGTGCCATAAAAACACCTCCCTGAAAAATATTATACACCTTTTGCTTTCCATTTACAACAATATTTTTGAAAACTTGACTTTAATTTTAAAATATAATATACTAAAAAAAAATGTTAAGAGGGATTTTATGAAAAAGTCACTTTTGGTTATGGCTGCAGGCGCAGGCAGCCGTTTTGGCGGCCTCAAGCAGATGGAGCCGATTGGAAGTAACGGCGAGGTGCTTTTGGATTATTCCGTTAATGATGCTGTAAAGGCTGGCTTTGATAAGGCTGTTTTTGTAATAAAAAAGGAAATGGAGAAGGATTTTAGAAATCTTATCGGAAAGCGCGTTGAAAAGCTTATAGATGTAGAATACGCTTTTCAGGAAATTTCTGACCTTCCAAATGGTTTTAAGGCTCCCACGGAAAGAACAAAGCCCTGGGGGACGGTTCAGGCAGTGCTTTCGTGTCGCAAATGTATTGACACACCATTTTTAATTATAAATTCAGACGATTATTACGGAAAAAGCGCATATAGTGTGGCTTCCTCTCATTTTGACAGTTCAAAGGAAATGTGTATGGTAGCATATAAGCTCAAAAACACACTTAGCGACAACGGAACTGTTACGCGTGGCGTTTGCAGGGTGGAAAACGGGTATCTCGCAGAGATAGAGGAGCATTATAATTTAGACAAAAGCTCCCCCCTCTCTCCTGAAAGTGACGTTTCTATGAATATGTGGGGGTTTCATCCCGATATTTTTTCAAGACTTGAAAAAGGCTTTGCAGACTTTTTAGAAAGAAACACCGATATGCTTAAAGGCGAATATGTTCTTCCCACATTTGTTGATGAAATAATTAAAAACGATAATGCAAAGATAAAGGTTTTAAGTTCGCCTGACTCCTGGATAGGTATGACATACCGCGAGGACCTTGATTTTGTAAGAGATGCTATGAAAGATTACATATTTTAACTAAAAAAAGATGCCGAAGGCATCTTTTTTTAGTTAAAATATTTTCTATCCAAACTTCTGTAGCCTATAGCTTCCGCTATGTCCATTGGGCCTATTTTTTCGCGCCCTTCCGTATCTGCGATAGTTCTTGAAACCTTAAGAATTCTTGAATATGCGCGTGCAGTAAGACCTAAATCTTCAAACGCGTTTTTAAGCATAATCCTTTCTTCTTCCGTTATTTTGCAGTATTTTTCAATAAGCGCACCTGAAAGCTGCGCATTAGTGCTTATAGGCTCATTCTTATATCTTATTTCCTGAATTTTGCGCGCGTTATTTACGCGCTCTTTTATTTCGGCGGAGCTTTCGCCTTTTGCGCCTGTAAGCTCATTAAACTTTATGGGAGACGCTTCAAGCTGAATATCAATTCTGTCTAAAACAGGTCCGCTGATTTTACTTAGATATCTTCTTACATCACTTTCGGAGCAGTGGCATTTTCCGCTTGCATCCCCGTAATATCCGCATTTACACGGATTAAGCGCCACAACGAGCATTGTGTTACAGGGATATGTAAAGGATGCTGCCGCGCGCGAAACAGTAATTTTTTTATCCTCAAGCGGTTGGCGCATAGCCTCTATAACATCTTTTTTGTGCTCTGGAAATTCGTCAAGGAAAAGCACACCGTTATGCGCAAGTGTGATTTCACCCGGGCGTGCCTTTGCCCCGCCGCCAACGATACTTGGCGCACTCGCACTGTGGTGGGGTGTTCTATATGGTCTTTTAGAAATCAGCTGGCACCCCTCGGGAAGCTCACCCGAGGCTGAATATATTTTAGTTACCTCAATCGCTTCTTCCACAGTCATATCGGGAAGAATTGTGGGAATTCTCTGTGCAATCATCGATTTACCGCTTCCGGGAGTACCAATCATAAGTATATTATGCCCGCCACAAACGCCGATTTCCACCCCTCGGCGAAGTATTGCCTGACCGCGCACATCGGAAAAGTCGACACTGTGTGTGTTATTTTCGCGAAAGATTTTTTCGCGGTCACATATGGTTGGGTGAATTAACTCTTCCCCCAAAAGATGCTTATACACATCCGAAAGGCATCTTGCACCAAAAACCTCAACCCCGCCTTCAAGCGAAGCTTCGGGCGCATTTGAAACGGGAACAATAATCTTTTTGATGCCGTTTTCTGCTGCACATTTAGCGAGCGAAAGCGCCCCGTTAATTCTGCGAAGCTCACCCGAAAGGCCAAGCTCCCCCACAAACATATATTCATCTGTGTTAACTTTTAGTTGGCCTGTGCAACAAAGCACCGATATCGCAATCGGTAAATCAAACTGCGTACCTTCTTTTTTAAGGTCTGCAGGGGCAAGATTTATAACTGCACGCTTTGGGGGGAAATCAAATCCACTATTTTTAAGAGCTGATCTTACCCTTTCCTTCGCCTCACGCACGGTTGCATCAGGAAGCCCGACAACCTCAAACGCGGGAAGCCCGTTTGAAAAATCTGCCTCCACAATTACTCTGCATCCGTCAAGGCCAGACACTGTACCTGTGTTAACCTTTGTTATCATACGTTTATCCTTTAAATATATTTAGCAATAATTTTTTTCATCTCGCCAAGCTTACTTTCAATGTCTTCAACGAGCTTAAGCTGTGTTCTTGCCCTGTCGAGATTATGTGTTTCGTATGCCGTTTTAAAGTAAGTATCACCATTTAAGTAGTCTGCAAGGAAACGAATTCCGCATTCGTACGTAAGGAGAAGTGCTGATTCTGCCAAAAGCTCAATCTCCTTTTTGGTCATACAGTCACCTGTTTCTGAAAGAAAGCCTTTTGTATATGCCTCAAATTTTTCAAGGTCGAACCATATTTTAGAAAGGTCCTTTTCATCCTCCGTTCCGCTTGACGCGCCAAACCTGAGCGCATCGCCAAAGTCGTAGAGAAGCGACCCCTGCATAACGGTATCAAGGTCTATAACACAAACTGCATCGTCAGTATCCTTGTCAAAAAGAACATTATTAAGCTTTGTGTCATTATGCGTTACGCGAAGCGGAACCTCGCCTTCTTTAATAGCATCAACGACAATTGATGCATACTTTGAGTATTTTTTGGCAATTTCGATTTCTCGGGAAACCTCACTAAGCCTGTTGTTATAGTTCTTTTCAATCGCCTTTTCAAGCTGTGCTACACGTACAGGTGTATTATGAAAGTCAACTATTGTTTCAAAAAGCTCGTCTGCAGGGAAATCATTAAGCATTCTCTGGAATTTGCCGAATGCCTTGCCCGCCTCGTAAAACTGGTTGGGGTTTTCAACTGTTTCATGGCTTACGGTGTTTTCTATATAGTCATACATTCTGAAGTATGTATTGTCATCCATCTTATAAAAATCGTCCCCGTCCCTTGTTTTAATAACATTCATTGTCTCTCTTTGGGGATTTCCGCCATTTTCTATAATTTTCTTTCTTAAGAAACGTGTTACGCGGATAATATTTGACATTACTTCTTCAGGATTTTTAAAAACATTGGTGTTTATTTTCTGCAGAATGTACCCCGGCTTAACATCACAAAGATAGGTGTCGTTTATATGACCGTTGCCGTAGGGAACAATATCCGTTTCTACACTGAATTTTTTTATAATATCTCCTATTGTGTAGTCCATTTATACTTATCCTCCTCAAAGATTTTCGTATAAGCCTGCTTTTATTTTTTCGCCAATGGCACTCATAATCTGTTCTTTATCTTCTTTATATGTAACGCCGTACCATTTTTCGCTGGTTGAAAGCACGCGCACATTTTTTCCCTTGTTACGAATAAGACTGTCAATAACAAAGGGAATATAAAATTCTTCTTTTTGCGGATTCTTAAGATTTTTAAGGAAGGGAATAAACTGCGCCTCAATTTCCCCGAATATATCAGGTGTAAGCCCCCACATATTTAAAGAAACGGGGGAATCGAGCGGAATCCCTGAGTTCTTATCGATAGCGGTATGCTCAACTACTCCTTTAAGGTAGCCCCCTTCCACTTCGCAAACACCGCGGGAAACGGTGCCGTTATCAGTTAAGGTGTTCCCAAGCTCAAAGCCGACCATACACATTTCGTCTTTTTCTTTAAGGTGGTCATTTAAAACCTTGTATGATTTTTGACCATAGTAATCGTCTGCATTGATAATTGCAAAGGGGGTGTTTATTTTATCCTTTGCGCAGTAAACGGCGTGGCCTGTACCCCACGGCTTTGTTCTCCCGTCAGGCACACTAAATCCATCGGGAAGAGTTGTAAGCTCTTGAAAAACGTAGCTTACATCGGTCATTTTTTCTATTCTCTTGCCCGCAATTTCGCGAAAGTCTTTTTCAATATCCTTGCGAATAATAAAAACAACCTTATTAAACCCTGCCTTTACTGCATCATATACTGAAAAGTCAAGGAGTATTTCACCGTTCGGGCCAATTTTATCTATCTGCTTTAATCCGCCGTAACGGCTTCCCATACCTGCTGCCATAACCAGAAGCGCTGTTTCGTTCATTACACACACCACTTTCATGTAAACTTAATTTTACATATATCCTAACACGAAACAAAAGAAATTGCAATAATAATTTTGTTATTTTATGGATTTGGGCGAATATACTAAATTAAGACAACTTAACTAAAAGGACAAGGGGGAATTTTGTGAATTTTCTTTTTGAGTATTTTCCCGTAGAGCTTACGCACGCTATCGAGCTTTTTAACAAAGGCGACATTCAGGAAATAAGAATAATTGCAGATAAAAGCACCGCTCTTTTAATAAAAGGAAAGCTAACTGACCTCGGAGTAATAATATCAAAATCTTCTCTTTCCCGCATTGTGGATAGAATGTGCAAAGGGTCCCTTTACTCTGTTCAGCCGACCCTTGCGCGCGGGTATTTTACGCTTTGCGGCGGGCACCGCGTGGGAGTTTGCGGATGTGTAAAGACAGAAAACGGGCAGGTTACTTTTATGAATAATATATCTTCAATATGCATAAGAATTGCACGTGAAATTAAAGGTGCGGCAGATAGCATTATCGGATATATTTACAGCGGGGGAAATGTATATAACACACTTATAGTTTCACCGCCCTCATGTGGAAAAACAACGCTTCTTCGCGATATCGCGCGTCAGATAGGCGCGTTTAAAAAGGTGTGCATTGCAGACGAGCGCTCTGAAATTGCATCTTCCATTGACGGGATTGCACAAAATGACGTGGGGCGCTTTACAACAGTGCTTGACAAAGTTCCAAAGGCAATCGGGATTGAGATGCTTCTTCGCACAATGTCCCCTGACGTCATTGTAACTGACGAAACGGGCAGTGCCGAGGAGGAAGAGGAAATATATAAAATAATTAACTGCGGTGTAAAAATAATAACCTCCGTTCACGGTTTTGGAGAAAACGATATTTTAAGGAGAAAGCACATTGGCGCTCTTATACAGAATAAAGTTTTTGAAAGAATAATTGTTTTAAGCGGAAGAAACGGTCCCTGCACCATAGAAAAAATTATATCTGACGGAAGGGTGATTTTTAGTGGTTAGGTTTATGGGCGCTTTTTTTATTTTTCTTGCAACTGTTTTAGTTGGCGCAAGGAAGTATAACTTAATGTGCGAAAGAAGGCATCTGCTTGAAAATATACGCTCTTCTCTTCGCTACCTTGAGGGCACGTTAAGAATTACGGGGGCACCACTTGAGGAGTGTTTTTTTAAATCCGGCTCAATCTTTCGGGACGCATCACTTCTTATAAAAAAAGGCACCTCCCCTCGCGATGCAATCAGAAAAACCGCTCTTTCTAACAGCTATCTTGAAAAAGGGGACAAAGAGGCGCTTTTCCTCTTTGCCGAGGGACTTTTTGCAGAGGATTGCGAGGGGCAGATAAAAAACGTGCAGGCACTGTCGGAAAAAATAAATTCTTTCTGCGCAGAAGCTTCCGAGAGCATAAAAACAAAGGGAAAGCTTTTTTTGCGCGGAGGCGTTCTTTGCGGAGCGGCACTTTTTATACTTGTTATATAAGGGGGAAATTCTGTGAATTCAAGCGCCGATGTAGATTTGATTTTTAAAATAGCGGGGATTGGAATAATTGTGGCAGTTTTAAATCAGCTTCTTATGCGTTCAGGCCGTGATGAGCAGGCTCTTATGACCACAATTGCAGGACTTGTTATTGTACTTATGATGCTTGTAAATAAAATCTCCGAGCTTTTTGATACGGTTAAATCGGTGTTCGGGCTATGAATGTACTGACTATCTCTGCCCTCTGCATTTGCGCATCGTTACTTAGCCTGTGTGTAAAACAGATAAGGCCCGATATCGGACAACTTATAACTATTGGTGCCTCAGTTATCATTCTTCTTTTTATTCTCCCTTACGCCAAAGATGCCCTTTTTGCTGCCTCGGAGTTTTCCTCATACTCGGGCACCGGCGGAAAGTATTTTGAGCCAATTCTTAAGATTACGGGCATCTCATATGTAACCCAGCTGGGAAGTGAGCTTTGTCTTGACGCAAACGAAAAGGCTCTTTCAAGCAGGGTGGAGATGGCAGGCAAAATTGCTATTTTGACTCTTACGCTTCCTATCGCAAAGGAGGCATTTATAAGAATTATAGGAATTATTAACTGATATGGAAAATATAAAAGAACCTATTCTTACCGAGTCCGCAAGAGAAAGCGTGAACTTAGTCTTTGACGGATTTGATTTTAACTCAATAATCACAGACATTACAAGCGGGCATTTTTCTCCTGAAAAAAATGAACTCATAAACAAGCTTATCGGGCTCTTTTTTGGTGAGCTTAAAGAGAGCGCTTCGCTTATCGGTGGAATATTTTTCCTTGTTATAATAAGCGCCATTTTAAACAATCTGCAGGATTCTTTAAATAACAAGTCTGTTTCGCTTGCCTCCCGCTTTAGCTTATACATATATCTTGCGACAATTGCCGTTTCCTCGTTTGAAAGCGCCTCTGCCTACGTTTTCCAGACGCTTCACGATATGACGGTGCTCATTCATTCTGCAGTTCCTGCCATGGCAGCGCTATATGTTTCAGGCGGAGGGGTGGCAGGCGCGTTTTCGCACCCTGTGGTATTTTTTGTTTGCAGTGCTTTTTCAACCATTATAAAAAAGGTTATAACGCCCTTGTGTTTACTGCGCGCGGGCGCATCACTTCTCTCTGGGATTGGACAAACACGCGCGCTATATGAATTTTCAGAGATTTTTGCTAAACTTCACCGCACTATTTTAGCGCTTTCTATGACGCTTTTTGCAGGGATACTGGGGGTATCCCACTTTGCATCAAATTCATTTGATAATCTTACCTCGCGCGGATTAAGGTTTGCCATTACAACGGCAGTGCCGATTGTTGGAGGCTCAATTTCAGAGGCTATGTCAAGCGTAATGCAGTCTGCCCTTCTTCTTAAAAATGCAGTGGGAATTGCGTCTGTAATAATGCTTTTTGCGATGTTTATTGTGCCGTCAATTAAAATCTGGGCAATATCTTTTTTGTTTCGTATTGCTTCGGCAATTTCCTCTCCCGTTGCGGATGAAAATGTGTCCTCTACACTAAAAACTATAAGCGAATGTATGGAGATGCTTTTTTCCTCCGTTGTGTGCATGGGAGTAATTATGGTTATTTCGGTTGCTTCGCTTATGTAGGGGTGTTTTATGAAGGATTATTTAGTTTCGCTGGGGGTTGTGTCTATTTTATCGGCTTTTGCAAAGATGATTATGCCCGAGGGAGGTATAAAAAAATTTGCCTCTCTTACAATTGGATTTATGGTAATTGCCACCATTCTTTCGCCCGTTCCAATTAAGGTTTCCGATTTTTATATAGAAGAGGAAAGCGAGGAAATAAATCTTTCTGTAGCGGAAGCAAAATACAAGGCAGATGTTCTTCTTCGCCACCGCGAAAACATTAACTCAATGATAGAAGAAAAAATGATTCATAATTCGAAAGCGTTTGCAGAGGTAAATGATAAGGGGGAGGTTTTTTCCGTCACAATTCACGCAAACGGTGACGAAAGCCAGGCGGTGCATTTTATAGTAACAGAGCTTAAAGTTCCGAGAGAAAGGATAAATATAATAAATGAAACTGATAAATAAATTTTTTGGGGATAAATCAGGAATCTACCTAATATATATATTATTAGCAATCGGGGTTTTGCTTATAGTGTGCGCAGGGAGCTTTTCAGGCTCAGAAAAAGAGCCCGAAGCGGTCCTCCCTGAAGTTACTAAAACCCTTGAAGATAGGCTTTCTTCAATTCTTTCAAGCATAAAGGGGGCAGGTCAGGTCGATGTTTTAATAGTTTATAAAAATGACGGTGAAAAAAGCTTTAAATCTGATAGTGACGGTAAAAACCAAAAAACCGTTATTTTAAATAAGCAAGGCGAGGAGGAGGCGTTAGTAACGGAAACTACTGCTCCTCAAATCCGCGGGGTGTTAATTGTTGCAGATGGTGCGGGAAAGCTCTCTGTAAAGGAATCACTTATAAAAAGTGCCGAAATAGCGCTTGGAATTGCCCCGCATAAAATTGTAGTATATGAAAGGACTGACTGAAATGATGATGGTAGTAAGAAAAAAACAGCTTATTATTGCGGCACTTGCAATAGTTATCGGAACTGCAGGCTATTTTAATGCGAAGGACGATAGTCTGGACGCAAATCAGAAATATCTCGGCGAGGCACAGCTTGTCGATTCTAAAGGGGGCACGGAAGAAAGCTCTGACTTTTTTACTCAGGCAAGAATTGACCGCGAGGCAGGGCGAAGTAAATCCATCGAAACCTTTAATTCGCTTATAGAAAACGAAAGTGCCGATCCCGAGGCTAAAAGCGCCGCACAACAGGGGATGCTTCTTCTTGCACAAAACACAGAAACTGAAACGGCAATCGAAAACCTTCTGCGCGCAAAGGGCTTTGAGGATGTTGTGTGCTACATAAATAATAATCTTGCAAATGTTGTCGTAAAAACCGATGCGCTCGACAGTGCAAACACTGCCAAAATATCCGAAATAGTAACGGAGCAAAGCGGTATTTCGCAGGATAAGATAAAAATTATGGAGATTGATTAGTTTGCCACTTGATTATTTTTTCTCTTATGGTATAATACTATATATAAAGCCTTACATTAGAGAAAGGAATGATTATTTTGACAGAAGAATTTATCGCAACTCAAAACGGCAATATAAATATATCAGAAGAAGTTATCATAAGAATATCTGCAATTTCAGCGCGTGAGGTAGAGGGTGTTTTAGGTCTTTACTCAAGCTCTTCTTTAGGTGATTTTTTGGGTAAGAAATCACTTTCAAAGGGAATTCGCGTTGAAAATAAGGACGGCCATACTGAAATTGATGTTCACATTGTTGTAAAATTTGGTGTTAAGATTAACGAAGTTGCATCCCGTGTTCAGGAAGCTGTAAAGACAGCGGTTGAGGAGTTTGCAGGCATTGAAAACAGTGCAGTTAACGTGTTTATTGACGGTATTGAAACCGAAAAGGCGGAGCCTGAAAAGAAAGCAGAAGAAAAATAAGGAAACAATTTATGGTTACAGAATATATTAATAAAGGCGTTTGCTCACGAAAAACTATTGTTGAGCTTGATTGCGACCACCTTATAAAAAATATCGAAATAATCGGTGGTTGCAGTGGCAATCTCAAGGGGATAACCTCTCTTCTTTTAGGAATGCGCGCGGAGGACGCGATTTCTAAAATCAAAGGGATATCCTGCGGACCAAGGTCAACGAGCTGTCCTGATCAGATAGCACACGCTCTTGAAGATGCACTAAAAAAACTTGATGAATAAAAAAGAACTGATGAAAATTTTCATCAGTTCTTTATTTATCGCAGTTTTTATTATAATATTCCTTGATTTTTTCAAAGGTTTCATTGCTTAAATCATGTTCAATTTTACAACTGTCTTTATATGCAGTTTCCTCATTTACCCCGATATGCATTAAAACCTTTGCTATAATCTCGTGCCTTTCATAAATCATAGAGGCAATTTCTTCGCCTTTTTTTGTAAGGGTGATACCGCCGTTTTTGTCTACGGTGACGCACCCGTCCTCTTTAAGCCTTTTTATTGCGACAGAAATGCTCGGTTTTGAAAAATTCATTTCATTTGCAATGTCAATGCTTCTGACAAATCCGTTCTTTTTTGACAGTACTAAAATCGCTTCCAGATAGTTTTGTGCAGATTCCTTTATAGTCATATCTCTCTACCTCGTATTTTCTTTCCTTAATTTTATCATATAGGTTTTGTATTGTCAAATTATTCAAAATTTCTTTTAAAATGCTATTGACAATTAAAGTTAGATGTGTTAAACTACTCCCAAAAGTTAGTTGTAACTAACTTTTGGGTTGCATATATTAAACTAAAAAAGGTGCTTATTATGAATTTGCTTGAAGCCCGCGAAGGGCACGAATACATAATTAAAGAAATACTGACAAATGATGAGGAGCTAAACTCGTTTTTATTTTCTCTCGGTTGCTACAGTGGGGAATCTATTACGGTTGTTTCTTTCAGAAAAGGCGGTTGCACCGTTTCAATTAAAGACGGGCGCTACAGCATAGACAGTCAGTTGGCAGAAGCTATAATTATTTAGTATAGCTTTTATTTCTTATTTTTTTGATTACGAGTTAGGCGCAACTAACTTAAATACAGGGAGGAATATACCGTGCGAATTGCATTAACCGGAAACCCAAATTCCGGCAAAACTACAATGTTTAATGCCCTGACCGGCAGAAATGAAAAGGTTGGGAACTGGGCAGGTGTTACCGTTGAAGTAAAGGAACACCCAATTAAAAATGCTTACCATAAAGGAGCTGAAGAGCTTATCGCCGTGGACTTACCCGGTGCTTATTCGATGTCACCGTTTACATCAGAAGAAAGCATCACAAGCTCCTATGTAAAGAAAGAAAACCCCGATGTTATTATCAATATTGTGGACGCTACAAATCTCAGCCGTTCTCTTTTCTTTACAACTCAGCTTTTAGAGCTTGGCATACCCCTGGTCGTTGCTCTTAACAAAAGCGACATCAACGAAAAGAAAGGTACAAAGATTGATGCACAAAAGCTTTCAGAAAAGCTTTTATGCCCTGTAATCGAAACTGTTTCAATTTCTTCAAACGGTTTGCAGGCAGTTGTTGAAGCTGCCATAAAGCAGGCAGGCTCATCACAAAAGGCAGTTTATTCACAACGAAACATTGACCTTACAAGTAAAGATGCGGTTGAAAAAGCTGACCGTAAGAGGTTTGAATTTGTAAACCAGATTGTAAATGATGTTGAAACCCGTAAGGTTCTTACAAAAGATAAGAACTTTGGGGATAAAATCGATGCTGTTCTTACAAATAAATGGCTCGGTATTCCGATCTTTGCTTTAGTAATGTATTTAGTATTTCAGATTTCTCAGGTTTGGGTAGGTACTCCTATTGCAGACTTACTTGTTGGTTGGCTCGAAGGCTTCCAAGGCTGGGTTGGAAAGCTTCTTGGTGACGCAAATCCTCTGCTTTCAGCAATCCTTGTTGATGGTGTAATCGGCGGTGCCAGCGCCGTTGTTGGTTTCTTACCGCTTGTTATGGTAATGTACTTTTTGATTGCCCTTTTGGAAGATTGCGGTTATATGTCAAGAGTTGCAGTTGTTCTTGACCCAATCTTTAAAAAGGTTGGTCTTTCGGGAAAGTCCGTTATTCCTTTTGTTATCACAATCGGTTGTGCAGTCCCCGGCATTATGGCAAGCCGTACCATAAAAAATGAGCGTGAAAGACGCGCTACCGCAATGCTTGCCCCGTTTATGCCCTGCGGTGCTAAAATTCCCGTAATCGCACTTTTTGCAGGCGCATTCTTTGATGACGCAGGTTGGGTTAGCACACTTATGTATCTTTCGGGTATCGTACTCATATTCTTAGGCGCATTACTTGTAAACAAAATCGCAGGTTATAAAGCAAGAAAATCATTCTTTATCATTGAATTACCTGAATACAAAGCTCCGTCTCTTTTAGGTGCCTTTAAATCAATGTGCAGCCGTGGTTGGGCTTACATAGTAAAAGCGGCTACAATCATTCTTCTTTGTAATATGGCAGTGCAGCTTATGCAAACATTTACTTGGAGCTTCCAGGTTGCCCAGACCGCAGATTCTTCAATTCTTGCTTCTATCGCAAGTCCGTTTGCCTATATACTCTTTCCGATTGTGGGTGTAGTTAGCTGGCAGCTTGCAGCGGCGGCGGTTACAGGCTTTATTGCAAAAGAAAACGTTGTCGGCACACTTGCAGTTTGCTTCGTAGGACTTGAAAATCTTATTGACACGGAAGAGCTTGTTCTTATGGAAGGCGCCGGTGCGGAGGCTATGGCAGTATTGGCAATCACAAAGGTTGCAGCCCTTAGCTACCTTATGTTTAACCTCTACACTCCTCCTTGCTTTGCGGCTATCGGTGCAATGAATGCGGAAATGAAGAGTGCAAAATGGCTTTGGGGCGGAATTGGGCTTCAAATGGGTGTAGGTTATACTGTCTCATATTTGGTTTATACAATCGGCACACTTATTATTGCACCTTCTTCTCTTAATGTAATCGGAGCAATAGCAGGGCTTATAATCGTTCTTTTATTGGTAGCTATTGTTGCCTTTCTTATAAATAACACAAACAAAAAGCTTAAGGAAGAATATAAACTAAAGGGTGAGATAAATGCTTAATCTTATTTTAATTATTATTCTTTTAGTTATAGCAGGCAGTGCCACTTTTTATCTTTATAAATCTAAAAAGAAAGGACAGCACTGCATAGGCTGTCCATATTCAAAAACGTGCAACAATTCATGCACAAAAGACAAGGGAATGTAAAAATTTACATTCCCTTGTTTATAATTTTATTACTAAATCTGCTTTTACGTCACTTTTTTCATGCGGGATTTTCGGAAAATAAAGCTCTTTATAACAAAGCCCTACTTTAAAGGAATTTAAGTCCTCTAAAAATCTGTCGTAATAGCCTTTTCCGTAGCCTATTCGGTAGCCTTCCTCGTCAAATGCGAGGGCGGGAAGAATTGAAACATCTATCTTCATTTTATCAAATTTTATTGGATTTTTCGGCTCTAAAATCCCATACATTCCCTCTGAGAGCTCATCAAGAGAAGATATTTTTACACAAATCATATTCCCCTCTTTACTAGCGCAATAAGGAACAACTACCGTTTTTTTCTTTAAAAGCTCTTCTATAAGCTTTTTTGTGCCAATTTCGTTCCCCATAGACACATAACAAAAAACTACTTTTGCCTCTTTTAGTGCTGAAACATCTTTAAAGTCAGACAAACTCGCTTCCTTTTTTGGAAGCGTTTTTCTTATTTTTAGGCATTTCTCCCTAAATTCTCTCTTTTCATTATTCATTTTCTTTTACCGCGCGCCTTATTTCGCTGATCGCTTTTTTGTAGGAGGGTTTTCCAAATATGGCACTACCCGCAACTAATATATCCACCCCTGCTTTTGCGGCAAGGGGGGCGGTTTCCTTATTTATTCCGCCGTCAATCTCAATTACAATTTTGTCACCATAGGGCATTTTACGGATTTCTTTTACCTTATCAAGCACTTCCCCCATAAATTTCTGGCCGCCAAATCCGGGCACAACGCTCATTATAAGCACCATATCGGCGTCTTTAAGCGCGTCCCTTACCTTTTCGGCACTGGTCGCGGGATTTATTGAAACCCCCGCGCGCATATTGTGGTCGTGGATTTTTTTAATCATTTCAGGAAGATTTTCTACACATTCCGCGTGCACGGTAATAAGGTCTGCCCCTGCTTTTTCAAACGGCTCTATAAAAATTTCGGGGTTTTGCACCATTAAATGACAGTCAAAGAAAAGATTTGAGTCTTTTCTTATTGACTCTACAACCGCGGGGCCAAAACTGATGTTTGGTACGAAGTTTCCGTCCATAACGTCAAGATGCAGAAGGTCTGCCCCCGCCTTTTCCACGCGCTTAACATCCTTTCGGAGCGCGCCAAAATCTGCTGAAAGTACTGATGGTGCTATTTTTATCATTGGTTTAATTCCTTTCTCTGCCAGTCTTTAATCTCGTTTAACATATTAAAAAGCGAAATATAATTTTCGTATCTGCTTTGAGCAATAAGTCCACTCTTTACGGCTTCTTCAACCTCGCAACCCTTTTCCCCTCGGTGATTACAGGTGCGGAAAAGGCAGGAAGTCGCGTGTTTACTTATTTCAGGGAAATACTTATATAAATCCTGCGCGAAGATATTTGTTTCCTCAAGCCTTGAAAATCCCGGAGTGTCAAAAACAAATCCGTTTTCATAAGGGATTAATTCAACGTGGCGCGTTGTGTGCTTTCCGCGTTCAATTTTGCTTACCTCGCCAACCTTAAGGTCAAGCCCCGTTATCTTTTTAATAAGGCTTGATTTTCCAACGCCTGAAAGTCCCGCAAAAGCAACTGTTTTATTTTTTAACAGGCTTCTTATCTCCTCTGTTCCTTCGCCCGTTTTTGCACTCACCAAAATTACCTTGTACCCCGCCTTTTCATAGCAGGATTTAAGATGTTCAAAAGGCTCATTTAGGTCAGTTTTATTAAGGCAAATTATCGCTTCAATCCCCTTGCTTTCGGCTGTAACCAAAAGCTTATCAATTAATAAAAGGTCAGGAGACGGGCTTTTTACTGCGCTTACAATTACAAGCGAATCGATATTTGCAACCCCCGGGCGCACCAGAAAATTTTTCCTCGGATGAATTTTTGTGATGCTTCCCGTATTATCTTCATTTATTTTAATCGTTACATTATCTCCGACAATGGGCGAAATATCATTTTTGCGGAATTTTCCTCTTGCATGGCACTCTGTAACCTCTCCGTCATGCAAAACGTAGTAAAACCCGCCTATTCCTTTAAATATTACGCCATCGGCATTCTTTTCCTCTATCAATATTTAACCTCTTTCGTAGTTATATAGACACTGTCATAGTAAACGTCAAGACTTAATGTTTTGTCTGTTTTTATAGGAATAACAACCTTTCCTTCTCTGGTTGAATAATCTCCCTCAATAAAAGGTTTTCCGTTATGAACAAGGCGGATATTTACTTTTTCGCGGTCCTTAGGAAGATTTCCCAGTGTTATTGATATTGTCTTTTCGGGGTTTTCCTTCTTGGGAGTTTCCTCACCTGTTTCTAAAGACTCCTTTTCGCCGTTAGCTATATACAAATCAATCTCTGTATCTGCGGGCACGGTTTCAAAAGCCTTTATGCTCTGCTTAAAAATCTGCCCCTCTTTATATTTAAGGTTAGGCCTTTCGTAAATTTTTCCGACCTTGAGGTCATTACGCTCTATAAGAATTGTTGCCTCGTCACGCGTTTTGCCTAAAACGTTTGGCACAACAGTATTTTTTGTGCCCTCGGAAACATAAAGAGTAACCTCTTCTCCCTTTGCAAGCTCTGTCCCCTCACCGGGAAGCTGTTTTACAATGATGCCTTCTTCGTAGGTGTCACTGTCAATGTCCTTTTTAATTACCTTTACGCCCACGTCTGTAAGAAGAGTCTTTACAACCTCATACTCCTCACCCGAGTAATCCTCAAGCTCTATTGCCACTTCTCCAAGGCTTATTACAACCTTAATCTTTTTTGAGCTTTTTGTGTTTGTTCCGCCCTCGGGGTTTTGACTGATTATGGTGTCACGCTCTTTTGTGCTATGCTCCATACGTTCTTTTACAACCTCAAAAACTATGTTTTTGTGGCTTGTTTCCTTGCATACCTCTGCCGCCTCTTCATAGGTAAGCCCCGTAAGGTCGGGAATTCTAACCTCTTTTGTGTTATTAAAGAACAGTAAAAATACCAAAAACATAATAAGAAGTGCAAAAGATGCAAAAAAAGCTATCAAAAGAGGTGCGTTTTTGTTCTTTCTTTTCTTTTTTGCTTTAATATTTCTTGCTCTTTTTTGAAGCTCCTGATTTTTTTCGGAAGCTCCGCTTCCCACGCCTTCTTCCCCTGAAATATATGCATTAAGCTCTGAAACCTTAACTGCGGGATTTTGGTACACGCGTATAAGGTCTTCTAACATATCGGAGGCAGTTTTGTATCTTAAGCGTTGCTCCTTCATCATTGCGCGCATAATAATTGCTTCAATTCCGCGTGGAATGTCGGGGTTTATCTCACACGGAGGAATAGGATTTTCGTGAAGGTGCTGCGCAATAACGCTTACTCCTGAATCTGCATCAAAGGGAAGCTTGCCCGTAAACATTTCATACATTACAACACCAAGCGAGTATA
The DNA here is from genome assembly GCA_045591265.1 of Clostridia bacterium. Classification (GTDB taxonomy): domain Bacteria; phylum Bacillota; class Clostridia; order UMGS1883; family UMGS1883; genus UMGS1883. The sequence continues at coordinate 119,363 of JAZNSQ010000034.1, read as the reverse complement.
TATCACTCCTGCCGTCAGTGTATCCTCCGCGTGCCTGCTCGGGGGAAAGGTAATGCGCACTTCCCACTGCGGTATTAAGGGAATTTACCGTTGTAGTGTTATTTGCCGCCCTCGCAATACCAAAGTCTGCAACCTTAAGCTTGTTTCCCTCTGTAATAATAATATTTTGCGGTTTTATGTCGCGGTGAACAACGTGCTTTGAATGTGCATGCTCAAGCGCACGGCAAATCTGCATTGTAAAGTTTGTTGCTTCTCTCCACGATAGCTTTCCGTGATTTTCGTCAATATACTTTTTGAGGGTGTTCCCCTCGAGAAGCTCCATTACTATATAATGGATTCCGTCTTCTTCTCCCACATCATATATCTGCACAATATTCTGATGCGAAAGACACGCCGCCGCCTGCGACTCTACGTTAAATCTGCGGATAAACTCTTCGTTTTCTTTAAATTCCTCACGAAGCATTTTAACCGCAACAAATCTGTTTAAGAGTCTGTCTTTTGCTTTATATACAAGCGCCATACCTCCAACACCGACTTTGGAGAGTATTTCGTATCTGTTTCCTAAAACCTTTGATTCCATTTCCATATTTTAACCCCCTTAAAAAGCAACAATCACCGTTATATTATCGGTGCCGCCTTTTTTGTTAGCTTCTTCTACCAGACTTTTTGCCGCAGAGTCCGGACTTTTGCTCTGTGAGAGAAGATCGGCAATTCTTTCTTCTTCAACCATATTGGTAAGTCCGTCAGTACATAAAAGAAGCTTGTCGGATTTATCTATCTGTGTGGTAAATGTATCTGCCTCTACCAAAGGATTTGTGCCAAGGGCACGCGTTATTATGTTCTTTTGCGGATGGTGCGCTGCCTCTTCGGGAGTAATCGCGCCCGTTTCCACCATATATTCAACAAGGCTGTGGTCACGCGTTATTTTTTCAATTTCGCCTTTTTTAGTTATTTTGTATACTCTGCTGTCACCGACATGTGCAATAAAAACATCCTTTTCCTTTATGACGCATATGTCAATGGTCGTTCCCATTCCAAAAAGCTCTTTGTCATTTTCGGAGGCCTTGTAAACTTCTTCATTCGCTTTTTTTACTGCTTCGCGCAAAACAGAAAGAATTTCTTTGGATGAGAGATTCTTCTCAAGCTTTGATTTTATATACTCCATAGCGCTTTTTACCGCTATGTCGCTTGCAATCTCGCCTCCGCTGTGTCCGCCCATTCCGTCAGCTAAAATAAGTATGGCATAATCATTATAAAGCTCTGTGGTTGCAAAATCCTCATTATTGGGTCTTGTTTTCCCCAAGTCTGATAAAGAGAAAAATTGCATAACCTCACCTCCCGCTTAAGCTTTTGCTTCGAAGCTGTCCGCAAGACGCCGAAATATCGGGGCCAAGCTCTCTGCGAAGCGTTGCATTTATTTTATGTTTTTCAAGTGTTTTTATAAAATCTTTTGTTTCCTTTTCATTTGTGCGCACATTCTGGCGCTCACTCACTGGATTTACAAGGATAAGATTTACATGGCAGTTTCGCCCTTTTAAAAGGCTTGCCAGCTCTTTTGCATCCAGAGTGGAGGAATTTTTATTTTTTACAAGCGCGTATTCAAATGTAACACGTCTGTGTGTTTTTTCAAAATAATAATCGCATGCCGAAAGTATTTCTTCTATTGAATACGAATTTGCAATCGGCATAATCTCTTTTCTTTGCGCGTCACTGGGCGCGTGTAAGCTTACCGCAAGATTTATGGGAAGATTTTCTTCCGCCAGTGCGCGCATCTTTTTTACTAAACCACAGGTTGATAGCGTAATATGGCGAAGTCCGAGATTAAGCCCCGCCTCATCGCTTACGTTCCTGAGAAAACCCACCACATTTTCGTAGTTATCAAGCGGTTCGCCCACGCCCATTATAACAACGCTTGAAATTCTTTTTCCAATATCCTTTTGAGCGCGGAGAATTTGCCCCTCTATTTCAAAGGGCGTAAGATTTCTTACGAGTCCCCCTAATGTGGAAGCACAAAAGCTACACCCCATTCTGCACCCGACCTGACTTGATACGCAAATGCTTTTTCCGTGATTATAGTCCATAACAACGGTTTCAATAAGGTTTCCGTCAGAAAGTCTGATAAGATATTTTACAGTGTTATCCACCTTTGAAACAAACTTTTTTTCAATCTCAGGAAGAAAGATGGTAAAATCCTCACAAAGCCTTTTGCGAAGCGCTTTACTTATGTTTGTCATTTCATTGGCATTTTCAATTCCCTGATGAATCCAACTAAAAATCTGCTTTGCACGAAATGAGCTTTCACCTATATTTTCAAGATATTCTTTTAACTTATTTAAGCTTAAATCACCTATATTCAAAAGGCTACATCCTTTCAAGCACTGCGGCAAAAAAGCCGTCCGTTTCCCCGCTTTCGGGAGTAAATTGTATTCCGTAGGGGGCAGAAGAGGCCGAAATTTTAAAATCCTTATGATTTTCTAAAAAGTTTTTTACGTTTTCCTCATTTTCGCGAGTGCTTATCGTACAGGTGGAATATAGTAGCTTTCCACCTTTTTTTACATATTTTGAGGCATTTTCAAAAATTCTCCTCTGCACGGGTGCGAGGCTTTCTATATCCTCTTCCTTTTTAGTCCACTTTATATCGGGCCTGCGCCTTATAATTCCAAGGCCCGAGCAAGGGACATCCGCCAGAACAAAATCAAAGGAATTTAAAAAGCTTTCGTTTTCCACTTCAGCATCATTTAATAAAACTTTGGCTTTCCCCGAAAGTCCCAGTCTTTTTAGATTTTCTTCAATCAGATTGAGCTTGTGCCTATGTATATCACACGAAATAAGGCTTCCGCCTTCTATAATTTGCGCAACGAAGGTTGTTTTTCCGCCCGGTGCGGCGCAAAGGTCTAAAACGGATGCACCTTTGAAGATTCCTAATAGCTCTATTGCCCTTTGTGATGCTTCGTCCTGAACGGTAACTAACCCTTCTTTATACTCACGCGTGTTTTCCACGCTTCCTTTCCCTTCAAATGAATATGCATATTTCGCACCATTGCATTTTATAAAATCATCTGAAAGCACACCACTTTTTGATTGATTTAATCTTACTATGGTCTTGGGCGTTTTATTCATTGATTCAAAAAGGCTTTCACCATATCCCTCGTCTATCCACATCCTGACAAGCCACTCGGGAAGAGAATAAAGCACGGATAAATACTTTACCGAATTCTTCTCATCGGGCAAAAAGAGGGGGGAGTCTATCGCTTTTCTTAAAACTGCATTTACAAAGCCTGCCGATGCGCCATGCCCGTAGCGCCTGCTTAATTTTACACATTCGCTGACGGTTGCACTGTCGGGAATTCTGTCAAGAAACTTTATAGAGTATATCCCTATTCTTAGTATATTGTGAATCCACACTGACAGCTTTTTAAGCTTTACAGTGGATATATTTTCGATGATATTATCTATAAGGAGCCTGTTTTTCATAACACCAAAAGAAATTTCAGTCGCAAGTGCGTTATCTCTTACATCCTCTGATTTTTCCAAGATTTCACGGAGCGCGATGTTTAGATACGCCCCGTCCTTTTCGCATTTTACAAGCGCCTTTAGTGCCGCCTCACGCGGTTTTGAAAGGTTCATCAGTCGTCATTCCTTCTTCCGCCCGCCAAAAGTATAAAGCGAAGCAGGTTCGCAACAGATACTGCCGCAGCAGCAACGTAGGTCATTGCAGCTGCACCGAGCACCTTTTTTACCTTTGGCACTTCATCGCCCTCAAGATACATTCCGCCCTCAAGCGCCTTTACTGCGCGCGATGAGGCGTTAAATTCAACGGGGAGAGTCACTATCTGAAAAAGCACTGCAGCTGAAAAGAACCATATTCCTAAATTCAAAAGAATACTGCTTAATGAGCTTGAAAGGAGCAGTCCGATAATGATAAGATACGGTCCTGCCATTGAGCCTATATTTGCAACGGGAACAAGCGCGTTGCGAAGCTTAATCGGCGCATAGCCCTTACTGAATTGTACGGCGTGCCCCGCCTCATGCGCGGCAACACCGACTGCCGCAACGGACGTGGAATTAAATACGTCATCAGAAAGACGGATTACGTTTGATTTAGGGTCATAGTGGTCAGTAAGCTTTCCCGAAACTCTTTCAATTTTAACATCATAAAGCCCATTTGAGTCAAGAATTTTTCTTGCCGCCTGCTCCGCCGTAATATTACGCATGGTGCGGACCTTTGAATATTTATTAAAGGTTGAATTAACCTTAAGCGATGCAATTATTGACAAAATTGCGGCAATTAAAACAAGTGTGTATCCGCTTCCGCCATAGTAATAGTAACCAAACATAAAATCACTCTCTTCCCAATTTAGTTCCTTTTTCTATATTATGTCCTAGAAGGTAGTTTTCTATTGTCATTTTCTTTTTGCCCTCTACCTTTATTTCCTTTATTAAAACACTTCCCTCACCGCAAGCTATAAGCATTCCGTCTTTATCGGCACGAATAACCTTTCCCGCTTCGCCGTTTTCTTTCTGCGGGAAAGCAAATTCTACCGTAAATCTTTTTCCACAGATAAAGCTGTACGCCATCGGCCAGGAGTTAAACGCCCTTACTTTATTTGAAATTTTCTCGGCACTCTCGCTCCAGTTAATTTCCGCCTCCGCCTTATTTAAGGGTTTTGCGTAACTGCTTTCTTCGTCTCTTTGCTTTTGGGGAATAATTTCGTTATTCTTTAAGCCGTCAAGCGTTTTTAAAAGCACCTCTCCGCCTTTTTGGGCTAAAACATCGTGAAGAACGGATGCCGTCATAAGAGGAGTAATTTCAACTTCTTCTTTTAAAAGCATATCGCCCGTATCAAGCCCTTTTTCCATATACATACTCGTAACGCCCGTTACCTTTTCCCCGTTTTCGATTGCACGCTGAATAGGTGCCGCCCCGCGATACGCGGGAAGTAGCGAGCCATGGATGTTAATGCATCCGTATTTCGGGAAGTTAAGTATATATTCGGGGAGAATTTTCCCGTATGCCACAACCACAATTACTTCAGGCTGATATTTTTCTAAAATAGGCATTAGAGCTTTATCACGAAGTGTTTCGGGCTGGAAAACATCTATCCCTTTTGAAAGGGCATAGCTTTTTACCTCGGGCATTTTTGTTTCATATCCGCGCCCGCATGGTTTGTCAGGCTGTGTTATAACGCATATTACGTCTCTTTTATCCTCTATAAGCGCCCTGAGTGAAATTTTGGCAAACTCAGGCGTTCCCATAAACATTATACGCATAGATTTTTATTCCTCATCATCAAAATTCTGGTCTAAAAATTTTATTACCTTGTCAACATATAAAATTCCGTCAAGATGGTCACATTCGTGGCAAAGGCACCTTGCAAAAATCTCTTCACCGGTAAATTCAAACTCATTCCCGTCACGGTCAAACGCGCGCACAGTTGTTTTTTCGGGGCGCGTAACCTCGCCCACCTTTCCGGGAACGCTGAGGCAACCCTCGGGGCCTGTAACTTCACCCTCCGTTTTTGTGATAACGGGGTTTACAAGCTCAAGTATTCCCTCTTCTTCGCCAAGGTCAATAACAACTACTCTGCGAAGAATCCCGACCTGCGGCGCTGCAAGACCAATTCCGCCTGAATCAATGAGTGTATCTGTCATATCATCAAGAAGTGTTTTTAGCTTTTCGTCAAATTTTTCAACGGGACGGCAGACTTTTTTAAGACATTCGTCCCCTATTTCTCTTATTTTCCTGAGTGCCATAAGTTTTCTCCTTTTGCCTTTTAATTCATACTGTATGGGTTTATATCTGCCACTACTGAAAGTTCAGTTTTCGTTTTCTGGTGTTTTATCACCTTTCTGATTTCGGAAATAAAACCATCCTCCGCCTTGCATTTAATCCAGATTCTGTGACGGAATCTGTTTTGAATTTTGTAAATCGGGGCAGGCGATGGGCCATAAAGCTGCCAATTCTCGCACGAGCGAAGCGCCACCTTCATTTCCACCGCAATCTGCGAGGCCACGTTTCTTGCCTCCAATTCATCCTCCGAGCTTACAACAATGCTTACAATGTCGCACATCGGGGGATAGTTAAAAGCCTTTCTGAATTCAATTTCCTCATCATAAAATGCATTATAGTCCTGCACACTTGCTAAATTCAGCGTAGTGTTTTCGGGCGAATATGTCTGGATTATTCCGCGCCCCGTCTTTTTCCCGCGCCCTGCACGGCCAAGAACCTGAACTATAAGGTCAAACGCGCGCTCCTGCGCACGGAAGTTATCTACGTTTAATGTTGCATCAGCCGAAAGCACTCCAACCAACGTAACATTTTCAATGTCCAGCCCCTTTGAAACCATCTGCGTTCCGAGCAGGATATCGTACTTTTCATTTACAAATTTATCAAGAATTTTTTCGTGGGCACGCTTACCTGTTGTAGTATCCGCGTCCATTCGAAGTATCCTTGCATTCGGGAATATTTTTTGAATTTGCTCTTCTGCTTTTTGCGTTCCGCTTCCAAAATCCTTGACCTTACCGCTACCGCATTTGGGGCAGACATTTTTTACCTTTTCACTGTACCCGCAATAGTGGCAGTCAAGCGCGTGACTGTTTTTGTGGTAAGTAAGTGACACACTGCACTGCGGACATGAAAAAACATATCCGCACTCTCTGCACGAAACAAACGTTGAGTATCCACGCCTGTTAAGAAAGAGAATGGTCTGCTCCTTATTATCAAGATTTTTTTGAATTTCACGCGCAAGCTCCCGTCCGAGCACCGTCTTATTCCCTGCGCAAAGTTCCTCACGCATATCGGTTATAGAAACAGGCGGGAGGGGACCTTCATTAATGCGGTTTTTCATTTCTATTAAAGTATATTCCCCGCATTTTGCTTTATAATAGCTTTCAACAGAGGGTGTTGCCGATGCCAGGATAAGCGGGCAATTTGCCTCATTTGAAAGTTTTTTTGCTATTTCTATTGCGCTGTACCTCGGAGATGACTCGGATTTATAGGTCTGTTCATGCTCCTCATCAATAATTATTGCACCAAGGCGCTCACACGGGGCAAAGATTGCACTTCTTGCACCGATTATAACCTTTGCCTCACCTTTTCTTATTCTGTTCCACTCGTCAAGCCTTTCGCCTACTGAAAGTGCGCTGTGAATGATTGCAACCTCTTTTCCAAAGCGGTCATAAAACCTCTTTGTCATCTGGGGTGTAAGTGATATTTCAGGCACAAGCACAATAACGCTTTTGTTTTCCTTTAAAGCGTCATTTACTACCCGAAGATAAACCTCGGTTTTCCCGCTTCCCGTAACTCCGTGGATTAAAAAAGGCTTGCCCTTTTTTTCTTTTATTATTTTCAGGGCAGTTTCCTGCTCTTTTGTGAGAACTTTTTTCGTTTCTTCTTCTTTAGTTTTTCCCTCGAGGGGATTTCTTATAACAAGCTCCTCACGGTAAGAAATCAGTCCTTTTACAAAAAGTGCTTCAACTGCATTTCGTGATGCATTTGTAACCGAAATAATATCAGGGACTGACATTTCCCCGTTTTTAAGCACGCTTAAAATTTCTGCCTGCTTGGGCGCTTTTTTCTCTATTGTTTTTATTAAGACATCGATGTCTTCTTCTCCTGAAAAGTATGCAAGGCGAACAGTTTTTTCCCTTGCCTTTTTCTTGTCAACAAAGCTTTTCTCTAAAACACCCTTTTTTATAAGTGCATTGACAATACTTCTTGCGCTTTTCCCAAAGCTTTGCTTTATCTGCGTCATCTCCACGGAGCCTTCATTTAAAGACAAAAACTCCACGAGTCTGTTTTGAAGAGGTGTATTTTCGTTTATTTTTTCACGGTATCCGTGAGAAAGCGAAATCCACTCTTCAAATTTTATTCCTATCCCCGGCGGAAGCATTACTCTTGCTGCATCGGAAAATGTGCAAAAATACCGCTCTTTCATATAAAAGCAGAGCTCTATTGCCGATTTTGAAAGCACGGGAAAGCTATCCGTTACGCTCTTTATACTTTTAAGAGAATCAAAACTACTTTCTTCTTTAAGCCCTACAACATACGCCTCCAGGGGCATATTCCCGCCGCCAAAGGGCACACGAACCCTCGCCCCGACACTTATTTTTTCTTTCAGATTGTCGGGAACAAGGTAGTCAAAGGGCTTATCAATATTAAGATTGCCGCCACTTACATAAACCTCAGCAATCACAGCTTTACGCCTTCTTTTCTGAAGCGCCGTTACGAATAACGTTTACCTTTTTGTCTGCAATTTCCTCTATTGCTCGTGAAACCGTCTTATCATCGCCATTTTCTGTTGCAAGCTGACGTGCTCTTTTAGCAGTTGCAATTACGAGTGAATAGCGTGAATCCATTCCTTCCATAAGCTTTGAAATTTCGGGATATAACATCATAATAATCTTACCTTTCTTATTTAAATTCTTTATTTATGTATTCTATGTTTCTTTCTATTCTGCATTTTTCCGCTTCTATAATGGCTTCAAGCCTTTTTATGGCGTTTTCAACAGTGTCATTTTCGAGTATATAATTATATTTTTCTGTAAAATTAAACTCACTTCTTGCGCGTTCAAGCCTTTTAGCTATAACTTCGTCATCCTCTGTATTTCTTCCGCGCAGTCTTTCTTCAAGCTCCTTTATTGACGGAGGGATTACGAATATATAAACACCCTCGGGGTAGTGGGAGCGCACCTGCATTGCGCCTTGCACTTCGATTTCAAGAATAACGTCTTTCCCGCTTTCTATCATTTCCAAAACCTTATCCTTAGGCGTTCCATACATATTTTCGCAAAATACCGCGTGCTCTAAAAATCCGCCCGCTTTAACTTTAGCCTCAAATTCCTCTTTTGAAACAAAATAGTAGCTTTCGCCCTCAATTTCTCCGGGGCGGGGGGCCCTTGTCGTCATAGAAACTGAAAGTGCGCAGTCATCGTGAGACTTTACATATCCTGTGCAGATAGTCCCTTTTCCCGCACCTGACGGGCCTGACACAACTATCAGCAAACCTTTTTTATTCATCGGCATTCTTCCCTCCCGCATCATAAAAATCTTCTTTCTGGTCATTTCTTTGCGCTATCATATCGGGAGAAAGTGCAGAAAGCACAACGTGGTCACTATCTGTTATTATAACGCTTTGTGTTTTTCTTCCGTAGGTCGCGTCAATAAGCATCCCTTCCTGCCTTGCTTCCGTAATAAGCCTTTTTACGGGCGCACTGTCGGGAAGTATGATGCTTACTATTTTTATGTCTGATACAAAATTTCCAAAACCAACATTTATAAGCTTCATAACCTTTTCCTCTTATTCAATATTTTGTATCTGCTCGCGAAGCTTTTCAATCTCCGCCTTTACGTCAATTACAATTCTTGCAACGGTAAGGTCATTTGACTTTGAACCGATTGTGTTTATTTCTCTGTTCATTTCCTGAATAAGAAAATCAATCTTTCTTCCGACAGATTCGTCTGACGCGATAAGATTTCTAAACTGCTCGGCGTGGCTTTTAAGCCTTACAACCTCTTCATTTACATTTACCTTGTCAGAGAAAATTGCAACCTCTGTCATAAGACGTGATTCGTCATATGTATTATTTTCAAGCACCTCACGCATCTTGTCTTCAAGTCTTTTTCTGTACTCCGTAACAATACTCGGGGAATACTTTTCAATTTCATGCGTTGCATTTTCTATAAAGGAAAGATGCTCGCAAAGATCATCATAAAGCTTTTTACCTTCAACCTTTCTCATTTCGTCAAAGCCAATAAGTGCTTTATCGAGTGCCTCAAGCACTGCGCTTGAAACAGCCTCGGGGTCCTCTTCTTCGCTTTCAACCGAGAAAATATCGGGAATTCTTAAAAATGTTTCTGCCTTGGCGCTAACGGGAATTTCAAGTTCTTCCGAAAGAGCGTTTAATGCGTCAAGGTACGATTTAGCAAGAGAGGTATTAACACTAACACACTCGCCCTCTTTTGCGCCCTTTTCAATGTTAAGGAATATATCAACCTTTCCCCTTCTTATTTTTTCGCCCGCCGCCTTGCGAAGTGCATCCTCCAAAAAGATGTATATTCTGGGAAGCTTCACGGAAAAATCACTGTAACGGTAGTTTACCGCCTTAATCTCTACAGTAAAGGTTTTGCCGTTATATTCCGAAGTTCCCATACCGTAGCCTGTCATACTTTTAATCATTAAATCATATCCTTTTTTCAATTTGCGTAAAAAATGGCATACTAATATAATTTTACTATTGTATTATAACATAGAAACAGCTTTTCCGTCAACAATTAATGTAAATCTTTACGCCCAAAAAACTCTTTACTATTGGCATTATTTGTGATAATATAACTATATCTATAATTATTTCAGAGGTGATTATTTTGGAGGAAAATAAAATCTTTACCTATAAGGGAAAGCCCATGGTTCGCCGCGGTGACACTATATACTACGGCAATATGGAGGATAAATATATAATTATCTTTACCATAAAGTCAAAGCACACCGTTGGAACTCTTGAGGTTAGTGACGAGGTTACGATTGACCTTTGCACAAACAAGGGCGAAAAAAGCAAGGTTATAAAAAAGGCAACCCGAGAAAGCCTTTACGAAGCTATTGATATTGCGGAATTCTGGCTTGAGGATGCATTGGAGAACGGTTAATTATGAAAATCAGCGAAAAAAACTTTACCATGCTTGCCGATTTTTATGAGTTTACCATGGCAAACGGCTATTTTGTAAACGGCATGGGAAATAAGATTTGTTATTTTGATTTGTACTTTCGTTCCATCCCTGATGGTGGTGGCGTTGCAGTCATGGCAGGGCTTGAGCAGGTTATTGATTACTTAAAAAATCTGTCATTTGACGAAGAAGATATAAATTACCTTCGCAGTAAGAATTTATTTGACGAAAAGTTTTTGGAGTATCTTAAGAATTTTAAGTTTGAGTGCGATGTATGGGCAGTTCCCGAAGGCTCTCCCGTATTTCCTCACGAACCGCTTGTTGTGGTTCGCGGTCCTGCTGTTCAGGCGCAGCTTATAGAAACAATGCTCCTTCTTTTAGTAAATCATCAGACGCTTATTGCAACAAAGGCAAATAGGATTGTCCGCGCGGCAGATGGACGTGCCGTTATGGAGTTTGGCTCAAGAAGGGCACACGGCGCACATAGTGCAATGCTTGGCGCGAGGGCGGCATATATTGCAGGTTGCGCAGGCACAGCTTGTACAATCAGCGATGAGCTTTTCGGCATTCCTGCGCTTGGCACAATGGCACACAGCTGGGTGCAGATGTTTGATTCTGAATACGAAGCGTTTAAGACGTATGCCCTAGCTTACCCCGACAGCTGCACACTTCTTATTGACACATATAATGTCTTGGAAAGTGGTCTTAAAAATGCTATCCGCGTTTTTAAAGAGGTGCTTGTGCCTATGGGGCATCGCCCGAAAGGTGTAAGAATTGACAGCGGTGACATTACCTATCTTACAAAGAAAATCAGAAAAGAGCTTGATAGGGAAGGGTTTTCCGATTGCGGAATTGTTGTATCCAATTCACTTGACGAGTACATTATAAGAGACACGCTTTCTCAGGGCGCGCAAATAAGCTCATTTGGGGTAGGTGAAAGGCTTATCACTGCAAAAAGCTCGCCTGTTTTTGGTGGCGTTTATAAGCTTGTTGCAGTTGAAGAAAACGGGGAAATTATTCCCAAAATTAAGATAAGCGAAAACCCCGCTAAAATTACAATTCCCGGCTTTAAGCAAATTCACCGTCTTTTTGATAACGAAACGGGTAAGGCTATCGCAGATGTCCTCACTCTTTTTGATGAGGAGATTGATTCATCCAAACCCCTTGTTATCTTTGACCCCGTTCACACGTGGAAAAAGAAAGAGGTAAAGAATTTTACTGTCAAAAAGATGCTTGTTCAGATTTTTGACAAGGGGAATTGTGTGTATGATTCCCCCTCACTTCCCGAAATTAAGGCGTATTGCAAAGATGCGCTTGGAACTATCTGGGATGAGGTGAAGAGGTTTGAAAATCCACATGCGTATTATGTGGATTTGTCACCAAAGCTTTGGAATGTAAAAAATGATTTGTTAGAAAAGTACTCACACTAGAGGAATGTAAAAAAGAAGAAGGGGATGTAAAAATGCACATTTTTACATCCCCTTTAACGGAGGAAATATGTTACCATATTTTGAAGCTGCCATTTTTGATATGGACGGAACAATCATAGACTCTCTCGGCATTTGGGAGAAAATCGACTATGACTTTTTAGAGAAAAAGCGTGGAATAAAGGTTCCGTCTGACTACGTTTTTAAAATCGCACCGATGAGCTTTTCGGAAACCGCCATCTATACCAAAGAGCGCTTTAATCTTCCCGAATCTCCCGAGGCGCTTATGCAGGAGTGGACCGAAATGGCAATATATGAATACTCAAATAACATTTTTCTTAAAGAAGGCGCAAAAGAGTTTATAGAGCTAATTAAAAAGCAGAATAAAAAGGTTATTCTCTGCACAAGCTCACCTGACTTTTTGTATACGCCGGTGCTTAAAAACAACGGCATTTTCCACCTTTTTGACGCGTGTGCAAACACGTGTGAGGCAGGGGTTGGCAAAACCGAGCCGGATGTGTTTTTGCTTGCAGCCAAAAAAGCAGGAGTAAAAAAAGAAAACTGCCTCGTTTTTGAGGATGTTTTTGACGCGGCTTTCTGCGCGAAAAATATTGGGATGAAGGTCTGCGGTGTGTTTGACGAAAGAAGCCGTGACCATAAAGAGAAAATGACCGAGCTTTGCGACTTGTATATTGATAGCTTCCGTGAGCTTTTGTGAAAGGAAATTTTTATGGATATAAAAAATATAACTCAAAGAATTGATCACACAAATTTAGATGTATGCGCTAAGGAAAAAGACATTTTTTTGCTTTGTGATGAAGCTATAAAGTTTTCCTCGGCATCAGTTTGCATCCCTCCATCATTTGTAAAAAGCGCGTGCGATTACGTATGCGGAAAAATGAAAATATGCACAGTTATTGGCTTTCCTAACGGATATCAGACAACAGAAACGAAATGCTTTGAGGCAAAAAACGCCATAGAAAATGGCGCAGACGAGATTGATGTTGTTATAAACATAGGCTTTCTTAAGGATAAGAAGTATGACGCAATTTTGGATGAGCTTAAAGAAATTCGCACAGTTTGTGAGGGTAAGATTTTAAAGGTTATTGTTGAAACTTGCCTTTTAAATGAAGAAGAAAAGATAAAAATGTGCGAAATCGTGACAAAATCGGGCGCCGATTTTATTAAAACCTCAACAGGCTTTAACGGAGAAGGCGCTAAAATAGAGGATATTTCTCTTTTTAAAAAGCACGTTGGAGAAAATGTAAAAATCAAGGCATCAGGCGGGATAAGAACACTCGAGGATGCAGAAAAGATGATTTTTGCAGGGGCAGACAGAATTGGCGCAAGTAAGGTTATAAAATCTCTTTTATAAAAAAATTTTAAAGGTATTGATTTTTCGGTTTTTTTATATTATAATGTTTGGCGTGGATAATTTAAAAGCCGATGTGATGGAATTGGCAGACGTAACGGACTCAAAATCCGTCGGTGGCAACACCGTGTGGGTTCGACTCCCACCATCGGCACCAAAAAAGACAAGCATCCTTTAGGGTGGTTGTCTTTTTTATTTCGAGGGGAGTCGAACCACGAGGAGGGAACCGAGCCCGAGTGCTGCCGGTGGCAGATAAAACGAGGGCGCAGGGTTGTGCAGGAACAGGAGCAATGCAAACGGCAGTGAAGCAGTGCGACATTGTTCCAAACGGTAGCGCCCGGAAAACGATTGATAATCGTTTTTAGCGGGGTGATGCGCAGTCGGGTACCGAAAGACGAAGTCTTTGGGTCGACAAGCAGGCAAGACGCGTAGCGGCTGTCTCCCACCATCGGCACCAGAAAAAAGCATCGACTTTGTCGGTGCTTTTTTCAATGAAATTTGCCTGTGGCAAGTGAAATACACTACGTGTATGAAATATTGCTCCGCAATGTGAAATATGCCTTACGGCATATGAAAAGGCAAATTTTATTTCACATTTTTCTGTAAGAAAAATATTTCATAATCCGCAAGGATTATTTCATATCGAACGCAGTGAGATATTTCACTAAAATATAAACTTTGAGATTTCTTTTTTATTTCGAGGGGAGTCGAACCACAAAAACAAAAACCACCGATTGATAAATACAATTGGTGGTTTTTATTAAAGCTTTAGCCTAAAATCTCTTCGCCGTTAATGAATGTAAATCCGCCCTCGGTTAAGCACTTACACATTCTTTCAATTCTGTCAGCGTAATCAGGCTGATAAGAAAGGTAATCAGAATAGAAATACTGCTCATGGTCGACAATACCGATGTATTCATCATCTAAATACGGAGTTAACTTATCATAAATTTTTTCATATGGAGTTTTGTTTAATGTTATATTGTGATAATTCTTAAAATGAATGTCAAGCTCTTCATTATATACTGTTTTTAGTGTGCCGGAAATCGCCTTGTTGTCCTCAGTAGGTATATGGTTGAACGAGCAAAGAGGGATGAAGCGTCTTCCGTTTGCAACCACCCTTGCTTCAGGCTTACGATTGTTAAGAAGCCTTAATTCATCATGATAACAAGGAATTAAATCGCGGGCATCTTCGTACTTTGCCGCATCACCGTATGTAGCATGCACAAGCTTTGTCCCGCAATCGCGAAGTGCTCGCACACCATCTTTACTTACAACTACCCAGTGCGGGCATACCGCGTAGGAAAAAGAGTCCTTCCCTGCAAAGCGGAAAACCTCTTTCTCAATATTTTTAAAGAGCCAGACGGTATCCTCGTAATCTATGTTTATATGAGGGTAATCAGGAAACTCCTCAAGCGCGTGGAACGCAAATTTAAGCCAGTCGGAATTTGCCTCAAATTCTTTTTTGTAGGTATCTGTCATATCGGCTAATGTAAATTCATTATAGCCATAATATGAGTCGGTCCTGTAAAAAAGATTGAGCTGAACCTTAAGACCATAACGGTCGTGATTTTCCTTGAGCATTTTCATAAACGGATTTTCAAAAAGTGTTTGGGGGCGCTTTTTTGTGAGGTCGCGCATAACCCAGATAACGTCATCAATAAAAAAATATGCTTTTTTCATAAAAATTCTCCTTTCGTTTTCTTCATAGTATATTGCCAGAGAAAAAAAGTAAATGAACAAAATAAATATTTCTGTACAAAACAACGATTTTGTGTTACAATACTTTTGGGTGATAAAGATGCTTTTTGGGAATATATATTTTGACGAAATTCCGCAAATCGGGTTTACCCTTAATTGCTTTGGGAAAAACCACGTAGTAACCTATGGAACAAACAGCGCCAAGAAAATAGAAATTGCATATATAAACTCGGGAACTTTAAAGGTAACTCTCGGGAGAAACGAGTTTTTTGCTCAAAAAGGCAGTATTGTTGTGCTTTTTCGGCATCTCCCGCTTGTTACTGAAACCGTGGGGGAGGAAACTCATTCTCTCTGTACAGCGCTTGCAGAGTTTTTGGAGTGTGAGTTTTCATTAGTTGACGAAAATGATTTTTCCCACACCGGTTTTTTAATACCTTTTATTGTCCCCCCGTCACCCGAAGCAGAACAAATCGGGAAAAGACTTTATAAAATATCTTCCGCTATGGCAGAAGACCGGGACAAAAATGAGCTTTCCTCCGCAGTGGAGTTTCTCTCAATTTTAAGGGATTTGGATAAAATAGCACGATTAGAAAGTTTTTTTTCTAAAACGCATTCGACAATATGCGAAAAGATATGCCGTTATATTGATGAAAACATTGATAAAAAAATTACCTTAAAGGATATATCCTACCTTATGGGGAAAACTCCGAATTACATAAATTACGTGTTCAAAAATGAAATGAATACCACTATTATTAGCTATATAAACAGGCAAAAAGCAAAAAAAATGGCAACTCTTCTTGGAAATTTCACCAATTCATTTAAGGATGTGTGCGAATTAGTGGGGCTTTGCGATAAATCCTACGGCTACAGACTTTTTAAAAGGTATATTGGAGTAACTCCAAAAGAATATCTTTCTATCACAACAATAAAAGAGAGGATGTAATTATCCCCTCTTTTATTCCTCATCTTCGGGGAATTTCCCCGCCAAAAACCATTCCTGCATAAAGGATGGCGGAAGTGCAGGCGAAATCTCCTCTTTTACGGGCAAATTGTCCCTTTTTAAAAATTCAGGCGGAGAATCCACCTCATAAGCATATGTAACGTAGCACATACATTTTTGATTATCCAACACAATCACCCCATATAATATATACGTGGGGACTAACTAATTATTGCCTTTTTTATAAAAAGGGTGTATAATAATCGCGAGGTGAGAAAAATGCTTCAGAAAATAAAAGAACAAAGCGCACTTGCGACTCGTGAGCTTTTGGACCTTTCTAATCTTAAGAAAGGTGATATATTCGTTGTTGGTTGCTCATCAAGTGAGGTTTGCGGTGATAAAATCGGCACAAATTCAAGCTATGATACGGCGACTGCCATTTTTGAGGGAATTTATAGCGTTCTTTCAGAAAAAGGTGTATTTCTTGCAGCGCAGTGCTGTGAGCATCTTAATAGAGCAATAGTTATTGAGAGAGAATGTCTTGAAAAATATTCTCTTGAAGAGGTCAGCGTTATTCCTCAGCCAAAGGCGGGCGGTTCTTTTGCAACAAATGCCTATAAAAACTTTAAAGACCCCGTTTTGGTTGAGCATATTAAAGGCAACGCAGGGATAGATATTGGGGAGACTCTTATCGGAATGCATCTTAAGGATGTGGCTGTTCCCGTAAGACTTTCCGTAAAAAAAATTGGCGAGGCAAATATTATCTGTGCTAAAACACGCCCACGCCTTATCGGCGGTGAAAGAGCAGTTTATTCCGAAGAATTCCGGAGGTAAAATATGATTAAAGCGAAAAAGCCTTCATTTTTTATGAATGTGCTTACGATTGTTTTTGCACAGTTTGTGGTAAAAATACTTGGCTTTGCCTACAGAATGGTAATTACGAACGTAGATGGATTTGGCGATATCGGAAACGGTTATTATAACTTTGGTTTTCAGATTTATACGCTTCTTTTGGCGATAAGCTCAATCGGTATTCCAAACGCCATCTCAAAACTGGTGAGTGAGCGCGTTGCCCTTAACGACTTTAAAGGCGCTATGAGAATTTACAAGGTTGCACTTCACCTGTTTTTCGTTGTGGGACTCTTTTTTTCGTGCCTTATGTATTTTGGCGCAAGCTTTATTGCCAAAAATATATTTGACACTCCGCTTTCAGTTTACACAATACGCGCGCTTGCCCCGTCTATTGTTTTTGTTTCGGTGTCAAGTGTTATCCGTGGATTTTTTGCAGGTCAGCAAAATATGCAGGCAACAAATACCAGTCAGGTGTTTGAGCAGTTTTTAAAAAGCGTTTCCACCATACTTATCGTTCTTTCAATGGCAGGGGCAAAGCCTGAATATATGGCTGCAGGCGCAACACTTGCAACAACTATTTCAACACTTATAAGCACTCTTTACCTTTTTGGTTTTTACGGCGTGCATAAAAAGAGCATAAAAGAAAAAATTTCTCTTGCACCCCCGATTAAGCTTTCGGGAAGCGCTTTGAAAATCGCGAAAATCATTCTTTTTGTTTCAATCCCTATTTCGCTTGGAAGCATTGTTGCAACGCTTAACCGTCTTGTAGATATTGTGACGGTTGTTCGCGGCATAAAAATTGCATTTTGGGATAAATTCCCGACATCTGCCCTGCTTGACGCGGAAGCCGTACGCTTAAGCGGAATACTCAGTAAAACCGATGTGCTCATAAACCTTCCGCTTGCACTCAATATTGCTTTTTCCACAGTGCTTGTGCCTACTGTTGCGGGGGCGCTTGCGGTGAAAGATACCAAAACCGCGCAGGATAAGGTAAGCTTTTCGCTTCTTATCTCAAGCGTTATCGCACTTCCCGCAACGATTGGATATATGGTGCTTGCAAGCCCGATACTTCAAATTATTTACCCTAATGCAAGTGACGGTGCACTGATATTTATGATGGTCGCGCCAACCGTATTTTTCTCCGCTATGGCGCAGACAACGTATGGCTCACTTCAAGGTATGGGAAAGATTTTTACCCCTGCTTTAAGCGTTCTTTGCGGGGGAATTGTAAAGCTTATTTTAAACCTTGTGCTTATTCCAATTCCAAGCATAAATATCTACGGTGCAGCAATAAGCTCCGTTTTTTGTCAGGGAATTGCTTTTCTCGTCAGCTTTATAGTGCTTTGTAAAAATCTTAAAATTAAGCTTAAATTTACAAAGTATTTCCTAAAGCCCTTTATTTCCTCGCTTGTTATGGGCGCGTGCGTGTATTTAATACATAAAGCACTTCTTCCCTTTGGACTGCTTTTTTCAACACTTTTATCCATACTTGTTGGCGTAATAGTCTACGCGGTGATGATACTTTTACTTAATACGTTTACAAGCGAAGAAAAAGCGTCAATTCCTCTTGTGGGAAAAATTTTAAAATAAAATTTAAAAAGAAATTCTTAATTTTTTGAGAATTTCTTTTTTTTATGGGAAAAATAAAGTCGGAAGGTGATTATTTTGAACAAATTTAAAATTACAGTAATTATTTTAATGTTTACCGCGCTGTGCATTCTTCGTTTTATTGCACAAAGCTCTGTCGGGGGCGATAGCCTTCTGGCAAGATTAATTTAAGGAGTTATTTATGGCTGATATATCTAAAAAAAATTACTCAGAACTCGTAGAAAAGCATTCTCCCCCCTCGCCAATTTTAAAAGACACCTTAAGTGCCTTTTTAGTCGGCGGACTTATCTGCTCCGTTGGGGAGTTTTTCAGAAACATCTATACTAAAATAGGCGCAGGGAGTGATGCTCCCATCTGGGTAAGTATTACCATTATTCTTATCGCCGCAATCCTCACTGCACTTAACGTCTTTGACAAAATTTCAAAGCGTGCAGGCGCAGGAACGCTTATTCCCATAACGGGCTTTTCAAACGCCGTTGTTTCACCTGCTATGGAATTTTTAACGGAGGGATATGTGCTCGGCACTGCAAGCAAAATGTTTGTTGTGGCAGGACCCGTTATAGTTTATGGCACTGTTTCTTCAATTATTGCGGGACTTATCTATTGGTTTTTAAGGGGGTAATTGTGTGAAATTTCTTAAGAATGGAACAATTAAATTTGATAATCCCCCATCCCTTTTGTCTTACGCATCTGTAGTAGGAAAAAAAGAGGGAGAGGGTCCGCTTGGAAAATTCTTTGATATTATAGAAGAAGACGAATACTGCGGTCAGGACAGCTGGGAAAAAGCCGAAAGCACCCTTATTAAAAAGTCGTCAAATCTTGCAATCAGTAAGCTTAACCTAAAAAAAGAGGATATGGATTTTATTGTGGCAGGGGATTTACTTAATCAATGCACCTCGTCAGGCTATGCCGTGCGCGACCTTGAAATCCCATTTTTAGGGATTTTCGGCGCGTGCTCTACTATGGCGGAATCTCTTTGCGTTGGCTCTCTTTTGGCGGAGGATTGCGCAAAGCACGTTTTATGCACAACGTCAAGCCACTTTTGCAGTGCGGAAAAGCAGTTTCGTATGCCTCTTGAATATGGGTCACTTCGCACCCCCACCTCGCAGTGGACAGTTACGGGTAGCGGAAGCGCGGTGCTTGCGCCTCATCAAACTCCGCCCTATATAGAAAGCGTAACTATCGGCAGAATTATAGACCTTGGCATAAAAGATGCAAATAATATGGGCGCAGCGATGGCACCTGCCTTTAGCGACACGGTTATTCGCCACCTTAAAGCGACAGGCAGAAAAATAGATTACTATGACCTTATTGTGTCAGGCGATTTGGGGCTTGTCGGCAAAGAAATTGCCATTGACCTTCTCAAAAGGGATGGCATTATTCTTAAGGATAACTATATCGACTGCGGCGCAGAAATTTTCGACAAGGAAACTCAAGACACCCACGCGGGCGGAAGCGGTTGCGGATGCGCGGCAAGTGTGCTTTGCGCCTATATTCTTCCCAAAATAAAAAGCGGAGAATTAAAAAGGGTACTTTTTTGTGCAACGGGCGCACTTATGAGCCCGACACTTTCTATGCAGGGTGAAAGCATCCCGTCCATTTCACACGCTGTTTCTATCGAAGCATAATAAGAAAAATTAAAAAGTATAAATAGTATAAAAGGGTGATTTTATGAAGAAAAAAAACCTTATTATACTATTTATTATTTTTATGACTTTAATTCTTGCTGTTTTTTTAGCAAGCGCGAAAGAGGATAAAAAGGTAGCATATATAACTTTTGATGATGGACCCACCTTAAATACTCCCGTCATTTTAGAAACGCTTAAAAAATATGATGCACGCGCAACCTTTTTTGTTTTAGAGGAGAGAATTAATATGTATCCCGATTCCATAAAAGAGATGGTTCTTGCGGGGCATTCTGTGGGGCTTCACGGCGTCAGTCATTCGGAGGCTATATATAACACCCCGACCTCACCACTTGAGGAAATGAATAAGGCAAATGACGCTCTTAAAAGGGTAACAGGCAAGAAAACAAAGCTTGTAAGGGTGCCATTTGGCTCTTACTACAGGCTCACCGAGGCTCAGGCAAAGCTTCTTTGCGATAACGGCTATATAATATGGGACTGGAACGTCGACCCACGCGATTCCGTTGGTGAGATATTTTCATCCGCAGTTTTAGGTAATCTCCATAAAGGGCTTAAAAAATGCAAGGGAACGCCCATAATTCTCTTTCACGACAGAAAAAGCACGGCTAATCTTCTTGACGAGGCGCTTTGCCTTTTAAAAAACGGGGGCTATACACTTCTTCCCATAAGTGAAAAACTGCCTCCCTTAAATCAGCTTAAATAGGATAAAAAGTGAATTTTTTTGTTGACAAATATTTTTTTGTGTGTTACAATGCATTTTGGTATGTATCCCTTTGCTATGGATGGCGGTTTCTCCAACCCCGTTCTTGGTTTAGGGAGGTAAAGACCAAAATATTTTAGGAGGTTTTTGTTATGTTAAAAGAAACAAAACAGAGCATTATCGAAAAGTACAAAGTTCATGAAACAGACACAGGTTCACCTGAGGTTCAGATTGCAATCTTAACTGAAAGAATTAATCACCTCAACGAACATCTTAAGGAATTTAAAAAGGATCACCACTCAAGACGTGGTCTTCTCAAGATGGTTGGTAAGCGCCGTGGTCTTCTTAAGTATCTTATGAGTGTTGACATTGAACGCTACCGTGCTATCGTAGAAAAGCTCGGTCTCAGAAAGTAAAATTTAGGTAGAGTGTGGGGCATCCTACACTCTACCTCTATTATTACAAAACAAAAAAACATGGAAGGGTATGTCGCTTAACACTTAAGAAAGCTTATGATAAAGCGTATGTTTTCTTAAGTGATAAACAACTCCCCTTCCAAAAAACGAATGGAGGATTAGTATGTTTAAAACATTTGAAACAGAATTTTGCGGACGCAAGATGATCGTAGAAACCGGCAAAATGGCTCAGCTCGCAGGTGGTAGCTGCCTTGTTCGCTACGGCGAAACAGTCGTGCTTGCAAATGCAACCGCATCAGCAAAACCGCGTGAGGGGGTTGACTTTTTCCCTCTTGCAGTAGATTATGAAGAAAAGTTATATGCAGTAGGTAAAATCCCCGGAAGCTTTCTTAAGCGTGAAGGAAGGCCCTCTGAAAAAGCTATTTTGGCATCGCGTTGTATTGACCGTCCTTGCCGCCCGCTTTTCCCGAAGGATTTAAGAAATGACGTTGCAGTTGTAACAACAGTTATGAGTGTGGAGCCTGACAATGACCCCGTTGTAACTGCTATGATTGCAGCATCAATCGCAATTTCAATTTCTTCAATTCCTTTTAACGGTCCTATCGCAGGTGCTGCAGTAGGCTTAGTTGACGGCAAAGTTGTGGTAAACCCCACAAAAGAAGAGCGTGACAGAAGCGAAATGTTTCTTACAATCGCCGGCACAAAAGAAAAGGTTAATATGATTGAAGCCGGTGCAAATCAGGTTCCCGAGGACCTTGTTTTTGAAGGTATTATGGCAGCACATATGGAAATTGCAAAAATGTGCGAATTTATAGAATCAATCCAGAAAGAAATCGGAAAACCCAAGTTCGAGTATGAGCATATGGAGGTTCCCGAAGAGCTTTATGAGGATGTTAAAAACGTTGCAATCGAAAAAGTAAGATTTGCACTTGATACTGACGATAAAAACGTTCGTGAAGAAAATCTTAAGGTTGTTTACGAGGCAGTTTACGAGGCTCTCGGCGAAAAGTATCCCGAGCAGGAGGCGCTTTTGGACGAAGCTATCTACAAGCTTCAGAAATACGTTGTAAGACGCTGGATTCTCGATGATGAAAAGCGTGTTGACGGACGTTCACTTGACGAAATCCGTCCCCTTGCTTCAGAGGTTGGTATTCTTCCCAGAACTCATGGTACAGGCCTCTTTACAAGAGGGCAGACACAGGTTCTTACAACCTGTACTCTCGGTATGATTTCTGAAGAACAGCTTCTTGACGGAATCGATGATGAAGAAACAAAGCGTTATATGCATCACTACAACTTCCCGTCATATTCAGTGGGCGAAACAAGAGCGAGCCGCGGCCCGGGAAGACGTGAAATCGGTCACGGTGCACTTGCTGAAAAGGCGCTCGTTCCCGTTATTCCTTCAAAGGAAGATTTCCCCTATACACTTCGCCTTGTGTCAGAGGTTTTAAGCTCAAACGGTTCTACTTCACAGGGTAGTATCTGCGGAAGCACACTTGCACTTATGGATGCAGGCGTTCCGATTAAGGCACCCGTTGCAGGTATCTCTTGCGGTCTTGTAACAGAGGGCGACCGTTATATCACAATGGTAGACATTCAGGGCCTTGAAGATTTCTTTGGCGATATGGACTTTAAGGTTGCAGGTACAAAGGATGGTATTACTGCAATTCAGGTTGATATCAAGATTGATGGTCTTAAGCCTGAAATCATCCGTGAAGCACTTGAAAAAACAAAAATTGCAAGAAATAAAATTCTTGACGAATGTATGCTTCCCTGCATTTCTGAGCCTCGCGCAGAGCTTTCAAAATATGCGCCGAAGATTATCACAACAACTATTGACCCTGAAAAGATTCGTGATGTAATCGGCAGCGGCGGTAAAGTTATTCAGAGAATTGTTGCTGAAACAGGCGTTAAGATTGATATTGAAGATGACGGTACAGTCTTCTTTGCAACGACAGACTCTGATGCTGCAGCACGCGCAATGAAGATTGTTCGCGGTATCGCAGGCGACATTGAAATCGGTGACGTGTTTGAAGCAGTTGTAACACGCGTTATGGAATTTGGCGCATTTGTTGAATATCTTCCCGGAAAAGAGGGGCTTGTTCACATTTCAAAGCTTGACCATAAACGTGTTGAAAAGGTAACAGACGTTGTAAATGTTGGTGACCAGATTAATGTTAAGCTTATTGAGATTGACAAAATGGGCCGTTACAACTTCTCAAGAAAAGACACTCTTCCCGTAAAAGAAGAAGAATAAATTACAGGCACGATGCCTGAAAAACAGGGCTTTGTGCGTGCACGGGGGCCCTGTTTTTGTTTTACAGAGTATGCAAATTTTTAAGGATGCTTGCATATGCTTTTTAAAAGATAGATTTCCTGAAAGGTAAGGTCAGTTATGAATATATTAGTTTTATCGGGCGGATTAAGCACTGAACGAAATGTTTCCTTTACAACGGGCGCAATGGTTCAGAACGCTCTTATAAGAAGCGGTCACAGGGCAATCCTTGCCGATGTTTTTATGGATTACGACCTGAAGGGTACAATAGAAGAGGAATTTGAAAATGCCACCACTCCTGCCGAAATAAAAAAGATAAGTGAGCTTGTGCCGGATATTGAAAAAATCAAAGCACAGCGCGGCTACGATAACGGCGTATACTTCGGGAAAAACGTAATCGAGCTTTGCCAGTATGCCGATATTGTATTTATGGCTCTTCACGGCGGGGAAGGTGAAAACGGCAGACTTCAGGCGGCTTTTGACCTCCTGGGGATAAAATATACGGGTAACGGATACCTTTCCAGCGCTGTAAGCATGCACAAAAATCTTACAAAAGAAATGTTTAAGGCGCATGGCGTTACAACGCCCAATGCCCGCATGGTAACGCCTGAAGATAAAGTTTCTTTTTCAGACTTTAACTCAAAAAGCCTTGTTATAAAGCCGTGCAGTGGGGGAAGCTCTATCGGCGTATTTATCGTAGATAATGAGAAAGATTTTAAAAATGCTCTTAATGACGCATTCAAATACGAAAACGAAATCTTAATTGAAGAATATGTAAAAGGTCGCGAATTTTCCGTAGGCTATCTTGGAGGGGTGGCGCTCCCCTCAATTGAGATTATTCCTAAAGAGGGATTTTACGATTATAAAAATAAGTATCAGGCGTCACTTACTGACGAAATCTGTCCCGCAAATATAAGCGTGGAAGAAGAAAAAGCACTTCGTGATGCGACAATAAAGGCAGCGAAAGCGCTTGGTATAGAAGTTTACGCACGAATGGACTTCATTCTTGACGAAAATGGGAAAGCGTATTGTCTTGAAGCAAATTCCCTTCCGGGAATGACCCCTACAAGTCTTCTTCCGCAGGAGGCGGCGGCAGACGGAATTTCTTACGATGAGCTTTGCGAAAAAATCATAAACATCAGTCTTAAAAAGTGAGAGGGTGATTTTTTGAACGAACAGATTAATCTTACAGTTCGCAATGCAGTTTCTGCCTGCGGCGGCTATTTTACAGGGGATGAAAATCTTCTTGAAAGCCGTTTTACCTCGGTTGTTATAGACAGCCGTAAGGCAGAAAACGGAAGCCTTTTTATTGCTATCCGTGGCGAAAAAACTGACGGTTACAACTATATTCCAAATGCAATAAAGGGTGGTGCAATCTGCGCTGTTTCAGACCGCGAGTATGAGGGGTGTCCTTGTATTGTAGCGCCCGACCCCGTAAAAGCGCTTGGTGATATTGCGCGCTTTTACAGAGCGTCTCTTAATATTACGGTTATCGGCATAACGGGAAGCGTGGGAAAAACTACGACTAAAGAGATAGTTTCTTCTGTCCTTTCTCAAAAATACACCGTTACAAAGACGGAGGGGAATTTTAATAATGAAATCGGTCTTCCCCTTTCAATTTTATCTATAAAGCCTGATACCGATGTTGCAGTTATCGAAATGGGAATGAACCATTTTGGGGAAATGCGCCGTCTTTCTCAGATTGCAAGGCCGACAATGTGCATAATGACAAATATCGGCATTTCTCATATAGAAAATTTAGGCTCAAGAGAAAATATACTTAAAGCCAAATGCGAAATTTTTGAAAATATGCCACCTGCCGCGCGTTGCATACTAAATGGTGACGATGATTTACTTTCCGGTCTTGACAGGCCTAACCACTGTTTTTATGGCTTTGATTCAGATAACGATGTATACGTTGAAAGCTATTTTGAAAACGGCTTTGACGGGACAGATTTTACTGTTTCTCTTTTTGGTGAGCATTTTGATTGTCATATAGATGTGCCCGGAAGGCACACACTCTTTGCGGCGATGGCGGCAATGGCAGCAGGCAGTTGGCTTGGGCTTACCCACTCGCAGATTGTTGACGGAATAAAAAATGCAAAAACAATTTCAGGAAGAACAAATATAATTCGCACACAAAGGTATACTATTATAGACGATTGCTACAACGCTGCACCGCAATCAGTTGAGTCCGGAATAGACGTTCTTACAAAATCGGATGAAAACAGAACTGTCTGCATTCTCGGTGATATGGGTGAGCTTGGCGAAGACGCCCCTATAATGCACCGCGCGATAGGTGAGCATGCCGCAAAATGCAAGGTGGGGCTTTTAATTGCAATCGGCGCGCTTTCGTTTAACACCTTTTTAGGTTGCAAAAATGCAGGCGGAAACGCAATCTATTTTTCAACGAAAGAGGAATTTTTGGAAAAATCCCACGAAATTTTAAATGAAAAGGACGTTATTTTAGTTAAAGCATCTCATTTTATGGAATTTAACAAAATAGTAGATGCATTAAAATAAAATTTATTTTTCTAAAGATAAGGAGAGTGTATTTATGTCAGTAACTGTAGTTAACAAGGATAATTTCAAAACAGAGGTGCTTGAAAGCGAAAAAAGTGTTCTCGTTGACTTTTGGGCAAGCTGGTGCGGTCCGTGCAGGATGCTGTCTCCAATAGTTGACGAAATTGCCCAGGAGCATCCCGAATTTAAGATTTGCAAGGTAAATGTAGACGAGGAAGAGGAGCTTGCACGTTATTTCGAAATAATGAGTATTCCCACACTTGTTGTTATAAAAGACGGCAAGGAAATAAATAGAACAGTCGGCGTAAAAACCAAGAACCAAATTCTTGAATTGTTCTAAAACAGGGCAGTACTATGGAAAAAATATATGATGTAATTATCCTTGGCGGCGGGCCTGCAGGCTATACTTCTGCACTTTACTTGTCAAGAGCCGGGCTTAGCACACTTGTAATTGAAAAGTTTTCGGCGGGCGGACAAATGACGCAAACCGAAAAAATTGATAACTACCCTGGGTTTGAGGATGGAATAGACGGATTTACCCTTGGCTTTAAAATGAAGCAAGGGGCAGAACGCTTTGGCGCAAAAACCGTAAATGGCGAAGTTACCAAGGTAAATTTAAAAGAAAAAGTTAAGATAATCGAAACTTCTGAAGGAAATTTTTATGCCCGCAGTGTGATTATCGCAACCGGGGCAGAGCATAAGCACCTTGGATTAGAAAGCGAGGAAGCTTTAATAGGAAAAGGCGTTGGCTACTGCGCCGCGTGTGACGGAATGTTTTACAAGGGCAAAACTGTTACAGTTGTCGGCGGTGGCAATTCTGCCGCTATGGATGCGCTACTCCTTTCTAAAATTTGCGAAAAAGTTATTGTTATTCACAGAAGGGACTCTCTCCGCGCAGAAAAAATCTATCACGAGCCACTATTTAAAGCGGAAAATGTTGAGTTTTTCTGGAACAGCACCGTTACAGAAATTCTTGCAGAAAATAAGGTAACGGGTGTAAGAATAAAGAATTCCGAGCATGGCACCGAAAAAGAAATAAGCGTTGACGGCGTTTTTATAAGCATCGGCAGAACCCCTGAAACAAAGCTCTTTTACGGGCAGATTGATATGGACGAAAACGGCTATATTATTGCGGATGAAACAACAAAAACGAGCCTTGACGGCGTTTTTGCGGCGGGTGACGTGCGCACAAAACCATTTCGCCAGATTGTAACTGCCACGGCAGACGGAGCGAATGCAGCACACTTTGCAGAAGAGTATCTTGCAAATGTGTAATTAGTTCTAGTTTAAACTGTGCAAAGCACAATATCACTTGGCGCAAGCCAAATATAACTAAAACGCCACTCCGACCATAAAAAAGAGCATCAACAAAAGTTGATGCTCTTTTTTATGGTCGGAGTGGCGGGACTTGAACCCGCGGCCTCTTGGTCCCGAAGCGCTACTAGAACATACTTTATAGCATTTTTGACTCTTTTTAGCCCTTTTCGCTACATTCAACATACTCTTTGGACATCTTATCTCCACTGTTTCCATATACTCCAGAGCTAACTGTGGGATAACATGTGGTCAAAAAAATCTGTTATAGGCACACAGGTTTGGAGGTCGTATCAAATTAAAAAGACCGTCCAAATTATTCACGTCGCTCTACCGTTTGTGGCATCGGTCTTTTGAACCTCATGCCGCTTGATTCTTTATTGAGACTATCCAAAAATTTCTGTAATTTTAAATTAACATCAAAATACTATTAATCTTATTTGCGCATTTATTAAAAAACAACAATAGATATATACCTGAATAGCACAGACAAAATAAAAAAGAATTCTGCGGAGAAAATTAACGCACGATTCAGCATGCAAAAAGACATAATAGATGAGAATATGTATAAGTCTATGACAACACAAACTTAGACAAGACATAAAAAAGTCGTATAAGTCAAAATTTGAAGATGTACAAGGCAAAACAAAAATCAAGTGCGGGATGCTCGCATCAGACAAACGAAGAACTTTGAGAAGGCAGTCGCTTCCAAGAACTTACCGATGGTAATCTCAAAAAATTCAATGTATATGGCAAAAACATGAGAGAAATATGGAGTGAATCCTGCAAATATGATTACTGAAACCAAAGTTGAGATTACACAAGCAAAGGCAAAGTTGAATACAACATAGTCTGTATTAACGAACACACCGCCACGGTTTTCCGTGGCGGTGATGACCTATTCACTTTTTTCTAAAAAAGTACTATTATGATTTTTTAAGTTTGATAGTAATTCTTTTTCTTTAAGTTTTCTTAATACCTGTGTTATCATTTTGTTTGCATCAATCAGAAATTTTTCATCATCCAATGGTCGTTTAATTTCTAAACTTCTTAATCTTAACTCTAATTGTATTTTTTTGAGATTTACTTTGAAATCGTATAAACACATGTATTCTTCTTCGTTGTCTACCTGGGTCATCAGTTTGTTTAATGAAAAAATCAACACTTGTATCAAACGAACCACAGAATCTTTATACAATCTATTCGAATGTTCTATTATTGATTCATATTGTGCAACATACTCTTCTTTAAAATCAGACTCATATAATCGTTTAAAATGAAAAAGAGTATCTCGGAAATTTGCTGCACATGGAGCCGATTCCATAATACAAAGACTGTCAAAAATTTGTCCAAAAAGATAACTCTGTCTATGAGCGAGTTCAATTGAATGGAAACTTAGTCTTAAAAAATTTTCACGAATATCCATAATCAAATAGACTCTATAACCTTTCGAACAACATTGGGCTTCACACAATACTCTATACCAGATGTATTCTTCTTCTGAGGTATGTGACCACCCATTTCAGTTTTAACTTTGGTTTTAAGATAGTTAGAAAAGTCTGCTGTTGCTCCAATTTCTTCATCCAAATTAATTTTTTTACCAGTTATAGTTTCTAACATCTCAACCATAGAATCAATCAATGCATCATTATTTGTTTCCATTATTAAATCTCCTATTAATAGATTTGCGTTCAAACGCCCAATACATATTCATTATATCACGATATGCGTCTGTTGTGAAGAGAAAATTACCATTTTCATCAAAATTTTTTTTAATACATTCTTTTGCAGTTTCTACAAAATTATTTTTTTCTTCATTTTCTAAGTTGATATTTAGAGAATCAATTAATGTATTAATATTTAAAAGAGAAAAGATTTTTATATCATCACACGCTTTTTGAATTTCTTCTGGCTCGCTTTCAAATATGGATTTTAAGTTGCTAAACATATCAAACGGAATTTTTTGTGAATCATCAATATCAGATTCCATAACAGTTTCTAAGCAAAAAGAATTAATACACTGCAAAGCAATATAATTATTGATAGTATTGTATAATAAATCGATTTTATTCATCGGCTCACCTTCTCTTTCGACATTATAATACAATATATTTTTATTTTAGTCAATTGTTTGTTGCAAATTATTCTAAAATTTGTTAATATGTTAATATAAAATTCATATAGTGAGGTAATTAAAATGCATATTGTCGACATTACAAGGAAATATATAAAAAAATACAATAAAGCCAACAAACACCCACAAGACATTGCGGATTTAAAAATGTATAAATACTTGCTAACCTTATGGGCTGCAATGTCAAACAATGAACTTAAAATGATATTTGAATGTATTCTAAATCATGGTGACCCTCAATGCTATAGTGTGAATTTGCTTGATAACATATCATTTGAACCAATTCATAAGAGTATTGTCGTTAATATCATGGACACATATATAAAGGCTACAAAATCCGAATTTAATATTACGGATAGTTTTGTTTTAGAGTGGGAGAAAGCCAAAGAAACATACACCATTGATAATACCGAAGATGATGACGAACAAGATAATGTTGATTATCATTTAAGAAATTATATTAATAGCAAAAAAACACTTATGTACAAATACATTTTGGATAACGAATTTTCAAACAAATTTTTGTATAACAAACTTATAGTATTGAAAGGTTGGAGTTCTGCCACCCCAATAATTAACTCTTATTTTCATAATGATTATTGCAACGGTGGTGGTCTTTATATTAATATTAATGGTATTGGCATCGCAATCGATCCTGGTTGTAATTTTATAAAAAACATGCACCAAAATGGTATTAGGATTTTTGATATTCAATATGTCATTGTTACACATGACCATATTGATCATAATGATTCTGTCGTGGCATTACAAAATTTAAATTATGAATATAACAATTTTATAGTAAATCATAAGAAAAATGTTTTGAGCAGTAAGAAAATCCCCAAGAATTATCCTAATAAAATAACATGGATTATTGATGCTGAAACAAAAAAATCACTTGAAAACCAACCGGATTTTTGTGCTTCTATAAAAACACTTGCTGAAGAACTTACAATTAACGAAATAATAACCCCTGGTTTGCCTGTGGATCCAGAAGAAGAAAAAGAGCAATATTATAAAGCTACAAAAAAATTTTTAAATGAAGCTGAAACTTGTGAAATTGATATTTCTGATAATATTAATTTAATTTGTTTTAGAACTCGTCATATGAGAAATTCTTTTGGTATACAACTGAGTACAACTATTAATAATCAACCCATTTCTATTGGTTACACTTCTGATACAGGATATTTTAAAGCGCTTTCAAATCATTTAAACAATTCAAATATTATTATTGTAAATATCAGTGAGCTATCAAAACATGACTTGATTCCAGGTGAAATTGATAAAAATGCAAATCATCTTAAACTTAATGGTTCAATTAAAACAATAAAAAATATTTCTCGGCGTCCGCAATTAATTATTGTTTCTGAATTTTGGGGCGGAAAAGATGATATTCGCTTGTTTATCACAAAAAAAATTAAGGAAAGTCTCTCAGATGTTGCACAATTTGTTGGTGATTCAGAAAAATCAACAAATGTGCTCGCTGGAGATATAGGATTAACAATAAGTTTAGTTGACCAAAAAATCATATGTTCATCATGCAAGAATGATATTGCAATTCATAATATAACAACTGTACAAAAAGAGAAATATGGTCAGCTTTATTATATGTGTAATAAATGCAGCAATTAAAATATAATATTATCAAAAAACCGAGCAGAATTATATAATCTGTTCGGTTTTGCTTATTCTGTAAAAGTACTTAATTTTGTTTGATTACTTATCAGGACTTAATTTCCTAACTTCTTCCTCGATATTAATTTCCGAAATTAATTCATTTTCAACATCAATGCGGAATACATGTGCATTAAAAGCATCATAGAATTTGGATCTTTCTTTTAGCTTAAAAGAGTCATTTGCAATATTATTTGCCAGGTCAAATGTTTTGCTTATAACCATGCTTTTCTGTTCATCAGTTAAGGTTCCCTCTATTTTGCATGATATATTTTCAGAACCAGTCTCAGTAGGAATTCCAGACACTTTAATGGTAAAAGGTATTTTGCTGTCGCGATGTCGTATAGAACGCCATATATTCAATATAGAAAATTTTATAATATCGTAACATCCAGAGGAAATTATAGTCTGTATCAATTCATAGCCGAATTCAATAAACTCATAGTCAATAAAATCTAATGCGCCGTGCATTATGGTACCATTTAAGTCTCGACCTTGTATACATATATTATATTTTTTCAATTCTTTACTGCACTCTGTCATCATAGAATTATTGCTATATAATGAATTATATTGAATAAATATAGAGTTATCGTTTGTATTGCTCATTTTTGTCCCTCATCTCATACTAAATATTTGCCAACCCATCAAAAATCGATATGCTTAATTTTATTTAAATATAGCAGATATTGAGTGAAATTGCAAATAAAAGCAAACGGAATAGCTCATATAAGGCGAAAGAATGAATTAAGGCAAATTATCCGCAAAACGTTTTGAAAGCAACACAACACATTTTTGAGCAAAATACGACTATGTAATCTATAACTGTCATATCAAAAAATGATACGCCCTAAACAAAGAAAAAGAGTTTTACTATAAATTATTTAAAAATCGATATTTTGTTGTTGTCAATACCCATTTCTTGAGCAAAAGTATTGATGTTTTCTAAGTCTCGTGAACTAAACCAACTGATTATCCAATTTGTATTGTTGTGAGTATTTTTAAGTATTTCTTTGAAATAGGGATAGTCAGCATTTGATAATGAATGACCAATAACAACTATATTTTCAATATGTGACAGACTCGCAAAAAATGTTTGATGATTAGCTATTATTTCATCTGTTTTTTTTGTTGTTTCTTCGTCATACCATGTTAAATTGCGTGTAGCCCCCTCAATAGCACCGCTTAAAAGATCCATTTTAAATTCAGATTTATAGTTAGGATATGGAATCGATGGTGTCCAATCATCTTCATCACCTGCACCGGGCGCATGACCTAAAATCAACTCTTGTTTTTTATTTTTACGACATCCATGAATGTATGTAATTTTACTTGATGGTACACAATACATAGTTTCCAAAAATTCGGTGTAATTAAAATTTAAATACATGGCATCGTTTAATAAAATTTCTTTCATGAAAGGGGCCTTTGTTGGCTCAAGAGTTTCTATCCACTTACGAAATCTTGTTGGTAGTTCCAATGTAATTTCCTGTGCGGGTTCGGTGGCATATTCGTATGCGGCACAAAAATCCGCTGCTAATGCATCAGGTTCATATGCACCCATAATGTCCATCCACATATCAACATTACCTAATAAAGTAGCACCATCTATATGTGCAAGTGCTTCTTCAAAATCACACCACAAACTATCAGATTTAATATATGTTTCAAGTGTACATCTTAAGTGATTTCTTTTTCCCATAGAATCACGAAAATCACTATACTTTGATGGAACACCATGCATTATATCAAAGCCATTTCCTATGATAAATAGTGTAGAACTTGAATTAGCAATTTTAATGTCGAAGGGAGTGAGTTTGATATACGGCAATGTATTTAGTAATTTTTTTATTTTTTCGTCCTCTTGAGCAGCCAATATTTTATTAAGTTTTTCTTGTTCCAAAGTTTCTATCATTTTTCTATGTGCTTTGCGGCAGCTTTTGCACCTCTTAGGAACAGCAAAGTTTTTCTGCTCAAAATAGTTTTGTTCGTTTACAGTAAAAGTAAATTCCGCACCGCATTCTTTGCATTTTATTAAAATATCTGATTTTTTATCCATGCCAATACCACCAATTATGTATACTGCTTTTAAAAAGTTTTATTAATAAGGCTTAACTTGATAAAATTATTTGCTAAAAGACATTAAATAGTTTTCAAGTTTATTCAATAGATAATCTGCCGGTTCCTCACCATCGTCCTTTATATTAATCATTTGAATTAAATCGTTATCAGTTATATCAATAATTAATTTGCCATTTTCTTTTAAACATCCTCTGGCTGCGGCTTCTGCATTCTTTGAAAATCCCTCTCTTGAGATAATTATTGCAACATTTCTCAAAGCCGCATTGAATAAATATTTTTCTGTTATGTAGATTAAATTTTGATCTAGATGTTTATTATAATTTTTATACTCAAAAACTATAAATCTTGAGTTATAGTGTTGAATCAAAAGTCTCCAAAATTCACTGTTGCCCTTTAACGAACAAATTAAATCCATTCGAAATAAATTATCCGCGCAATTATGTTGCTCTTTTGTTATGGAAAATTCATCATCGAACAAATATTTGATTATATCACTACATATAGACTCATATTCAGCAAAAGCCTTTTTCCCTTTACTACACTTTTCAAGTCTTTCTGTTAAATCTGAACCTTTGGTCGAGGTTGCTTCAAATATTTCTTTTACTTTATGTGGATATGGGGGTGACCATCCTGATGACTCTTGAGGTTCAATTGAGGCAATAGAAAATGGTAGTATTTTTGTTAAATTATATTGGAGCGTGGAGTTATCCTTAATATAAAATAACAAATTTGATATGTCCCAAAGGGTAACACGATAATCTAAGTATATTTGGCTTTTATCTACATTGGCAACGTTTCCAAACACAACTAGAACTGAGATGTTATTGGTATTAGTGCTTAATAAACTCATATTTTCTATTGTTTTAGTAAGCCTTGATAGTGGGACATTTTTATCTCTAAATGATTTAACTTCTACAAATATTGATTGTTCATTTGAGTGAAATAACAAATCATAATTTCGGGTTTTAAAACTATTTTTTTGTTCATCACTATATTGGATATCAAATTGTTCAAATACTCTTTTACAAAACCCCTCAGTTTCAATATTTTTTAAATACATATCTCCAGAAGAAAATAAATATCCATCTGCAACGGCTTGTTTATAAGTATATATATACAAGGGTATAAGTCCTGAAAAGAAACCCTTATGTAATTCTTCAAAATTGCTGCACCCTAATATAATTGGTTTCTTGTTTGATTTTTCAAATAAATATTCTGGTGTGTGCTCTGCGGATTTGCAAACTATACAGTCAAACCCTTTTATAATATTTTTTCTTCTTATATACTTTTGATATGTATCAAAAGTTAAATTACATATATGCTTCAAGTTAGATTCTCTTGAATATAGCGATATAAGTTGTTCCTTTTCTTCAATTGTTCTCGTCAAAAATAATATATTTTTGTTCTGATGTTTGCTGAATAATTTTTCGACAATATTTAAAAGTATAAAATTAACACCTATCCCCGTGGGTAACGAAATCCATCCTATATTGTAACCATTTAAAATTCTATCTGTAACCTGCGTTACTATTTCTTGCTGATGTTTGTTCAAACTAAAAGCTTTCATCAAGGCTTTCCTCCTCACCAGTTAATATAAAATTTTATTTAAAACCTATTATAGTAACATTGTCATATACAATGGCAAATAAACAATGCCATTTTCCTCTTTTAAATCCTTTGTATGAAGTACATATGGAATGTTAGTCTGCTCTTTATATTTGTTTATAAATTTTTTGATAGACGATAGTGTATATCTATCACCCGATTTAACTTCAATAGGCGAAATGTTGTGTTTATTCGTAATTTTGCTTTTTGCAATTAAAAAATCTATTTCCATTCGGTCTTCTGCTTTTTCTCTTGAAGATTTGGAGAAGAAATATAATTTGTGACCTGCAGCAGTCAACATTTGTGCCACAATGTTTTCCATAAGCATACCGGAATTTACAGATAACTTATCAAAGAGTAACTTTTTATAGATTTCTTCGCTGACAATTCCATTTTCATCAAAGGCGTGACTTATAAGCAGTCCTGTATCTGCCATATAGCATTTTAAAGTTTTTCTTTCCATATTCATCTTCAAACCAATATTGGGTTCTGAAGAATTATAGCAAGTGTTAACAATCATGGCATCATCAAGCCAATAGAATGGTTGTTTATATTCGCGCATTCTTGCAGAGGGCTTTATATCACTTAATTTGAATTTCTTTTCATGTTTAGAAAGCTGTGCCGGAATCTCATCAAAAATTGCTTCAATTTCAAGTTCATTACCTTCTGAATGTTTCATAATATCTTCTCGGTATAATGTTAAAATATTCCGCTTGGTAATATCAACTGCTTCAAAATCTCTTGTTTGAATATATTTTTCAACTGCTTGGGGCATACCCCCTACAATCATATACTGACGGAAATAATCCATAGCCTTGCGGTGGAGCATCTGTCCCATAGGTTTTTTCTTTTCAAAGCAATCTCGAATAACAGGCATTAGCATTTCGTTATCCATTGCCCATAAAAACTCCTCAAAATCCATTGGATACATACGAATATGTCTTTCTTCCGATGGAATAGTAATGTCCTTTACATTTTTGCGGATTGACATCAAAGAACCAGTTTCAATATAATCATATCTTCCATCTGCAACCAAATATTTAATAGCAGCTCTTGCTTTAGGGAACATCTGCACTTCATCAAATATAATAATACTTTCACGGTTGTACAACTTGGTATTATAATAACTTGACAGGTACATAAAAAGAGTATCTAAATCATTAAGATAATTAACAAACAAATTACAAACATCATCATTAACTTTGTTGAAGTCAACAAGAATATATGATTTGTAATTTTCTTTTGCAAAATCTTCTGCAATATAGCTCTTACCAACACGGCGAGCACCATCAATTAAAAGTGCAGTATCACCATTCGAAGTGTTTTTCCAATCTAATAATTTGTCATAAATTTTCCTTTTCATAGTTGCCTCCCACACAGAAACAAGATTTACACAATGGCATTATACCACGAAATCAAGATTATTGCAAGTATATTATTACACAAAAACGATATTTTATTCATAATTTATTGAAAGTTATATAGGTTTATGATATAATATTTTAAAATATATAAAAGTGTTAGTTTTATTATTTTTAACACTAAAATAAAACTATAGCATTATTTAGGAGGTGTTTGTGTGTTAAAAACTCGTGGTATTGCAATGACAGATGGACTAAATAGAAAAAATCATTTTTTTGAACTTAATGGTATTTTAAATGCATATGAGCAAAGTTGGAGAATTGGTACTCCGACCAATTTGAATCATGATAGTACGAAATTGGTTGGTTGGACATATCCTACTGGAATATATCTTGAACCCGGAAAAGCCTATTTGACAAATAAAGCAGAAATTTCAGAAACTAAAGAGGAACACGATTTTCTAATAAAGAAAAATATGACATATCTATATGGAAAGTACTACGAGGAAAGAAAAGAGTTATATAACAAATTAAGAGAGCAATTAGGAACATCTCTATCACAAAACGGAAGGCCTGCATTAATAAAATGTGTTGCATATGAAGATGAAAATATTGTGTTAAAAGTTTTTCCTGAAATCAAAGATTGCCTACATGATGGTTTGATTGATATAAATTTATTAGAGCCGGTGTCAGCAGGTGTTTATAAAAAAGGTAATTACTTATTATTTGCTCATAGATTTTTTAGAAGGAATTGCTCGTTACTTAACTCATTAAATGATTCTTTTTTAGAACGATTGCAAAGTTTAAGAGATAGCAATCTGTCTGTTAAAATTGCAATTGATTTAGATCTTATAGGATTATCTGGCACCGAAACTACAGAATTAGAATATCAGTATTGGTGGGGCCCAAAATTTGATGAAGATCTTTCGAAAATTCCTGTTGGAGTTACACATCATAAGAATGAACATTATGACAATGTTTTTTCAAACTTATGTTTTACTGAATTTGGATGGTACATTCAAGACAATAGGCAAACATTTGAATGTGAAGAGGTTAATGATCGACCTAATATTTGGAATGAGGAAGATTTCTATGGGTGCCGTTTTGTACACAGCATGCTCAATCCAACAAATAATTTGCCTAATCATTTAGATGGAGCCATCAGAGCTTATACTGATGAAAAAATGTTAGTTAGACTCGAGAGCAGTATTGATAAATCAGAGAGGGACACTTGGTATACAAAACTATGGCGGATAGACAACGATATGCCTGTAAGTTTGTGGAAAGAATTGATTTGCCACTATTATCGTGATAACAGGCTTGTTGGAGAATATTTTGGTGGGCAAGATGAAAAGTTTGATAAAATAATTTTAGAGGATAATGCAAAAGACAACATTGCTCCATTAGATAAATATGTTCCTACAAATATGAACAGAAAAGAAGGTATTAGAGCATATTTTTCATATCACCCTTCATTTGATGTTAACAAGGATTATGACGTAGTCGTCAACAGTCATGAATATATGTTTCTTAATGATTCTAGTGAAAAAATAATTGAAAGTGATACTTTAACTGTTTTAAAACTATTGAAACGCAGCAATTTAAAAGTAAGAATACCATATACTTCAAGGATAGCGTATGAAGATACTATATTCAATTTTCCAATATTTAGATGTAAATCAATCAAAATTGCAGAAAAGGTTCAAGAGGCTATAAAAGCACTTTGCTATGCTTGGAAAGAAAATGGCGATGATAGGCTTATATCATATTCGTTAGAATTTAATCATGAAAATGAAGCAATATTTTTATCGTTTGCTGGACATGTGGATGATTTTATAAATATTTTTAATGAAGTCGGAACAAGCTTGCCGGAGAGTGAACAGTTGCATCCCTGGTTAAATAGTTTGTATGACATAATTAATAAATATCCCATAGCAAATGCTTGTCCAAATTTATCTGACATCTTAACAGATACAGGCAATTTAAGATTTAAAAGAACTTTTGTCCCTGCTGAATATTTAAAAAACTTAAAGATGCAAGGAAAAGCATTAATTACAAGCTTTATAGAGGAAAAAGAAATAGTCAATGAAATAATTGCGAACAATATAGGCATCGCGCCAGTTTATAAAGTAAAACAGTCAAAATGTAATAGATGTAAAAATGATTACATTTCTTGTAATTGTGTTAAATTCATTGATGCGGTTACTGAAACTATGAAAGATATTGAATTTCGAGGTGCTACCTGGACAAATAGGCATGCATAGGTTTGCTATGTATATGTTCATTGGTGAAAATATAACACGCCTTAAACAAAGAAAAGCGGAATCGAGAAGTCGGAATAAATCTCGGTTCCGCTTGTTTGATTTATGGCAAAATTTTGGTGAAATTTTGTATCAGTTAACACCGTGATTTGGGCTTGGGCAAATTGATATATTTTCAGTTTTTGTTAAAAGAAGTTTCTTGGTGAATTGTTGCCAAGGTGATCATCAAGATTTATTGAAATAAAACAACCCTGCATACTCTTTGAACACCTTATATCCAATGGTTCCTTATGTTACATTATTAATTATGAGAAAACATATGTTCCGAATCAAAATTATTTATTGAAAACATTTATATAATATAATTGCTTGAAAAAAGTCGAAAAATATGGTAATATATAACATGTTAAATGCTTTTTATGTGGTTTTAATGCATGTTGGTTTTTTATAACTTTATTTAAAATATTATCAAATGGAGGGATATATGATTTTTATAGATTCTAATAACAATGTAGCAAATAGTAACACGAATGTTAGTATAAAGTGGACACTAAAAACTATCAGAGAAGCTAATAATCGTACGGGATTTCAAAAAATAAATAATATTATAACCCCATCTATATATACTACTAATTTTTTAATAATTGTATACACATGGTGCGTTTTTTTTGCGCGCATATTTAATTATCAAATACCAGATTTTTTGATTTCGTATGAAGTAAATCCTATATGTACCGTCAATGCTATATTATTAATGGTTTTAACAAATGGGCATGACCGCTATTATACGATAACCGGAGATACATTAGTTCTGTCTGAGTATATAGGATTGCAATGCATTGATTTGATCACCAAAATTTCGTTATTTGTTGTTTCGATCTTACAGTGTATAGCAATTGAAACATTTATCGGCATTTGTTTTTATGGTTACTTCTTAACTTTTTTAAGAGCGTGGTATTTGCATAAGCGTTTAAATAAAGAGCACCCCATTTCAAAGCAAGTTGAAGAAACATGGTATCCGAACAACATTAGACATAATATGGTTATGTTCATATGGTTTCTATTATATTATGTTTTATTAAAAATGAATATTGTTTATTACATCATATGTTTTTTAAACAATAATCCAATTGATTTTAAAGATCCGGAAGTTGTTTATGCATTATATATAACCAGGTTGTCTTTTATTATGATTTTTGATTTTTATTGGATATATAGGGTTCTTCGAAAGGTAAAGATTAAAAAAAACACAGCTTTTAAATCGCAAAACGAGACGCTATTGGAAAAGGAAGTAGAAGAATATTATGCTAACAAAGCTTGCTAGAAAGATATTTGCTTTGCTGTGGTTATTGCGGTTGCCAATCGTAAGTGTGAGTATATTATTGGCTATGATCTCTTTGAATTATGCTGGTGTATATGAATTACATATTGTCACTCCGCTAGCACTTGTCATTATTGCAGGATATATTCAAAATGATATTTTTGACATTCAAATTGATGTGATCAGTGCTCCTCATCGGCCATTGCCATCAGGGATGTTTTCTGTTCGTGAAGCAAAAATATTATATAAAATTATGATTGTCTTAGGATTTTTATATGCAATTACTTTACAAAACATCTTATATTTCATATATCTGTCTGCGATATTGATTGTATTTTACATATATTCTAGGCATTGTAAAGCAAATTGGATTTTGAAGAATCTATTCACAGCACTTTGTTCTATAACGGTTGTTTTAATTCCGCTTTTTTATGAAGGAAAAATCAATATGCAAATAGTGGGATTGGGAGTAATGGCTTTCTTGTTTACATTTGGCAGGGAGATTTTCATGGACATTCGAGATCGAGATGGAGACAAGGTGATTCCGAACATAAAACGCCCATCTGTCAATTTTGGTCTTTTCATTTCCTTTATACTTTTATTGGCAGCCTTCTTAATGAAAGAAATATTTTTCCTTGAAATAAGTTTCATTAGATATCTTATTTATGTTTTTATAATTTTAATGATGTTTTTATGTTTTGCAAATAAAAAATCGATATATTGGATTGTCAGTGAAAGCATAAAAATAATATTTATATATGACCTAATTACTATATATTTACATTCAAGGTGAGTCTATGTATTTCATTATTAGAAAAGATAAAGTTTTTACGCATATTGGTATCTATATAAATAGTTCACAAATTTATCATTATTCATCGAAAACAAATAATTTTTTTGCTAATGATAAGATTGTAAAGTGTGATGATTTATTTCATTTCTCAAGAAATAGAAGTGTGAAATTTATCAGTTTTAATAGCGCCCTTAATGATGAAGATATTATAAAATCTTCAAAAAATTTTGCTGGCGAAGGAAAGCGGTATCATATTATAAAAAACAATTGTTATACTTTTGTTTTATGGTGCTTGTGCAAAAAAAGTACTACATATATTAAAGATATTTTAATTTTCACATATGCTAATAAAATACCTATACTTTCTTTTGTTTTATAAAAATGTTTAAACTTAGTGTATATTTGTTGTTTATCATAGTATGCTTTAAAGTGTTTCACATGAATTAATTTTGTATTGCTAGTATTAAGTAAATAAGTGAGTAGATTGATATGATTAATATTGATATCTTTAAAATAAAAGATAAAGACGAAAATAAAATTGATTTTATTTTCGTCTTTTTTGTATCAATACCCTATATTAAAATTTGAGCCGCTGTAAACAAAGAAAAGGCGAAAACGAAATTGCACTCACGTAATATCGTTTTCGCCTTATTTTAATCTCGCCAAATTTTCTTAATAAATTCTTCGCCGGTTATTATGCTTTTTTTATAGTCAGCTTTAGCAGAGGAATATATTTTCGACCATTCAAAGAATTCTTCCTCTGTCATATCTTTATCGGTTAACTGTTCAGAAAGTTTATTCCGGGCTCTATCCATTCTTGAAAATAGCTTATTATACAACCGTTGTCCTATTTTTAATGGAGAATCTTCACCACCTAATGATTTCTTATAGGTGTTAGTATGGCCTACCTCTTTACATGTTTTGCCGTCCTTGTATATTCGATAGCAGTATTCACGTTTTCTTTTATCCTCCAAAACAAAGTATCTGCCGCAGTTCTTACACACCTTAACTTGTCTGCCTCTTTTTAGCATATGCATAAATTCAAAGTAAATGAGCTCATGTAAATAATCAATGATTGTATATGTCATTAGACTTAAGTGCTGCTCGCTTTTATGCATAAAGTCAAGTTGCTCTTTGGTATCGTTAATATTATTATCGTTCAAATACTTGACTTTTTCGTAATCTAACTTTCCATTTTTGTTTGGCATTAACGCAAATCCAAAACGAGCAAAAAAATTATTAAATTGCTTGTATTCAAATAAAAATCCAACTAATTTTTCAGATACATGACGTTTGGGTAGATTTTCTTTATCAAGACAGAGATTTATTGCAAATTTAAAAATTTCCTGAAGCACTAAGACTTCCTCTAATGTTTCAATTGCTGTTGCAATATCCTTTTTATATATTTCGTCCAAAACAAATAAATCACTTGGATGTTTTATGTTTATCAGCTTATCGAATATTAAATAAATCGAATTATGGGTAAAGAAATATATCTTTTCATTTAAAGGTTTTAACATATCACATATATTCCATACCTGCTTTTTAAGAGATTCAAATTTATCAAAGGAGTATGGGATTTCTTTTAGTTCGTTAATTTTGTTTTTGTATTCTGTAAAGTCAGTTTCACATAGACTTACTACAATTGACCCCGGACTTTTTTCTATATGAAAAGTTGTTTTGTTATTTCTATGTTTCGTCAAATAATATAATTTTCCATCAGTACCATCAAATACTCTCATATGAGGACCCTGCTTTTCGTAGTACATATTCATTCCTCCTATGCAAATAATACATTTTGTCAAAATAAATTTTTTGCAATTATCTATGTAATGTTAAAATCAGATTTTATATAATTGTATCACAGATAACAGATTTCTTCAATATCAGTTATTTGCAAATTAAATTTGTATTCGGCGGTCCGCAAATAAAATATTTGATACGAAAGGAAGTGATTAACTTGAAAAGATCAATCTATAAAACCTACGATGAACTGCCGCTGTTTCTAAATGCAGATACAGTTGCAAAAGTGTTAGGGATATCAATTTCCAGCGCATATCAATTGATGCACGAAAAAGATTTTCCAGCACTCAAAGTTGGGAACAGATTGATTGTTCCCAAAGAGAATTTTAAACAATGGGTTGAGACAAAAATTAATGTTATGTAGGAGGTGAATTTACACTATGAAAACATTTGAATTTAAAGATTATTTAAAGAGAACTTTCTATCATCCATCAAGAAATAATGAATTCCCCAATGGTAGACTAAAAGCATTTTCTCGACATGCAATAAGTCAGTTGTGGGACATGCAAGAATTCAAAGTTGGAGATAAAACTTATTCGAATACTGAAATAAGATACATACTTTCAGAGAGAATGTTGCCCGAACATTTGGACAGTGCAATCGAAATCTTTGTGAGTTTGAATCGCGACTTTGGAGTGAAGATACTAATGTATTTAATCATTGCATGTGTGATAAATCAGAATGGGTTTATGGAACTACTTGCAGAGTATGATTTAAAATATTTTAATCAAAACTCAAAAGGAGGCGCAGCATGAATTACTATTATTTGAATCAGCAACACAAGCTTAAGAATGTGTTTATAATATCCAACTACGTTATGCAGTTAGAAATTAGCGCAACAGCACTGGCAATATATTTCTACCTCATGTATATCGAGGACAGAAAAACTTATCAGTGCTATCCGAGCTACAAAACTATTGGAAAGGCTCTTAACATTAAAAGCAAAGGTACAGTTTCTAAATATGTAAGAGAGCTTGAAGACAAGTGTTTAATCTATACCGAACCGACAGAGGTAATTCTGAAAGACGGTAAGAAAAGAAACGGCAACCTGAAATATACAATCCGTCCTATACAGGATGCGATTGAACATTATCATTATGAGCAGATGAAAAATGTTAACGAGGTTGCAGCTCGGGCAAAAGCTCAAAAGATGCTTGATGATTATAACAGAAAGCATCCGAAAGCAACCGCATAAATTATATATCCGTTTCAATGCCAACGCCACAGCAGGTTTGAAAACGAAAATTTTGCGGTAAGGTAGTTACACCACCCCTAAAAGTTAGGCAGCTCGTATCGCCAACGCTTCGGGGGTGGTTACACCTTAAAATCGATAATAGGTCAAATGAGAACGACTGTGACAGAGAATTTCGAGAAGAAAATTCTTGGGTAAGGTATTTACCCTACCCAAGTAAGTTAACCTCGTAATTCATCGTGCGACAAATAGGTTTGAGACCTAAAATTCGATTCTATGCATATGACCAAAGGCTTAAGCAGGGGTTTCAGCATATAACTATTTGGGGCAAGGTAGTTACACCACCCTGAAAAGTTAATCTCTCGAATCGAAAAGAAAAGCCCTATGGTAAGACCTTAAAATCGATTTAAAAGAACAAACGAAGGTACGAGAAATCACCTGACGGGGCGCCCCGAAACGGCGAGGCGAGGAGTTTTTGAAAGAAGCAGGATAAAGCTTGGTGCGCTTTCCGCCCCAAGCAGGCTTACATCGCCGTGCGAAGCCCGGCGGAGAACTTGAAAAATGCATCTTGCGGTGCGGTTTGGGTGTGCGGTATTCCCGTCAGACCGCACCGTGTGGGCGTTTCAGCAGGTGTCAAAACAGGTGTCTTCAAAATTACAAGAATTTTTGAGATTGGAGGAAAAAATATGAGTAAAGTTTTTATATCTACACGCTACTGCAAGACAGGTAAACCTGTCGGCGGTGGATTCACGGAATATATTTCAAAAAGAGATGGAGTTGATAAAAC
The DNA here is from genome assembly GCA_045591265.1 of Clostridia bacterium. GTDB lineage: Bacteria > Bacillota > Clostridia > UMGS1883 > UMGS1883 > UMGS1883. The sequence continues at coordinate 74,907 of JAZNSQ010000034.1, read as the reverse complement.
AATTAATACAAGGTACAGGTCGGATGTGTTCACTCAATATGCTGCCGAGAGACCTGGGGTTGTAAAGATGGGCGAACATGGTTTGTTTGGTCAAGAGGACTATGTAAATCTCCATAAGGCATCGCAGGAAATATATCATCACAAAGGAATTGTCTGGGAAGAAATCATATCTCTCAGGCAAACTGATGCAGAAGGACTTGGATATGATACGCCTGATGCGTGGAGAAATCTTCTCAGGTCAAAGCAGTTTGATATAGCATACTACCACAGAATTCCTGCTGAAAATATGAAATGGTACGCTGCCTTTCATAAAGAGCAGGGCCACTATCATGTTCATTTTCTTGTGTATAATAAGGAACCCGGCGGCGAATTTATTTGCCCGAGAGACTATGAACGCTACAAGGAGTCGCTGACCAAAACTATATTCAAAGATGAGATGCAGCAGCTCTATGATGAGAGACAGTCTCTCCGAGATAAACTTGTTGAGTCCGTGAAAGAAAAAGTTGCTGAGTTCGAAGCTGACATTGGCGAAGCTCCCGATGAGTTTGTCGATGCGTTTTATGAATTGAAATTGTCTCTTGCAGGATACACCGGCAAGAAAAATTATCAGTTCCTTTCCCGTGAGCAAAAAGACAAAGTCGATGCGGTTGTAAAAGTCGTAAGCAAGGATAAAAACCTGCAAGAATTGTATCAACAATGGTGTCAGGTTCAGTTGGCTCTCTTGAAATATTATCGCAAGGATCCCGAAGAATGTTTTGATAGCTTGGAGAACAATCTTAATCTCCAAAAACGCTTAGCAAATGCTGTTTTAAAAGCGACTCTCTACGACAATAAGCAGAACAATTTGTATACAAATACGGTAAGAGCTACGCCAGTCTATGCTGACATTATATTTAATCTCTGCAAAATGTTTGAACAGTCGATTGACTATGACATCAAGGAAGGGTTCACAAAATCAATTGTGGATTCAAAAGAGAGAACAAAAGAATACAGAAAAGATTCTGCGATGGGTATCCATCACGGAATGTAGTTAGGAGGTGAAATTACAATGAAGAAGAACAAAAAAGTAAAGATGACTTTCAATGTTACACCACAGGTAAGAAGACAAATTAAAAATTTAGTTGAGGACCTTGGCTACAAAAGTGAGAGTGCATTTTGCGGTGAAGCTATCGAAGAATATCTCTCAAAGCTTCAATATGACAGCATAGGTACATATATGAATAAACTGTTGGTTCAAGCGGTGGATTGTACCATCGCCGGTCACACAGACAGGGTCGCCGATATGCTTTTCAAATTTGCTGTCAGCATTGAAAAGCAAACGATGATTATGAGTGGTGCCTATACGGAGTATTATATGGAAGACATTGAAGAGATGGCAATCGAAAATGTTAAGAAAAGACATGGAAAATTGTAAAATCCTTCGTGGACTTCTTCTCTCTTATGTGGTATGCTTTGTGTCGCAGGAGGTGAAATATTATGGCAAAGCATACGAAGAAGAAATAAATATATTTTTTTGCATCCATATAATGTATATTAATATAGATTGTTAAATTTAAAGAATAGTGATATAATTAATTACGAGTTTTACAAATAAAGTGTCTTTTTATGAAAAAACACAGAGAATACATTATTATATGATATACTAAAATTTAAGAATTTTTAAGTGAACTAAAGGTGGTATATTATGAAAAAGATGTTTATTGTTTTGATGATTATCGTAATGGTAATACCTGCGATGTCTGTGTCAGCAAAAGAAATTGCAGTTTTGCCTGAATTTGATGTTTATTTCAATGGAAACAAAGTTGAAAATGAATTCAGACAGTACCCACTGCTCGTATACAAGGATATTACATACTTTCCTATGACTTATTTTGATAGCCGTCATCTCGGTATTGTAACTGCATGGGATGGAGTAACAAATACTCTTACTATATCAAAGAAGAATATAAATTCTGTTCTTACTGCCTATAAAAGCGAGAGTAAGAACCAAACGGAAAATGATGTTAGTATTTGCAATTTTAATATTATTGTAAATGGAAAAACGATTGATAATAAAACAGAACCTTATCCACTCCTGACTTTCCGTGATGTGACATATTTTCCTCTTACTTGGCGGTTTGCGGTCGATGAATTTGGATGGGAATACTTTTTTGACAACAAAAACGGGCTTGTAATAAATTCATCTAATCACAGAGTTAAGATGCTGGACTTATCTGCTCTTGAAATGGTCGGTGCGTATGCCGGATTTACCTGTGACGGAGAGTATTATTACCATCATAATTCAGCCAACGGAAACATATACAGAACACCGGTTAATGATCTCGGCAAGCAGGAGGTTATTCACCACATTGAAAGCGGAATTCCTGCAGGACTCAGCTATGCAGACGGAAAGGTTTATTTATCCTACCGCAGCGGCGGTGCTACGATGGGATCAGACCATAAATATTGTATCAATAAGGATAAAACACTTACCGAGGCTGAAAAGGCAAGCGGTCCAGCAAGTTACTATTGTGCCTACGGCGATGGTGTTACGGCTGAATTGTCTTTCTTTACCGGCGATTGGAGCTTTTGCTACTATGTTGGGGAAAACCGAACCGAGGTTAAAATCCCCGAAATCTCTTTTGGAACACCTGGACGACATTCGTCGCTTGATGTTATCCCTCCTCAGATTGTAGGAGATAATATTTATGTAATCGGATATAAGGGTGAGGAAGAAGTAAAAATTTTGTATTCCATAAATGTTAAAAGCGGAAAGATTTTGGAAATAGAAGACAATGTTGATAATTTTAAGGCATACGATAGCGCAACAAGAGGTCAAGTGGTTATTTACACTTGTGATGGATGTCTTGACCAATATCATGTTGATTCGGGACAGTATTTTGAAGTGAGAGAAAATTCGGGAACATTTCTGGATATGATACAGATTTTACAGGAAGACGAAGCTTACGTTGAAAAAAGTCCGTTTTGGGGAATGTATGTTATTACAAAAGACGATAACGGCTCGCATGTAGATGTGTACGGGGATCCTAACGGTTCTGTACCACCTCCGTACCAGGGTAGAGAAAGAATAATGACTTTTTCAACGAATACAAGCTTCAGCTATCAGAATGGCTACTTAGTAGCAAGGGATAAATCGGAAAACCCAAGTGCAAGACTTGTTGTATTTGATGCGTCTAACGAGGGGTTTAACAACCATGTGAGATCTCCATTTGTAAGTGCGGATGATGCAACGGCGATCACCATTTTTGGAGATATACTGATTTATAGAAATATAGAAACAGGAGAATTTTGCGAAGTTAAATTAAAGCCATAAACGAAAGTTGAACCTATAAAAAAGCTTGTTCTATTACTTTGGCATGTGTTTGTGATTTTTTTCTGCGTAGACATTTCTAGCAGAAGAAATGAATAGAGGCATTCTAAATGATAATATATTCTTTAAAATTATACTTATCAAAGTTTTTGAACGTAACTCAAACGCAGAGAATATAAGATTAAGGATACGGGAAAACATATAGCATAATACCAACAGTCTCCGAAAAATATATCCGCGGTGCTTGGCTTGACGGTCAGACAAATGGTTATAGCCAGGGCAAACTTGTTAAGTATCACAGTTTGTGTTATAATTAAATGCAAGTTTTGCGAATTAAGTGTCGCTTTATGCAATAAACACAGAGAATACACTATTATATGATATACTAAACTTTAAGAGTTTTTTAGGTGAATTAAGGGAGGTTGTTTGGAGTTGAACATTGCAATATGTGATGATAACCAAGAATACATAAATATTCTTGAGAAATATATTTTAGATAAAAACGAACCCGAAGTCAGTTGTGATGCCTTTTATAGCGGCGAAGAATTAGTGAAGATGTATAATATGGGGGAAGGCAATTATGATGTAATTTTTCTTGATATGGAAATGAATATCTTAAACGGTATTGAAACCGCCAATATTATCAGAAAAATTGATAAGCATGTCATAATTGTGTTCGTAACAAGCCATACAAAGTATATGCAGGCTTGCTTCGAGTGTTCGCCGTTCAGATTTTTGGTAAAACCCGTATCTACTGCCGATTTTGATAAGGTGTTTGCCGATATAGTAAAGAAACTTTCGGAAGAACGTACTACTTTTGTATTTACAGAAAACAGAAACAAAATCAGACTCTTTTGTGAAGATATACTTTACTTTGAATGTCAGGCACACTATATTCACATTCACACAAAAGATAAAGTACATAAAATCTGTAAAACAATGGCAGAGCTTTATGATAGTATAGACAAAACTATGTTTGTTCAGGTGCATAAATCTTTTGTTATCAATCTCAATCATATCCGAGAAATCAAAGAAACAGAACTTGTTCTGTATGATGCAGATAAGGTTATACCAATCAGCAGAACATTCAAAAAGCAAGTTGCTACTGCTTTTATAAATTTTAAAGAGAGGAAATATAGGATATGACGCTTACGATAGTTGAATTATTAACGGGATTTATAGAATCCGCTTGTTTTTATATGATATTGGATACATTTATGCAAAAAAAAGATGATCTGCCCAAATATCTATATTTTGTTGGTTATTTGGTACTTGCTGTTACTATTGATATAAGCTTTTATTTATACTTTGGAACTTTACAAAATACATTAATTATGTATTTCGTTGCATTTCTCTTTTCTCTGCTATTTAAAGGAAGCATAAAGAATAAGATACTAATTCCAATAATAGGTATAACTTTAAACGGATGTTGCGAATTGTTTGTTTTATATGTTTTAGGTCTTGTTTTTGGCGTTCCTACATCTGAATTAATAGATAATAAGCTTCTTTGGATTGCAGGTGCACTATCTTCAAAATTTATATTTTTGCTTATAACCTACTTTGTAAGATTAAGATATAAAAATCAAAAACTATTTGTCCAAACATCATATTGGATTCTTTTGGTTGTAGTTTTTACCCCTGCTATAACAACAGCTTTTGTTCTTTTTAGACTTATGTATAATATAAATGAGCCATTATTATTTAATGTAGCTTTATTTACTTGTATTGGACTTATTGCAAGTGCATTTGCTTCTATGTATTTATATGAACATATTTCGAAGCAATCTGAATATGAGAATCGAGAGCAATTATATAAAGAGCAGATAAAATCTCAGACAAAACATCTTGACGATATTCTTGTCATGCAAAATCAGATAAAAGGTTTTCGTCACGATATAAAGAATCATTGGGTTGCTTTAAGAGGTTACTTTCAAAGAAATGACTATGAAGGCGGTATTCAATACATAGATGAAATGAGTGAAAAACTTATATCCGGCGAAACTATTGATACCGGAAATGTTGCATTGGATGCTATTATAAGCACAAAAAAAGCACTGGCAGAAGAAAAGAATATTAAATTTGAATCGACGGTTCAGATTCCTGAAAAAATGTCTATTGATGCTACAGATATATGTATTATTTTTGGTAATAGTCTTGATAATGCCATTGAAGCTTGTGAAAAAATCAAATCTGAACAAAAGCATATAAAGCTATCTGTTATCTTTGAAGAAGATGCTATCCTTTGCAAAATTTCTAACTCCATAAACAAAGGCAAAAAACTTTCTATGAAAACAACAAAAACGGATAAAGAAAATCACGGTTTTGGTCTTGAAAACATCAAACAAGCACTCTCAAAATATAATCATGTGCTTAAAATAGACCAAACTGACGATGAGTTTGTTTTATCTTTTATAATATTCAACTGTTAATGTGATAAATGCCGAGCATCAAGCTTGGCATTTATTTTTGTGCCAATTTTACAAAGAAAGGTGTATCTTATGCAATAAAAATAAAATTTATATCATTATATGATATACTTTAGCAAAGAAAAAAGAACGGAGTGATGTTATGAGTATAGGCGATTATATCAATACTATATTCCTCTTTATAGGAATTGTAATTACGGTTGGAATTCTCTTACGCATCATTTTGAACAAATACGGCAACGAAAAAGAAGTCGAAGCAAAAGTAATAAACAAACAGTATTATCAAAGCAGACTTGCAAGAAAAGCTGAAAACTTTTGTGACGAAGATTCTTATATTGTAACATTCCTTGCCGGAGATAAAAAACTGAACTTTTATGTGTCAGAGTATTCCTACAACGGATATACAATAAATCAAAAAGGTACTCTAAGATACAAAGGAACAATGTTAGTTGATTTTAGTACAAATTAGGAGGTTATGAAAAATCATGAAAAACTCATATCTTCCTGAAGCACAGAATGATAAAATATTTGCTTTTTTAGGCGAACCGGACGGAATCCTTATAATCGCTTATGGAATTATCTTTGCGGTGCTCATAACACTAATTATTCTTATGATAAGAAAAAAGAAGAATGGAGACAAATAATAAAGAAAATATGAAAGGATGAATGTTATGAAGAGATTGATATCAATAGTATTAGTAGGAATTATGATGCTTTTAAGCGTTTGTGCACTTGCTGAAAATATGTCAACAGATGAAGGAATAATTACACATAAATCAGAATTAGCTCAGCTGTATGACATAGGTATAATGAGTGAGGTTGGCTCTGGACCTTATCAAAACATTACAAGATCAGAAATGGCAAAAATCGTTACCCAGACTCTGAAAATGACAAATGTTACGATGCCAAATACTTTTACTGACGTTCCCGATAATAACCCATACATAAATCAAATTGGTGTAGTTCAAAGTATGAAGATTATGTGTGGATGTGGAAATAATATTTTTAATCCTGATGTAGACATCACATATTATGAAGTTGTAAAGACACTAGTAACTATGCTTGGTTACGAACCACTTGCAATGCAGAGAGGTGGTTATCCGCACGGATACTTAAAAGTTGGAAATGAAATAGGAATCATCCTCTATCCCGGTGCAGAAGATTTTGTGATAAACAAGAATGAGATTGCAAAAATCCTTATAAAAGCAATAGATGTACCTCTTATGCAACAAACTTCATTTGGAAAAACGATGGAATATCAAATATCGGAAGAAACAATAAAAAGCAAATATTTAGCAATAAAATAAGTGAAAGGATGAGATTGATGAAAAAATTATTAGCATTACTTTTAGTAGGGATTATGATGCTTTCGAGCATAAGCGTATTTGCAACAGAAAAGGCTGTAGCGAGCGACAACATTATTGGCGGTACACCTGTTGCATTTGAAACAGAGGCATCTGAGTTGGTGTCACTTGGTATTCTTAAAGGCGATCCTGATGGTAATTTAAGATTAGATGATGTTATCACAAGAGCAGAAGCAGCCGCTTTAATCACAAGAATGAATGCGAATTATAATGATATATTGAATGATTATCTATACAGACCTACTTTCAATGACATTGAAAATCATTGGGCAGTAAAAGAAATTACATTTGCACACACAAATGCGTTGGTTGAAGGCATAAGTGAAACAACATTTGAGCCTGATAAAAGTGTAACTGCACAGGAATTTTTGAAAATGATAGTTTGTCTTTTGGGTTATAAAGAAGCAGCAGAAAAGAAAGCGCCTGATTATATAGGTTATATCTTACAGGCATCGCAGTCAGGAATAACAAAAGATGTACCGCTTATAACAGATAAACCGCTTACGCGCAGACAAGCTGTAAAAATAATTTGTAACAGTCTTGATGTACCACTTATGAGAATGTCGGGATTTAATTTTAGCGAAAAGACGGCAGAATTTATTATCATGGACGGTAAAAACGGTGTTGATCTTGAAACATTTAGAACAATTTTAGAAGCAAAATAATTTCGCGGGGTATGATGATATAATATGAAACAAGCTTGGTCCGTGTGGATAGACGAGGATAAAGAAGTTATAACAATTAAGGAATTACCAAATGCAAAACAAATATTCTTTGAAAACAAAGAAATCGGTATAAAAACTGTTACCGAGCTTGTTTCTAAAGGGTACAAAATAGGATAAATATAAAATTGACACCCTTTAATTGTTAAGGGTGTCAATTTGCTTATAGAAGTATTTATTCAAGTAGCAAAAATTAAAGCAGGTATTTTCATTTGCTATGCCGGTTGAAAGAAAAGCCATTATCTGATATAATATTATATAAGGAAAATTACCGGAGGTATTTGTCAATGAAAAAGAAAATATTTAGAATAACTACTATTATTCTATTTGTGGTTTTAATATGTATGCAGATTGGTTCAATCTATAAAGCTTATGAGCAACAACATAAAATCAACTATGAGTTTATGAACAATTATATAAATTTAACACTAACTTTACTCAATAAGACAGAATCTCTCGATGCAAAAGACTTGCATAAATTAGATATAGACAATACCAAGTACAGTTATACTTTGAACAAATTATATCCTTACATATCTTATTACAAGGACGGAAACGTTAGCGCTATTATAAATACATTAGATTATGTTTCGGGGTGTGATGCGGTATATGAAATAAACTTTTCAAAGGAACTGTATGACATGCTAAAAGAATTTGGACAACATCTTTTGGAAGATACTTGCACAGAAGAAATTGCTCAAGCAACTTGGGAAAAATTAGAAAAAGCAGTTGATTTTAAAAAGGTAATGCCAACAAAGAGTTATGTTATTGAAAATTAGGAGGTGGCGTAATGAAAAAGCTTATCTGTTTATTAGGCGTTTTTGTGATTATTCTTTCAATGTCTATATCAGTTTTTGCAGGCGATGTTCCTGAAGGCTTGCTGAGCAATGATGATGCACAAGTCTTTTTCGGCGAAGTTCTTGCCTATAATGATACTACTGTTACGGTATCCCCTCGTGTTAAAATTAAGGGCGATGTATTAACTGGAACACAACAACACTACGAAAAACCATATCCCGTAGGAAATTTCAAAGTAAAACCCGGCAATGTTTATCTCTTTACATATTTTGATGAAAACAATGAAACTAATATCTTTGAAGTCACAAGCTATGATACGGCTACACTTAAAATCAAAAATACTGACTTTGAGATTTGGAAACGATTTGAAAGCTATTTGAATGATGGCGAATACGAAAAGGCAGAACAAGAAAGAATAGACAAGATAAATGCTACCTTTACAGAAGAAGGCGATGAAATTTCCTTAACTGCTCTGTTGGGTGTAGAAAAATCAAAATGTGATAAGGTTAAAATTCGCTTTAACGGAGCAAGAGATTACTTTGAAATTGATAAGGAAAAGTTCTATGAATTGGCTGATAACATTTATCTTACTGACATAAAAAATGTACTTGCTCAAGCAAGTAGTGGTAGTTTTGACATTGTGGCTTACAAAGGCGATAAAACTTACACAGTATACATGTGGGATAAATGCTTGGTTGGTGGTGAGAGAACTGCAATGTATAGTGCTCCTACGGGTGATTATACGATAAAAGCATCAGATTATAAGAAAGTGGTTTCGTTATTCCCTGAAGAAGCAAAGGCGAAATTACCACCATTGAGCAGCCCTTCTGCAAATCTATTATATTGGGTGTTTAATAACCCGACAGAAGCAAAAGTAGTCGCTACTTTGATTGTTGTTTTATTAGTAGGCGGTATTGGATTTTTGGTTGGATATAAAATCAAAAAGAAAAAAGCAAGGAGGTAACGCTATGAAGGAACAAGTTATAAGACCTATACTATACTTTGTATTTATAATAATTGTAGTATTTGGAACATTGTGTGTTATAGATCACCACAGAATGGAAAATAACGAGCATGTCCTATTTTCTACATGGGGAAAGAAATATGCTCCCCCGGTAGAAAGCTTTTCAGCGGTGATGTGTTCTGCTCAACAATTTATAAACTCAAGAAAAGACGGTGTGTGGTTAGAAATAACACTTGACGATGAAAAGCACACGAAGAAAAAACTTGCCATAAAAGATAAAAAAGTAATTAAAAAGCTGAACGATAATCCTATTGAGAATGTTATTGGTGTTAGTCTTAAAGCATCAATTCCTGATAAGGCACTTGAAGGGAAAGCTAATTATTATATAAAATATTCCACACAACTTTTAATTGATTATGATGATTATGATAAGTATTTTGAGATAGTAGATGTTTCGTTCGGTGAAACTCCTGATGTTGTGAAGACATACGATGCAACACCTGAAGATAAAATAACTGAATATATCAAAAACGGAGAACTTTGCTATTCTGCTACACACTATGAATTGAGTGACGGAACATGGAAAGTCAAAGAACTTCCATATACATACAAATACAGATTAGAACTTACTGGAAGATTGCATAATGCCGTAAAAGATTCCACTTACATTATTTTGAGCAACAGAAACGATATTACCTTTGAACAAGCTTGGAAAGCAAGCGGTCTTGGCAGTAATACAGAAGATTACTTTAATGCAAAAGATGCAATTATAGTTGGAAGTAAATAATATTGAATAGCCTGTCACCAAATAAAGTGACAGGCTGTTTGTTTGCATCTGCATATCAAAATATGATACGCTGTAATCAAAGAAAAGGACTTTGAAAAAACTTCGTAGACTTATGACATCTTCTGTGGTATGTTTGTGTTGCCGAAAGGTAAATACAAAAATCAGGAGATGAAAGATTATGAAGAAAAAAGTATTGTGTACGGCATTGGCAGTGACCATGCTGCTATCAACAACGGCATCGGCAACTGCAAAACCTTGGTGGCTCAGTAAATACCGAGTGACCTTTGACAACGAGCTTGGAATCGTGGGAAATGTAACCTTAACCTTCGCATCAGACGGCGGTAGCTTTATCAGGCCAATAACAAAAAGATATGGCGATAGCATCAGCCTTGAAAGTTATGTCCCAACAAAATACGGATATACATTCAAAGGATGGTTCACCTATCCTAGAACAAAACAGAATCAGGTAACAACATTCAAATTCACAAAGCCTGATGTCCTCTATGCGAAATGGGAAAAGAATCCTGAAGAACCCATAAATCCAAAAGACGAAATTATGGCAAAAGACATCTGTTACCTCACCGATGAGGAAACAAAAGTACGAAATGAAATTATAGAAGAAAAAAATAAAGTCTACATCGAAGGTTTCGGCTATGTAGCTCCGAGTAAAACAAAAACCATCATCGTAGACTCGGACGGTGATATAAATAAAATGGTAGGCACAATGGAATAGAATCTATATAACCGGAGGTTAAGCATGCATTTTATGCTTAACCTCTTTTCTATAGGGTTTGTGTCAATAAAATTACTGTTATATGTCTTTTGAAATTCTTTGTAAATTTGTTTCGCTTTTTCGCTTGACTTACTCGAACCTTTACAGTATTGTGTGTGTTACAGAAAAAGTGAGGTGATGAAAATGGCAAAACGAAGACCTTCAGGAGATGGTATGGTAAGACAGAAAGCTAATGGTGACTGGGAAGGCAGAATCGTAGTCGGACACAAGAAGAATGGCGATCCCATATTCAGATATGCAACCGATAAAAACCAAAAAGACTTCCTGCAAAAGTTCAATCAGCTAAAAGAGGAATATCGTGGCGTAGAACTAACCGAGGACAGTAATATGACCGTAAGTGAATGGTTAGATAAATGGCTTACAGAATACCTGCCCGGAACTGTAAGACCTCAAACAGTAGAGAGACACCGAAGAATTGTAAACACCTACATAATGCCTCACATCGGCAAAAAGAAGCTTGCCTTCCTGAGTACAAACGAAGTGCAAAGAATGTATGTAATCCTAAAGAAATCAGGCAGAATAAAAAAGCATCCAAAGTATGGACACGAACTCTCTGATAACACAATCATAGACATACATGGAACACTGCACAGAGCATTGGAAATAGCGGTAAACAATCACCTTATCCCAAAAAATCCGACCAAGAATACTAAGAGACCGAAGAAAAAAGCAAAAGACCTTCAGGTACTCAACGATGCTGAAATTGACAGACTAATGCAAGCCATAGATACCGATGAAGAATGGGGTGACTTCTTCTATCTCGAATTAACAACAGGCTTAAGACGAGGTGAAATATGCGGACTAAGATGGAGAGACTTCGATGAAAAAGAAAGCATCATAAGAATCGAGACGAGCATATCCATGCTAAAAGGCGGCGTGATATACGAGGATGAACCTAAGACGGACGAGAGCAAGAGAAAAATCCTTCTACCTAAGATAACCGCAGACAGGCTCCGAAATCGAAAGCGAATATCAGAGTGGATATTTCCGAACCTCTTAAATCCGAAACTGCCGATAGCACCTCCTGCAGCATACAGAAAAGCAAAAAGCTTCTTAAGTAAACTGAACCTGCCAGACATATCCTTTCACGACCTCCGTCACACCTTCGCAACACATGCACTGGCAACAGGAGTGGATGCGATAACACTATCAACCATACTCGGGCATACAAATCCGAGCTTCACAGTAGATACATACACACATGTAACAGGCGATATGCAAAAGAGAGCCTCCGAAATAGTCGGGAGCTTCTTAGACGAAATAATATAAAGGAGATGATAAAATGGCAAAGAAAAAGAGAAAACCCGGCGAAGGAACGATAAGACTTCGGAAGGATGGCCGTTGGGAAGGAAGAATTGTAGTAGACTATGATATAGATGGCTTACCAATAACAAAGAATGTCCTTGCAAAAACTGAAAGTGAATGTAATAAAAAACTGGATGAACTAAAAGATAAAATCGGCATCACAAGTCGAAACAGAGTCAAAAGCAGTATGCCATTCGGAGAATGGATGGACTTCTGGTATCAGTACTACTGCAAGATAGGACTCAAAATAACTACCCAAGAGGGATATGAATCAAGAATATATAAACACATAATACCAAAGCTCGGAGATATACCCCTCAACAAGCTCACGCAGAATGACCTGCAAAAATTCTACACCGACCTAAAGGAGAATGGCAGACTAAGATATGCCGACACTCTCGGAAAAGGACTATCCAACAGATTAGTCAGGAGCTGCCATGCAAACTGCAGAACTGCACTGCAAAGAGCAGTAGATGACGGACTAATCAAAACGAACCCTGCCATAGGATGTAAACTACCTCCAAAGAAAGCAAGAGAGATGCAAGTACTGAGCAAGGAAGAATTAAAAAGATTCTTCATACAAGCCAAATATGACGGATACTACGAAATCTTCATAATGGTACTCGCAACAGGCATGAGACGAGGCGAAGATATGGCGCTCAAATGGAAAGATTTAAACTTCGAAACAGGACAGTTAGACATAGGAAGACAAGTCAACCGAGTAAAAGGCAAACTGATAATAACAGAGCCTAAAACAAAAGACTCCGTACGAAGTATAATACTACCGCAAAATATACTGGACATCCTAAAAGAATACAAGAAGACAGTCGATTCCGAGTGGATGTTCCCATCACCAAGAGTCGAAGGAATGCCAAGAGATCCATCAGCGGTATATCACCAAATGCAAGTGGTATTAGAACGAGCTGAATGCAAAAAGGTCCGATTCCATGACCTACGGCACACATTCTCCACAACCGCAGTAGCCAACGGAATGGACATCAAAACACTATCCACCATACTCGGACACATATCAAGCAAAACAACAATAGACATATACCTACATAGTACAGACGAAATGAAAAAGAATGCCGCAGACAAGATTAACGCACGATTCAGCATGGGGAAAGACACAGGCGAGAATGTACAAACAGATAGTGAACAGCCATCTCAAGAGACGAAATTCGAGCCTAAAAAGGGCAAAATGAGGAAGCAGGGCACAGGATGTATCAGTAAGATAAACGACCACCTATACGAGGGCAGGTACTCACCAAAGGATGCCTATGGAAAACGGATGGCAAGAAACATATATGCCAAGACTGAGGAAGAATGCGAAATCGAACTCGCAAAGCTCATAGTGAAAATGAAAGCCGAGATAGCAGCCCAAAAAGCGAAGCTCAAAAATGCACAATAACACAAATGGCACGGACATAAAAATCCGTGCCACAGCTTTTTGTGGGTATTAAATTTTGATACGCCTTAAACAAAGAAAAGGACTTTGTCCCACAGTTGAAGATAAAAAATTGTGGTCAAAATCAATTTTTTGTAAAATTTTAAACAAAATAAAAACCTCAGAAACCGCTTTGTTACTGAGATTTTGATGGTCGGAGTGGCGGGACTTGAACCCGCGGCCTCTTGCTCCCGAAGCAAGCACGCTACCAAACTGCGCTACACCCCGCTATTAAATTTTCATATTTTTTCGTGTCTGTGGGATAACATGTGGTCAAAACTTGTTTAACCACATGTATTTTGTTTTCTTGGTCGCCATAAGTGGCGGTGTTAAAGGATTTATCGGGGTTCGGCGATTTGCGAATGAACCCAACATCGCAGTGTCCCGAAGCAAGCACGCTACCAAACTGCGCTACACCCCGTTATTAAGTTTTCATATTTTTTAGTGTCTGTGGGATAACATGTGGACAAAACTTGTTTGACCACATGTATTTTGTTTTCTTGGTCGCCATAAGTGGCGGTGTTAAAGGATCTGTCGGGGTTCGGCGTTTTGCGAATGAACCCAATAACGCAGTGTCCCGAACCAAGCACGCTACCAAACTGCGCTACACCCCGAAATATTAAGCCGGAATAAGAAAAAACCTATTCCGGCCTGGTCTGAGTGGAGAGACTCGAACTCTCGGCCTCTTGAACCCCATTCAAGCACGCTACCAAACTGCGCCACACCCAGAAATATTAAGTACCTTTCTATTATAATTGGTGTTTTCAAATAAGTCAAGCTATTTTTTTCATTTATTTAAAAGAAAATGCGAAAACATCTCTGTTTTCGCATTTTTTCTATTCTTCCTGTATGCTGTGCACAGCCGCATCAAAGATAATTTCATTTGAGTAGCTAAGCACCTCTCTCTTACTTGATGCCTGTCCGACAGTAATAACGTCACCATCTTTTATTTCTATGTCAGACGTCATAAGACTGAATCTGCTGAGCATTACTGTTGATTTGCATTTCTCGCCGTTTATAAAAATCTTACTCTTATCGGTAAACCCTTCTCCCTGCACATAGAGAGAAGATCCCATAGCTTTTATATTTTCTATCTCAATGGGAGTTGTACCCATCTGCATCTGTGTTTTTACATACGGCTTTTCTCCGCCGAATAAAAGATTTTTCCCGTAGAGCATATCATAGGAAAAGAACTTAAGCTTACTTTGATACTCCTCAAAGTCAAAACCTTCTCCCATTTCAAGCTTTTTTTGGTGAAGCTTTGTAATATAGCCGTTGTTCAGACCCAACATATCCATAATGTAGCTTGAAAGCTCATACGAGTAAAGTTCCGGACCTTCCATCTTTTCAAGTCCGAAGTTGTTCCACGTTACATACTCTGTCCTGTAAAGGTCACCTGTTGAAAGCATATCATCCTCAAGTCCGATAGACGGCAGATGGTCGCCATATGCTACTATAAGAGTCGGCCTTTTTCTGTTTTCCACAGCTGAAATCAGGCTTCCGAGGAACATATCCTCTTCCCAGATTTGATTTATATAATAACCGAGTGCGCAAAGCTCCTCTTCCGAAAACTTATCACTCTCTATTTTTATAACATTGTCTGCCCCTGCAATCGGCTCTGTAGGATATGCACCATGCCCCTGCACGGAAACTGTCCACACAAAGCGGGGGGTATCCTCTTTTATTCCCTTTTCCTCGTCTGTATAGGTAAGGGCATCCATAATCTCTTTGGTGAGCGCCTTATCCTTGCACCAGCCGTACGGCGTTACCTCATAATCATACATATATTCCTTTGACTGGAACGTGTCAAACCCCATATTCGGATAAACCTTGTCGCGGTCATAAAAATTACCTGTATGGTTATGTATCGCATGAGCACTGTAGCCGTTTTCCTTAAGATTAAAGGGAAGTGATTCTACCGTCTCTTTAAGCATAACCGTCTTATACGGATACTCTCCCGCGCCGAAAAAGTCAAGATTTATTCCCGTAAGCACCTCAAACTCCGTATTTGCAGTGCCACCGCCAAGTGAAGGTACCTTAAGCACCCCGCTTGTAAAGTTTTCCTTTAGATAAGTATGAATTGGTGCAGGGTCATCAGAAAAGGTAAGGTCTTTTATGATTTTTGCGTCCATAAAAGACTCGAGCTGTACCAAAATAACGTCTGGCTTTACCTTACTTATCCCCTTATCCTTATCCAGAGAGGAAATAATTTCGCCAAGCGCTTCTTCATTATAATCTGCAGGCTTATCAATACCCGTATCTATTATTCCGCTTGAAAAACAGTATGCAAATCCGTAATCATTATACGCCCCTGCAATATTTCCGAAATCGTCACTTATTGCATTATAGTTAAGCGCAAGATTTGTCGCAATAACAAGGCATAGAAGCGTACCTATAATAGATGCAACATTCTTTCCATAGTTTACCTTTCCGCTTATTTTCGGACCTATTATCCAAAGCACGACAATAGAAATCACAAGAACCGCAGAAAGCACATACACCAAAATACGCTGTGCCTTTGTAAGGTAAATGAGTATAAGGCTTAATTTTACTATCTGAAAATCAATCGCGCCAAGCGGTGTCACGCGGTAGCTTAAAACCACACTGTTTATAAGCCCGCACAAAAGCCACGGAGCTGAAAGAAGCACAATTCCGAACACTCTTCTTTTAAACAGAAGACATATAGAAAGCGTAAACATTATAATAAGGCTATTATACAAAAATACAAGCGGGCTTTCCAGAATGTATTTAACGCATTTTATGACGCTGTGACGGCTCATACTTTCTATAATAAATGTTTCCACCACGCTGAGAACTGCGCAAAAAATAAGCGGGTGGGAATCTATCATTCTTCCCAGATAAGAAAAAAACGCTTTTATCTTTTTCAAAATAACACCTTCTTAATGACAATAAGGGCCACAGCTATCAAAAGAACTATAGCTCCCACGAGTATCTTTTTGGAAAAATTACTCTTTTTGGGTGCTTCTTCTTTTTCTTCGTGAAGGAGCGCCCCACATCCCTTGCAAAATTCCTCTTCATCGGGATTTATTCTTCCACATTTAGGACAAAACACTGTCAATCATTCCTTTTTATATACTTGCAAAATGTGTAAAAAAGCCCCTCATGCTCCATAACAGGACTTTCTTCCTCTAAATACCAGCCGTCTTCTTTGTCAATATTGATAAAGAATTTATCGGCAGGCACTTTTTTCCTCACCTTTGTAACATATGCCTCCGAGCAGTAGGGCGCAAACATTTTATATATTTCCGCGCCGCCGATAACAAAGCTTTCCTCCCCGCTTTCTTCAAGGTAGGAGAGAACATCATCTTTATTCGTAAAGATTAAAGCGCCCTCGCGCTTAAAATCAGGGTTTCTCGTAAGAACAATATTTTTTCTGTTTTTAAGGGGCATCCCTCCGGGGAAGGAATCAAGCGTTGCACGCCCCATAACAACTGTCTTGCCACTCGTTTTTTCTCTGAAAAACTTCATATCAGGCGGAAGCGAAAACAAAAGGTCATTATCCTTACCTATGGCAAAATCCTCTGCAACGCAGACAATCATTTTTAAGTTCATAGCCTTCTCCCAATTAAATCGCAACGGGGATTCTTTCCCCCAGCTTGTGATAGTTGTAGTTTTCGAGCGATATGCTCTCAACACTGAATTTATAAAAATCATCTATCGACTTGTCAATTTTAAACTCCGGCGCTTCAAAAGGCTCATTCTTAAGCATTTTTTCAATAATGGGAATATGCCTGTCGTAGATGTGTGCATCCGCAATAACATGCACAAGCTCACCTACACGAAGTCCGCTCACCTGCGCAAACATATGAACAAGCACAGCGTACTGGCACACATTCCAGTTGTTTGCAGTAATCATATCCTGCGAGCGCTGGTTAAGTATGGCGTTTAAAGTGTCCCCGCTTACATTAAATGTAACGCTGTAGGCACACGGATAGAGCGCCATTTCGTTAAGGTCGTGATGATTATAGATATTAGTCATAATTCTTCTGCTTTGGGGGTTATTTTTAAGGTCAAACAAAACTCTGTCAACCTGGTCAAACTCACCCTCTTTGTATTTATGCTTAATGCCAAGCTGATATCCGTAGGCCTTACCGATAGAGCCACTTTCATCTGCCCACGAATCCCAGATGTGGCTTGCAAGCTCGTTTACATTGTTGCTCTTTTTCTGCCATATCCAAAGAAGCTCGTCAACCGCATTTTTTATATTGGTATTACGAAGTGTAAGAATCGGAAATTCTTTTGAAAGGTCGTAACGGTTTACTATGCCGAATTTCTTTATTGTGTGCGCACTTACTCCGTCATCCCACACAGGTCTTACGGTAAGATTTTCATCGGAAAATCCGTTGTTTAAAATATCCTCACAGTTTTGTTTGAAAATTATATCTGCATAGCTCATAATCAAACCTCCCTTATATCTATACAATTTTATCATTTCTTATTTCATAAGTCAAGAATCCATTTTCACTGTTGATTTTTTTGCTCTTTCAAAGTATAATAAAATCACGGAGGTGTGTTTGTTTGCTTAAATTACGTAACACAAAAAAATTTATTGCACTTGCTTTGGTAATTCTTTCATTACCTATCAGTGCATTTTCTTATAATGTAGGAGATGTGATCGGCACTGTGCTTAGTACTGATATTGTAACGTATATAGAGTCTGTGCCGGTTACTTCATATAATATTGACGGGCGCACGGCAATTATTGCCGAGCAGATGCGTTCCTTCGGGCTTGATGTTTATTTTGACGAATACACCCGCACTCTTTCAATTTCAAAGGGTTCGGGCGAAATTACCCCGCCTGCACTTAAAGAGGAGGAATCCTCTCTTCCTGTCGGCACACCTGTCGGAAATGTTTTATTTACCGATATTACAACAAATTTTGAGGGTGCACCCATTACAAGCTTTAATATAGGTGGGCTAACGTGCGTATATGCAACTGACTTTGCAAAGTTTTACGGTAGCTGTATTTGGGACGAAAACGCGCGCACGGTAAATATAACAAAAGAAACAACGGCTTCTTTTGACTACACAAAAACTCTTTCCAAAAGAGAGCTTTCTTATGCGTCCGGAGAAATGGAGCTTTCGCACGCCGTTAGTCGCTGGGCAGAGCCGAAGAAGAGTCACCTTGTCTATAATGAAGACGGCACATTTTATACAATAGAAGCGTCAGACAAAATTAACATTGAAAAGTACGATTCTGAATTTAATCATATGCTTTCTTTTACTGTTCCTTACGAACTTCCGATTTTTGGGGCGTTTTTTAGCGGGGAAGAATATAACTATATTGCTTTCGGCAAAGAAAACCCCCGCGAAAGCAATTCAGAAAAAGTAATAAAGCTTGTCCAGTACGATAAAAAATTCACAAAGAAAAAGGAATTTACCGTATCAAAAGCTGAAACAACAGTTCCTTTTGATGCCTCGGGATGCGTAATTGCAGAAAGCGGGAATTATCTTGTTCTTCACACAGCAAGAAGCCAGTATAAAGATGAAAATTCCCAAAATCCGCAAACACAACTTACCGTTATTTTTGATAAGAAAACGGGCAAAGTTTTAAATGATACAGGGAAATTTCAGCCAAATCACACAAGTCACGCACTAAACACACTTGCAAAGTTTGACGGTGACAAA
Source organism: Clostridia bacterium (assembly GCA_045591265.1). Lineage (GTDB taxonomy): Bacteria > Bacillota > Clostridia > UMGS1883 > UMGS1883 > UMGS1883. Next base: position 55,342 of record JAZNSQ010000034.1, on the reverse strand, counting down.
ATAGTTACACTAGACCTTTCTGATGCTGCACCATCGCGCGGAATTTTACTTCGCACACTTAATACATCGGGCAAAGTTTTGTCGGAGGAAAACATCTTCCCCATTCCCGGTACATCAGGTGCAAACGCTACAGGCGTTATGATAGGAGATCTTTTTGTAAATAGCGCTGGCTACCTTCTTACAATGAATTCGATTGACCACTCCGCAGCTATGAGTTATGACAATTTCGGCATTGAAGGCGCGGAATATCAAAACAGAGACGCGTGGATTGCATTTGCCAAAAAGAATTCAAAGGAAACAAAATTTAACTGTCTTGCGAAATACCACGGAAGCGGAAAAACTGCAAGCGCACCTACCCTTACTCCTCTGTCGGACGGAAAATTCATTGCTATGTGGTCAGTATCTGAAAATGGGTACGGCGCACAAAATGCTGGCGGTGAGGTTTACTTTTCGGTAATTGACAAAAACGGAGATATATTAAAAAGTGCCTCATCTCTCCCGGGTGCACGTCTTGGAAAAGACTCCGTACCTACCCTGGCGGGCGGAAAAATAGTCTGGTATACAAACACAGAAGACGGAAGATGCTTTTACTCTGTAGCGCTATCTGAAATTCTGTAACATTATATAATCCCCCTTTTAATATACTTTATTAAAGGGGGATTTTTATGTATAAAGCAAATTTTTTTCTTGGTGCAAACTCTGAAAACGGCTTTGTGTCCTATTTTGACAGTTTGCAGGAAAGAGGAACAAACCTTATTGTTTTAAAGGGAGGCCCGGGATGCGGAAAGTCATCTCTTATGAAAAGAGTCAGTGCCTTTTTAGAAAAGAAAAAGCATGAGATTGACTTTTTCCCATGTGCATCTGACCCTGATTCTCTTGACGGATTTATTGACAAAAGCATAGATTTTGCCATGATTGACGGCACATCTCCACACGTTACTGACCCCATTTTCCCTGGGGCATCAAGCCATATTTTAAATTTAGGGAGCTTTTGGGACACACATCTGCTCTCCGATAAAAAAAATGAGATTAAGGAGATATCCAAAAATATATCTCTTCTTCACTCGGGTGCGGGGGCGTATATAAAAAGTGCGGGGGCACTTATAAGGCAAAACTTTAGCGAAAGCACTCCTTATATTAAAAAAGATGTTTTGTTTGTGCTTTCCTCAAAAATCGGTTCACTTCTTCCGCTTGGATACGGTGGTTTTGAAGAAAAGCGTCTTCTCGGTGCGGTTTCTGTGGGCGAAATCAAATCCTTTAAGGATACAATTTGCGCTTATGCCGATAAAATCTACGCCTTTGAGGATAAACTAAAAAGTGCAGGAAACTACTTTCTTAAAAGTATTAGAAGCGAGGCGCTTGGCCGTAATGTAAAAATAATTTCGTGCCCATCGCCGATAAATCCCGATATGCTTGAGCATATCATTATTCCGTCAGAAAGAATTGCCATAACGTCATTTCCGCCTGACTCTTTTAAAGACAAAAATGTTAAACCTATAGGTAATATGTATTTTGACATCCCGAATATTTCTATTATGAAGACTCGCCTTGAATATATCGACAAGCTTCTTTTTGAGGGTGCAAAGTGTGTGGAGGAGGCGAAAAACATTCACGATGCTTTAGAAGAAATTTATGTTTCTTCTATGGATTACTCCCAGGTTGACGGATTATATGAGAAAATAGTTTCCAGACTTTGATTACGCCTTTTCACAAAGTTTTCCAAAAATCATTGACTTTTTTCGTTATACAATGTAAAATATAGATATTGTGAAACCAAAGACTAATGCGGAGGGGTAAAATGAAAAACAAACTTTCCAAGCAAGAGAAAGAACAGCTTGATAACAGAGTTGTGCTCTTGTCTTCTGTTACAATTTTATATGCAATTCTTCTTATTTTTGTGCAGAAGATGTCAGAGAATTCCCTGACCGTAAACGGCGCACAGGCGTTTTTACATATCATTCGCTGGGTTTCTCTTTCAGGCGCAATGATTTGTGCCGCATGGAGTGCTTATAAGGAAAAACGCTCGTTTTTCGTATATTGCGGAATTTGCTTGTCAGTATTCTTAAGCACAACCATTCTGCTTTACTGTGTCGCAAAGGGAAGCGTGAAGGCGTATTATTTAAACTTCCTTGCTTTAGCGCTTATATTTGTTATGACGCAGGTTTTCTATGTGCTTAAAGCTAACAGAAGGTTTGAAAACTCCCTTGTCAGAAACATTTACCTTGCAGTGTGTATTATACTTATTGCAATCGTTGCGGCAATCGCAATTTACTTAAGATTTCCTATGTAAAAGAAAAGTCCTGAAATGCAGTTGCAATTCGGGACTTTTGTTTTTAAAAATTAGATTTTTTTGAAAAAAATACTTGACAAAACCAGTAAAAACTATTATACTTAATCAAGTCAGCAGATGAACCTCTCATCTTGTCGTGACGGCTTTATAATTATGGCCCGGTAGTTCAGTTGGTTAGAACGCCAGCCTGTCACGCTGGAGGTCGTGGGTTCGAGCCCCATCCGGGTCGCCAAAATGCTGCCCTAGCTCAGTAGGTAGAGCACTTCCTTGGTAAGGAAGAGGTCGGCAGTTCGAATCTGCTGGGCAGCTCCAAATATGCCTTTTGTTTGCAGTCTGCACTTTTATTTTATAACTAAATATGTGCCATTAGCTCAGTTGGTAGTCTGCAAGATCTTCGCTGCCGGTGGCAGATGAAGAAGGGCTTGCAGAAACGCAGTAGCCGAAGGTTTGAGCGGGCTTTTTCCCGCGATAAAGCTTCGCTGCTACAAGGTGTCGTATGCACATAGAGGCATCCTAAATTAAACTAACAGAGTCTGCACCAAAAAAAGCATCTACATTTAGGTAGATGCTTTCTTATTCCTCTATTTCTTTTTTTCAGTCCGTGGGTAAGGTTTTTTCTCATCAGTTAAGTTTGCCAGATAGTCCATGCTTGTATCAAGCGCTATTGCAATCTTTCGGCACTGTTCAAACGTAAAATACCTTTTCCCATTCTCAAGTTTTGAATAGTCGCTTTGGTCGATACCTGTCAACATCTGCATTTTTATTTGAGTATACCCTTTTTCAATTCTTAATTCTTTTAATCTATTCATACAATCACCAATTATATTATGGCAAATTCCCCTATTGAAATTATGGTGAAATTGGCCTATAATATGTGCCTATGTGAAGGGTGCGGTGAAGCTAAACATGTAATTATTGTAGCTCGTAGTGCTTACTACCTGCGGATATTAAGGCACGTATTTTTCCCTCTTGTTTTTATTTTTAAAGCTATTTGGCTTTTATATAGATTAATTATTCTCCCATATCTCTTATATAAGCATTTCAGAGGGAAAGCATCTACATTCAGGTAGATGCTTTCCTTGTTTTACACATCCTCCCTCCCCGTGATTTCATTGACAAAAACTAAATAACGTGATAAAATTTAAACTAGGTATATGTGTTTTTAGGAGAATTTGGTGAGTATACTAAATCAAACTATGAAATGAGGCATTAATGATGATAAAGCCGTTCGAGAAAAAACTATGGTTAGCCACCCCGACTATGCATGGCAAAGAACTGGACTATATGACAGAGGCGTATAAAACAAACTGGATGTCAACTGTTGGCGAAAATATAAACCAGGTTGAAAAGATTATGGGTGAGTACATCGAGGGAAGAAATGCAGTCGCGCTCTCTTCGGGAACAGCGTCTTTACATCTTGCAATAAAGCTCGCCGGTGTAAAGGCAGGGGACAGGGTTTTTTGCTCCGATATGACATTTAGCGCAACCGTTAATCCCATTGTTTATGAGGGCGGTGTGCCCGTTTTTATTGACTCCGAAGAAGATACATGGAATATTTGTCCCGAGGCACTTGAAAAAGCTTTTGAGCTTTATCCTGATGTCCGAGTTGTAGTTGTAGCTAATTTGTACGGCACCCCCGCAAAGTTTGACGAAATATTAAAGATTTGCGAAAAGCACAAGGCTATACTTATAGAAGATGCTGCAGAATCTTTAGGCGCAACATACAAAGGCAGACAGACCGGTTCTTTTGGTAAATACTCAATAATTTCATTTAACGGAAATAAAATAATTACAGGTTCTTCGGGTGGCATGGTGATCACAGATAATCCGTCTGACGCTAACAAGGTGCGTAAGTGGTCAACCCAAAGCAGAGAAAGTGCCCCCTGGTATCAGCACGAAGAAATCGGATACAACTACCGAATGAGTAATGTTATTGCAGGCGTTGTCAGAGGTCAGTGTGAATACTTAAAGGAACATATTGAAAAGAAAAAGGAAATATACCTTCGTTATAAAGAAGGACTTAAAAATCTTCCCGTTAAAATGAACCCCTATATTAAAAAGGATATGGAACCTAATTTCTGGCTCTCCTGCATGACGATTGATGAAGATTTTATCTGCAGGCAAGTAAGAAGTGATGAAGACGCCCTGTATATAAAGGAAAAGGGAAAGTCCTGCCCGACAGAGATTTTAGAAAATCTCGAAAAACACAATGCGGAGGGCAGACCAATCTGGAAACCAATGCATATGCAACCGTTTTACAGAATGAACGCATTTGTTACCAAAGACGGTGAAGCAAGGGGAAAAACAAACGCCTATATAAAAGGAGAAAAATTTAAAATAATAAATGAAGATATCTTTAGCAGAGGCCTATGTCTTCCAAGTGATATCAAAATGACCAAGGAAGAACAAGACAGGGTTATTGAAATCATAAAGGAGTGTTTTGATGTATAAAAAGTACATAAAAAGACTTGTTGATATCGTCTGTGCTTCTTTAGCAATAATAGTCTTTTCATGGCTTTACATAATTGTTGCAATTCTTGTGAGAATAAAGCTTGGAAGTCCCATTTTATTTAAGCAGGAACGGCCTGGAAAAAACTGCAGGATATTTAAGCTTTACAAATTCAGAACCATGACGGATAAAAAAGGACCTGACGGGAATTTACTTCCTGACGAAGAAAGGCTTACGCCATTTGGAGAATTTTTAAGAAAAACGAGTCTTGATGAGCTTCCAGAGGCATTCAACATTCTAAAAGGCGATATGAGCGTTGTCGGTCCAAGGCCTCTGCTTGTAAAATATCTGCCTCTTTATAACGAAAATCAAATGCGCAGACACGAGGTTCGTCCAGGATTAACAGGGCTTGCGCAAATCAGCGGAAGAAATGCGATAAGCTGGGAAGAAAAGTTTGATTTGGATATAGAGTACATAGATAATATTTCCTTTTTAGGAGATGTCCGGATTATTTTTCTTACAGTTTTTAAGGCGTTCATAAAAAGAGAAAACATAAATGCCGAGGGTATGGCTACCATTGGAGAATTTATGGGAACAAAGAAGGAAACAGAAAATGTGTAAAGATGTTATTATTCTGGGTATGAGTGGGCATGCAAGTGTAATTTCTGAAATTATATCATTAAACGGGGACCGTGTTTTTGGTTTTCTTGACGATGATGCATCTAAAGAAGGCACGCTGGGCACCGTTGATAAATGCAACGAATTTATAGATAAATATTTTATTATTGGAATTGGTAACAATGCCATAAGGAAAAAAATTGCGGAAAAATATCCGCATTTAAATTATTATACAGCTCTTCATCCCCGCGCCGTAATTTCTAAAAGTGTAAAGATAGGCAGTGGCAGCACAGTAATGGCAAATGCAGTGATTAATACAAATGCAACTATAGGAAACCACTGCATTATAAATACATCCTCTGTTGTTGAGCATGACTGCACAGTTGGGGATTTTTCTCACATTTCTCCATCTGCAACGCTGTGCGGAACTGTAAATATCGGCAAAAGCTCACACATTGGCGCAGGCGCCGTTGTAAAAAACAATACTGATGTTTGCGATAACGTAACAGTTGGCGCAGGCGGTGTGGTTGTAGAGAATATTCTGCTTGACGGCGTTTATGTAGGAATTCCCGCTAAAAAAACAAAATAAAATTTTCCTAAAAAGGAGAATGAAAATGAAAGAAATAAACATACTCTATGCTACCGACACGAACTACGCTCCGCATGCGGCAGCATCAATCTATTCCTTGCTTTCTAACAACAAAGATGAATTTGAAAAGATAAACATATATCTGATTGATGATTCCATATCAGATAAGTGCAAGGACAAATTTAATAGTATGGTTTCTTCGTTTGAAAATGCTCAAATCATATTCTATCCATTTGAAAAGCTTCAGGCAAAGCTTAAGCTTAATGACAAAACTGGCTATGCTCAGATTGGTTATGCAAGGCTTATGCTTTCAGAAATGATAAACGCTGACAAAGTTTTATATATTGACTGTGACACCATTATAAACGGCTCCCTAAAAGAGCTTTGGGAAACCGATATGGAAGAAAACATTATTGCAGGCGTGCAGGATAACCCCGCTGTTTATGCGCTTGAAGCGGTTGGAATGACGTGCCGTGACAGATACATAAACGGTGGAGTGCTCCTCATTAACCTTAACGCTTGGCGCAAAGAAAACATAGAAGACGCTATCCTTAAAATGATTGATGAGCACAACGGATTTGTGCTTCATCACGACCAGGGGATAGTAAATGGCGTGTGCAGAGGAAAAATTAAAATTCTTCATCCTAAATTTAATACGATGAGTCAGTTTTTCCTTATGACCGCAAAGCAAATTAAAGGTCTTTATGATATTGACTGCTACTACACTCAAAAAGAGCTTGATGAAGCTACAAAAAAGCCCATAATCATTCACTTCATAAGTAAATTTTATAACCGTCCGTGGATAAAGGAGTGCTCTCACCCGCATAAAAACTTGTATATAGATTATCTTTCCGAGACGCCTTTTGACGTTGTTTTAAGTGAAGGAACCCAAAAAAGAACAGTTAAAATCAGAAGATTTATTTTCAATCATTTTCCGTTTTTTGTATATGCCTTTACGGAAAGAGTTTTTAATATAAAAAGAAAGATAAATGCTAAAAGAAGGTAGTTTTATGAAGCTTCTTATAATTAACTATATGGCACTTCCCGTTCCACCATCAAAAGGCGGTGCGGTGGAGTATCTTGTTGACTCTTTTTTAAAACACAATGAAAAAACCCATCTCCACGATATTACGCTTTACAGCATTTACGATGAAAAGGCTGAATTAATGGCAAAGGGATATAAACACGCAAAGTTTAATTTTATAAAAATTCAGTCTGTTTGGGATAAACTCGACAGAGTTATACGTCATTTTATAAACCGTATCCCCAAAATCTATGTGGGAAACACGTATATTTCGAAAATTATCAGACAAGAAAGAAATCTTAACCAATATGACGCAGTAATTATTGAAAACGCGCCCGAGTTTGGCTTAAAAATTCCAAAATCCTTTAAGAATAAGTTGTGCCTGCATCTTCATAACGACTACCTAAACAACACATCAAAAAATGCAGAGAAAATATTTGATTGTTATGACGAAATTTACACCATCAGTGATACTCTTGGGCTAAATGTGCAGACAATTAAAAAATCAGAAAAGGTTAAAACGCTCTATAACGGTGTTGACTTAAACAGATTTACTTCAAACGAAGAGAAAAAACGCGAAATAAGAGAAAAATATAATATCTGCGAGGATGACTTTGTCTTTATGTTTTGCGGAAGAATTGCCCCTGACAAGGGCGTTTTAGAGCTTGTGGAGGCTTTCTCAAATATTAAAAACGATAAATTACGCCTTGTAATTGTCGGTGGCACGGGTTACAGCAAAAACGAAATGAACACTTATACCGAAAAAGTTCACTCTTTAGCTGATGACCGCGTTATATTTACAGGCTTTGTGCCATATGAGGAAATTCACACACTCTACGCTTTGGCAGATGTTGGCGTTGCTCCGTCAATTATTCGCGATGCTTTTAACCTTACAGTTGTGGAATTTGCTTCAAACGCTGTTCCCCTCATTATCTCGGATATGGGTGCTATGAAAGAGCTTGTAAATGACAAATGCTCGGTTATTGCAAAGTATGACGATGACTTCGTAAAAAATATAGAAGATGCCTTAAGAAAAATGGCAGAGTGTGAAAACCTTAATGAAATGAAAAAGGAAGCTTTTCTTGCTTCCCGAAAATTCAGTATAGAGGCATATTGCGAAAGATACAACAATCTATTGTCAGAGTGAAAAAAGGATGTAAAACCATGTGGTTTTACATCCTTTTTTTGTTTTTCTTTTTAGGGAATTGGAAAAATGCTTCAGAACGGACAAACTGAGCCAAGGCTTTGCCTTGGGTTACCCGAAGCTGTATGTGTATACAGCGAGAGGCGAAGTTTGTTCGTAGCAAAAGGCTTAAAAATGAAAAATCTCATAATAAAATGAGATTTTTCTACAATAAACACTTCCTAAAATTTACGCACTATATTATATCTTTATATATCCACGCCTTTTGCGTTCTGGGGCATTTTAACATTCCCATTTAATTAATCTTTGTAATATCATACGGTGTATTCTGATATACAATATAATTAAGCCAGTTGGAATATATCAGATTCGCATGCCCACGCCATTTTACAACGGGGTCTTTCGTAGGGTCATTGTCAGGGAAATAATTTTCGGGAACAGCGGGGTTAAGCCCTGCTTCCACATCTCTTAAGTATTCCTTTTTTAAAGTGTCCTTTGCATATTCCGAGTGACCTGTAATAAAAATCTGCCTTCCGCCTTCAGTTGCCGCAGCGTAAAGCCCTGCGTCTTTCGAGCAGGCAAGAATTTTTATTTTACCCGTTTTTTCTATATCCTCAATTTTAACCGTAGTATGCCTTGAGTGCGGAACATAAAACTCATCATCAAATCCACGAAGGAGTATGGGATTTTTGTAAACAACCGTATGCCTGTATACACCCGAGAGCTTTTTGGGAAGCGTATATTTCTTTATACCATAATGGTAGTAAAGTGCTGCCTGCGCGCCCCAGCAAATATGAAATGTGCTGTGCACGTTCTTTTTTGTCCATTCCATTATTTCGCACAACTCATCCCAGTAGTCCACCTCTTCAAACTCAAGCGTTTCCACGGGTGCACCCGTTATGATAAAACCGTCAAATTTCATATACTTTATCTCATCAAACGTTTTGTAGAATTTAAGCATATGCTCTTTTGAAGTGTTTTTTGACTTGTGCGAGCTCATATGAACAAGCTCAACCTCAACCTGAAGCGGAGTGTTTCCCAAAAGTCTTGCAAGCTGGGTTTCCGTTTCAATCTTTGTCGGCATCAGATTAAGTATTCCTATTTTTAGCGGTCTTATATCCTGCGTGGAAGCACGAAGCTCATCCATAACGAATATATTTTCATCGTTAAGAACTTTTTTTGCAGGAAGTCCGTTAGGTATTTTAATAGGCATAAAATGTCTCCTTAAATGCTTTTAAGTGCGTTTTTAATATCGTCAATAATATCATCTGCATCTTCAATTCCGCATGAAAATCTGATAAGGTCAGGTGCTACCCCTGCCGCTTCAAGTTCAGCATCTGTCATCTGGCGGTGGGTTGCGCTTGCAGGATGGAGGCAACACGTCTTTGAGTCTGCAACGTGTGTTTCAATAGATGCAAGCTTAAGATTTTTCATAAATGTTTCTGCAGCCTTTCTTCCACCCTTAACTCCAAACGAAATTACACCGCAGGAGCCGTTTGGAAGATATTTATTCGCAAGCTCAAAGTATTTATCTCCATCAAGACCTGAGTAGCGAACCCAGGAGATTTTTTCTTCTCCATTAAGAAATTCTGCCACCTTTTGCGCATTTTCGCAATAACGCTTCATTCTTACGTCTAAAGTTTCAAGACCAAGTGCAAGAAGATATGCGTTTTGCGGCGCCTGAATGGAGCCAAGGTCGCGCATAAGCTGTGCAGTTGCCTTTGTAATATATGCACCCTCAAGGCCAAAACGCTCTGTATATGTAACGCCGTGATAGCTGTCGTCTGGCTTGCAGAGTCCAGGATATTTGTCGGGATATTTTGTCCAGTCAAATTTTCCTGAATCCACAATGCATCCGCCGACTGCACTTGCATGGCCATCCATATATTTTGTGGTAGAGTGGATAACAATATCTGCGCCCCACTCAAAAGGTCTGCAGTTTATCGGTGTTGCGAAGGTGTTATCTACAATAAGCGGAACTCCGTGTGAGTGTGCAGCCTCTGCAAATTTTTCAATATCTAAAACATCGAGTGCAGGATTTGCAATAGTTTCGCCAAAAACCGCCTTTGTTTCGGGTCTGAAAGCTGCCTCAAGCTCTTCTCTTGTGCAATCGGGCGAAACAAAAGTAAAGTTTATACCCATTCTTTTCATCGTAACTGCAAAAAGATTGTAAGTACCGCCATAGATTGCTGAAGATGAGATAACATGATCCCCGCATGAAGCTATATTAAATATACTAAAGAATGACGCTGCCTGTCCGGATGATGTGAGCATTGCTGCAGTACCGCCCTCAAGTGCTGCAATTCTTGCAGCCGCATGGTCATTTGTAGGATTTTGAAGACGTGAATAAAAATACCCTGACGCTTCAAGGTCAAAGAGCTTACCCATATCCTCACTTGTGTCATATTTAAAAGTTGTGCTTTGAATTATCGGAATTTGCCTTGGCTCACCGTTTCCCGGTGTGTAGCCTGACTGTAAACATTTGGTAGCTATTTTATAACTCATTGTATCATCCCTTTTTTTAATAATTATCGACAATTATATCATTTTAGGAGAGTCAAGTCAATAATTACATATAATTATGCAAAAAAATTTCCAAAAATCACTTGCATTTTGAAATGAGATGTGTTATGATATCAAATGCATTGAATTTAGGCTTAATGTTTAATACGTGCTTGTAGCTCAGCCCCTAGAGTATTAGGCTACGAACCAAAGGGTCAGGGGAACCGAACCCGAGCGCCGCCGGTGGCGGATAAAGCGAGGGTGCAGGGTTGTGCAGCGGTCGGAAAGCGAGCATAGAGCGAGTCTCCGGGCACCGCAAACGGGTAGAATCCCAATTTTTTGAAAAACTTAATACGTGCTTGTAGCTCAGTTGGATAGAGTATTTGGCTACGAACCAAAGGGTCAGGGGTTCGAATCCCTTCAAGCACGCCACAAAGAACAGGCATCCACTTTAGTGGGTGTCTGTTTCTTTGTGCAAATATTTAAAAGGGATTCGAACCCTGAGAGGGAACCGAGCCTGAGCGCTGCCGGTGGCAGATTGAGCAAAGGCGCAGGGTTGTGCAGCGGTCGGAAAGCGAGCGCAAAGCGAGTCTCCGGGCACCGCAAACGGGTAGCCTTCCTTCAAGCACGCCTCGTCGAAGCAAAGTTCGCTTTGCTTCGATTTTTGATAAAAATCATCCTCCCGCTTCCTTTCTTCTCCTCTTTCGCAAAAAGGCACGCTCGGCTCGCCTGTTCGTTTGTAAACGCACTCACAACGGCTCTCTGTCGCTACCACCTTTTTACGAGATTTTAGTGAGTGTCTTTTTGTTTTACTTGTGAATTAAAAGGGATTCGAACCCACAAAAAAACCGCAGTGAAATTCACTGCGGTTTTTTTACAACAATTCAACCGATATTTCTCTTCGTCTTGGGGCAACTTTTTGCACGGGGGCGGATGATTTTCCTTCCATCGCCTCTTTAATGGCGCGGTTTATAAATCCGTTAATACTTTCCCCGTTTGCCTCGGCGTATTTTCGGATTTCTTCCTTTTCGCCCTTTTTCACCTTGAGTTCAATTCTGTCATAAGCCTTTTGGTTGTACTTTGCATTTGCGCGCTTGCGTGCTTCACTAACCGGCATAACAAAACCTCCTATATAAATATTTTAACATAAAATTTCCCAGAATAAATCTGTGTATTTTGACGGATTCTCAATCGGCATATCTGCAATTAAAAGTGCCTGATTATAAAGAAGCTCGCCAATTTTTGCACATCTGTCTTTATCGAGTTGCCATGTGTCACAAAGCATATAAAATGCCTTATGACTCGGATTTATCTCAAGCACACGCTGTGCTTTTATATCGGGGTGGTCTCCCGGAATGCTTGAAAAATATTTTTCCATACCAAGGCTTATCTCCCCGTCAGTACTAAGGCATACGGGGTGGCTCTTAAGCTTGTGTGAAAGCCTTACCGCGCTTACCTTTCCGCCAAGCGAGTCGCAAAGATAGTCAAGCATAACCTTGTTTTCTTCTTCCTTATCTTCTGTTTCCTTTATATCCTCATCATCTTCAATTCCAAGGTCCTTGTCATCAATCGACTTAAAGGCTTTCCCGTCAATCTCACCAATCATATTTACGACAAATTCGTCAACCTCATCGGTCATATAAAGGATTGAATAGCCCTTTTCCTTAATTCTTTCTGCCTGCGGAAGATTATCAATCTTTTCAATGGCACTTCCGCACGCATAGTAGATATACTTTTGGTCTTTATCCATAAGTTCAATGTATCTTTCAAGCGTCGTAAGCTTCTTTTCGCCTGAAGAATAGTACAAAAGCAAATCCTGTAGTAAATTTCTGTGCGCGCCGTAATCCGCCACCATACCATATTTGAGCTGAAGTCCAAAGCTCTGCCAGAACTTTTCGTAGTTTTCGGGGTCATTTGTGAGGACTTTTTTAAGCTCCTGCTTAATTTTCTTTTCAATATTATTCTTAATTAAGAGAAGCTGGCGGTCGTGCTGAAGCATTTCGCGCGAAATGTTAAGCGACAAATCCTCCGAATCCACAATACCGCGCACAAAACGAAAATGCTCGGGAATAATATCCTCACAACTTTCCATTATCATAACGCCTGAAGAATAAAGCTCAAGCCCCTTTTGATATTCCTTTGTGTAATACCCCATAGGAGTGCTTGAAGGAATGAACATAAGGGCCTTGTATGAAAAGCTGCCCTCAACATCTGCACGAATGGTGAGAAGGGGGTCTTTCATATCATAAAACTTTTCCTTGTAGAATTTATTTAATTCTTCCTCCGTCACACTGTCTTTACTTCTTTGCCAGAGGGGAACCATACTGTTTATAGTTTCTTCCTCAATATATTTTTCGTATTCAGGCTTTTCTGAATCAGGCTTTTCTATCTTTCTTGATTTTTCCACATCCATTTTAATTGGATAGCGGATATAGTCAGAATACTTTTTGATAAGTCCCTGAAGCATGTAGCTTTCAAGAAACTCTGAATACTTTTCCTCATCCGCATCTTTTTTTACATATATATAGATGTCTGTACCCGGGGCATCTTTTTGTGTTTCTTTTATAGTGTAGCCATCTGCCCCGTCAGACTCCCACTCATGCGCGATGCTCTCGCCATACGCCTTTGTTATAACCTTAACTTTTTCGGCAACCATAAATGCACTGTAAAAGCCAACGCCGAACTGACCGATTATATCAATATCCTCTTTCTTTTCCATATCGTTTTTAAAGGAAAGAGACCCGCTTCTTGCAATCGTGCCGAGGTTTTTCTCAAGCTCCTCCTCGGTCATACCGATACCGTTGTCCGAAACCTTTATTACGCGGTTGTCCTTATCTATACTTACCTTAATAAATAGATCTGCACGGTTTACGCTGACAGTTTCTTCGGTAAGCGACTTGTAGCAAAGCTTGTCAAGAGCATCAGATGCGTTTGAAATTATTTCGCGCAAAAATATTTCCTTATGCGTGTAAATTGAGTTTATCATCATATCGAGCAGTCTTTTTGATTCTGCCTTAAACTGTTTCTTTGCCATTTTAAACTTCCTTTCAGTATTTCATAAGTGTAAGAGTATCACTTTTTGCCGTTTTTTTCAATAGATATTTCACTTTTTGTCAGGGAATATGCCAAAGTCTCCGGCGTGCGCACCCTCTATCGCGGTAAACAGTCTTGTCCTAAAGCCCGGATTTTCTTTTTCAAGCTTTTTAATCAGGTCCTTTGCATACTCTCTTTTTGTGTGAGCATCCATCGGGCACAGATTTTTTACAATGGGAAGCTCTTCTCTTTTCACAAGCCCTTTTATGTAGCTTTCAGGTGCATAAATCATCGGTCTTATAAGCGTTATATCCTTGCGGTCAAGGTATGTCACGGGTGAAAAACAGCTTATTCTCCCCTCGTAAATCATACAAAGCATAAAGGTTTCAAGAACATCATCATAATGATGCCCGAGAGCCACCTTTCTACACCCCGCCTCAAGTGCGGCATCGTGAAGAGCGCCCCGCCTCATCTTTGCGCAAAGTGAGCAAGGATTTGACTCTTTCCTTATATCAAAAAGAATTTCTTTGATATCCGTTTTCTTTAATATATAATTTATCCCCAAATCATCGCAAAACTTTCTTACGGGGCTAAAATCCATTCCGTCAAAGCCCATAGAAAGAGTAATTGCAGTAATATCAAACTTTTTGGGATAAAATGTTTTTAATTTAGCAAGTCCCAGAAGGAGTGCCAGGCTATCCTTCCCGCCCGATACACCGACTGCAATATTATCATTTTCGTTAATCATCTGGTAGTCATCTACGCCGCGGCGAAGATAGCTTAAAAACTTTTGCATAATGCCCTCCAAAGCCTTTTTTCATAATGCATTATACTCTTTTTTTCCATTAAAATCAAGTTTTTTTGAAAATTGCACATTGAGAAAACAGGAGAAAACAAGAGAAAACGCGAGAAAACAAGAGCATTTAGATTGTAGATTAAAATTATTCATAAAAAGTGTTGACAAACATAACTAAATGTATTAAAATAGCAATTGCTGAAAAAAAGATTAAATTATGGAGGTAGATTCCGAATGAAGTCCTATATGGAAAAAGCCGGTCAGGTACAGAGAAAATGGTACATCATCGACGCTGCAGGAAAAAGCGTTGGTAGAGTTGCTGCTGCTGCCGCAAGCATTCTTCGCGGTAAGGAAAAGCCAACATATACACCTCACGTTGATTGCGGTGATCATGTAATCATTCTTAACTGTGATCAGGCAGTATTTACAGGTAATAAGCTTAATGACAAGATTTATTATCATCACACAGGTTGGATTGGCAACCTTAAGTCAATTTCTGCAAAGAAAATGATGGAAACACGTTCAGACAGAGCTATGTATCTTGCAGTTAAGGGTATGCTTCCTGCTACAACACTTGGCAGAAGCGCACTTACAAGACTCAGAACATACAAGGGTGCAGAGCATGAAAATCAGGCTCAGAAGCCCGAAGTATGGACACGCGATATTAAATAAGGGAGGGTGAATTTTAATGGCAATTACACAGTATTTCGGTACAGGTAGAAGAAAAAAATCAGTTGCTCGAGTTCGCCTTGTTCCCGGCAAGGGCGAAATCAAAATCAATAAGAGAGATATTGACGATTACTTTGGTCTTGAAACACTTAAGGTAATTCTTCGTCAGCCTCTTGTTGCAACAAATACAGAAGGTAAGTTTGACGTTCTTTGTAACGTTCACGGCGGTGGATTTACAGGTCAGGCAGGCGCAATCCGTCACGGTATTGCAAGAGCACTTCTTAAAGTTGATGAGGAAGCTTTCCGTCCTGTTCTTAAGCAGGCAGGTTACCTCACTCGTGATCCTCGTATGAAGGAAAGAAAGAAATATGGTCTTAAGGCTGCTCGTCGCGCACCGCAGTTTAGTAAGAGATAAAAAAGCATTTATGCTTATTCAAGCACTCACTACAGTGGGTGCTTGTTTTTTTATCTCTTTGAGAACAACTATGATTGCCCTGTGACAAGTTATGAGTTTACAACGGCTTCGCCGGGGCAAAAGAGGGACGTGCCTGTTTTTGCACATTTTAATTGACCAATCGCACAATTTGGGGATGCACCTGGATTACCTAAAAAAGAAAAAGGATGTGAAGTTTTTTCACATCCTTTTTTTTATTCGCTTCGAACTTCGCATTATTTAATCATCTTCTTGATTTCTTCCTGTGTATACTTAAACTCTGCCATTCCTACCTTTGCAAGCTTTTCCATTGCAAGCTCGGGCGCAAGATTTATTTTTATTTCATCTGAAAGCGGCGGCAAGGGAAGCTTCTTTATAATATGAAATCCGTAGCCTGATTCAACGATGCCACTTATTTCTCCTTCGTTAAGCATAAATGTGGCAGTTTCAAATTCCTGCACCATTTCCCCTTTTGTAAATACGTACCCATTCGGATTTTCTGCCATTCCTGTGTCCTGACCAAATTCCTTTATGAGCGAGTCAAAGTCCGCTCCATTTTTCGCCCTGCCAAGAACTAACTGCGCAGTATCTTCGTCCTTAACCAGGACGTGCTTTGCGCAAACATAATTCTTTTTATATACCTCTTCAAGATTTTCGGTAGTCGCAATATGATTTACGATAAGGTCAGCTCCGTGAAGGAAAAACTTTTCAAGCACAAGTGAAGAAAGTGCATCCATCTTGGATTTATAATCTTCCTTTGCACTCATTATCCCTGCCTTTACCGCAAGAAGCTCCTCCTCTGTGTAATTAAAATATGAAAAAGCGTTAGAGAAAAGCGCTATGCGTGCAATTTCTTCCATAACTGTTGTAAAAACTGCTTCTTCAAATTCAGCGTCTGTCCAATCACCCCTGGGGGAAACTGCTTTATAGAGGTTATAAAGCTCCTTTGTTTCGGCAAGTGTTACTGTCTTGTCACCCGATGAAACAATAACGGGCGTATCATCAATTACAACCTGCGAGGTTGTGCGCACATAGTTTACATTGTATTTAAGCGCTTCGCTGATAAATCTTATCGGCACAAAAGTCCTTGAATTCACTATTTTAGGGGAAACATCAAGCTCTGTCTTTTCCCCGTTAATGTAAGCTGTGGGATTATCAATATAAAGCTTTATTTCGCTTTCTCCCATTTTTATAAGAACCTCACGCTCTTTTTCATTCCATTGGGGCACTGTGCCAAACGCCTCTGAAATTGCACGGATGGGAACCATCGTTCTGCCATTTTCTATAAAGGGCGGTGCCTCCACCGTCTTTTTTGTTACATTATTTTCGTTTTCAACCACAAACGAAGTTTCTCCAATCGAAAACTCCACAACGCTTGCAAAAGCATTAACTGTTAAAAAACAAAAAACAAGCGTAATTGCCATTATTTTCTTTATCATATAAAACCCTCCATTCTCTTATTTTATTATATATTCTGCGGGGGGGAAAGTCAATCGCAAACTGGTTGACAAAGAATTTAACAATTGGTATAATTAAATAGGTATACTGTATATAAAAGTAGTTATTTAAAGGGGGCTTTTTGTGCAGATGGGCAAATCTTCTTCAATTATATCAAATTTCATATGGCGCTTTTTGGAGCGTTGCGGTGCGCAGATTGTTTCCCTGGTAATATCTATCATTTTGGCGCGCCTTATTGCCCCCGAAGTTTACGGAAGTATTGCGCTTGTTACAGTTTTTATAACGCTTTTGCAGGTGTTTGTCGACAGCGGACTCGGGGTTTCTTTAATTCAGAAAAAAGATGCGGATGACGTGGATTTTTCCACCGTTTTCTACTTTAATCTTGCAATGTGCATTTTTATCTATGCAGTTGTTTTTATTTGTGCGCCCTTTGTGGCATCTTTTTATAATGATGCATCTCTTACACCAGTTATACGCGTTTTGTCACTGACTCTTATCGCTTCAGGAATAAGAAGCGTTCAGCAGGCATATGTTTCAAAAAATATGCTTTTTAAAAGATTTTTCTTTTCCACCATTGGCGGAACACTTTTTTCGGCAGTAGTTGGCGTTATAATGGCTTATAAGGGCTTTGGCATCTGGGCACTTGTTATGCAGCATTTGCTAAACTCTGTCGTAAACACTCTTATTTTATGGGCGACTGTTTCGTGGAGACCAAAGCTTTGTTTCTCCTTTAAAAGGTTAAAGGGACTCTTCTCTTTTGGTTGGAAAATACTCGTTTCTTCATTAATTGACACTGTCTATCGCGATATAAGACAATTAATTATAGGAAAATTTTACTCCTCTTCTGACCTTGCGTTTTATAACAAGGGAAATCAGTTCCCGCAGCTTATCGTAAACAACGTAAATATTTCTATTGACAGCGTGCTTCTTCCTACAATGTCAAAGGTTCAGGACGAAAGAAGTCTTGTAAAAGAGATTACGCGCAGGTCGATTAAAACAAGCACATATATAATTGCACCCCTAATGATAGGACTGGCGTGTCTTTCTTCTACCGTTATAGAGCTTCTTTTAACAAAAATTTGGCTTCCTGCCGTTCCATACTTGATGGTTTTTTGTATTACCTATCTTTTTTATCCTATACATACCGCCAACCTTAACGCTATTAAAGCACTGGGAAAAAGCGACTACTATTTAAAGCTTGAAATCCTGAAAAAAGTTCTTGGTTGCCTTGTTTTGCTTATAACCGTCTGGTACGGGCCATTTGTAATGTGCGCAAGCGGAATTTTCACTTCGTTTTTAAGTCAGGTTATAAATTCCTGGCCGAATAAAAAGCTTCTGGGCTACTCACTTGCAGAGCAGTATAAGGATATTGCCCCCGCGCTAATCATTTCCTTAATTATGGGAGTTTTGGTGTGGACGCTCGGCGCAATTCTTTCGCTTCCGCTTATTTTAGAGTTGATTATTCAGGTTGTTTTGGGCGCAGTTATTTATATTTCTCTTTCCGTTTTATTCAAGCTTGACGCTTTCTACTTTGTTTTTAATACTCTAAAAGGATTTATAAAGAAATAATACATAAGAAGGTAAAAAAATGATTAATGTTACCCGTTCATCTATGCCCTCTTACGAGGAATATTGCGAGGAAATCAGGCCCCTCTGGGAGTCGAGGCACCTTACCAACTCAGGCGAAAAGCACAGACTTTTTGAGAAAAACTTAAAAGAGTATCTTAATTCGCCTCTCGTTACGCTTTACACAAACGGGCATTTGGCGCTTGAGCATATTCTTAATGTTTTTGATTTTCCCCATGGGTCGGAGGTCATTACCACGCCCTTTACGTTTGCTTCAACGACTCACGCGATAGTAAGAAATGGTCTTGTCCCCGTTTTTGCAGATATTAAAAGTGATGACTACACTATCGACCCGGAGATTGTTGAAAGTCTTATAACTGATAAAACAGTCGCAATTCTTCCCGTGCACGTATACGGAAATTTGTGCGATGTTAAAAAGCTTGGAGAAATTGCCAAAAAGTATAATCTCAAGCTTATTTATGATGCTGCACACGCCTTTGGCGTCGAGTCCGAGGGTGTGTCTTCTGCGTGTTTTGGCGATGTGAGTATGTTTAGCTTTCACGCAACCAAGGTATTTCACACGATTGAAGGCGGGGCGCTTACGTATAGTGATGAAAAGCTTACCCCTCTTTTAAATTCCTATAAAAACTTTGGCATAACCTCTCCTGAGGAGGTTTCATTTATCGGCGCAAATGCCAAAATGAATGAGTTTCAGGCGTCTATGGGAATTTGTAATCTTCGCCATATTGACGGAGAAATCTCGAAAAGAAAAGCCGTTGTGGAAAGGTATCGTGAAAATCTTTCGGGAACAGACGGAATAAAAATATGCCACGAAAAAGAAAATGTAAAATCTAATTACGCGTATTTCCCCGTGCTTTTTGACGGTTTTAAAAAGGACAGGGATGAAGTATTTGAGGAGCTTGGCAAAGAACAAATTACCGCGCGCAAGTATTTCTATCCGCTTACAAATTCTTTTGCATGCTATAAAAATACAGATAAAATCAAGAATACCCCTACCCCTGTTGCAGAATTTGTTTCAAAAAGAGTTCTTACACTTCCTCTTTATGCTGATTTGGCGCTTGAGGATGTAGATAGAATCTGCGATATAATAAAAAGATAATTTTCCCTAAAAAAGGAGAAAGGCTCAGGTAACAGCTATGAAAGGTATTATTTTAGCCGGCGGAAAAGGAACCAGACTTTATCCCATGACGAAAGCTGTAAGCAAACAGCTTCTGCCAATCTATGACAAGCCAATGATTTATTACCCGCTTTCAGTTTTACTTTTAGCAGGAATTCGTGATGTTTTGATAATAAGCACGCCTGAAGATACCCCAATTTATGAAAGGCTTTTAGGAAATGGTGCGGATATCGGCATCAACATATGCTACAAGGTGCAAGAAAGTCCCCGCGGCCTTGCTGATGCGTTCATTCTTGGGGAGGATTTTATAGGAAATGATGACGTATGCCTTATCCTTGGCGACAATGTTTTCTATGGTCAGGACCTTTCAAGAGTGCTTTGGAAAGCTATGGATGAGCTTAAAAATAACGGCGGGGCGTGTGTTTTCGGCTACCCCGTTAAAGATGCACGCGAATTTGGAGTTGTGGAATTTGACAAAAACCGCAAGGTTATTTCAATCGAAGAAAAACCCAAGGAGCCGAAATCAAATTACGCCGTGCCCGGCCTTTACTTTTATGATAATAGCGTTATTGAAATTGCAAAAAATGTAAAACCAAGTGCCCGTGGCGAAATTGAAATTACCGCCGTAAACAACCACTACCTTGAAAAGGGAATGCTTAATGTAATGCTTCTCGGAAGAGGATGTGCATGGCTTGATACGGGCAGCCCCAACGGAATGCTCAAGGCCTCTGAATTTGTTGAGGCGGTTCAGAGCAGGCAAGGTTTTTACATAAGCTGTATTGAAGAAATTGCGTGGAGAAGGGGCTTTATCTCGGCCCAAAAGCTTTACTCCATAGGAAAAAGCCTGAAATCCACAGAATACGGAAAATATCTTATGCTTCTTGGTAAAGAGGCTATGGAAAGGGAACAATAAAATGAGCAAAACAGTAATTGTAACAGGTGGCGCCGGATTTATTGGAAGTAATTTTATATTCTATATGCTAAAAAAACACCCCTCATATCGCATAATCTGCGTTGACAAGCTAACATATGCAGGAAACCTCTCTACGCTCGAGAGCGTTATGGATAATCCTAACTTTTCCTTTGTAAAAGCAGATATTTGCGACAGAAAGGCGATCTATTCACTCTTTGAAAAGGAAAAACCCGACATTGTGGTTAACTTCGCGGCAGAAAGCCACGTTGACAGGTCAATAGAAAACCCCGAAATCTTTTTGCAGACAAATATTGTTGGTACTGCTGTCATGATGGATGCTTGCCGAAAGTATGGAATAGAGCGCTACCATCAGGTTTCAACTGATGAGGTCTATGGCGACCTTCCTCTTGACAGACCTGACCTTTTCTTCACTGAAGAAACGCCTATTCACACAAGCAGCCCCTACAGCTCATCAAAAGCAGCTGCAGATTTGCTTGTTCTTTCTTATCACAGGACCTATAATCTCCCTGTCAGCATAAGCCGTTGCTCCAATAACTACGGTCCGTATCATTTTCCCGAAAAACTTATCCCATTAATGATTGCAAATGCGCTTAACGATAAACCGCTTCCCGTTTACGGAGAGGGCTTGAACGTCCGCGACTGGCTTTATGTTGAGGACCACTGCATTGCGATTGACCTAATTATCCACAATGGACGCGTTGGAGAAGTTTATAACATTGGCGGACACAACGAAATGAAAAACATCGACATCGTAAAAATAATTTGCCGTGAGCTTGATAAGCCCGAAAGCTTAATCACCTATGTAGCGGACAGAAAAGGTCACGATATGCGCTATGCCATTGACCCGGCAAAAATCCACCGTGAGCTTGGCTGGCTTCCCGAAACAAAGTTTGTAGACGGAATAAAAAAGACAATCTCGTGGTATCTTGAAAACCGCAAATGGTGGGAGGAAATTATTTCCGGAGAATACCAGAATTACTACGAAAAAATGTATTCAAACAGGTGATTAAATGAACCAGTTAAGGCAGTTTGAATTTATACTTGAAATTGCAAAGTTCGGCTCCGTTTCAAAGGCAGCCAAATCTCTTAAACTTTCCCAGCCCACACTGTCAAAATATCTGGCAAAGCTTGAGGAGGAGCTTGGTTTTACGCTCTTTGACAGAACAAAAATTCCTCTTAAGCCTACTGAAGCGGGGAAGAGATATCTTATAGCGGGGGAGCATATAGTCTCTACCCACAAAAAGCTTTGCAAGGATTTGGAGGCACTTCGAAAAAAAGAAGGGGCCTCTCTTCGCATTGGAATCAGTCCCACGCGCGCCCATTTTGTCCTTTCTGACCTGCTTGATGCCTTTTATAACAAAAACACTGAAACAAAGCTTGTTATTTCTGAAAAAACAGTGTCGCAGTTAAATTCTGCTCTTTTTTGTGGCGAGCTTGATATGATTATTTCACTAAAGGGCGAATCATCAAAGCAGTTTGAGGAGATTCCTTTATTCTCTGAAAGGCTTGTTCTTGCCGTTCCGAAGAAATATGCGGGGCTTTCCTCGGAAGAAATTCTTAAAAATTGTCCAATGATTTCAACGGGCGCAGGGCTTAATGTTTCAAATGCACTTTTGGATATAATCTATGAATACAAAAGGGAAGAACCCTTTGTTGAGGTTCAATCCATTGAATCCGCCATTTCCTTGGTTGCGCTTGGCTATGGAGTGTCCCTCGTTCCGTCATACATTATAAAACACACTCAAAAGGAAAAAATATTATTTATGGAGCTTCCTGAGAGTTTAAAATGCTATCAACGTCTTAACCTGGGCAGGCAGGTTTGTATTTTCTATCCAAAAGGGAAGGAGCTTACACGCGCAGAAAAAGATTTCATTGAAGCCTGCAAACATATAGTATAAAACGAATTTCAAGTATAGGTTATAGCAAAATTGCTATAACCTATATTCTTATTGCACAATTTTTTCTTTTTATATATAATGAAGAACAAGGAGGGATTTTAATGCCAATATCCATTACATATCTTATTTTAATGCTTATTACCATTTGCGTATGGTTTATTTTCCTCAAGCGCCCTATTTGGGAGTCACTGGGTGTTTCTTTCCTTGCGCTTGTTCTTATAACAGGCACATGGAGTCACATTGGCTCTTACATTTCGGAGGGGCTTTCAACACCACTTCTTTATTCAATGATTGTCTTTATGTGTATGTCATCTATTATGACAAAAACAAAGATAATTGACGGTGTTGTCAACTTAATTCTTGCCTTGTTTGGAAGAATTCCCGGAGGCGCAGGTTATGCGTCTATTGCAGCATCTTCATTTATGGGTGCGCTTTCAGGGTCAGGCCCCGGAAACGTTATGAGCACAGGTGTCATTACGATTCCCGCGATGAAGGATTCGGGGTTTCCGCCGGAGCTTGCGGCAAATGTTGAAAGTAATGCAAGCTACCTCGGGAATATGATTCCTCCGTCTGCAAATATTGTTGCAGCACTTGGTGCGCTTACGGCTTTCTGGGCGGCAAACGGCATGGAAAACACTATGTCAATCGGTTCCTTCTGGGTTGTATGCTGGGGATGTTCCCTTTGGTTTATTCTTTCGCGCTTTCTTACAGTCTTTGCATTTTGTAAGGTCTATAAAATAAAAGCGCTTCCTCCCGAGAAAATCCCGAGCATAAAGGAAACCTTCCGTTCAAACTGGCAGGGAGTTTTGCTTCCTGTAATTATTCTTCTTCCGTTTATTGTTGACTTTTTCTTTAACAATGCATCCACCTTCCCTGCTTTATCAGTTTTTGCTGACAGATTAGGAACAGCAGGTGCTAAAAGCTACTCTTCTTCACTTTTGTTCTTTGTTGCGGGAATTGCCTCAATTTTTGCAGTTGTCGTTTTTCTTTTTAAAGATAAAGCGCTTGTTTCCCCCAAAAACATTATTAAGATGCTTTCCGCATCTTCAAAGGGGATTGCCTCAACTGTCGGGACATGCCTTTTTGGTTATATGATTGGCGCAATGTTTAAGGACATAAATGTTACAACAGAGCTTGGCGAATTTTTGTCCTCTCTTAATATGGGAAAAGTGGGGCTTGCACTTATTATTCCTTTAATCACCTGCTTTATGGGTATGATTATTCCGGGCTCCTCACTTGTTTCAATTTTTGGTTCGTTATTTATCAGTCTTTTTTATGCAAAGGGCGTAAATCCTGTACTTGTTGCCGCAATGCTTCCTTGTTTTTGCGGTGTCATGTGCGGAATTACCCCACCCCTTGCACTTGGAATGTATGCAGGAATGTCAATTGCTGAATCTGACCCGGGCAAAACAATTAAAAATGATTTATGGTGGGTTTTGGTACAGTACGTGCTGGAGGTTATCGTTCTTTTAGGCTGGCTTCCCATTATAGGATTATAAGAGAAAGGGCTGAATTCAATGAAAAATTTTATTAAGAAATTATCTTCTGTTTTAGAAACCAGTATAGGAATTGCCCTTGCACTTTGCCTCTTTTTAGGCGCACTTGGGTTTTTGGGCTTTGTTGCAGCCTTTATAATGGGCGGGGACACGGCAGGGATTATTTGTGATTGGGTTTATAATGTATATTACGCGTTTTTAATTAAGGTTTCAACGATTACAACGCTTTTCACTTTTGTATTACTCTATTTAAAAGGAAGTGCAAAGTGGGTAAATCCTATAAAATATTGGAAAAGTAAAAACTAAAAAAAGGTTGCAGAATTATATATTCTGCAACCTTTTTTACTATATTTTTTGCGTTCTGGACATTTTCTACATTTCTTTAGAATAAGGGAACTACTGCTCCTTCATATTCCTCTTCAATGAATTTCTTCACATTTTCAGAATTAAGCGCTTCAATCACTGCCTGTGTCTTTTCAGAGTTTTCGTTTCCTTCAAATACTGCAATAATGTTACCGTAGGTCTGCGCTGCATCTCCTGATGCATCCTCAATCGCAAGGGCATCCTTTACCTTAAGACCTGCCTGAATTGCGTAGTTTCCGTTTATAACTGCGATAGAGCCCTTGTCACTGTTCTTAAGCTGTGCAGGAACTGTATCTGCCTGAACTGCAACGATTTTGTATCCGCCGTCATCAACGATATCAAGAACTGTTACGCCCTTTGTTGCACTTGCATCCTCGGGAAGAGTGATAAGGCCTTCTTGCTGAAGGAGTAAAAGTGCGCGTGTTTCGTTACTGTCATCTGCAGGAATAATAATTGTTGCGCCATCCTTGAGATTTTCAAGCGAGCCAAGCTCATTATCATAAATTCCGAAAGGCTCGTAGTGAATAGCTGCAGCAGAAACAAGTGTTGTGTTGTTCTTTGTGTTAAAGTCATCAAGATAGGGCTTATGCTGGAAGTAGTTTGCATCAAGCTCACCGTCCTGAAGAGCGGTGTTGGGAAGAACGTAGTCATCATAAATAACAATGTTAAGTTCATACCCTTTTTCCTTAAGATTTTCCGTAATCTGCTCAAGAATTTCTGCGTGGGGAGTTGCGCTTGCACCGATAGTTATTACATTATCTGCCTTTTCTTTTCTTGTGCAGCCTGCAAATGCTAAAACAACAAGTGCGAGCGCGAGTACTACTGATGCGATTTTTTTCATAAAAACATCTCCTTTAAATATATTATTGATTCTAATTAATTCTCTTATCTGTTTTGCGGGCGATAAACATACCAAGCTCCTGAATAATCTGCACTATAATTATGGTAAGCACAACGCATATCCAGATTATATCGGCGTTACTGCTCTGATGCCCATGCATAATAGCAATCATACCGAGTCCTCCTCCACCGATTGTGCCTGCCATCGCGCTGTAGCCAAGGATTGTAACCATTGAGATAACTGCGCCTATTATAAGAGACGGCTTTGCCTCGGGGATAAGAACCTTGTAAATAATTTTAAGGGAAGGAGTTCCCATTGCTTCTGCCGCTTCAATAACGCCTTTGTCCACTTCTTTTATAGAGGATTCTACCATCCTTGCAATATACGGAGCGGCGGCAATGACGAGAGTTACTATCATTGCCTTGTTTCCAAGACTTGTTCCCACAATTAATTTTGAAAACGGAAGCACTGCAACCATCAATATTATAAATGGTATACTTCTAAAGACATTTACTACAAAACCGAGTATTTTATTAAGCCACGCAATTGGGTAAATCCCCTCTGCATCAGTTACGCTTATAAGTATTCCGAGGGGAAGCCCGATAGCATAAGAGATAACGCTTGAAAGAAGTGTCATATAAATTGTTTCCCAGATGCCATACTGAAGCACACCGCGGTCAATCAGCTTAAAAAATGTTTCTGACAGCACTCTTATTCTCCCCCTTCCTGGCTATATTTAATATTATTTGCATTAAGCCAGTTTACGATTTTTGATGCCTTCGCCTCATCATCGGGAAGCTCAACGAGCATCTGGCCATACGCCGTTCCGTCTATGTCGCGCGTATCTGCAAACATAATATTCACCCTCGCCTGCGAAGAAAGAACCATATCGGAAATTATGGATTTGTTTGACGATTCCCCGTCAAAAATAATTCTTATTCTTCTTTTACCCGATATGTTTGTCATCTTTCCTTCATCAGGAAGTATCATCTGGCGCGCAATTTGAGACTGCGGGTTAATAAACACATCGCTTACTTTTCCGACTTCCGCGATAGTGCTTTTGTCTATAACTGCAACTCGGTCGCAGATTTTGTCAATTACCTTCATTTCGTGGGTTATAACAACAATTGTTACCCCGAATTCCTTATTTATTTTTTTAAGAAGCTCCAAAATAGATTCTGTCGTATTCGGGTCAAGCGCGCTTGTCGCCTCGTCACAAAGTATGTATCTGGGGTTTGTTGCAAGCGCACGCGCAATACTTACTCTTTGCTTCTGTCCGCCGGAGAGCTGTGAAGGATACGACTTTTCCCTGTCCGAAAGTCCTACAACCGAAAGCATCTCACGCGCCTTTTTCTCTGCCTCTTCCTTCTTAACTCCTGCAATTTCGAGCGGATAGCAAACGTTTTTTAACACGTTTCTTTGCTCAAGCAGATTAAAGCTTTGAAAAATCATTCCTATTGAACGGCGCATTTTAAGAAGGCTTTTTCTGTCGGATTTTGTAATATCGGTGCCGTCAATTAAAACAGTGCCACCACTCGGTCTTTCAAGAAGATTGATGCATCTTACAAGCGTGCTTTTTCCTGCACCGGAAAGACCTATAATTCCGAAGATTTCACCGTCATTTATGGTCAGGTTAATATCCTTTAGTGCCGTGATGAGCCCTGATTTAATTTTAAATACCTTGTTTAGATTTTTAATCTCTATCATTTTGTTTCCTCTTAAATCCCGTCTATTATTATCGGTTCAACTTCTTCTTCGGGGACTTCCTCTGTGGACGGTTCAGTGGGGATTTCTTCCGGCTCCGCAGTTTCCTCCCCACCGATTTCTCCGTTATAAGAAAGCTTTATAACTACCTTTTCTTCGGTGCTTAAAACTCCGTCAAAGACAATCTGCTCTCCCGCCAAGCTTTCTATAATATATATAAAGCTGTTTGAAGAAATCCTTTCCCCATTTACCAAAATATCAGTGTCTTGATTTATTTTAACGCTGGAAGTTTCCTTTTTTTGCATATCAGTGTCAAACAAATCAGCGCGAACAGACAAATAGTCTTCATTTTTTGTTATGCTTTCAGGATAAAAAACAAAACTGTAGCTTTCTTCTTTTAAAAGCTCTTCCTCTTCTTCCTCTTCTTCTGCCTCAATTTCAATTTGGGGAGACTCTGTAGGATTTTCTTCTTTTGGAGGAGTTGATTTTATTATATAAAAAGCTAAAACGCAAACAAAAACAAGCATTACTGCAAGCGCTACTGTGAGAATAACAAGTCTTCTGTTCCCTTTGTCCGCTTTCTCATATTTATCAAAGCTGTATTCCGGGGTTTGACGTGCCTCACTGTATATATCTTCTGCGCTTCTTTCTATTTCCGGCTTTTTACGCGCTTGTTCAGGATTAAATTTTTCGGTTTTTGACTTGTCATTATTATTTTCCACTTATCTGACCTCCCGAATTTTATTCCTCTGAATCTTCCTTTGAAGATTCCTCTGAAATTTCCTCCTCGGTTTCTTCCTCATGAAGGGTTTTTCCTACAGATACAATTTCAACGTCATCTGCAAAGCGCATAAGTCTTACACCCTTGGTGCTTCTTCCTATAGAGCTTATGTCTGCAGCATAAAGTCTTATAATTATACCTTCAGATGTAATGAGTATAATATCATCATTATCTGTTACAGAGTATATTCCTGCAACTTTGCCTGTTACATCACTGCACTTATAGTTTTTAACGCCTACGCCGCCGCGCGACTGCATTCTGTACTCACTAAAGGCAGTTCTCTTTCCAAAGCCTTTTTCTGTTACGGCAAGAAGCTCACCTTCTTCTTCTGTAACGCACATTCCTACAACGTAGTCGCCTTTTCTGAGGTTGATTGCCTTAACTCCGCGTGTAACACGTCCCATTGAACGAACATCTTTTTCGTTAAATTTAATTGCCATTCCGTCATGAGTGCCGACAATGATGTCATTTTCTCCGTCCGTCATTTCAACCTTTATAAGCTCATCATCTTCATCAAGCACAATTCCGATAATTCCGCCCTTTCTGCTCGTATCGTAGTCAGTAAGGGTTGTTTTCTTTATTATACCGCCCTTTGTGCACATAAGAAGATATTTATTTTCTTCAAACTGGGGAACGGAAATAAGCGCAGTTATGCTTTCATCCTTTTCAATCGGCAAAAGATTTACTATCGCACTTCCCTTTGCCTGTCTTGACGCTTCGGGGATGAGATACCCCTTCATCCTATACATTCTGCCCTTATTTGTAAAGAATAAAAGATTTGAATGCGATGAGCAGACAATAATTCTTTCAACAAAGTCTTCTTCTCTGGTTGAAAGGCCTTTAATTCCCTTACCGCCTCTGTTCTGGCTTGAATAGGTTGATGCGGGGATTCTCTTTATATAACCAAAATGAGTAAGTGTAATAACGCTTTCCTCTTCTTCAATAAGGTCTTCTATATCTATTTCGGTCATAACATTTTCAATGCCTGTAAGTCTTTCATCACCGAATTTGTCACGGATTTCGCAAAGCTCCTTCTTAATTTCTTCCATAAGAAGATTTCTGTCGGAAAGAATTGCCTTGTATTCCTTTGTTTTCTCGGTAAGGGCATTAAACTCTTCGTCAATTTTTTCTCCGTTTAATCTCTGGAGCTGTGCAAGACGCATATCAAGTACGCTCTGCGCCTGAATTTCGGATAATCCAAACGTCTCCATAAGTTTTTCTTTAGCGTCATCATACGCACTTCTTATAACCTCAATTACTCGGTCAATGTTTGCAAGTGCTATTCTTAATCCCTCTAAAATATGCATTCTCGCTTCCGCTTTTTCAAGGTCGAAGCGTGTACGACGAGTAACAATTTCCTCCTGAAAGGAGATAAAATGCGCCAAAATATCCTTAAGAGTCATTGTCTGGGGCTTTCCGTCACAAATTGCAATCATATTTACGGAGAAGCTGTCCTGAAGTCTTGTATATTTATAAAGCTGATTTAATACAACATGGGGATTTGCATCTCGTTTCAGGAAAATTTCAAGTCTTATGCCTACACGGTCAGATGAATGGTCATCAATATCTGAAAGACCCTCGATTTTCTTTTCTTTAACAAGATTTGCAATAGATTCAACAAGCATTTTCTTGTTGACCTGGTACGGAAGCTCCGTCACAATAATTGATGATGTTCCGTCCTTATGCTCCTCAATTTCCGCTTTCGCGCGGATTATAATTTTTCCCTTACCTGTATTATACGCACTTCTTATACCGCTTTTTCCCATAATTGTAGCTTTTGTCGGGAAATCAGGTCCTTTTATATGCTCCATAAGCTCTTCTGTTGTTATGTCAGGATTATCAATCTGCGCCATAACACCGTTTAATACTTCCGTAAGGTTATGTGGCGGAATATTTGTTGCCATACCAACGGCAATTCCCGAGCTTCCGTTTACTAAAAGCGTGGGAATTCTTGTCGGAAGTACTGTCGGCTCAACTCTCTTTTCATCAAAGTTTGGTGAAAAGTCAACCGTATTTTTTTCGATGTTTTCAAGCATCACATTAGAAAGCTTGCTCATCCTTGCTTCTGTATA
Source organism: Clostridia bacterium (assembly GCA_045591265.1). Classification (GTDB taxonomy): domain Bacteria; phylum Bacillota; class Clostridia; order UMGS1883; family UMGS1883; genus UMGS1883. The sequence goes on along the minus strand of JAZNSQ010000034.1, from coordinate 25,544 downwards.
ACGGTATGCAGCCGGCGGGTCACCGTCGACAGAGCCGAAGTTTCCGTGTCCGTCTATAAGGGGATAGCGCATTGAGAAATCCTGCGCAAGCCTTACCATTGCATCGTAAACAGAGGCATCACCGTGCGGGTGGTACCTACCGATAACGTTACCTACTGTTGTAGCAGATTTAAAGAAAGGCTTATCACTTGTAAGATGCTCTTCATACATTGAGTAAAGAATTCTTCTGTGAACAGGTTTAAGACCGTCTCTTACATCGGGAAGAGCACGGCTTACAATTACTGACATTGCATAGTCAATAAACGCCTCTCTCATTCTTTTTTCTATGTCTATATCTACGATTGTCTGGGTATCGAAGTATTCCTCAAAATGTGAATCTTCGTATTTTTTATTTTTAGCCATTTTTATTTTTTCCTTTCAGTTAAAACTGCAAGTTATTACACGTCAAGATTTGTTACATACTGGGCATTTTCTTCAATGAAGAGTCTGCGCGGTTCCACCTCGTCACCCATAAGGATGCTGAAGATTTCATCAGCCTTCTGGGCATCATCGAGCGTTACCTTTAGTAAAACGCGGTTTTTGGGGTCCATGGTTGTTTCCCAAAGCTCTTCCGGGTTCATCTCACCAAGACCTTTATAACGGCTTATATCAACCTTCGCATTTTCGTCTCCCGCTTTAAATTCCTCGCTTATTTCGTCTCTTTGCTCATCACTAAATGCAACTGCCGTTCTCTTTCCTCTTGTAAGCTTGTAAAGAGGCGGTTTTGCAAGATATATATGTCCTTCTTCCACAAGCTCACGCATAAATCTGAAGAAGAATGTTAAAAGAAGGGTCTGAATATGCGCACCGTCGACGTCGGCATCGGCCATGATTATAACCTTGTCATATCTTAATTTTTCTATATTAAATTCATCGCCAATTCCTGTGCCAAGCGCCTGGATAACAGGGGTAAGCTTGTCATTTCCATAAACCTTTTCAGGTCTTGCTTTTTCAACGTTAAGCATTTTTCCCCAAAGTGGCAAAATTGCCTGATACTTACTGTCACGCCCGTTTTTTGCACTACCTCCTGCAGAGTCACCCTCTACTATATAAATTTCGGTCTTTGTAGGGTCTTTAATTATGCAGTCGGTAAGCTTTCCGGGAAGTGTGCTTGAACCAAATGGGGTTTTTCTTGTTGCTTCCCTTGCTTTTCTTGCGGCAAGTCTTGCGCGCGATGCCATAAGTGCCTTTTCTATTATAGATTTTCCGACGTTCGGGTTTTCCTCAAGAAAATCTGCAAGCTTCTCTTTAAGCATTGTTTCAACAAGCGTTCTTATATGAGAGTTGCCAAGCTTTGTCTTTGTCTGTCCCTCAAACTGCGGTTCTTCAAGCTTAACCGAAATTACAGCGATAAGTCCTTCTCTTACGTCTTCACCCGTAAGCTCTTCATTATCCTTCATAAGCTTGTATTTTTTTGCATAGTCTAAAAGCACCTTTGTAAGCGCACTCTTAAAGCCTGTTTCGTGCGTTCCGCCCTCTGTTGTGGAGATGTTATTTGCAAATGACTCAATAACCTCATCATAACCGGTGTTCCAAGCGAGCGCAACCTCTGCCATGCTCCCTTCTTTTTCACCGCTTACGTATATAACACCGTCAAAAATTTCCTCAAGAGATTCTTTTCTCGCTTTTTTTTCATTATAAAGATAAGATACGAAGTTTTTTATACCGCCGTCATAAATTAACTCTTCTTCTCTCTTATTTTCTCTGTTATCTTTAAATACAATTTTTATTCCGCCATTTAAGAAAGCCTGCTCACGAAGTCTCTTTAAAAGAGTTTCATACTCATAATATGTTTCTTCAAATATTTCTCCATCTGCCCAGAAGGTTATTTCCGTTCCGGTTTCATTCGCCTCACCTATTTTTGAAACCTCACCCTGCGGAATGCCCCTCTTATAGCTCTGGTACCATATATTTTCTCCGTCACACACTCTTACCTCAAGCTTTGTTGAAAGAGCATTTACAACAGACGCACCAACACCGTGAAGACCGCCGGATACCTTATATCCGCCGCCTCCGAATTTACCGCCTGCATGAAGGACTGTAAAAATAACGTCAATCGTTGATATTCCCATCTTTGGATGAATACCATGTGGCATACCACGCCCGTTATCCTTTACCGTAACAGAATTATCCTCATTAAGTGTTACTATTATCTCACTGCAATAGCCGGCAAGCGCCTCATCTATACTATTGTCCACAATTTCATAAACAAGGTGATGAAGCCCCCTTATAGAGGTAGAGCCGATATACATACCCGGCCTTTTTCTTACCGCTTCAAGTCCCTCTAAAACCTGTATTTGATTTTCGTCATAAGCAGTGTTAATTTTCTGTTCCAAATTTTTCAATCCTTTCTGCCCTTTTGTAAAGAGTTTGTGAGGAAATCTGAGACATCAGAATTTCCCTTTTTTTATTTTTTTCACAAACTATATATGTTTTGGGAATTTCTTCACAGTAGCTTTTCATTAATCCTTTTTTTTCGTTAATCTTTAAAAATTCCCGTGTTCTTTTTTCTGTCGATGTTGTCTCCAGGTCAAAAACCCCGATTATATCATTTTTGTTTACAAGCTTTCCCAATCCTATATGAAGAAACATTTTATCATTCCTTAACTACCTCTCCGTTTTTTATGCGGATTATATTTTTTTCTTCAAAATAATTTTCAATATCCGTGCAGCTTATAATAATTTGTTTTCCTTTTATGTGAGATATCAAAAACTCTCTTCTCTTTTTGTCAAGCTCACTTAAAATATCGTCAAGCAAAAGCACGGGCGAAAATAAAGTTTCTTCTTCAATTATTTCCGTCTGCGCAAGCTTAAGGCACAAAATCGCCGTCCTTATCTGCCCTTGGCTTGAATAGTTTTTTGCACTTTTCCCGTTTATTTCAATGTTTATTTCATCACGATGCGGTCCCGCCAGACAAAACAAATTTTCCTTTTCCTTTTCTTCACATTCAGAAAGCTTTTTTAAAAAATTATCCTTCGTTTCTTCAAATGTTTCTCCAATTTTCACTGACGGATTATAAACTAATTCTAAATTTTCCTTTCCGTCCGAAATTTTTTTTTGCAGAATTTTTGACTTTTCATTTATTCTTTCGATGTAAGCTTTACGCATCATCATTATCTTACTTCCGCTTTCCGCCAGCTTTTCATTCCATACAGAAAGAGTGTGATAGCTTTTCATTTTTAAAAGAGCTGTTTTTTGATTTAATATCTGCCTGTATTTTATAAGCTCTTTTACATATTGAGGTCTTATAACCATTATTGCACTGTCACAAAACCTTCTTCTCCCCTCTGGAAGTCCCTTTATAATATTCATTTCATCAGGAGTGAAAATAACACAAATAAAATTTCCAATAAGCTGACTTGTCTTTTTAAGTTCAATGTCATTTAAAAAAATCTCTTTCTTTTTTCCTTTAAGAAATCTTATTTCACCATCGTTTTCTCTTTCTCCCTTTTGAAATTTTATTTTTAATTTAGCTTCCTTCTCCCCATCTTTTATAATTTCCTGATTTACCACACGAAAGCTTCTTCCGTAGGAAAAATAATACACTGCCTCCAGTACATTGGTTTTTCCCATTCCGTTATCTCCGCATATAATATTTATGCCGTCAGAAAACTTTATTTTTTCGTTTTTGTAATTTCTGAAATTATAAATTTCTATTTCCGAAATATTCATTCTATTATATATTCCTCATCAAAAATTTGAAAAATATCACCTTTATAAAGCTTTCTTCCACGGCGAAGTTCCAATTCACCGTTTACCAAAACCTCACCATTTAAAATCATTTCCTTTGCAAAAGCACCATTTTCGGCAATTCCTGCATATTTTAATGCGCTGTCAAGCTTTATATAATCTGTATTTATACTAATTTTCATAAAATCACCTTATATTCTTACGGGAAGCACCATAAAGAGGCAACTTTCATCATCAACAGAATTAATAATAAGAGGATTATAAGGTGAATTCATTTTTAATAAAATTTCCTCACCCTCACATCTACTCGTTGCATCGTGAAGATATTTGTAGTTGAATCCCATTTCAAAAGCTTCATCATAATAATCACATTCAACGTAATCATTTACTCTTCCTAAAATGGTTTCACATTTTATGTGAATTTTACCATTTTCAAATTTGAGTTTTACACAGTTTTTACTTACTTCATCAATCACCGGCTCAACTCTTTCGATTGCCTTATTAAAATCAAAATTATTTGTTTTTACATTATATCTTGTTTCACTTGGAATTGTATTTTTATATGAGAAAAATTCACCTTCAATAAGTCTTGATGTTATAACAATATTATTTGTTTTTATAATTGCATAATTTTCAGAAAAACAAATATCAATAATTTCTTCATCAGAAGAGATAAGCTTTGCAATTTCGCTTTGTGTTTTTCCTGGAATTATGAGCTTTGAATTTTTATTTTCTCCCTCTAAATCTGTGTGAATGAGAGCAAGGCGATACCCGTCAACTGCTGCAACTGTCAAACAGTTATTTTCTATTTCATAAAGTGAGCCTGTAAGAATTTTTCTTGCATTATCCTGGCTTACCGCAAAAAGTGTTTTTCCTATTATTTCTTTTAAAATTTTTCCTGTTAATTTAATTGAACTTTCTGCCGAAACAACAGGTGTCTGCGGAAATTCATCTGCATTTAGTCCCACAATTTTATAATCTGAATTAAGACAGTTAATAGAAACATTGTATTTGTCATTTGTTAAAATTTCACAAATATCCTGAGGAAGCTTCCTTACAATATCGGAAAACATTTTTGCATTTAAAACTATTTTTCCTTCTTCACTTATATTAGCACTTATACTTGTCTTAATAGAAATTTCAAGATTATTACCTGTAAGGTACAAAGTACCCCCCTGTGCTACGAGAAGTATTCCTTCTAAGTGAGGAACTGTACTTTTTACACTGACAGCCTTACTTACAATATTTATGGCATTTAATAAATCTTTTGTATCACAATAAAACTTCATAAAAAATTCTCCATTCATTTAATAATAATAAATAATATATATAAAGATTAAGTAGTAATGTTTAAAATGTATAAAACATCACCAAAACCACATATAAAAGGGAAAAATAACATTTTAACCTGTTAATAAAACCTTAAAAAAAAATAATAAATAAAATTTAAAAATTGTTAATTAACAGTAAAGTGTTAATTATTTTCACCTTTAATATCGTTTATAAGACCTTCTATATTAGATTTTACAGAAATATCCTCTTCCATGGCATTTCTTATTTTTTTGATAGCATAAATGGCAGTAGTGTGATCTTTTCCGAAAACTGCACCAATTTTAGGATATGAAAAAGTGGTAAGCTCTTTAATAATATAGATAGCAACCTGCCTTGCAAAAGCAATGTCATTCGTTCTTTTTTCAGAATATATATCTTCTTTTTTTACATTGTAGAATTTAGAACAAACCTCAATTATATATTCAGGGGTGATATTTTTTTCTTTCATATCACCATATCCCTTAAGAGCCTCCATAGCGACATCAATAGTTATTTCTTTATTGATAAGACCGCGATAAGCAATAACTCTGTTAAAAACACCCTCAAGCTCACGGATATTTGTTTTAATTCTCTGGGCAATAAAATCTAAAATTTCATCACTTATAACAACATTTTCGTTTTGAGCTTTTTTCTTTAAAATAGCCATCCTCGTCTCATAATCGGGAATTTGAATATCGCAGGTAAGTCCCCAACCAAAGCGGGATTTTAACCTTTCTGCAAGACTTTTAATTTCACTCGGAGGACGGTCAGAGGTTAAAACAATCTGTTTGTTAGCCTCGTGAAGTGCATTAAAGGTATGGAAAAATTCTTCTTCCGTAGCAGTTTTTCCTGCAATAAACTGAATATCGTCAACCAAAAGAACATCAATATTTCTGTACTTATTACGAAATTCCTGATTTTTGTTGTCTTTAATAGAATTTATAAGCTCGTTAGTAAAATCCTCTGCACTGATAAAGGTAATTTTGGAGTCAGGATCATTATCTTTTATGTAATTTCCAATTGCATGCATAAGATGTGTTTTTCCAAGACCAACACCGCCGTAAAGGAAAAGAGGATTATAAAAATAACCGGGTTGTTCTGCAACACCGAGTGCAGCAGATTGAGCAAATTTATTAGAACTTCCTACAACAAAGTTATCAAAGGTATATTTTCTGTACTTATTATTTACAACTTCATTTTTTTCTTCAGAAGGAGTTGAAGCATCATTTAAAACAAAATTTACCTCTAAAATTCTGCCCGTAACCTCTTTAACAGTATTCTTTATAAGGTCGGCATAGCGCATCTCAACCATATTTTTAATAATTGGGTTGTCCACACCCAAAGTAACAGACTGTTCATTTATATTTATAGGGTTGATGTCTTTAATCCAGGTATTATAGCCAACGCTTGTAACCTCACCCTCTAAAATGATGAGACATTCTGTCCAGATTTTCATTAAATTTGAAACCATTTTAAAACATCCCTTAAAATAAAAAATTTATCAAAGTTATTAACACCATTGTTAATAAAAACTGTTAGTAACCTGCCAAAAAGCCAAAATAAAACAAAATAAGCTGTTAATAACCAAAATATTCGACAAAAAGCCTGTGTAAAAGTACCAAAACTTCAGTTAAAATTATAACATAAAAGAGGTTTAATTTCAACCTTTATTTGTAAAAAAAATCACTCATTAAAGCAAAAAAAGATTGACAAAAACAATTTGTTTATGTATACTAAATAAGTATCTCTATGATATAGTGAGTAAGAATGCCTATATAAAAGGGATTATCAATACCAAGGAGGTGTAATATAAATGCTCAGAACTTACCAGCCAAATGTAAGAAAAAGAAAAAAAGACCACGGCTTCAGAAAGAGAATGAGTACTGCAAACGGAAGAAAGGTGCTCAGAAGGCGTCGTCAGAGAGGCAGACGTGTTCTTTCTGCCTAAGAGCAGAAAGAACCTGCCCCAACTGTTATGAAAATAGTAACAATTAAAGAAAACAGCGATTTTAAAAGGGCTTATTACAAGGGAAAGTCAGTTATAAGAAAAAGAATAGTTGTTTATTACAGAAAAAACAGACTTAATGTAACAAGGCTTGGTATTACAGTATCTACAAAAGTTGGAAAAGCTGTTTTAAGAAACAAAATAAGAAGATTTGTAAGGGAAAGTTTCAGACTTTTACCGGGGAAAATTAATGGATATGACATTGTGATAGTTGCGCGCAGGGCAAGTGCCTTCGCCTCTTTTTGCGATATAAATAAAGATATGGAAAGCGCACTTAACGAATGTTCTCTTTTAAAAAGGGATGATCCAAATTAGGAACATACTTATTTTTATTGTAAGATTTTATCAAAAATTTATATCTCCGTTAAAAAAACCATGTTGCCGCTTTGTACCAACATGTTCTGAATATGCTGTGGAGGCATTGAAAAAACATGGTGTAATAAAGGGGCTTTATTTGACTTTTAAAAGAATAATTAAATGTCATCCATTACATAAGGGTGGATATGACCCTGTTCCTTAAATAAAAAAGGAGAAATAATATGAGATTTTTGTACCTCTTGGCACAGCCGCTTGCCTTCATAATAAGACCTATCTATGAATTGGTAGGAAATTATGGATTAACTCTTATTATAGTTACGTTACTTATAAGAATAATTACAATTCCGCTTACTTTTGCATCACAAAAAAGTGCCGCTAAAACACAGATGCTTCAGCCGGAAATACAAAAGATTCAGCAGAAATATAAAAATGACAGAGAAAAAATGAGTGCAGAGCTTCAGAAGTTCTACACCAAAAATGATATAAACCCCATGGGAGGATGCTTCCCACTTATTGTTCAGATGTTTGTTTTATTTGGATTTATTGATGTTATATATAAACCCTTAAAATATATTCTTGAGCTTTCTGCAAATCAGATTGAGTCAATAAGAAACGCCGTAGGTGCAGCTGTTACAAAAGTTCCTTATGAGGTTAGTCTTTGCGGAATGGAAGGCGTAAAGGAGCAGATTATTGCGCTTGGGAAAGAGCCTATAAATTTTGAGTTTTTAGGAATTGACTTAACAAGTATGCTCAAAGGAAATCTGGGGGATTTTCGTATGTGGATATTCCCCGTGCTTGCAGTTTTAGCAACACTTCTTACATCCTTTATGTCAAAGCAGCAAATGAGCCAGAATCAATCCGGCGAAAATGCAGCAACAATGTCAAATACTATGCTTTGGATGATGCCTGCAATGACAGCATATTTTACCTATATTATGCCCGCAGGGATGAGTCTTTACTGGTTTGTTTCCTCACTCGCACAGGTAGTGCAGCAGTATATAACAAATAAAGTAATGAAAAAAGAAAAAGAAGCCTTGAAAGGAAAAAAATAAAATGAGAACAGTTGAAAAAAAGGGAAAAACAGTGGATGAAGCAGTAGAAGCTGCTGCAAACGAACTGGGAATAAAAAAAGAAGATATAAACCCTTCAGATATTGTTGTTATAAATGAGGGAAAGCGCGGAATTTTGGGTATCGGTTCAGAAGATGCCGTTGTAAGAGTATCTGCTCAAAAGGATATGTGCGCTATTGCACAAAGCTATGTAAAATCAATTATTGAAAAAATAGGAATAGAAGCATCATTTTCTTCAAATTATGAAGACGAAACCGTATTTCTTAATATAGAGGGAAATCCGGATGAAGTAGGTCTTTTAATCGGAAGGCGCGGTGAAACCCTTGATGCACTTCAGTACCTTACCTCTCTTGTTGTAAACAAGGGTGAGGAGGATTATGTAAGAGTTACGCTTGACACAGAAAATTACCGCAAAAAAAGAGAAGAAACTCTTATAAAGCTTGCAAAGAGAATGGCGCAGGTTGCAATTAAAACAAGAAAAAATATAAATCTTGATGCTATGAATCCTAACGAAAGAAGAATAATTCATTCTGCACTTCAGGATTATAGAAATGTTACAACCTATTCTTCAGGGGAAGAGCCGAACAGATACGTTGTAATCACCACCAAAAAGAAGGAATATGGCAGTGACTATGTTTCGAAATATCGTTATAATCGCAAGGAAAACGAGTTAAAGACAGAGTAGATTGTGATGGGGGCGGAGGAGTTTTCGCCCCCATTTATTTTAGGAAGTGATAAGATGGATACAATATGCGCAATATCCACCCCTCGCGGAAAAGGCGCAATATCCGTAATCAGAGTAAGCGGAGAGGATGCCTTTTTAATAACGCAGAAGGTGGTTGAAACCAAAAAAGAAATATCAAAAATGGAGGGCTACACAATAACGCGAGGAAAAGCCCATTTAAAAGATAATAAAATAGATGACTGCCTGGTATCTGTTTTTAAAAAGCCTAATTCTTTTACGGGTGAAGATGTGTGTGAAATAAATTGCCACGGCTCAATAATCAGTGCCGAAAGAATAATAGATGCTTTAATTGAAAATGGTGCATCAATTGCCCAAAAGGGAGAATTTACAAAAAGGGCATTTTTAAACGGAAAAATGAGTCTTACTCAGGCAGAAGCCATAAGTGACGTCATAGAATCAAAGACAGACCGTGCGCTCTATGCCGCAGTAAATAGGCTTGAGGGCGCAATAACACGCCCTATAATAGAAATAAGAAATAAGCTTCTTGATTTATACGCGTCAATTCAGGTGTCAAGCGATTTTCCTGAAGAGGATATAGACACCTTTGCAGGCGGAGTTCTTGATGATATCTTAAAAGATGCGCAAACAGAGCTTGAAAAGCTTAAAAAAAGCGCCAGAATGGGAGAGGCTTTAAATAATGGTATTGTCTGCGCTATATGCGGAGTGCCAAATACAGGAAAAAGCTCTCTTTTAAATGCGCTCCTCGAAAAAAACAAGGCGATTGTAACCAATATTGCAGGCACAACAAGGGATGTTGTTGAAGATTTTGCCGATATTTATGGAATTCCCGTAAAATTTGGTGATACCGCAGGAATTCGAAAGAGTCACGACATAGTTGAAAATATTGGTGTAGAAAAGTCCTATGACTATATTAAAAATGCAGATATCTGCATTTTTGTTACAGAAGCGGGGCGCCCACTTTCATCTGAGGAAAAGGAAATTATAGAAATAATTGGCGAAAAGGAATGTATTTTTGTCTCAAACAAGGTAGATTTAAAAGAAAATGACAAAGAAGGATACATCTCGGTAAGCGCAAAAGAGAAAAAAGGCGTTGAAGAAATTAAAAGAAAAATATATTCTCTTGTCGGGGACTTTAATCAGGATGCGCTTATTGCAAATGAAAGGCAGTTTGAGGCGGTGTCAAAAAGCGCCCAAAGTATAAAAAAAGCAAGAGAAACCCTGAAAGAAGGGTACTTTAGCGACCTTGCCGCAATAGATATACTTGAAGCTATAGAAAATTTAGGTGAGGCTGAAGGAATAAGCGTAAATCAGGAAACGGTGGACAGAATATTTGAAAAATTCTGCCTCGGAAAATAAAACGGAGAAAAGCTATGGAAGATAATTTCAATTTTGATATTGCCGTTATAGGCGCAGGTCATGCAGGGTGTGAGGCGGCGCTTGCATCAGCAAGGCTTGGGATGAAAACAATAATAATTACAATTAATCTTGATTCGATTGCCAACCTTCCCTGTAATCCCAGTATAGGCGGAACGGCAAAGGGGCATCTTGTGCGTGAAATTGACGCTCTCGGCGGTGAAATGGGAAAAGCTGCAGACAAAACCAAAATTCAGACAAGAATGCTTAATTTAGGAAAAGGGCCGGCAGTCCACTCTCTTCGTGCGCAAATTGACAGACGTGCCTATCAGGAGGAAATGAAAAAACGCCTTGAAGAGCAGGAAAACCTCTACATAAGGCAGGCAGAGGTAAAAAAACTCGAAAAAGAAGAGGCTGGCTTTACTCTTACGATTCACACGGGAACAAAATTCTTTGCTAAAAGTGTAATTATTTCAACGGGAACCTATCTCGAAGGGAAAATAATTATTGGCGAAACCTCGTACAGTGGCGGTCCTGACGGGCTTTTCCCATCAAAAGGGTTGAGCGAAAGCCTTTTGGCGCTTGGCGTTGAGCTTCGTCGCTTTAAAACAGGTACACCCACACGCGTTCATGCAAGAAGCGTTGATTTTTCAAATCTTGAAGTTCAATATGGCGATGAAAAAATTGTCCCCTTCTCCTTTGAAACCACCACAAAGCAGGAAAACAAGGTTTGCTGCCATCTTACATATACAAACCCCAAAACACATGAGGTTATAAGGAATAATCTTCACAGAAGTCCCCTTTTTAACGGACTTATTGATGGTGTCGGGCCGAGATACTGCCCGTCTATTGAGGATAAGGTTGTAAGATTTAAAGATCGTGAGCGCCACCAGGTATTTATTGAGCCTATGGGACTTTCCACAAAGGAAATGTATCTTCAGGGTATGAGCTCAAGTCTTCCCGAGGATGTTCAACTTGATATGTTAAAAACAATGGATGGACTTCACGACGTAGAAATTATGCGCAGTGCATATGCAATAGAGTATGACTGCGTAAATCCCCTTTCTCTTAAACCGTCACTTGAATTTCGTGATATAGAAGGTCTCTACGGCGCAGGTCAGTTTAATGGTACAAGCGGTTATGAGGAGGCGGCAGCACAAGGATTGATTGCAGGAATAAACGCTTCAAGAAAGCTTATGGGAAAAGACCCCGTGGTTTTTGACAGAAGCGAAGCCTACATTGGCGTTTTAATAGATGACCTCGTAACAAAAGGTACAAATGAGCCGTACAGAATGCTTACCTCAAGGGCAGAATACCGTCTTTTACTCCGTCAGGATAATGCAGATATGCGTCTTACGGAAAAGGGATACGAAATAGGTCTTATCTCAAAGGAAAGATACGATAAGTTTCTGGTAAAAAAAGGAAATATAGAAAAAGAAATTAAACGCTTAAAGTCCACCAATATTGCGCCAAGCAAGGAATTAAATGAATTTTTAGCAAAAAAGGAAAGTAAAATTCTTACAACGGGCGCAAAGCTTTCCGATCTTATCTTAAGACCCGAAATAACATATCAGGAGCTTTCGTTTGTTGATAAAGACAGACCCGCGCTTTCCGATGAAGAATGGGAACAGGCAGAAATTGCCGTAAAATATGAGGGATATATCAAAAGGCAGTTTATTCAGGTTGAAAAATATAAGAAAAATGAAAAGAAAATTATTCCGGAGGACATAGATTATGAAAAAGTTTACGGCTTGAGGACCGAGGCACGCCAGAAGCTCCAGAAAATGAGGCCGGAAAATATTGGTAGGGCAAGCAGAATAAGCGGTGTAAGCCCCGCGGATATAGGAGTTCTCTTAATTTATCTTTCAGCGGAAGGAAAATAAATATGAATTTTATAAAAGAAGCAGAAAAAATGGGAATTTCTGTAAATTCAGACATAGAAAAAGAGCTTGAAATATACAAAAATATGATGCTCGAATATAATGAAAAGGTTAATCTTACCGCAATAACAGAGGATGAGGAGATTCGCGAAAAGCACTTTCTCGATTCTTTAGCTCTCACGACCTGTGAAGAGCTTTTTGAGGGATGCTCTCTTATTGATATAGGCGCAGGCGCAGGCTTTCCCTCAATCCCCGTGAAAATCGCAAGAAAAGATATTGATTTGACTATGCTTGATTCCCTTAATAAAAGAATTTTCTTTTTACAAAGTGTTATAGATGCTTTGGCACTTCAAAATGCAAGGGCAGTGCATCTTCGCGCAGAAGACGGAGGAAAAGATAAATCCTTCAGGGAGAAATTTGATGTTGCAACGGCGCGCGCTGTCGCAGATTTATCTGTTTTGGCGGAATTTGCCCTCCCCTTTGTAAAATTGGGCGGATATTTTATAGCGCTTAAAGGCGGAGATTACGAAGAAGAGCTTGAAAGGGCAAAAATTGCAATAAAAAAGCTTGGAGGAAAAACAAAAACAGTTAAAAATGTCACTCTTCCGTCAGGAGTAGGGCGCTCTCTTATTGTTATAGAGAAGATATCACCCACTCCCGCCACCTTTCCCAGAAAGGCAGGGAAACCCGCAAAAGACCCTATAACAAAATAAACCAAAAGACACCCCTCGGGTGTCTTTTTTTGTGTTTTTTTAACATTAAAAGTCGGAAAAATCTTATTTATAAAGCGCTTTTTAGGTGGTATAATTATTTTATCATAAAAGGAGTGTTTTGTATGTTTTCTTCTTCGCAAAAGATAAGAATGGTTAAAATCGAAGAGATTCTTCCGAATCCGTATCAGATAAGGCGTAATTTCGAAATCAACTCTCTCTTGGCTTTGGCAGACTCTATAAAAGAACATGGTATGCTGTCCCCCGTTATTCTTCGCACCACTCAAAACGGCTACGAAATAATCTGCGGGCAAAGGCGCGTTCGCGCAGCTATGATAGCAGGCCTTTCGGAGGTTCCCTCAATAATTATGAACGTAAAGGAATATAAATGTGCGGAACTTTCTATGGTGGAAAACATTCACAGAAAACCGCTTACATATATAGAAGAAGGCGAAGGCTATTTTAATCTGATCAGCTACCACAGAATGAGAAAAGAAAAGCTGAAGCAGGAATTATCGGTAGACTCGTTAAGAATAAATGAAAAGATGAGAATTCTCCGTCTTGATGATGACGTCAGATTTAAGCTTGAGGAAAAAGAAATTCCGCACAAAATTGCGCTTGAGCTCTTAAAGCTTCACGACAAGGAAAAACAGCTTCAAATAATAGATAAAATAGAGGTAGAGGAGCTTTTATATAAAGAAATATCGGCAATTACCCAAAAAGAAGGCAGAAAAAAAGCTCGCTGCGATGCCGGCAAAAAGTCGTTTGATGTAAGCATCGTTTTAAACACCGTTGAAAATACTATAGATATCCTTAAAGAAAGCCTTGAAGACATCAAAACCTCAAAAACAGAGGACCGTGACTTTGTAGAATATAACATTAAAATACCCAAAAGAGCTGCATTGTAAAAATGTAGCTCTTTTTGTAAAAAAATGTTTCACGTGAAACAAAATTGTGTTATAATATTAAAAAAGGAGGGTAAAGCATGGGAAAAACAATTGCCGTTGCAAATCAGAAGGGTGGCGTTGGTAAAACAACCACCACAGTAAATTTAGCAGCATGCCTTGCGAAAATGGGCAAAAAAGTACTTATTATTGACGTTGACCCGCAGGGAAATTCCACAAGCGGAGTAGGCGTTGATAAAAGGAAGTGCGAAAAAACCGTCTACGACTGCATTATTAACGAAGAAAAAATGGAAAATGTTGCCATACAAACTGAATATGAAAATTTATGGGTATGCCCGTCAAATATAGAGCTTTCAGGTGCCGAGATTGAATTAATAAGCGTTATGGGGCGCGAAAACAGGCTTAAAAATTCCATTTCGGAAATTAAAGATAAGTTTGACTATATTTTTATAGACACTCCCCCATCTCTCGGTCTTATAACTATAAACACGATGACTGCCGCAGACAGTGTGCTTGTTCCTATTCAGTGCGAGTTTTACGCGCTTGAAGGCGTAAGCCAGCTCGTTGAAACTATAAAGCAGATTAAAAAGGTGCTTAACCCTAACCTTTACATACAGGGGATTGTGATGACGATGCATGATGCCCGCACAAACCTTGCAATCGAGGTTGTGGACGAGGTAAAACGCTTCTTCCCGGGTCGTGTATACAAAACAATTATTCCAAGAAACGTGCGCGTAAGCGAAGCCCCCGGCTTTGGGAAACCCGTAATATACTATGACAATTCCTCGCGTGGTGCAGAAAGCTACACAGAGCTTGCAGAGGAACTAAATGCACAGATAGAAAAAGAAAATGCACAGGAGGATGACAAATGATGAAAAGAACCTTTGGTCAGGGATTCAGCTCTCTTTTTGAACCGACAGTGGTTAAGGAGGAAAAAGCCCCGTCAGGGGACGTAAGAATTGTCAAAACAAGCCTTGTAGAGCCAAGGCGCGACCAGCCAAGAAAAAACTTTGACCGGGAGCAGCTCCACTCTCTTGCCGCCTCCGTTTCAGAGCATGGCATAATTCAGCCGATTATAGTAACAGAGGGAAAAAACGGCTATTACGATATTATCGCAGGTGAAAGACGCTGGAGAGCCGCTAAACTTGCGGGACTTGCCGAAATACCGGTAATTGTAAGGGATTATGACGAGCTTCAAATTGCCGAAGTCTCCCTCATAGAAAATCTTCAGCGCGAAGATTTAAATCCAATCGAAGAAGCACTCGGTTATAAAACTCTTATGGAAAAATTTGATATGACGCAGGACAAAGTAAGTGAGCGCGTCGGAAAAAGCAGAAGCAATATTGCGAATATGCTTCGTCTTCTTTCACTTGAAGATGAAATAAAGGAGATGCTTTCCCAAAATAAGCTTACAACAGGCCATGCAAGGGCACTTTTGGCCTTGGAACCGGGCGCTCAAAGGGTTGAAACCGCGATTAAAATTGCGGAGGAAGGCTTTAATGTAAGAGAGGTTGAAAGTCTTGTAAAAGGAAATGAAATAAAAAAGAAAAAGAAAACTGCCACGAAAGAAAGCAAATATCCTGAAGTTGAAAGGATGCTGGCGCAGAAATTCGGGACAAAGGTAAGAATTAAGGGCGAGAAAAAGGGTAAAATAGAGATAGAATACTACAGTGTTGAAGACCTTACGAGATTGGTAGATTTATTGTAAATGTTTCACGTGAAACAAAAGGAAAATGTTTGAAATGCCAAAAATTCAAAAGGGCAAGCACATATTCTGAATATTAATAAATAAAGGAGATGTAAACCTTGGGGTTACATCTCCTTTATTATGCTTTTTATAAAAAGGGCGATTGCGGGGCCGAGAAAGATGCCCAAAACCCCGAAGAAGCGCATCCCTATATAGATTGAAAGGATGCTTGCCAGGGGGTGAATTCCAAGGCGTGTGCCAATTATTTTTGGCTCTGCAATCTGGCGGGTAATAAGACATATGCCGTAAAGGGCTAAAAGTCCCCAACCAAGAGCAGTGCTCCCCGACAAAAAAGAAAAAAGAGACCAAGGAATTAAAACGATACCCGCCCCGAAAATCGGTAAGATATCAACAAGAGCAATAAGAAAGGAAATTATAAAAGCGTATCTTACTCTCAAAAGAACTAATCCCAAAAAAAGAATTGCAAAAATTATGCTTTCAACTAAAAGTCCCGCCTTTATATAGAGAAAAAGAGTTCTACAAACTTTGTTTTTATATGAAATGCATTTACAATAAAAGCTTTCCCCGAAAAGTTTTAGTAAAAAAGAAGCGATAACGTCTTTATCCTTTAAGAAAAAGTAGCCTGTTAAAATGGCAGAAAAGCCCGATATTAATAGCCTTGGAAGGTTTTTTGCATATTCTAAAACAGACTTTAAAAGTGATCCTAACACGTCAAAAAGTTGCGTGCGGAAAGAGGAGGTTATTTCTGATAAATAGGAAGTTTTGTTTGTTAAAAGCCGTATGCTTTGGGGAAAAGCACCGTAGGATATAGAAAGAGAAGTAAGCTCTTTAAATGAAAAAAATAAAAAGAGCCATATTATACCTGCAAGCAGAAAGCAAATTATCAGAATGGAGATAAGGGATGAAAGAAACGGCGGGAAATGTGCCTTTAAAAGACGTTTGTTTATAGGCTTTGCAAGGAGATAGAGAAAAAAACCACATATAAAGGGTAAAAAGAGAGAAAATACTTTAGGGAAAAGGTATATAATGGAAAATACTGGAAGTAAAAAAATAACTATGTCCAGAGAAAGTCTTTTAAAAAGCCTTCTTATATCGTTCATTTTATCGCCTCCAAAATAAAAATAGAAAGAGAATAAAGTCTCTTTCTATTTTATTCGGTACCATCTTAAATTAATCGCTTAATCTTCAAGAAAAATTTTCATCATTAAATAGCCATCATCTATTTTTTCGCCGTATTTTCTTGCAAATTCTTCTGTAAAGAGATAGTTATTCTCGCGTTTATCGCCTTTTTTATAGATAACACAGGGAACAGGCTCACGACTGTGGGTTTTGGTGGAAATTGGAGTGGGATGGTCAGGCATTACAAGGAATTTATAGTCTTCGCCCGCAGCTTCAAGTCTTTTTATTATATAAGAAATAATTTTTTCATCTATAATTTCAAGACTTTTTGTTTTGCCTTGTGCATCTCCCTGATGGCCACATTCGTCAGGCGCTTCAAGGTGAACGTATACAAGGTCGGCACCGTCCTTTAGCAGTGCATCTGCTGCTGCCTTTGCCTTTCCATCAAAGTTAGTGTGTATATTTCCTGTTGCGCCCTCTACATCAATGCTTTGCATACCTGCGAGAATTGCGATACCCTTAATTAAGTCTACCGCGCTGACAACGGCGCCTTTTTTATTATACAAACTGGAAAATTCTGTAAGAGATGGACGTGTTCCCTCTCCCCAAATCCAAAGAGATGTTGCGGGATTTTTACCCTCTTTAACTCTTTTTATATTAACGGGGTGATTTTTAAGGATTTTCTCACTCTTTTTCATAAAATCAAGGATTTTTTCGTCAGACGGAAGATAATCTTTAATTTTTCTGTCTGAAATATCGTGAGGAGGAGTGAGAGAAAAGCTTTTTGGAGCATTGTCCCACACGAAAAGATGACGATAGCTGATGCCCGGATAAAAATGAAATCCGTCTGAACCAAGCTGCTTTTCAATTTCAAGCATAAGAGCGCGGCTTTCCTCAGTTGTAATTTCGCCTGAAGAATAGTCAAGCATGGTTTTATCTTCGTAGTTTTCTTCGTCAGAAAGCGTTACAAGGTTTGCGCGGAAAGTCGTCTCTGTATCTTTTATGCTGACGCCTATACTTGCTGCCTCAAGCGGTGAACGACCTGTATAGCAATCAAGCGGGTTATAGCCCATAACAGAAAGATTTGCAACGTCACTTCCGGGCTTTAGTGAATCCGGCACGGTTTTTACAAGATAGAGCTTGCCGTTATTTGCAAAATTATCTAAATTGGGAGTATTGCTTTTTTCAAGAGGGGTTTTTCCTCCAAGCGCGTCTACAGGTAAGTCAGCGCAACCATCAGTAAGAATAATTACATATTTCATATTTTCAGGACCTTTCTCGTAATTTTCTTTATTATAACAATCCAGAGAAAAAAATTCAATATTATTTGGTAAAAAAATGGTGAGAGAGTGAATAAAAAAGCCCGACAGGTAAACCTTAATAATTAAGGGAGTGGTTTTTAATGAAAAACAAACTAAAAAAAGGAAGAAATTACATTTTGCTTTCTTCCCTTTTGTGCGCCATTTCGGTTTTTGGAATATATCAATATAATAAGGCAAACAAAATGGAGTATTTAAGAGATATTGAGTATAACAGGGTTTTTGCGGAGCTTACGGAGTACGTAGATGATATAGAAATATCGCTCCTTAAGGGTCAGCTTGTAAATACGGAGCCACAGATTACGGCGGTATCAAACGAATTATATCGTCAGGCAAGCGGGGCAAAGGCAAATCTTGCGCTTTTGCCCATTGAAGAAATAAGGCTTGAAAAAACATCGGAATTTTTGTCCCAGGTGGGGGAATACGCCACGAGCATAGCAAGAAAAATGGAGCGTAACGAAGAAATAACGAATAAGGAAAGGCAGACTATAAAGGAACTACTTGGCTATGCCAAAAAGCTTAAGAAAAAAATGGATGAAATCCAGCTTGGAATAAGCGAGGGAGAGATTTCTTTTACAAAGGCGAAGCTAAAGGACGTTTTCTCGGGCGGGAAAAGCGCCATGGCAAGCGAACTGGAGATGTTAGAAGAGGAATTTCACGATTATCCGTCTTTAATATATGACGGGCCATTCTCACAGCATTTGTCACTAAAAAAATCAGTCCTTACAAATGGAAAGGCTGAAATAACAAAGAAGCAGGCAATAAAAAAGGCGAGAGATTTTATTGGGGATGGAGAGCCAAGCTTCACACAAGTCGGAGGAAGCCTGCCGGCAATAAATGTAGCGAATGGCGAAAATAGCGTGGAATTTACAAGGGACGGAGGGTTTTTGCTTCTCCTTATAAAAAATAGAATGCCACAAGAGGCAAAAATTGATGTAAATAAGGCGAAGGAATACGCAAAAAGCTTTTTGGATAAAAACGGCTTTAAGAACATGAAGGAAAGTTATTTTGAAAACAGAGAGGGAAGTATTGTTATAAATTATGCCTATGAGCAGGATGGATATATTGTATATCCTGACCTTGTAAAAGTTAAGGTGGCGCTTGATAATGGTGAGATAATAGGTTTTGAGAGCAGGGGTTATATTATGAACCACTCTGTAAGAGATATCCCAAAGCCCGTTATAAGTGAGGATGAGGCACTTTTAAAAATCTCTGACGGCTTAAATGTAAAAGACGTGAGCATGGCGATTATTCCGCTTGAAAATGGGAAAGAGGCGCCGTGCTATCAAATAAAGGGAATGATTGACGGCAGGCACTTTTTGGTATATGTAAACACGCAGACCGGTGAGGTTGAGGATATGCAGATTTTACTTGAGAGTGAAAATGGAACACTCGCGGTGTAGTTATATTTGCCTTCGGCAGTTATTAGGTGTTCTTTTGTAACCAAAAGAGGCAAATGTTTTCAGTGAAGCACTGAAGGCCTTGCCATTTTGGCGTTCAAAATGGCAAGGCATCAGTGCCTCACTGATATTTCTAAAATTATTTTATATGTCCTTTTGTAACCAAAAGAACCAAAGCTTTTGGGTTCCGCCAAACGGCCCGGCAGGGCCAAGGGATAACTATTAACTTCCACTATCTTTGGGGTTTTTAAACGACGAAGCCGACTGACAAAATCGTGTTCACATCGTTTTCCTTTGCGGGTGGACACGATTTAGAAATATCTAATGATAAGTTCATTAATATATTTCGATGTCATAAAGGCAAGGAAGTTGAAAAAACAAAACCTACATTGTAAAAAGGAAAGAAAAATTTGTTTTATTCGCCCCAGCGAGGGCGTTTTAAGGGGTTCGGGGGAAATCGCAATCCCCCGACGCTTTTCGCCATTTTGGCGCTCAAAATGGCAAAGACATCAGTGCCTCGCTGATATTTTGAAATATTTTTATATGTTCTTTTGTAACCAAAAGAACCAAAAGTTCCGGGGTTCCGATTCCCCGGACCCCAAACGGCCCGGCAGGGCCAAAGGAATGAGGTTTACTTTCTTAATGGGTGTGTGAGTTTTGTTTATAAATTTACTTTTTCTTTGTTGCGCCGTCTTAAATGTCAAACTTATTGACATGCCCGACTAAAAATTGCCCATCCGCAAAGGAAAACGTTATGGGCAATTTTTGCCCAAGTCAAAAAAGTGAATTTATAAACCTTAAGAAAGTGGCATATGTTAGTTAAGTATAGAGATATAGCAAGGTTTTTCGGAGGTTTTTGTCGACTACCGAGAAATTGCGAGTATCAATTTCCTCTGCGGACGAGCAATTTCAGTCTTCAGGGAACTGGGTGTTCCCTTGAAGACGGCGGTTCCAAGACAGAAACCTCTGAAAAACAATACCCACACTGTAGAAAGGAACAAAAATTTTGTTTCCTGCGCCCCTGCGAGGGCGTTTCAAGGGGTTCGGGGGAAATCGCAATCCCCCGACGCTTTTCGCCATTTTGGCGCTCAAAATGGTAAGGTCATCAGTGCTTCACTGAAACCTTTGGTCCTTTTGACATTAAAAGGACACCTATTAGTGCATTTCTGCACAAACTGACTAATCCCCATATAACCAACAAAACTATATTTCATATATTTAAACTAAAAAAAGACACATCCCGAAGGATGTGTCTTTTTAACTAACCTTAAGTTAGTGAGTATCTTAGTATCTGTATACTACAACTTCTGCAAGCTTATCATCATAGTATCTTACAAATGCAAATGAGTTGTACTTTGTAAGAGAACCGAAGATTGATTTGCCCTTAGACTTTCTTGAGATTTCAGCATCTGAACCGTTGCTGTAATCAACAAGTACATAGTTAGCAGCATCTCTCATAGCAACACCATCACCCTGGATGTGACCGTTGATGCCACCCTGAAGGTTTTCGCTGTAGCTATCGAAGAAGAACTTACCGTTTGTGGGTTCAAAACCAGGATCTTCATCAACTGCACCAATTACATAGTAAATGTCATCAGCGTTGATGTTTGTAGCGATAAGTGTCTGAGCTGCTTCGTAAGCATCAGCTGCTGTAGAAGTACCACCGTCAAGGTCCTTAGCTGTGTCGCTGTAAAGTGTATCAAAATCATTTACAACGCCGTTAGCGTCAGGAGTTGCAACCATGATGATATCACCTGCTGCAAGGAATTCAGGAGCAATCTTTGACTTGTAAGATGCTTCTTCATCATAGATGATGTAAGAAACTTCTTTACCAGCCTGGAGACCTGTAATTTCTACAGCTGCATCGTCATCATACTTAACAACGCCAACACCTGTGATAACTACAACTGCATCTTCAGCAGGAATAGCTGTTTCAAGGTTGTAACCAACAACTGCACCAGAGATGTCGCTGTTAGCATCGATGTCATAACCGAAGAGGCTGTAAGTTAATCCTTCGCCATCTTCAAGGAAGTCAGAAACCTTACCAAGCTTAACGTCTTCAGCTTCAATCTTGTGATGTGTCTGGTTGTTGTTAGCTGATGCGTAAGCAGGAGCAAGTGCGAATACTACAGTATCGTCATTGAAGCTGAGTGAGCTGTATGACATGTTTTCCTGATCGTATTCCTTACCTGTCTTCTGAGCAGAAGCAGTAAGAGAAGTAAGCTTTGTAACCTTACCATTCTTAATCTTTACTTCGTAAAGAAGGTTCTTAGCTGTAGCTGTTGTTGCATAGTATGCAGTACCAGAAACTGTACCAGCACCTGTGATAGTACCTTCAGAAAGTGTACCACCTGCTACGTTACCCATGATTGTCTGGATTGCAGCAGCTGCAGCAGCGTCGCCCTTTGTTCCATTGTAATCTACCTTAGAAGCAAGGTCATAAGTTGCAACTGTACCGTCAACTGTAACGATCTGAACAGCGTAACCTGAATTAATACCTGTGATTGTATCTACTGCAAGAACAAGACCGTAGTCACCCTTAGCAGCTTCAGCTTCGTCATGAGCGATTGCGCCGTCTACGTTGAGGAAGAAGAGACCTTCTTTTTCAGCGAGAGCTGCAGCGTTTGCATAGTTAGAGTTAGCTGATAATTCGTAAACTTCACCAGCGATTGTAACTGTATCCTTTGAAGGATCATACTTTGTTACTTCGCCTGTAACTGTCTTAGAAGATACGTAGAGGATACGGATAACGCCCTGTGCAAGACCACCAACTGTGTCAACTTCTGAAACTGTGTCGTTTGCAGCAAGTGCATCAACAGTTGTAAGTTCGCCATCCTTGTAAACTACTACAAGTTCGTCTTCTTCTTCTGTGTCAACTTCATCAAGGCTACCCTTGTAAAGGTCAAATGAAATGATACCGTCTTCGTTTTCTACAGTTTCGATAACAGCTTCGTTGTCGTAAGCTGTGATCATGATGTAGTCGATGAAGCTATCGTTGTCGTTGCTGATAAGTTCAATAACACCTGCAGAAACAAGACCAGCGATATCATCTGTACCTGTTGAAGAAGCTGTGATACCCTGATTAGCAAAGTTCTTGTATGCTACTGCGCCAGTAGCAAGCTTAACGTCTGTAGCTCTGCTTGCGCCAGCCTTCTTGTAGCTGATTTCGCCATCAACTGTAGCGTTTGTAAGCTGGTTAGCATTGATAACTGTTACTTCATTAGCACCCTGCTTTTCGCTCATAGCGTAGATCATTTTACGACCTGTTTCTTTGTCAGCATGTGCACCGATGTAAGCAACAACCTTCTTACCGAAGAGTGCGTTTGCATCTACAAGGCTGCAGTCAGCTGGGAAGTTCTGATCAGCAGTGTTTGTGTAAACACCGTTTGAGTAGTAGAATTCTTTACCGTAAACAGTTGCGTTCTGAGGACCATCTGCAGCGTAAGTTGTAATGCCTACTAAAGGAGCAGCTGTTACAACACCTTCAACTTTGATAACGTCAAGGTACTGTGAAAGAACTGTCTTATCTGTCTGTGTGTACTTGTCGCCTTCAGTACCTGTTGACCAAGAAGTCTGGTCCATAAGCTGTACTTCAAGTGAGTTGTAAACAAGAACAGCGATTGTAGCTCTCTTTGCAGCGTCGCCTACACGACCGTTAGCATTCTTTGTGATGCCTTCAGCAGAAGCGATTGCAAGATAACCTGTGGGGTAACCACCCTTTGACTGTGCAGCAAGGTCGTAACCAAGAGCTGAAACGATCATCTTAACAGCCTGTTCGTAAGTAACCTGATCTTCAGGACCGAAGTTACCATTGCCATAACCGTTGATGATTCCCTGTGCCTGAGCTACGTTAACGTAACCAGATGCCCAGTGGTCGCCTGCAACGTCGTTAAATACTGTGAAGCCTTTGCTTGATTCAGCCTGTGATTCGTAACCAAGAGTACGGCAGATGATAGCAGCCATCTGAGCTCTTGTTACAGTTTCATCAGGTCTGAAAGTACCATCTTCGAAACCTGTAAGAATATTAAGGTTTGAAAGGATACTAACAGCTTCGTCTGTGATTGTTCCAGCAGTAACGTCTGAGTAAGCAAATGTGCTGATAGCACCCATGCTAAGAACCATTACGAATGCAAGAACAACTGCGAGTGTTTTCTTGAGATTTTTCATAATAATCTCTTCCTCCTAAAAAAATATTTTTTTGAAAGAGTGCTTTGTTACTTTCGGCGACCTCTTTCAAATTCACCAAAAGTCATTTGGGAGATACCTCCCTTAACTACAATGCGATTATACCACCCCTAAAACCCTTCGTCAAGTACATAGCTTTTTTTGTAACCAAACTGTAATCTTCTGTAATATTACATTTACATTATGTCACTTTTTGAAACATAATCCACCAAAAAACAGAGTTTCTTCCTATATTATATATATTATATACTCATTCTTTTGCAACCAAAAGAATTAAAAGGTTCTGGAACATACAATTTTCATGCCTCTCAAAAAAAGATGGAATATAATTTTGCATTTAATATATGCACTATTAGATGTCCTTTTGATGTCAAAAGGAGCAAAAACGCGGGGGTTCCGATTCCCCCGCACCCCCGAAACGGCCTGGCAGGGGCAAGGAATTAACTCTTACTTTCTTAATTACGAGAAAGCGTTTTGTTTATAAATTCACTTTTCTTTTGTTGCGCCGTCTTAAATGTCAAACTTATTGACATGCACGACTAAAAATTGCCCATCTGCAAAGGAAAATGTTATGGGCAATTTTTGCCCAAGTCAAAAAAGCGAATTTATAAACCTAAAAAAAGCGCTAAAAGTTAGTTTAAGAATGATTAACCACACAACTTAAGGTTTTTGAAACGACGAAGCCGACCGGCAAAATCGTGTTTACATCATCTTCCTCTGCTGGTGAACACGATTTAGAAATATATAATGATAAGTTCATTATTATATTTCGGTGTCGCAAAGGCAAGGAAGTTGAAAAAACAAAACCCACAGACTAAAAGAAAACCGCACTTTAAAACACTGCGCCCCTGCGAGGCCGTTTGGGGTCCGGGGGAATCGGAACCCCGGAACTTTTGGTTCTTTTGGTTACAAAAGAACATATATCATAATTACTCATTGAACAAAAAAAGTGCCAAAAGGCACTCCTGTTTATTAAAAAATACTAAAATGAAATCGTGGCGTTGCCACGATGAAATCCAAGCAAGCTTGGTTGAAATCAAAACCTTACGGTTTCGATGAAATTAAATCCGTCTGCATATCCCGACGAAGTCGGATTTCATCACGAAGTGATTTCATCTTCGTTAGAAGATTTATTCCGTCGCAAGACGGATTTAGTTGAAAAAAGCACCGACAATGTCGATGCTTTTTTCTGTTCCGGCCCTCGTCTACTCTCCCGGGCAGCTTCCCGAGAGGTAATCAGCGCTGCAGAGCTGCCTGAAAAAGTTGTTTTCAAGTGCGATATATACGCAGAAAAATTTGTATATATGTGGTGCGCAAGGACGAAATAAGGTTGTAACCTTATGAGACCGGCAATCCGCATAGATACAAATTTGGCAAGTATAGATTGGGCTTGGAAGCATCTTTTTCAGGCTTTTCCGTGTTCGGAATGGAAACGGGTGTGACCTCTGCGTCATAATCAACAAAAAAAAGAACACCTACGATTGTAAGTGTTCTTTTCGTTTGTTCCGGCGACGACCTACTCTCCCGGGCAGCTTCCCGCCAAGTACCATCAGCACTGCAGAGCTTAACTTCCGTGTTCGGAATGGGAACGGGTGTGACCTCTGCGTCATAGTCACCGAATAATATAGAGAATGTATTTGCACTCTCAAAATTGAATAATGCTAACTTTGATATAGAAACATTCGTTTCAAAAACATTCGTTTTAAATAACTCACTTAAAGTAGCCAAAAACTTGTTTCAAGCTACAAAAGATCAAGCCCTCGGTCTATTAGTATCACTCAGCTGAATGCATTACTGCACTTACACCTGTGACCTATCAACCATG
>JAZNSQ010000033.1:0-15848 GCA_045591265.1 Clostridia bacterium | reverse complement strand
GCGGCGGAAATGCAGGCGGCTGTTGAACAGATAGGCAGGGAAATCGCTATTCCGAAGATAAACGAGGTTATTGAATACATCGCCGGGGAGGTTGCGACGCAGGAAGACCTTGAAAAGCTGCTTATCGATGCGGGTTCGGTAACTTCCGTTTTCGGAAGAGCGGGCGCGGTCAAAGCGCAGAAAGGCGATTACACAGCGGAAATGGTGGGCGCGGCGGCAAAGAAACACGCGGTGGAACATTTCACCGCCGGAAGCGACCCCATCAGACCGGAAAACATCGGAGCGGCGGAGAGAAATCACGTTCACGGAAACATCGGAAGCGACGGAAAAATCGGAAGCACCAACGGAATGGTGCTTATGACCGGGCTTGACGGAAGAATTGAAGCGAAGGCGAAGGAAAACAGCGGTTTTGTTGTTGCTTTGGAAAGAAGGGAAATTTCCGGAAGTTTTAAAGCGGAAAACGGAAAAATGTATTTCGGCGAAGGGATTTCGGATTTTGTTTTCGCCTGCGACGAAGAGAAAACCGCGGACTGCCACGGTTGGGTAACATTCGGAGTTCCGGGAAACATCAGCCTTTCCGGTTTTGATTTCATCGACGACCCGGACGAAATTTCTTCCGCCGAAAGCGGCAGCAGATGGGAATTTGACCTTTCCATGGGCTGTCTTATCATTCGGAAAAGGAGTGAATAAAAAATGGAACTTCTGAGATTTACAGTAAGGAATCAGAAACTTTCCGGCGGAAAGGTGCGGCTTGTTTCGGATTCCATTGATTACGCGGAAGCGAGCTTTGATTTCCGCACGGACGACTGGAGCGGGCTTTCAAAATGGGCGCATTTCACCAAAGGGGAAACCACATATGACGTGAACCTTGTTGATGACAAAATCACGAAGGATATGCATCTTAACCTTGAGGCGGGCACCTGGGAAGTGAAGCTTCACGGAACGGATTCCGAAGGAACGGAAAGAATCACCACAAGCACCGCTTACGTTATCATTGAAAGTTACGGAAACGCACCGGGCGAAATGCCTCTTCCAGAAATTTCCCTTACCGCGGCGGAGCAGATTGACGCGAAAAGCCAGCTTGCCCTTGATACGGCGAACGCCGCTTCCGGAAACGCAAGCGAAGCCATTTTGAAGGCGACGGAAGTTTTTGAAGCGGCGGAAAGAGGCGACTTCAACGGAAAAGACGGCGAAAAGGGCGACCCGGGAATCACACCGGAAATTCAGATAGGAAACGTTGCGACGCTTGAACCGGGAGCGGAAGCTATTGTTACCATCGGCGGAACGGCGGAAAAGCCCATTATGAATTTTGGAATTCCGCAGGGCGCGGAAGGGGTTGGAATCGCAGACGTTGAAACGGAAATGAGCGCCGAGGACGGAGGTTTCAACACCGTTAATCTTGTTCTTTCAAACGGCGAATCTTTTATGTTCGGGGTTATGAACGGACATACGGGCGAAACGGGCGCGGCCGGACTTCCCGGTCTTGTCTGGCAGGGAGAATGGAACGCGGAAACGGATTACAGGGCAATCCGGAACGGACAGATTTCGAGGGACGTTGTTTTCTATAACGGAAGCGCTTACGTTGTTTCGGTAAATAATCCTGCGCCGGTTATCGGAATTGTTCCGGAAGAAGACGAAACCGGAAGCTGGGCGCTTCTTGTGAAGAGGGGCGATTACGCGGATTTGGAAGACGTTGACGCAAGATTTGATGCAATTGAAGCAGAACTTGATTCGCTGAATCCTTTTAAGATAACGTCCTTTACAGTCAGCCCTTCGGTTGTGGAAATCGGAGATTCGGTTTCTTCGGCTGTTTTTAAATGGACTTTGAATAAAGACCCGGTTTCCGTTGTTGTTAACGGAACGGAGGCAGATGCGGTTAAAAGCGGTTCGGTTACCGTTAACGAGGAAATTTCCGGGACAAAGAAATTCAATATGAGCGCAACGAATCAGAAGGGTACAGTTACCGCCGAAGCAACGATGAATTTCTATAACGGAGTTTATTACGGCGCGGCACCGGAAACCATTTCGGGAGTTGAAGGGCTTACAAAAGTTCTTTCCGGAACGAGGAAAAGAACCTTTACCGTTACTGCGGAAGATGGGGAATATATCTTTTATATTCTTCCCGCAAGGCTTGGGGCCTGCACTTTCAAAGTCGGCGGATTTGAGGGCGGTTTTAATCTTTTGGCAACGGCGGATTTTCCGAATGAATTCGGATATACCGAAAGTTACAACGTATATATCAGCGCTCAGGCAGGGCTTGGGGCGACTACTGTGGAGGTGAGCTGAGATGCCGGTAACGGTTATTGACAAAATCAAACAGAAAAGCGGTAATTTCAAGCTGATGGACGCGGCAGACGTTGAGATGTCGAACGGCAAATCGGTTGAAGAAGCTGTTGCAGAAGCGGGAAGCGGCGGAATTATAATCGGAAATACTTCCAACACAGCGCCGGGAGACGTTACGCAGGCGCTTTCGGAAGGAAAAACGGTTTATATCAACCACACCTCCAACGATTTCGGGGTTGTGTTCTTCACAAACCTTGCGATTGTTACCGGGAAACTTATTGTTGCGGGTTCGGTTATTTTTGAGAACGATGGCGAACTTTATACAGCGAGGCTTGAGGGAAACCTGAGCACGAGCGAATGGACGTTTGCGGCAGAGCCAATTGCGAAAGGAAAGATTACAACCGCGGTTGACCTTTCCGGTTTTGAAACCGAAGGAATTATTGTTGAAACA
Organism: Clostridia bacterium; assembly: GCA_045591265.1. Lineage (GTDB taxonomy): Bacteria > Bacillota > Clostridia > UMGS1883 > UMGS1883 > UMGS1883. The sequence goes on along the minus strand of JAZNSQ010000033.1, from coordinate 13,114 downwards.
TATGCGGACGGAAGCACAAACGCTTATACATTTGTAAGTGATTCCGAAAACGACAGCACCACCATTACAGACAGCGAAGGAAACAGCACCGTTATAAACGGATTTAACACAGGATTTGCACAGGCAGAGGAGGCGAGCTTCTGATGGAATATAAAATCCGGGAAGAAACACTTCAGGAAATAGCGGACGCAATCCGAAGCAAAAACGGAAAAACGGAAGCAATCCTTACTGCGGATTTTGCGGAAAACATCGGCGATATTGACACGAGCAAACCGGAAGAAACCGCAAACGTCACACTTGATTTTTCCGGCGGCGATATGGAACTTGTTCCAAGCACCGGAAGCGTATTTTCGAAAGTGAATATTTCAAAGCCGGAAACACTTTTGCCGGGAAACATAGCAAATGGCGTTGATATTGCGGGAATTATCGGAACGCTTGCAAGCGGTGGAAATTCCAGTGTAAAAATAGCAAGCGGCAAATTTAGTGGAACTGGCACAACCGGGCCAATTAGTGTTGAGCACGGTTTAAACTTAACGCCAGACTTAATACTTATTAGAGGAGTATATGGTAGAAACACCACAGATCCAGCATACCATTTAGCAAATGGTTTTGGCGTATCAACCGCTTTTAGGACTGTTTATAATATATCAAGTATAGGTATAAGCGGTGTAAAACGACAATACACAACCGTTTCAACATCCGTGGGGATACATAATGATGGCTCAACTATTGATACTACGTCTCTTTCTCCTCCCATAAATAATGCAAACAACAAAACGTTTAATTTCGGTGGTTCGGATTTTTGTACAAGCCTTGGTTATGAATATATTTGGATTGCGATCGGCGGCTTAACTTAAAAAAAGGAGGTGAAGAATAATGGCATTTGACGTTTTATCATTCGTTATGGGGCAGAAAGCGGCAGGAGGTTCTTCCGGGGGCGGTGCAACACTGCAAAGCTATATTGGTACAGCGACAGTTACTGGCACATGGAATGAAACCGTTTCGGTTGATTTCGGATTTTTGCCGGATATGCTGATAATTGCGCCGGAATACGCAAACTATACTTCGGACGTAACACCCGGAACAAGCAACTTTATGTTCATAGGTCTAAGAAACGAAGTTGCCCAAAAGTTTGGAAGTTATACAGTCTTTACGAATAGATATTACTATATGGCCGGCGCAAGCTCAAGTAACAGTGGCAAAGTTCTTAGCAACAATTTCAGCGGAATTGACAGCACTGACAGCAATAACGCAATTAACAATGTTTCCGAAAACGGATTTACCTTCGGTAAAACTCACTCTTCCGGTACATACAGAATTACCGCTCTGAAATTCACATAACCCCTGAAAGGAGCATAACCGATGGAGTTTAAAATCTTATGCGTTCTGACGCTTCTAAACATTGCAATGCTTCTTGCCAACATCTGGATGGGATTCGATTCTGCGGAGACCCTTGAGGAAATAAAGGAAAGAAGCGGGTTTTATGAAGATTCTTAAAGCGATAAAATCCACATTTGAAACAATCGGAATGGCGCATTTCATTTATTACGCATACGTCTATGTGGAAAGACCCGGTCCGGTTGAACCGAAGGAGCTTCTTATCTGCGGAGCGGTTGCGGTGGCCATAGTCTGGATAATGAACAAATCCGCCGAATGGCAGGAAAAGCACAGCGCATTTCCAAATAACTGGCATGACATAATCTGTGGAATGGACGTTGATGCTATGGGCGAGTTTCTCCTTGAATGGGGGCTCGCCTGCATCAAAGGTGAAGAGCCGGAGAACGTTTTTGAGTGGCTTGAAGAGGAGGCAAAATGGACAGACGAAGAATGATGATGGACGGAAAGCAGTTTCTGCTTGTTTTTACCGCAGACGCAAACGCGGGAAACTGCTTTGTTGAAATCGGAGGAAAGAGAGTTTCCGCCGGAAACCATAAAATCAAAAAGGGGGAAAAAGTGATCTGCGGAATTTCGACACCGCCAAAAGCAAGAGGAGAAATCCTCTTTGGCGGAAAGGTCGTTGCTGCAACGCTGGACAAACTTGTTTCACAGACTATTACATATGAGTTCGCTGTTCAGAGCGACGTTTCCGTTACCGCCGAAGGAAGCGCATTCGGCGGAGGAAGAATTCTTATTGAAGAAGGAGGAGATTAATTGGAAGTTATCTGTTTTGGTCTTGGAATGATAATCGGAGGCGCACTTTTCGGAACAGCATTCTTTTTTATCGGACAAAATTACGGGAATAAAAAAGAAGCCAATATTCTTGAAACCGAAGAAAAACGAGCAGAAATCCGATTAAAAAAACAATGGGCAAATTTTGCTTCCTATAATGGAAGTTCTGAAGGTCAGGAGGAGATTGATTAAGGAACAAAACAATTACTCCCGAAAGTGTTTTTCGAGAATACGAAAAAGGCAAAAAATATAATGACAGCATTGAGCTTGACGAAACAGTAAAGAAAAACGAAAATTTTTATATCGGAAACCAATGGACCGGAATCAACGCACCGGACATTGACAAACCGACATTCAACTTTTTAAAACGAGTTGTTTCTTATTTTATTTCACAGCTTGTTTCGGACGATATTGCGGTTCAGTTCAGGTCAATGAACGATACGGAAGAGACAAGGCTTTGCTGTGATATTTTCAAAAACGAAATTGACAAAGTTATCGAAGACACAAAAGCAAAAACAAAAGCAAGAAAAATGCTGAGGAACGCGGCGGTTGACGGTGACGGATGTTTTTTCTTTTATTATGACACCGAAACCGAAAGTATTGCCGTTGAACTTACGGATAATACAAAAGTTCTTTTTGGAAATCCACACGATGACGAAGTACAGACGCAGGACAGAATTATTGTTGTTCAGAGGCTTACTCTTGAAAAAGTAAAAAGGATGGCCAAAGCATACGGCGTTAAAAAAGATGATATTGAAAACATCACGCCCGACAGAGAAAACTTTTACGGCGAAGACGAAGACTTTGATGACGAGCTTGTAACTGTGCTTACACGTTTCTGGAAAGAAGACGGAGAAGTTCATTATGTAAAATGCACCAAAAAGATTATGCTTAAAGGAGACACCAACACAGAATATCGCCGTTATCCTATTGTGTGGATGCCTTGGGAAAGCAGAAAATCCTGCTATCACGGGCAAAGCTGTATTACAGGGCTTATTCCCAACCAGATTTTTGTAAACAAGCTTTTGGCAATGAGTATGGTTCACCACAAAACAATGGCTTTCCCGAAAATTGTTTATGATAAAACCAAATTTCCGGAAGGTTGGGACAATGCGGTAGGACAGGCTATCGGTGTTGTGGGCGGTGTAAACGATGCGGTGATGCAGAGCACCAAGCCGAGCGATATGAGCCAGCAGGCAATCAACCTTGTTGATAAAACAATTGATTATTCCAAGGAACTTATGGGGGCTTCCGACGCGGCGCTTGGCAACATAAAACCGGAAAACACTTCCGCAATTATTGCAACTCAGAAAGCATCCGCGGCACCTCTTGAACTTCAGAGGCAGACTTATCATCAATTCTGGGAAGACTGCGTTCTTGTAATGCTTGAAATAATGAGAGTTGACTACGGCGAAAGAACGGTTTCCGTAAATATGTATAACGAATTTGGCGAAGAAGAAAAAGTTCTTTACGAATTTGATTTTGACGCTAAAGATTATAAAAATATGCAGCTTATGGTTGATATTGGCGCTTCGGCATATTGGAGCGAAATTGCGCAGGCACAAACCGCAGACAGTATGCTTGTTAACGGAATTTTCAGCGATCCGATTATGTATCTTGAAGCGATTCCCGACCACGTTATCAAAAACAAAAACAAGATTATTTCCAAACTTCGCGCACAGCAAAAAATGAATATTATGATGCAGCAAATGCAAAGCGCAGAGACAATGGGAATGAACCCCAACTATATAAAAGATGACGGAACAGGAAGGCTTGCTACAAAAATCAATACAGTTGATGAAATGGTTGGTGACGTATAAGGACAGCAAGAGAAATTTACGAACTTGGTATCAGCTACATTCCCGAATTTCCAAGCGATAATCCGGACCTTCAAAAATATGTTGTCGGTTGGGTTAATATGATGCTTCTTGAAACTTTTGAAGTTGAAAACGCCATAAGAGAATGGGCGGGTGAAGAACTTCTTCTTTACCCGCAAGTGATAAAAAACATCAACGATGAAATTATTTATCACGAAAGCCTTGCAAAAGGCGCTTTTCCTTATGGAATTGCCGCAAACGCTTTTATTGATGATGAGAATGACTATCGTTCCAATAAATACGGGCAATATTACGTCAGAGGAGTTAATGCGGCAAACAAATATATTCCTCACAAAATAAAAGACCTTTATTAAGGAGGATTAAAAATGGCATCGCCTAATCCCGAAAAGCTTGCAAAAAAGCAAAAAACAAAAAAAGATTACGCAGCACAAGCTGAGGAAATAAAAGAAAAAAAGCAAAAGAAAAAAGAAGAAAACGTTGCTGCCAAAGAAAAAGATTATACTCCGAAAACAGCCATTGCCGGAGCGGTGTCTTCAGCGTTAACTGCCGCAGCAGCACAGAAAATAAAAGAAGAAAAAAGAGAGGCAAAACCCGAAAACAAAGTTATTCCCTCCCTTTCGGCTCAGGCTGTTTCTTCCGAAGCACCAAAAGATTACAGCAGTCTGCCCGTTTCTCCGATTCAAAGAGGAAGACAAGCCGTTGGTGAAAACATTGCAAGAGCGGCAGGAGTCAAGCAGGAAACTCTTGATGAAATCAGAGCAAACGCCGCGGAAAAGTTTGGCAAAGACATTTTTTCCGAATCCGTAGACAGCGGTATTGCCAATTTTGCCGCAAACACCGTAGGCGGTCTTGAGTTTTTAAGCAAATTCAATATTCCTACGGCAATACTGGGAAAAACTTTTGGAGAAGAATATAACCCGCTTTCGGTTGTTAATGAACCGCTTCAGCAATGGAAACAGCAAGAAGCTGCAGAAGCAAAAGAAGCGGTTGAAAGAACAGGAAAAGGCAAATCGGCAGAAATGTCTTCGCAAATTATCTCTACAGTAACAACCGCAATTCCCGATATGGTACTTTCTATTGCAACGGCAGGAACAAGCAAAGCGGCGACAGGAGCACTAAAAGGAATAAAAGCCTTTACCAATACAAAAACATTTTTGCCGGCAATTAAGCAAGCGGCTGTTTCGACAGCAAAAAATCCAAGTTTCTGGCTTAATTTTGAGCAGATGCTTTATCCGGAATACGAATCCGCTCTTATGAACGGAGCAACAGAAACGGAAGCAAACGTAACAGCGCTTTTATCGGCTTTTGGGCAGGCACAAATTGAAAGCGGAAGCGGTTTTCAAAAACTTCCTAATGCAAGCGCAAATTCTGTAAGAAAAGCAATAATCGATTACGTTAAATCTGCCGCAGCAGAAGGAAACGAAGAAGTCCTTCAGAGTATTGTTTCCGGGATTACACAAAAAATTGTTTTCGACCACGATAAAGAAATGTTTTCCACAACTTCGGGGGAAAACGCTGTTTTCAATATGGCGGACGCTTTCTACGAATGGCTTATGGGTCTTTTTGCGGGCGGTATTTTAAGCGCACCGGGCGGAATTGTAAACGCAACATCAGCAACAACTCAAAATGACATTAACATTACTCAGGGCGGAATTCCTGCGACGGCGGATGCTGTTCAAACAACAGAAACAGATGTGCCCGCAGAAGCCCCTGTAATCTCCGCAGAACCGCCTGTTGCTGAAACAGCAAATGCCATTCCCGAAGTTCAAAACGAGCAGGAAGCACCGTTTGCAAATGCGGAAGAAACCGAAGAAGCAACGCCAACAATGATTGACAGAATAGTTCAGCTCGCTTCCGAAGGCAGAAGCACCGCAGAAATTGAAAATATCATTCGACAAGAATACGACGTAGCTAACGAAAAAGAACCCGAAAACGAAATCGGAGTTCAAAATGAAACTGAATACATTCCAGAAGATGCTCAAAACAATGTTCGTGAAGATGAAGGATATAAAGGCGGTGCTCATCCGAACACAGTTGGCGGAATGCAAAGTCAGAAGCCTTTTTACAAAGCGCTTAATGAATTCGGCGCACAGCCTTTGAGAAAAGAACAGCTTGAAAAAGACAATTATTTTGAAGTACCAAAAAAACTTTCGGAAAATGTTGCTGTTTCGGAAAATGTCGGTTATATGGCAGGTTCCAAACTTGGCGACGATGATTATATGGACGATGTGATTCAGCATCCGGAAAAATATGCTCATCAAATTAATACAGATGCGGAAAGTATGCAAAGAGCCATTGATGAAATTCAAAATAACGGTCTTGATGAAGCTTACGGAACTTGGCGGGAAAAGATTGACAAAAAACAAATGATAGAAAAAGACGATGTCACCAAAGCGGCAATGACTGCTCTTTTCTATCAGAACAAAGCCAAAACCGAAACTGATCCGCAAAAAAAAGCTGAATACCGCAAAAGAGCGCTTGACATCAAAGCAGACATCAATTATGCTGCGACAAAAGGCGGACAGCTTTTGCAGAGTATTCAAGTTTTACAAAATCTGGTCGATACTGACGGAATCAACCTTAAAGAAGACGGAGAATATATTGCCAAAAAACTTGTTGAAAAGCTTAACGCAGACAGAAACGGAAAAGGCAAAGAAATTGTTCTCAATCAGGTACTTGTTGATAAAGCGATTGAAGCCGCCGGAACAGAAGCGGAAGGAAAAGCTTGGGACGAAGTTTATAAAGACCTTGCAAACCAGACTTCTACAAGTTTCTGGGAAAGACTGAACAATTACCGTTACTGGTGTATGCTTTCCAACCCGAGAACACATATAAGAAACGTTGTTTCAAATATGTCTATGGCGATTGTAAACGGTGTCAAAGATGCTGTAAAGACGCCTATTGAACTTGCGTTTAATGCTTACGCTAAAGGCCGGGCAAAAAAAGCAATAGAAAAAGACAGCAAAATCAATCAGCTTATTGCGGAAGGAAAAACAAAAGAAGCCGGGAAACTTGAAAAAAAATCCGAAAGACTTCATAAGTTTGACAAAGCGCAGCAAAGAACCACAGCAATTTATTCGCGGCAAGATTTTCGTTTTGCCATCAAGGATTTTGATAACGCAAAAAAGATTTTTGACACTTCGGGGAAATACGCGGATTCTTCAAACACCAACAAATTCATAAAAGAATATAAAACAAACACAAACAGTGATTTTATTGGCACATATCTTTCCCGAAAAATTAAAGGAGACAGCAAATTTTCCAAAGCAATGAAAACCGTTTTTGAACACGGCGGTTTTGGTTCAATAATGGATTTTAACACATGGCTTTTAAGCGATGTGGAAGACGGTTCTTTTAAAGCTCTTACTTACGCGCATGAGCTTGCGCAAAGAATGAAAGCAAACGGAATTACGGCAGAAACAGCAACAAGACCGGGAAACCTTAAAAAAATGGATAATCTGAGAGCCGAGGCTTTTGCGGAAGCGCTTTATAACACATTTAATGAAGACAGCCCTACGGCAGATGCAATTAAAAAACTTTCTCAAGTACATCCGTCACTTCACGTACTTACTGAAACTTTGTTACCGTTTAAAAAAGTTCCCATTAATATTCTCAGTACGGCAGCGGATTACAGCCCTATCGGCTTTGCAAAAGGTCTTGGCGAAATGGCAAAAATTATGCGCAATCCGGAATCTATGGATACCGGAAAAGCAATCAACGACCTTGCAAAAGGAACAACAGGTCTGGTGCTTATGGGAATAGGTGCTTTTCTCAGGAGTATCGGAAAAATCACCAACGGTCTTTCGGACGATGACGATGAAAAAAACTTTCAGAAACTTCTTGGAGAACAAGCATTTGCAATTAAGCTCGATGACGGAAGTTCTTACAGCGTGGAATGGCTTGGAAGTTCCGTTATGCCGATGTTTGTGGGAGCGCTTGCATATGATTTTTGGAACGGAGAGCTTAAAGAAAAAATTAATTCCGAAAATGCTCTCAGCGTTGCTTTGAGCGGCCTTGTCGGAACGCTTGCTTCCATTGGGAATCCGATGATTGAAATGTCTATGCTTTCAAACATAGAATACACGCTTACAAATCAGTATGACAGCTTTGAGGATTTTTTCATTGACCTTTTAGGAAATTATGCAAACCAGTTCGTTCCGCAGGTTCTGAATGCTGTTACGAAGACGAGCGATAACACAAAAAGAAACGCATATTACGTTGACAAAACGGATAAAATTCCCGACATATTACAAATCCCCATTCAGACGGCAATGTCTAAAATTCCCGGGCTTTCCAAAAATCTTTCGGCACAGGTTGATGCTTGGGGAGAAACAAAAAAGCACAGCGACAGAGATACAAAGCTTGGCTGGGCTTTTGACGCATTTATTTCTCCCGGTACTTATAAGAAAAACGCTACAACAGAAGAAGACAAACTTATTGCACAGCTTGTTGCGGATACCGGAAATACCAATCTTTATCCGAAAGGTCCTTCGCAAAAATACGTTACGGTTGATACAGTAAAATACCCGCTTTCCGCAAAAGAATATGAGCAGATGTCAATTGAACAAGGCAAGAAAAAGCGCGAGCTTGTAAAACAGCTTGTTGCAAACGATATGTTCAAATCGTTGAGCCTTGAAAACAAAGAAAAAACGGTTAAACAGCTTTACGGATACGCAGGAGCTTTGAGCAAAGAAGGATTGCACGGATATGAACTTGAAACAGAATGGGAAAAAATTCAAGACGCAAAAGCTGACGGACTTCCTGAAATAAAATATCTTATGGTTAAAGCCGCAAAAAGCGGTATGGAAAAAACAGAAACAAAAAGTGAAACGCAGGTTTTCCTTGATTATCTTATTCCCAACAAAAATCTTTCAGAAAAAGAAAAAATTGTTGCTACGGAATATCTTACAGATATAAATATGGATAAATTTAAAGCGTTCAGTAAAGACCCGATGGATATAATCAACAGTTACAATATGTATCTGGGAGAACAAGGCAAAGAGGGCGGACACGCACGGATGGTCAGCAAGATAATTGCAGATAAAAGCACAACTCCTCAAGAAGACGTTGCGTTTATTGAAAATGTGCTTGGTACGGATATGAGCAAATATAAAGCGGCAACATCTAAAGCATCTGAACAACTTGACCTTTACAGAGCGGTTTCTGACAGCAATAACAAGGAAGCTGATATAAACAGCCTTATTAAAAAAGGTTATTCCGCACCGGAGGCTTTGGCAAAATACAATGTTTCAAGCGGAACTAAAAAATACGAAAACGGAGAATTCAAATTTGGTAATTCTACAAAACAAAAAGAAAAAGCCGAAAAACTTAAAAATAAAGGTTATTCTCCGTTGGTTATTGTTAAAGCCGCAAATGCCGTTACATCTTTGGGCAATTACGGAACAGTAAAAAACTATTCCACATTTGTTAAAATGCTTGAAGCGGTTGGAATTACAGACAAAAAGTTTCAGAAAGACTTCTGGAATATTTATATGTAATTTAAAAGTGCCGTTTTGGGGATATAAAAGTATGATATTATATTCTTGAAATAAAGAAAGAGAGGTTTTTTGCAAGGAAAGACGTAATTCTTTATTTTCTTGAATTTGTTCTTCCGATTTTGCTTGGTTATATTATCTGGCTTTTGAAAGAACAGAAAAAAGAAAGAAAGAACAACAGCAACGGAATGATGCTTCTTCTTCGAAGACAGCTTATGGATGATTATGACAAATACACCACAGCGGAGCAGATTCCATCTTATGCCTATGAAAATTATCTTGATATGTATAATGCTTATCATGCGCTTGGCGGAAACGGAATGATTACAAAAATGCTGGACGAAATAAACGAGTTGCATTTTAAAGGAAAGAGTGACAAAAATGCCTAAAATCGGACTTGATGCCGGACACGGCGGCCAATATACCGGAACTTATTCCATCGATACCGACATTGACGGACTTTATGAAAAAGATTTTGCTCTTGATGTTGTTCTTTTAATGGATGAGGCTTTGCGCAGAAACGGATTTGAAACGTATCTTACCCGGGACGGAGATTTCCGCCCCGGTGATACTTCTCAAAGAGCTATTGCCTGCGCTAAAGCAGGATGTGATTTTGCTGTTTCGGTGCATTTTAACGGATTCGGAACACAAAGCGCCAACGGATGTGAAGTTTATGTCCCTTTTGCGGAAAAAGCGGCAAACATCGAAATCGGTTTCCGGGAATGCCTCACGAAATATTTTAAAGAAAGAAAACCTTTTGCGCGAAGCAACAGCGTTCAAAGCGAAGCTTTTGACAAAAAAATGAATTTGAAAACAAAAAAATTTGACGCAATTTCCGCTAAAAAAGACCACTTTGGATTTATCCGCAGCGGTTGGCAATACGGTATGAGCGCTGATCTTTTGGAAATTTGTTTTCTTACCAACAGAAAAGATTTTGATACTTTTGTTGAAAACAAAAAAAAGATTTCAGAAGGGCTTGCGAAAGCAATTGTTGAAGGTTTTGGAAAGACTTTTAAAGTTGAAGAAAAACCAAAGCAAAAACCAGCTATTGACAAAGCTATCAGAAAGAATCGGGTGGAAATGAAAAAATGATAAAAATTGTTTTTGAGAAAAAACAAAAGCACATTACCAAAAACCGATTTATGCGCGGATGTATTATTACAATTTTTATTGCGACAATTATTTTTACAGCAGGAGTTTTTGTTTCCACGCATTTTACCGGAGCGGACCATTCTACTCTTGTTCAATGGTGGTTTACGGCAATGATTGTGGAGGCAGGAGGACTTCTTTTGAAAAAATATTTTGATGATAAAAAGAAAAAAGATACCGAAGAAACAGAGGAGGAATAGCAAAGGGATTATATTGACATTACCGAAGTTATAATTGCTGTTGTTGGGGTTCTTGCGGCGATTGCAGCAAGATATGCAATTCCCTATCTTAAAGAAAAATGGGGAGAAACAAAATTTTCCAATATTGCAAAATGGGTTGAAATTGCGGTAGGCGCGGCAGAAATGATTTATACCGAAAGCGGTATGGGCGAACAGAAAAAAGCCTATGTTCTGCAATACCTTAACAAAAAAGGTTTTACCCTTGATTATGATACTTTGGATAACCTTATTGAAAATGCTGTTCTTGTACTGAACAGGAAATAATGCCGGGCAGAAATAAAATGCTATAAAACGGCTTGCTTCGGCTTCGAGGAGAATTTTTTTGAAGCTGAACGATTTTGAAAATATCCCACGGTCAACGAGGGAGTATCTTATAGATGAATGGATTTTGAGTGAAAGAAACAGAAAGATTCTTAAAAGGAAACTTGTTGACAAGATAACTTACGAAAACCTTGCGGAAGAAGTCGATATGTCAGTTCGCCAAATCCAATATATTGTTGATAGCGGCCTTGAAAAAATAAGCCGCCATATTTAAAGACCTTGCGTTTTTGCAAGGTCTTTTTTTATTGCCAAAATTGCGTAAAAATTGCGTAAAAATTGCCGCTTTTCTTCGTGGAAAGCGGCTTATTTTTTTTATACAATTTACTTGTAACAAGGGGGTGATTCGTTGATTGAATATAATGCCAATCCGATGAAAAAGAGAGTTGGCGATTGCACGGTCAGGGCTATAAGCAAAGTTTTGAACGAAGACTGGGAAACAACATATCTTGGACTTTGCATAGAAGGCTTTCTTATGTGCGATATACCAAACGCCAACAAGGTTTGGGGAGCTTATCTTCGCAGTAAAGGATATAAACGCAATATTGTTTCAAACGATTGCCCCGATTGTTACACCGTCAGAGATTTTTGCGAAGAACACCCGGATGGCCGGTTTGTTCTTGCGCTTTCCGGACACGTAGTTGCGGTTGTTGACGGAGAATATTACGACACATGGGATTCCGGGGACGAAACCCCTATTTATTATTGGTATAAGGAGGAATATTAAATGGCTTATGGGAATTTTTACGGTTATCCGTTTCCTCAGCAGGGAGCAGTGCCGGACGTTTTAAATCAATATAAAATGCCTTATCAGGCACCGGCACAGACACAGAATGGGCTTTTATGGGTCCAGGGTGAGCAGGCGGCAAAATCTTATCTTGTTGCACCTGGAAATACTGTTGTTCTTTGGGACAGCGAAAATCCTTACATTTACATCAAAACTGCAGATATTTCCGGTATGCCGAGCACCAAAATTCTTGAATATAAAGAGCACACAGAACCGGCAGAAAAATCTATTGAGCACACTTGTTCCTGCGGTGAAAAGTTTGTCGGCAAGGATGATTTTAAAGCATTGAGCGACAAAGTTGACGCTCTTGCCGCAAAAATAGAGAAAGGAGCAGAAGAAAATGTCTAATTCCTTATACAACGCATTTGGACCAAAAAACAATGTAAACCAGCTCATTAATGAAATAAACAATTTTAAAAACAATTTCAAAGGTGATCCGCGAGCGGAAGTTGAAAAAATGCTTAACAGCGGACAGCTCTCACAGGCACAATTCAACCAGTATGCACAACTGGCAAACGAACTTTCAAAATACATTAAATAGGCTTTAACCGAAGCGCGCACGGTTGGCAATATAAATTTTATTTTAAAGGGGGACTTATTATTATGACCGAAAATGGACTTTCTGCTGCTGATGTTGCTGCAGTAACCGGCGGTGGCGGCAGATACAACGATGGTATGTTTGGCGGCGGCGACAACGGTTGGTGGGTTATTATCCTGCTCCTTGCCCTCGGCGGCGGCAGAGGCTTTGGTTTTGGCGGCGGCGGTATAGGCGAAAACTATGCGCTGGCTACCGACTTTGCAACTATCGAGCGCAAGATGGATGGTATCAACAACGGCATTTGTGATTCAACTTTTGCACTTAACAACACTATTAATAATGGTTTTTACAATATGGCAATGGATAACCAGAAATGCTGCTGCGAACTTTCCAGACTTGTCGAGCGCGGTTTTTGCGATACCACAAACGCAATTCATAACTCCGCCAGAGATATTATTGACAATGCAAACTGCAACACCAGAGCAATTCTTGATTTCCTTGTAAAAGACAAAATCGAAACGCTTACCGCAGAAAATCAGACACTTAAATTCCATGCTTCGCAGGCTGAACAGAACACTTAT